>NZ_JBVIYK010000027.1:0-65048 GCF_055592645.1 Streptomyces sp. NPDC041108 | reverse complement strand
AGAGGCGGGGCGGAAGAACGCGATGGAGGGGGGGGGGAGGGAGAGTTCGGCGCATTTTGGCGTGCCGCCCACTCTCTCCCGAGCACCTGTTCGTTCCCCAAAAAACACACCCCCCCCCCCCCGCCCCCGGCGCCGTTCTCCGGCGCCCGCACGACTTTCTTCCCCGGGGGTGGCATAGCCGGGCGCGGGTCCGCGCGTCACTAGGGGCACAGGGGCGGGACACGGGGCCCGCCGGGGAAGAGAAGGTGACGATGGATGCCGCGGGGCAGGAGAGTTTCCGGGAATTCGTGGCGGGGCGGTCGTCGGCTCTGCTGAAGACGGCCGTGCTGCTGAGCGGCGGGGACCGGCACGCAGGCGAGGACCTGCTGCAGAACGCGCTGATCAAGGCCGCCGGGCGCTGGCAGCGCATCGACGAGCCGGAGGCGTACGTACGGCGGATCCTCTACCGGCAGCAGGTCAGCCGATGGCGGCTGAAGTGGCGGCGCCGGGAGCTGACCGTCGCCGAGCCGCCCGAGAGCGGCGCCGCCGACGGGGCGGCCGGGGTGGAGCTGCGGCTGGTGATGCGCGGGGCACTGGCCCGGCTCACCGCCCGGCAGCGCACCGTCCTCGTGCTCCGCTACTTCGAGGACCTGCCCGAGGCGGAGGTGGCCCGGATCCTCGGGTGCACCGTCGGGACCGTCCGGTCCACGACCCACCGCTCGCTGGCCCGGCTGCGCGAACTCGCGCCCGAACTGGCGGCGCTCGGGTCCGCCGCCGCCGAGCAGACCCCGACCCGTGACTTCTCGCCCGTGGAGGTGCGTCCGTGAACGTCGACGAACTGGTGCGCGACTCCCTGCGGGAGCAGGCCGCCGAACAGCAGCCCCTGGGCCCCGGCTTCGCCGACCGGGTCCTGACCGCCCGGCGCCGCCGCCGGAACCGGTCGATCGCGACCGTCGCCGCGGCCACCGCGGCCGTGGTCGCCGTCGCGGTGGCCGTGCCGCTGCTGGACTCCGGCAAGGAAGAGGTGCGGCTCGCCACCGAGATGAACCGGAGCGACATCATCGCCCACCCCGACCAGTCGCCGCCGCGGGATCTGATCGCGGCGGGGGACGTGGCGCTGGCCGCCTGGTACACCTTCGACACCGTCAAGACCTCGAAGGACACCGCGGTCAGGGCACGCACCTACCGGATCCTCGACCAGGAGACCGGCAAGTACGTCAAGGACACCCGCTGGTCCCAGGTCTCGGTCGCTCCCGGCATGCGGACCGCCGCCGTCCTGGAGAAGGACCTGCCCGCCCGGCGGATCGGACTCCTCGACCTGCTCACCGGCGAGGTAGAGCGCTGGATCCCCGTCGACCGGGGCGTCGCGAGCGTCGAGTACTCGTCCGACGGCGGCAAGCTGGTCGCCACCACCTACAGCAAGAACCCCGACACGCTGACCAAGGCGGGCAACGACGTCGACGGCGACGGAAAGAAGAACGACTTCATTCCGAACTGGTCCAAGTCCGTGTCGTACCGGACCGGCTTCTACATCGTCGACGTCGACTCCGGCCGGAGCGAGTGGAGCGAGGCCGCGCCGGAGAAGGAGGACGGCCTGCTCTTCGTCAACTCCCGCCAGGACTTCTCCTTCAGCGGCGACGGCAAGCTGGTCCGCTCCGGGTTGAGCATGGAACCGCACGACCAGTACTACGACCTCAAGGGCGACAAGGTCGCCAAGCCGGCCAACGAGAAGTACCTGACCTGGTCGGTGGCGGCGCGGCTCTCGCCGGACGGCAAGCTCGCGGCCGGCGGGTTCGCGGGCGGCGCGAAGACGACCGCCTCCGAGATCCTCGACCCCTACACCGGCAAGCGGCTCCACAAGGTCCGTGGACAGCAGCTGCTCACCTGGGTCGACAACGAGCGGCTCATCGCCTGGGACATCCAGGGCGGCGGCAACGAGTACCACAACGGCCTCGTGCTCGTCACCATCGGCAGCGACAGGACGATCGCGCTCAGCGGCGCCCGTAAGGGCAACGACGGGGCGCCCGGTCGCTGGAACGCGGTCTTCGCCACCCGCTGACCACCCGTCTCAGACGGCCACCAGCCGTTCGTACGCTGCCAGCAGCCCGTCGGTCACTTCCTGACCGGCGGGCCGCAGCGGTGCGCGGACCGGGCCGGCGGGCAGGCCGAGCCGTCCCAGGAGCGCCTTCGCCGTGACCGTGCCGGGCAGGCCCGAGGACATCATCAGCTCGATGAGCGGGACGGCGCGCCGCTGGAGCCGGGCCGCCTCGGCGGTGTCGCCCGCGTCGAACGCGTCGACGATCGCCCGGACCTGGCGGGGGACCGCGTTCGCGACCGTGCTCACGTAACCCGACCCGCCGATCGCGTACAGCGCGAGCACGTACTCGTCGCAGCCCGTGTAGTACGCCAGCTCCGTCTCCGCCAGCACCTTCTGGGTGCCCAGGAGGTCGTACGCGCAGTCCTTCACCGCCACGATCCTCGGATGGTCCGCCAGGCGGATCATGGTCTCCGGGGCGATGCGGGTGCCGGTGCGGCCGGGGATGTCGTACAGGGCGACGGGCAGCCCCGAGGCGTCGGCGAGTTCCAGGAAATGGGCCTCGACCGCGTCCTGCGGGGGCGTGCTGTAGTACGGCGTGACCGCCAGCAGACCGTCCGCGCCCGCCTTCTCGGCCGCCAGCGCCAGTTCCACGGTGTGCCGGGTGTCGGCGGTGCCCACCCCGGCCACGATCACGGCCCGGTCGCCGACCGCCCCGCGCACGGCCCGGATCAGCTCCGTCTTCTCCGCGTCCGTCGTGGTCGGCGACTCGCCCGTCGTGCCGGAGAGCACCAGCCCGTCGCACCCTTCGGCCACCAGCCGGTCGGCCAGCCGCTGGGCCCCGTCCAGGTCGAGTGCGCCGGAGGGGGTGAAGGGCGTGATCATCGCGCAGAGGGCGCGACCGAAGGGGGCGGAGTGCGCCGGGGAGGCGGGCGTGGGGCCGTGAGCTCGGGTGCGGGTGAGGGTCATACGGGTAGTCTCGGGGGACTCATTGTGAAGCTCCACTTAAATTTTCTACGAAGTGTGTGGGAGGTCTGCTACGAGGATGAGGTGATGTCGCAGGGGTAGCGGGGGGCGGGACGGGTACTCGGGGCGTCCCGATGTGTGAGGAGGCGACACCGTGACCGGGACCACCGAGACCAGGCCCACGCGATTCGTGCGCTCCGCGCGATCCGCGCGTCCGGGGCCGGACGAACACGACCACCACTCCGTGGGCGAGCTGGTCGGGCAGGCCACCGAACAGCTCTCCCTGCTCGTACGACAGGAGGTCGCCCTCGCCAAGGAGGAGCTGGCCGAGAAGGGGCGGCGCGCGGGGCGCGGCGGCGGGCTGCTCGGCGCGGCCGGCGCGGTCGCCTATGTGGGGTTCATGACCCTCGCCGCCGCCGGGGTCGGGGCGCTCTCTCTCGTGCTGGACGTGTGGGCCGCCGCGCTCATCGTCATGGCCGTGCTGTTCGTGATCGCGGGCGTGCTGGCCGCGCTCGGGCGTGCGCAGCTCCGCCGGGCCACCCCGCCCAGGCCGGAGCGGGCGCTGGACAGCGTGAAGGCGGACGTGGACGAGATCAAGGAAAGGGCCCGGCGATGACACAGGCATCGAGCAGCACCGACGGTTCGGTGGGCGCGAAGGGTCCCGACGAACTCCGGCGGCAGATAGAGCAGACCCGGGCGCAGCTCGGCGACACGGTCGAGGAACTGGCCGCCAAGGCGGATGTGAAGGCCAGGGTGCAGGCGGCTCAGGCCGATGCGAGGGCGAAGGCCCACTCGGCGTGGGAGCGGGTGCCCCGGGAGATGGTGATCGTGGGTGGTGCGGGTATCGCCGTGGCCACGGTGGGAGTGCTGGTCTGGCGCCACCACCGTTAGGAGGCGCCACCACCGTCAGGAGGAGTGCGCCCGGGTCCTCCCGCCGCGCACGAGAGCCACTCGGCCGCTCGCCGGGTGTGGGAGACGGCAGGGGGAGTCCTGGCCTGTCCGCGTGCGGCAGCTGCGGGCGGGTCGGGTTCGTGTGCGCGGACGCCTGTACGGCGGTCGCCGGCCGGCCACCGCGAGCGTGCGATGCCGCCCTGCACGGCGGTCGCCGGCCGGCCACCGCCAGCGTGCGACGCCGAGACGCCGATCGGCAGACCACGGCCGCAGCCCCACGACGACTGCCCGCCCGCACCCGCGCCCCCACCCGCAGCCGGTACCTCTCCCCGACCGACCGTGGGTCCACTGCTCCTCCCCGGGTTCAGGTCTTCGCCAACGGGTCCCGGCCCGTCGGGGGCGTTTCCGTCCGGGCGCGGGCCTCTCGCAGGGCCCGCAGCCGGGCCGGCCACTTGCGGGTGTCCCGGGGCTCGACGTACGGCTCGTCGGTGGCGGAGTGGCCCTCGGCGATGGCCCGCTCGCGCGAGAGTTCCGCGTCGAATTCGAGGCCCAGCAGGATCGCCAGGTTGGTGAGCCAGAGCCAGATGAGGAAGACCACGGCGCCGGCGAGGGTGCCGTACGTCTTGTTGTAGGAGCCGAAGTTGGCGGCGTAGACGGCGAACCCGGCGGACGCGGCGAGCCAGATCAGCGTGGCGACGATGCCGCCGGGGCTGACCCAGCGGAAGCCCCGGCCGCGGACGTTGGGTGCCGCCCAGTACAGCAGCGCGATCATCAGCGTCACCAGCACCAGCAGCACCGGCCACTTCGCGATGTTCCACACCGCGATCGCCGCGTCACCGAGCCCGATGGTCGTGCCCGCGCGCTCGGCCAGCGGGCCGGTGAACACCACGATCAGCGCGCTCGCCGCCAGCATCACCATCAGCACCAGGGTCAGGGCGATCCGCAGCGGCGTCACCTTCCACGCCGGGCGGCCCTCCGGCAGGTCGTACACCGCGTTGGACGTACGGATGAACGCGGCCACGTATCCCGACGCCGACCACACCGCCGCCAGCAGGCCGACGATCGCCAGCAGTCCGCCCGTACCGCCGCTGTCGCTCAGCTGGACCACCGCGTCCCGCAGGATGTCCCGCGCCGGGCCGGGCGCCAGGTCGCCGATGTTGTCAAGGATCTTGTCGGTCGCGCGCTGTCCGACGACGCCGAGCATCGACACCAGCACCAGGATCGCCGGGAACAGCGACAGGACGCCGTAATACGTCAACGCGGCCGCGCGGTCGGAGAGTTCGTCGTCCTGGAACTCCTTGGCCGTGCGCCGCACCACCGCCCACCACGACCGTTTCGGCAGCCCGGTGGGGCCGTCCACGCCGGTCCGCTCCTCCGCCTCCGCCCGGGTCTCCGTCCCGTCCTTCGCCCCGGAATCCGGTTCCGTCCCCACCCGCTCGGCCTCGGGCCGCTTCTCGTCCATGACCGGGCGGGTCTCCCGAAACCGGGGCCCGAATCGCGGAGTTGACCTGAATCCTGGTTGAGGTCGAAAGGTGGTAGGTGCACACGCACCGAGTACCGATCAGGGGAGAGTGGCATGACCCGCCGTACGGACCTTCATCCCGTCCTCGACCGCCCCGATGTCGGGGCGTCCTTCTTCAGTACCTGGCAGGTGGGTACACCCGAGCGGCAGCGGCTGACCGTCGAGGCCGTCGCCGACACCTGGCAGCGCCGCCCCTGGCCCGCCGACGGGCTGCTGGGCTACTTCGTCTACACGGCGGAGGACGGCTCCGGCCTGCTGCACTACTCCCAGTGGGCCGACGAGCAGGCGTACGAGGCCTTCGCGCGGACGCGCCGGCAGGAGCGCGACGACGCCATCGACACCGCCGTGCCCGGCATCGAACGGGTGGGGCCCGGGCGCTACCGGCGTCACCGCAGCCTCACGGGGGAGGGCGACCGTGCCGCGCGGGTGCCGGGGTGCGTCGTGATCGTCGACGTCGAGTTCGAGGGGCCGGATCCGGCGCGGCAGCGCGCCTGGGTGGACGCCGTCGAGGAGGCCCTGGCGGCCGAGCCCGATCCGCACGCCGGCGGTATCGCCGCCCACTTCCACCTCGGCACCGACGGCACCCGTGTCCTCAACTACGCCGAGTGGGAGACCGCGCGGCACCACATCGACGCCCTGGCGGCCCCGGGTGACGGCGTCGGGTCCCCTTCGGCGCTCTGGCAGCGCGTGCGGACCTGGCCCGGACTGCGGAGCAGCACGGTCACGCGTCACGAGTA
The DNA here is from genome assembly GCF_055592645.1 of Streptomyces sp. NPDC041108. NCBI lineage: Bacteria > Bacillati > Actinomycetota > Actinomycetes > Kitasatosporales > Streptomycetaceae > Streptomyces > Streptomyces sp. NPDC041108. The sequence goes on along the minus strand of NZ_JBVIYK010000027.1, from coordinate 58,918 downwards.
CGCCCTCGGCCTGCTCCCGGACTGAACCGGGCGCCGCCCCTTTCCGAAAATTCGGATCGTCTGGACAAAAAAAGTTTTCGGTGAGACGGTGGAGCCATGTTGGACGTCACCGTGATCGAGGACCCCGAGGCCGCGGCGGTCTCGCTGGATCCGATACGTGCCCGGCTGCTGGCCGAGCTGGCGGCCGGGCCCGCCTCGGCCGCCATGCTGGCCGGGAAGGTCGGGCTGCCGCGCCAGAAGGTGAACTACCACCTCAAGGCGCTGGAGCGGCACGGCCTGGTCGAGCTGGCGGGAGAGCGGCGCAAGGGCAATGTCACCGAGCGGCTGATGCGGGCGACCGCCGCGTCGTACGTGATCTCGCCGCTCGCGCTCGCCGCCGTGCAGCCCGACCCGGACCGCTTCCGGGACCAGCTCTCCGCGCGCTGGCTGCTGGCGCTCGGGGCGCGGCTGGTCCGGGACGTCGGGTCGCTCGTCACGGGCGCGGCCCGGGCCCGCAAGGGGCTCGCGACCTACGCGCTGGACGGTGAGGTCACCTTCGCCTCGGCCGCCGACCGGGCCGCCTTCGTCCAGGAGCTGACGGCCGGGGTGAGCGCGCTCCTGCGCAAGTACGACGCGCCCGGCGCCGAGGCCGGCCGGGCGCACCGGATCGTCGTCGCCGTCCACCCCACGGTCAAGCCGCAGTCGGCCGACCGGCCCGCGCAGGCCCCACCGCCGGACCGGCTCGCCCAGTCCCCCCTGTCCGACCGGACCACCCAGACCCCGCTGCCCGACCGGACCGAACCGTCCGGTCAGTGAGACCTGTCGAGGAGCACGTCATGTCCAAGGAATTCGAGATCGCCCGGGAGTTCGAGGTCGACGCCACCCCCGAGGAGGTGTGGGAGGCCGTCACCGCCGGCACCGGCGGGTGGCTGTGGCCGATGGAGGCACCCGAACCGCGCGTCGGCGGCAAGGGGCCGTTCGGTTCCGACGTCATCGCCTGGGATCCGCCGCACCGGTACACCAACCGCGTCGCGGACGTCGAGGGCATCTCCGAACAGACCCTCAACCAGCTGGACTACACGATCGAACCGCGCGACGACGGCAAGCGGGCCTGGGTGCGGTACGTGCACAGCGGCATCTTCGTCGAGGACTGGGACAACCAGTACGACGGCGCCGCCAAGCACACCGGGTTCTATCTGCACACCCTGCGCCAGTACCTGACGCGCTTCCGGGGCCGTACGCTCACCGCGTTCGCCACCTTCGACGCGCCCGGGACGGCCGGGGCCCCCGACGCGCTCACCACCGTCGGGCGGGCACTCGGCCTCGCGGACGACACCTCCGAAGGGGCCCGGGTCCAGGTCAAGGGCCCTGACGGGCAACTCCTCGACGCCGTGGTCGACTACCGCGACCCGTACTTCATCGGTCTGCGCACCGACGACGCCCTCATCCGCTTCTTCGGCCGCAACCACTGGGGCCACCGGGTGGGCATGAGCGTCCACGACTTCGCGCCGGGTGCCGACGCCGGGGCGGACGAGAACGCGTGGCAGGGCTGGCTGAACGGCGTGTTCAGCCGGCCCTGAGCACATGGACTACGGCTCGAACCGCACCACCTGCGGGTCGTGGTCGCTGATCTGGTCGTTGAACTCCGAGTTGATGTGCACGCTGTCGTACGTGAACCCGGCGGCGCGCCGGACCGAACGGCTGACCAGGATCTGGTCGAGGACCTGGGCGTTGCCCTGGAAGACGTACGAGTAACGCTCCCGCTTCGGCAGCGACTTGATCGCCGACCACAGGACGCCACCGTCCTCCAGCTGCTTCGCGGTGTCGGAGAACTCGAAGTCGTTGATGTCGCCGAGGGCGATGACGGACGCCTTCTTGTCCTTCGCCAGGACCTGCTTGACGAAGGTGTTCACGGCCTTCGCCTGCAGGTGGCGCTGGGTCTCCGAGCTGCGCTTCGGCGGCTGGAACTCCGAGTGCAGCGCCTGGTCGCCGCCCTTGGACGCGAAGTGGTTCGCGACCACGAAGACGGACTTGCCGCGGAAGGAGAACTCGCCGACGAGCGGCTTGCGGCTGTTCGTCCAGGCGGCGTTCGCCGGGTCGATCCGGCCCGGGGACACCGTCAGCCGCGCCTTGCCGTTCGCCTTCGTCACGCCGACGGCGGTCGTGGCGTCGCCGCCCGCGCGGTCGGTGAAGGAGACCCGCTCGGGGTTGAACAGGAAGACCTGGCGGATGTTGCCGCCGGGCTCGCCGCCGTCCGCGAGGTTCACCGGGTCGATGGACCGCCAGTCGTACGCCGGACCGCCGGCCGCCTTGATCGCGTCGATCAGCTTCTTCACGGTCTTGTCGGCGGCGACCGTACCGTCGTTGGTGGCACCGTTGTTGTCCTGGATCTCCTCCAGGGCCACGATGTCGGGCGCCTGCAGGTGGTGCACGACCGCGGCCGCGTGGTCCGCGAAGGAGGCGTCCGAGGGGTCCAGGTTCTCGACGTTGTACGTCGCCACCGCGAGCTCGCCGCGCGCCTGCCTGTCGGTCGTCTCGCGCTCCAGGCCGCCCTGCTTCAGGGTGCCGATCCGGTTGGCGACGAGGGTGTAACCGCCGAACTGGTTGTAGTCCAGCGGGCCGGCCGTCGTGCCCTTCAGCACGTCGCCGACGTTCGCCTTCGGGAAGTCGGCGACCGCACCCAGCGACTGGATCTGCAGCCGGCCGGTGTTCTGCGAGGTGTAGGAGTCGTACAGCGCGCCACCGCGGCGGTTGTCGTTCTCCCGGGGCTTCACCGTGACCCACAGCTCGGTGAACGGGTCGCTGGCGCCGACCACACGGGTGTCGGCGACCTGGACGTTCATGCCCTCCAGGGACTCGTAGTGGTCCAGGGCGTACGTGGCCGGGGCGAGCTTGAGGCCGTTGATCGAGCCGGCGGCGGCGGGGTCGCCCGCCGGGGCGTACTTCTTCGGCACGGACTTGGTGTCGACGACGGTCGCGGCCGGAACGGCGTTGCCCGTGGAGACGACCGTGATCGTCGGGCGGGAGATCTGCGTCACAGACTGGTTTCCGGACGAAGTGCCGCCCGGTATGAACTCGCCGACCGTGCCCGAGACCGTCACCGCGTCGCCCACCGAGACCGTCGGCCGGGAGCTGGTGAAGACGAAGACGCCCTCGCTCGTGGCGGGGTCGGCGTCCGCCTCGGAGTCCTGGATCCAGAAGCCGCGCGAGCCGTAGGTGCGCACGCCGGTGACGATGCCCTGCACCCCTGCGACCTGCTGGCCGACGAGCGGGGACGTCCGGGTGGTGCCCTGGATGTCGTGGATGCGGATGGAGTCCGCCTCGGCGGGCGAGGTCAGGACCACGGCGGACACGGTGGAGCAGATGGTGGCGACGGTCAGCGCGCCGATGCGCGCGGTTCTCTTGCTCGGCAAGGGGATCCCTCCGGGGACGTACGTGGCGCCGGGACGAGAGTGGACGGGGTGGCCTGCGACCGGTGGGGCGGTGCGACGCGCGTAGAAACCGGCGGACCGATGAATTCCGACAGTCGTGCCTCCGGGAGGCCCCGGAATCGTCCCAGAGCTACCCGTGAGTTTCTACGCGCGTCAATCTCCTGCCTGGTCAGGCCAGTTGTCAAGGTTTCAGCCATGTCAAACTCCTGGCAGGTACATGAACCGGGCGGCATGGGTCCAAATCCGTCTAGGCTGAGCGGCTGCGTACCCGTGCCCGTACCGGTAGGCGTTCGCATAGCCGTAGGCGTACGCGGAGCGCGTACGGAAGCCCCCTCGCGGGGGCGCCCCCGTCGCTCGGCAGTCGTTCGTCAGCACCCGTTCCGAGGAGATCCCCGCCGATGTCAGACAGCTCGCCACTGCCGCCGGTGCGGCTTCTCCCCGCAGCGGAGCTGGCGCGAGAGGCGCTCGCCACACCTTTGCTCTCGCGCGCCGCGCGGCTCGCCCGCTGGGCCGGGCCCGACACGCGGGTGGGCACCGGGGGCGAACTCGTCGACGAGCAGCTGCCCGCCGCCGCCGAGGCGCTCGGGCTCACCGGCGCGGGTGTCGAAGGAGACGACGGTGACGACGCGGCGGCGTCGGCCAGTGAGGCCTGGCGGGTGGCCGTGGACACCGGGCTCGTCGAGATCGTCAACCCCGACGGACCCGAGGGGGCCGACGGGCCCGGGGGAGAGGGGGAGGGGACGGTCGCCGTGGGCGAGGAACTCGCCCTCCTCACCTCCGGCGGGCCGCAGGACGTGCTCGGCATCTGGCTCACGGCCCTGGAGACCGTCCTCGCCGACGCCGCCGTACCCGACCTCGACGGCCTCGTCGACGCGATGGACGCCGGCGGCGAGATCGACTTCTCCGAGCTGGACTGGGACCCCGAGGCCGAGGCGGAGTTCCTCGACGGGGTGCTCGGCAACCTGTACCTCCTCACCGTCAGCGAGGACGGCCCCGACGGGCCCGTGCCGCTCCCCGCCCTCGCCGCCTCGATGATCGTCCCCGACGACATGGGGGAGCCCACCAACGACGTGCTGGAACAGGTCTCGGACGCGATGATGCGGCTCGACGACCAGTTCCGGGTGCTGGAGCCGATCGGGCTGGTGGAGTACCAGCCGGTGGACGAGGCGCTGATGACGGACGCGGAGGAGGTCGCCGCCGAGGGGCAGGGCGGCGCGGCCGCGGTCGACGACACCGATGTCACGCGGTACGGCATGGTCCGGCTCACCCCGCTCGGGCTGTTCGGGGTGCGGGCCCGGCTCCTGGAGGCCGGCGTGCCGGCGCCGGCGGTCGGGGACCTCGTGGACAAGGGCGCGGACGCGCTGCTGGACGGCACCGCCGGGTTCCCGCCGGCCGCCGCTCAGGCCGAGACCGAGCAGTGGCTCGCCCGCCGGGAGCCGTCGGCCGCGGCGCGTGAGCTGCTGGCCGCCGCGCGGGGCACCGACGCCGGCGCCCCGCTGCGGCGGCTGCGCTGCCAGCAGGCGCTGTCCCTGGTGGGGGGCGTGGCCGAGCCGGCCCTCCGGGAGGTGCTGGACGACCCCGAGCTGGGCGGGCTCGCCCGGGTGTGGCTGACCGAGAACGGGGCCGCCGATGTGCCCGTGCCGTCCGAGGCGATGGTCTTCTGGCTGACCATCGACACGGTCGCCGCGCAACTGGCGGCCGAGGGGAACTCCGCGGAGCTGCGGGCGCTGGTGGAGGGGCTGGCCGCGCAGCACGGCTCGTTCTTCGCGGCGGCGTGGCGGGTGGATCATCCCGCCACGCCCGATGTCCTTGAGGCGATGGGGCGGATCCATCCCGACAAGAGGGTGGCGAAGGAGGCCCGCAAGGCGGCGTTCAAGGCGCGGTCGCAGAAGGGGCCGGGGGGTTTCGCGCCGTAGTTCGGGCGCCCGGTGAGGTTCGGGGGCGTCCGGTGGTTTCGGGGCGTCCGGGGGCTGGAGGACGCCCGAGGGCTCGGGGGTGCGTGGGCGGCTGCGGGCCCGGGGGGCTTCTCGCGCAGTTCCCCGCGCCCCTGAAAGCTTCAGGCCCCTGCGGGCCTGAAGAGCACGGCCCTGCAGGCGCCTGGATAGCACGGCTCTGCGGGCCCGGGAAGCACCGTTCTGCGGGGCTGAAGAGCGACTGGGGCGACGGGACTGAGAAGCGTGGGGCGCAGCCTTCGGTTTTCAGGGGCGCGGGGAACTGCGCGACCAGCCCCCACCGGAGCCGCACGCGCCGACGTGCCCGGACGTCAAAGACATGAGGCGCGGGCGAAGGGGCGCGGCCCCTCGGTGGTTCACCGAAGACAGGAGGCGCCCTTCTCCCCGCGTTCAGGGCGCGTTCAGGCGCGGGCGCGACCGTGGCGCGACACCTCGGGTCCGCCCCCACGGTCCTCCACCGCCACACAGGAGACAGCATGTCGCTCACCCGCAGGGACTTCGCCGGACGGTCCGCGGCCACCGGAGCCGGCGTCGTGCTGGCCGGAAGCGTGGGCGCCCTGGCCACCGCGCCGAACGCCCTCGCGTCGACGGACCCGGACCTGGACCCGGACCCGGACTCGACCCGGGAGACCGCCCACCGCTCCGAACGCGCGGCGGCACGAGTCGGCTACGGCCCCCTCGTGCCCGACCCCCAGGGCATCCTGGCGCTGCCCGCCGGATTTTCCTACCGCATCCTCACCCACAGCGGCAGGACCAGGCTGGAGTCGGGCGAGTTCACCCCTGGCAAGCACGACGGCACCGCCGCCTTTCCCGGGCCCCGCGGCACCACTCTCCTCGTCAACAACCACGAGCTGAAGGGCCCTCGGGCCAAGTGGGAGTTCCCGGTGCCGCTCACCGAGGGGCTCGTGTACGACCCGGCGGCGGCCGGCGGCTGCACGGTGGTGGAGGTACGGCCGGACGGCCGGGTCGCCGAGTGGGTCGGCATCGCGGGCACCTCCACCAACTGCGCGGGCGGCTCCACCCCGTGGGGCACCTGGCTCACCTGTGAGGAGAACTCCGACCGGGCCGGCGTCAACGGCATGACCAAGGACCACGGCTACGTCTTCGAGGTCGACCCCTGCGACCGCCGCGCCAACCGCGCCCCGAAGCCGCTGAAGTTCTTCGGCCGCTACGACCACGAGGCCGTCGTCATCGACCCCAAGCGGGGCCACGCCTACCTCACCGAGGACGCGGCCGCCCCCAACGGCCTCTTCTTCCGCTGGACCCCGCCCAGGGGATTCATCCACGGGCCCGGGAAGTTCCGTACCCTCGCCGACGACGCGGGCGTCCTCCAGGCCCCCCGCTGCTTCGACTCCGGCGGCCGCTTCGTCGACGACCTGTCCCGCGCCACGCGGATCGGCACGGTGTACGGCGTCGACTGGATCGATGTGCCCGACCGGGACGCCAGGACCGTCGCCGTCCGCAAACAGTTCGCCGACTCCGAGATCACCCGCGCCCGCAAACTGGAGGGCATGTGGTGGGGCGACGGCGGAGCGTACGTCGTCTCCTCGTACGCCCGTGACGAGAGCCCGGTGCGGCACGACGGCCAGGTCTGGTTCTACGACCCCAAGCGCCGCACCCTGACCCTGAAGGTCCTGCTCGGCGTCAACCCGGACCCGTCCGCCGACGGCGCCCTCGACGGCCCCGACAACATCACCGTCTCCCCCTACGGCGGCATCGTCCTCGCCGAGGACGGCGAGGGCGTCTCGCACCTGTTCGGCGCCACCGACAGCGGCCGTACGTATCCGATCGCCCGCAACGACCTGAACATCGTCACCGAGGAGGCGCCGGAGTACAGCGAGTTCGCCGGCGTCACCTTCTCGCCCGACGGAAAGACCCTCTACGCCAACATCCAGACGCCGGGAATCCTGCTCGCGATCACCGGGCCGTGGAAGCGGCAGCGGTGGTAGTCAATTCGTTGGCCCGGCCCGTGGTACGCCCGCTAGAGTGATGCACGTCCAGGTGCGAAGGCAGACCTACCATCAACGTATGGGGTGGCCGCGGGTTCGAGTCCCGTCACCGGTACCAACACGCCGGTGTAGCTCAGTTGGTCAGAGCACCGGTTCGCCTGCTTCGATCTCTGGACACCCAAAGCTTCACGTACCTCCCGGTGCGTTTCGATCTCGGGGGGCGCGGCAGATGGTGCGTGCCCGTGCGCAGGCAGCGGATACCTCGGGGACTGATGAGGAGAGTTCCTCGTGCGGGTTCGAATTCCGTCATCGACGTCCGGTCGGTGTGGCGGAACGGAAGACGCGCCAGTCGTCAGGACCGCCGCCGATTCCGACCTCGGGCACCCTCCCTCTGCCGTGTCTCCCCCGAACCAGAGTTCATACATCAGGAACAGGAATTCCCCGCACGACGTGTGACGTGGCGAGGAATTCGGGGGGAGTTCGTCATGGCGCGGTCCAACACGAAGGCCGGCACGGCCCGGCCCGCCTCCCGTGCCACCTTCATGGGATTCACGGGATGCGGGCTACCTACGTACGAGGGCGAGCGGGACGAGCGCTTCGAGCTCTTCCTGCTCTCGATCGGCAGCTCCGTCGCGCAGAAGACGCTCCACGAGAGCGAGAGCGGTGAGGACCGCGCCGACCGGTTCGCCGCGCTCGTGCGCCGGCTCGCCGTCACCGACCCGGAATGGACGGCCGGCCTGCTCGGCTGGCTGCGCGGCGAGGGCGACCTCCGTACGGCCTCGATCGCGGGCGCCGCCGAGTACGTGAAGGCACGGCTCGACGCGGGTGTCACCGACGGGCCCACCAACCGTGAGGTCGTCGCCTCGGTGCTGCAACGCCCCGACGAGCCCGGTGAACTGCTCGCCTACTGGACCTCGCACTACGGCCGCGCCCTGCCCAAGCCCGTGAAGCGGGGAGTCGCCGACGCCGTACGACGGCTGTACAGCCCCCAGGCGCTGCTGAAGTACGACACCAGGTCCAAGGGCTATCGCTTCGGCGACATCCTGAACCTGGTGCACGCGGCGCCGGACCCGGACAAGCCGTGGCAGGGGGATCTGTTCCAGTACGCCCTCGACCGGCGCCACAACCCGGACACCGCCGTCGTGCCCCGGTCCCTGCCCATGCTCGCCGCACACCGTGACCTGATGGAGATACGGCCCGCCAAGCGGCGCTGGATCGTGACCGGCTCCGGGGCCGCCCAGCGGCTCGCGGACGCGGGCCTCACCTGGGAGACGCTGGAGCGCTGGCTGCAGAGGCCGATGGACAGGGCGGCCTGGGAGGCCGTCATCCCGTCCATGGGCGTCATGGCGCTGACCCGGAACCTGCACCACTTCGACGAGGCCGGTGTCGGCGACAAGGCCGCGGCGCGGGTCGCGGCACGGATCAGTGATCCGGTGGAGGTCAAGCGGTCGCGGCAGTCACCCTCCGGCTACCTCGCGGCCTACCACCACGCGCTCTCGCCGCGCTGGGCGTACCCGCTGGAGCAGGCGCTCGGTCACTCGCTGGCCAACGTGCCCGCGCTGCCCGGCCGGACCCTGGTCCTGGTCGACCGCTCGAACTCGATGTTCATCTCGCCGCTGACCGACCACTCCCCGCTCACCTACGCGGACGCGGCGGCGATCTTCGGCACGGCGCTCGCGCTGCGGGCGGCGAACGCGGATCTCGTCGAGTTCGGGTGCACGAGCAGGGTGGTGGAGTTCGGCGCGCGCGAGTCCGTGCTGAAGATCATCGGCCGGTTCGGCGGCCCTTACTGCACCGACCACACCACCGAGGCCGTCCGCAGCCACTACCGGAAGCACGACCGGGTGCTGGTCATCACGGACGATCAGGGCAGGTACAGCCGGCACGGCGACCCGACCGCGCAGATCCCGGCCGACGTCCCGGTCTACACCTGGAACCTCACCGGATTCCAGATGGGCCGCATCCGGCCCGACACAACGAACCGCCACACCTTCGACGGGCTCTCCGACGAGGCCGTCCGCATGGTGCCGCTTGCGGAGGGGGCCCGGAACGCCGAATGGCCGTGGGAGGTCGAGTGACGCCGGTCCGCGGACCGGCGGTCCACGAGCACGGGGGATGAGTGTGGCCCGTGTCCCATGGGGGACGCGGGCCACACTCTTGTTCGAGGGAGGGACTGGCATCTAACATTTCAGTTCATGGAGGCCATACGACCGGTTGCGCGCACCCTGCTGAGGGACCGCGCCTACCAAGCCATCCGGGACGCCATCGTGGCCGGCGAGATCGAGCCGGGCGCGGTGGTGCGCGACGCCGAGTTCGCGGAGCTGCTGGGACTGTCCCGGGCGCCCGTGCGGGAGGCGTTCTCCCGGCTGGTGGACGAGGGGCTCCTGGAGAGCAAGCCGCAGAGCTACACCCGGGTCACGGCCGTCGTCGCCTCCGATGTGCGGGACGCCGCCGCCGTGGTCGGGGCCATGCACGAGCTGGTCGCCCGCACCGCCGTGCCCCGGCTGTTCGCGGCGGACGTCGAGATGATGCGCTCGGCCAACGAGCGGTTCGCGGCGGCCGTCCGCACGGGAGACGTCGACGCGGCCCTGGTCGCCGACGACGAACTCCACGACGTACTCGTCCGGGTGAGCGGCAACCGCGCGGCCGCCGCCACCGTCGCCCGCTACACCCCGCTCATCCGCAGGCTGGAGCGGCGGCGCTTCGGCGAGGGCGGCAACTGCCGCTCGGCCGGACTGCACGAGCAGCTGATCGCCGCCTGCGCGGCCGGCGACACGGACGGGGCGGTCCGCGTCACGGCGGAGATCTGGCGCGGCCTGGCCGCCCTCGCCGACGAACCCGACGAACCCGACGAGCAGGGCGAGCCGGCGGGCGGCGCGTCCGCCGTGTCCACCGGGGCGTCGAGGGCTGTGCCCGCCGGGGCGGGGGGCGGTGCGTCCGCCGTGTCTGCCGGGGCGGGGGGCGGTGCGTCCGACGTGTCTGCCGAGGTGGCGGGCAGTGCGTCTGTCGCGTCCCCCGAGGCAGCGGCCGGTGCGTTCCCCCTGTCCGCCGGGGCGGAGGGCGGTGCGTCCGCTGTGTCTGCCGAGGTGGCGGGCGGTGCTTCCGCCGCTTCCGCCGACGAGACCGTCGGCGCGTCCGCGCGACCGCTCGACCATGAGTCCGCCCACCAGCCCGCCCGCGAACCGGGCGACGTGCCCGTGCGCCGAGCGGACCGCTGACCCGACCGACCCGCGCCCGCGCCCCGTTCCGTCCGTCCCGCTCCGCCGCACCCCACCCGGGAGAACCCGTGTCCCTGTCTTCCTTCGAGCGCTATCCCCTCCTCTTCGGGCCCTCGCCGGTCCATCCGCTGGAGCGGCTGACCGCGCACCTCGGCGGAGCCTCCGTCTGGGCCAAGCGCGAGGACTGCAACTCCGGCATCGCGTACGGCGGCAACAAGACCCGCAAGCTGGAGTACCTCGTCGCCGACGCGCTCGCCCAGGGCTGCGACACTCTCGTCTCCATCGGCGGCGTGCAGTCCAACCACACCCGCCAGGTGGCCGCAGTCGCCGCCCACGCCGGGCTCAAGTGCGTGCTCGTGCAGGAGAGCTGGGTCGACTGGCCGGACGCCGTGTACGACAAGGTCGGCAACATCCTGATCAGCCGGCTGGCCGGCGCCGACGTACGGCTCGTCCGGGCCGGCTTCGGGATCGGCTTCAAGGAGAGCTGGGAGCTGGCTCTCAGCGAGGTCGAGGAGGGCGGCGGCAAGCCGTACGCCATCCCGGCCGGCGCCTCCGACCACCCCCTCGGCGGCCTCGGCTTCGCCGGCTGGGCGTACGAGGTCGCCGATCAGGAGCGTGAGCTGGGCGTCTTCTTCGACACGGTGATCGTGTGCTCGGTGACCGGCTCGACCCAGGCCGGCATGGTCGCCGGCTTCGCCGCGCTGGAGGAGGCGGGCGGCAGGCCGCGCCGGGTGATCGGCATCGACGCCTCGGCCAAGCCGACGACCACCCGGGAGCAGGTCGCCCGCATCGCCCGGAACACCGGCAAACTCATCGGCGTCGAGCGGGAGCTGACCGTGGCCGACGTCGAGCTGGACGAGCGCTACCACGGCGGGATCTACGGGGTTCCGGACGACGCCACCCTCGTCGCCATGCAGCTCGCCGCCCGCACCGAGGGCATGATCACCGACCCCGTGTACGAGGGCAAGTCGATGGCCGGGATGATCGACCTGATCGAACGCGGCGAGATCGGCCCGGAGTCGACCGTGCTCTACGCCCACCTCGGCGGCCAGCCCGCGCTGAACGCGTACAGCGGAGTGATCCAGTAGGGAACGGTGGCTCGGCCCCATCGTTCGCCGACCGGCCGGGCGCCCTCCGTGCGCGGGGCGCCCGGCGTCGCGTACGCGCGCCTCAGAGGGCCTGCGCCGCCGGCTTCACCATCCCCCTGACCGTGCGGGACTTCACGAAGTCGCCCATCGCGGTCATCTCCCACTCACCGCTGAACTGCTTGATCAGCTTGGCCATCATCACGCCGGTCTGGGCCTCGGCGTTGGTGAGGTCGAAGCGGACCAGCTCCTCGCCGGTCGCGGCGTCGAGCAGCCGGCAGTACGCCTTGGCGACCTCGGTGAACTTCTGGCCGGAGAACGAGTTGACCGTGAAGACCAGCCCGGTGACCTCCTGGGGCAGTCGTCCGAGGTCGACCACGATCACCTCGTCGTCCCCGCCGCCCTCGCCGGTGAGGTTGTCACCGGAGTGCTTGATCGCGCCGTTCACGATCGACAGCTTGCCGAAGTAGCAGCTGTCGATGTGGTTGCGCTGCGGGCCGTACGCGATGACCGACGCGTCGAGGTCGATGTCCTTGCCCCGGTACGCCGGCTCCCAGCCGAGACCCATCTTGACCTGGGAGAGCAGCGGTTGGCCGCCCTTGACGAGGGAGACCGTCTGGTTCTTCTGGAGGCTGACGCGGCCCTTGTCCAGGTTGATCTTGCCGGCGCCCGGGGCGGGGGCCGGGGGCGCGGCCGGCGGGGCGGACGGCGCCGGGGGAGCCGTGACACGCGGGTCCACGGCCGGGGCGGGCGGGGCCGCCGGGGGCCGCATGGCCGGAGCCGGTGGGGCGGCAGCGGGCTGGGCGGGAGCCGACTGGGGGGCCGGGGCGGGTTCCTCCACCGTGACACCGAAGTCCGTCGCGATGCCCGCCAGGCCGTTCGCGTATCCCTGGCCGACCGCGCGGGCCTTCCACGCGCCGTTGCGCAGATAGATCTCGATGATCACCAGGGCGGTCTCCGTGCCCAGCTGGGGCGGGGTGAACGTGGAGATCACGGAGCCGTTCGCCGCGTCGCGGATCGTCGCCGTCGGTTCGATGCCCTGGAAGGTCTGGCCCGCCGCGTCCGGGCTGGCCGTGACGACGATCTTCTCGATGCCCGGGGGCACGGCCGAGGTGTCCACCGTGATCGAGTCGGGCGTGGCGCCGCCGCCGGAGCGGTAGGTCACGCCCGGGCCGGACGGCTGGTTGTAGAAGATGAAGTCGTCGTCCGAGCGCACCTTGCCGTCGGCGGTGAGCAGCAGGCCCGACACGTCGAGCCGCACGGGGGCGGAGACGTCCACCGCGACACGGGTGACGGGCAGTGGGATGTTCGAGCCGGGGGTCATAGCGGTCATGCGTGGTGAACGATTCAGGCCGCTTTACCGTTCCCTTACCCGGGCGCGCCGGGCGCCCGTTCGGGTCAGCGGCGGTTGCGGGGGTGCTCCCGGGCCGTGCGTTCGTTGCCCCGGCGGTAGTTCCCGGTCCAGCGGGCCATGACCAGCTGCGGGTCTCCCGCCGCCACCTCGGCGAGGAACCGGGCAGCTCGGGGCCCGCGCAGCGTCGTCGCCGCGCGGCCGTGGTGGTCGATCGTCACGGTCCCGTCGGAGTGCTCGGTGCAGGTGAATCCGCTGGGGTGTGGCATGTCCCGGATGGTAGGGGCGGGGGAGGCGCCGGCCCAGCGAATTTCGGTCGCCCGCCGGTGCGCCCGGCCACCCGCCACCGCTGTCGCCGCCACCGCACCGCCACGGCCCCCGCTCCCCGGGCATCACGTCCCGGCCCCTGCGGCCCCTGCGGCCCCTGCGGCCCCTGCGGCCCCTACGCCACCTACGGCACCACGACGATCTTCCGTCCCACCCCCGACGCGAACTGCTCCAGAGCCTCGGGATACCGCTCCAGCGGCACCCGGTCGCTGATGAAGACCTCCGGGTCCAGGACCCCGCCCGCGAAGAGTTCCGCCGCCCGCTCGAAGCTGTGCAGCACGGCCATCGAGCCGGTGATGGTGATCTCCTGGTTGTAGATCCGGTACGGGTCGATCGTGACCCGGGTCGCGTAGTCCGCCACCCCGAACTGCAGGAACGTGCCCGCCTTGGCCACCCGCCCCAGCCCGTCCTGGATGGCCGCCGCGTTGCCCGTCGCGTCCACGACGACGTCCCAGCCCTGGGGCCGCTCCAGCTCGTCGGGGCCGGCGGCGGCTCCCGAGACGCCCAGCCGTCGCGCCGTCTCCAGCCGCGTGGGGTTCACGTCCACCATGTCCACGCTCGCCGCACCCGTCCGCTTGGCCAGCTCCAGCATCATCAGCCCCATCGTCCCGGAGCCGTAGATCAGGACATGGGCGCCCAGTCGGGCGCGGAGGACGTCGTAGCCCCGTACCGCGCAGGACAGCGGCTCCACCAGCGCCGCGTCCTGGGTGTGGACGTGCTCCGGCAGCCGGACGCAGTTCGCGACGGGGGCGACCGCGTACTGCGCCGCGCCCCCCGCCGTGGTGACCCCGATCGCGGCCCACCTCTCGCAGAGGTTGTTGTGGCCGGTACGGCAGTACCGGCACTCGTGGCAGTACAGGGACGGGTCGACGGCCACCCGGTCGCCGACGGACAGTTCGGTGACCCTGGCGCCCACGCCCACCACCTCGCCCGCGAACTCGTGGCCCGGCACGATCGGCAGCCTCGGGGCGAACTCGCCCTGGAGGATGTGCAGGTCGGTCCCGCACAGTCCGCACGCGGCGACCTCGACGACGACGTCACGGGGGCCCGGTGCCGGGTCCGGGACCTCGGTGACGACGGCCTTGCCCACGGACTCGATGACGGCGGCCTTCATTTGACGGCTCCCAGGGAGAGGCCCTGGACGAGTTTGTCCTGGGCGGCGAACCCCGCGGCGAGCACCGGCAGGGAGATCACGAGCGACGCGGCGCACACCTTGGCCAGGAACAGGCCCTGGCTGGTGATGAAGCCGGTCAGGAAGACGGGGGCGGTCTCCGCCACCACACCGGTCAGCACCCTCGCGAACAGAAGTTCGTTCCAGCTGAAGATGAAGCAGATCAGGGCCGTGGCGGCGATGCCGGGGGCCGCGATCGGCGCCACCACACGGGCCAGCACGGTCGGCAGCCGGGCGCCGTCCAGGTGCGCGGCCTCGATGACCGCCACCGGGACCTCCGCCAGGAAGGACTGCATCATCCACACGGCGATCGGCAGGTTCATGGAGGTGTGGAGGAGGACGAGCAGCCAGATGTTGTCCAGCAGGCCCGTGTTCTTGGCGAAGAGGTAGAGGGGGAGCAGGCCCGCCACCACCGGCAGCATCTTCGTCGACAGGAAGAAGAACAGGACGTCCGTCCACTTCTTCACCGGGCGGATCGACAGCGCGTACGCCGCCGGGAAGGCGAGGAGGAGCACGAGCAGGGTCGACGCCAGGGACGCCACCGCCGAGTTGATCAGGGCGGGCCAGGGGCTGGCCCCGCCGTCCACGCCGAAGAACTCGCGGTAGCCGTCGAGGGTCAGGGAAGCCGTCCACGACGGGGGGTTGGTGGCCGCGTCCGGTTCCGAGTGCAGCGACGTCAGCGCCATCCAGGCGATGGGGAGGAAGAACAGGACCCCCAGCAGCCAGGCCACCAGGCCCAGGCCGAGACCCTTGCGTCGCACGGCAGTTGGCCTCATGACCGGGCCGCCTCCTCACGGAACAGCGACGAGATCACCCGCAGGGCGAACGTCGCGATGATGATCGAGCCGATGACGACCAGGACGCCCGCGGCCGAGGCGAGGCCGTTCTCGTGGGCCTGGTAGAAGGTCTGGTAGACGGTGTACGGCAGGTTCGCGGTGCCCAGGCCGCCCGAGGTGATCGTGAAGACGGCGTCGAAGTTCTGGACGATGTAGATCGAGCCCAGCAGCGCGCCCAGTTCGAGGTAGCGGCGCAGGTGCGGGAGCGTGAGATGACGGAAGATCTGCCAGTCGCTCGCGCCGTCGACCCGGGCCGCCTCGATCTGCTGGTGGTCCCGGGACTGCAGCCCGGCGAGCAGGATCAGCATCATGAACGGCGTCCACTGCCACACGAGGGAGGCCTCGACCGCGAGCAGCGGAGTGTCCGAGATCCAGTCCGGCTGCGGGCCGCCGACATAGTGCAACAGGCCGTTGAACAGGCCGTATTCGGGGTTGTAGAGGACGTGTTTCCAGAGCAGGGCGGCCGCCACCGGGACCACCAGGAAAGGGGCGATGAGGAGGGTGCGGACGATGCCGCGGCCCCGGAACCTCCGGTCCAGGAGCAGGGCCAGCAGCAGGCCGAGGACGAGACTGGTGAGGACCACGGCGACCGTCAGCAGGATCGTCGTCCACACCGAGCGGCGCAGGTCGGGGTCGGTGAGGACCTCGCCGTAGTTGGCGAAGCCGGCGAAGGCGCGGGCGTCGGGGTAGAGCGAGTTCCAGTCGAAGAACGAGATCACCAGCGTGGCCACGAACGGGAGTTGGGTCACGACGATCATGAAGATCAGGGCGGGCAGGAGCGGGGCGCGGGTGGCCCAGGCGCGCAGCCGGGCGTTCGGCGCGCTCTGGGTGCGTACGGGGGCCGCCGCCCTCGGCGCTGTCGTGGTCGCGGTCATCGTCCCTCGTACTCCTCGGAGGTCTGCTCGGCGAGTGCCTGGGCCTTCCGCAGGGCCGACCGGACGGACTGGCGTCCGGCGATGGCCGCGCTGATCTCCAGGGACACCTTGGTGCCGAGGTCGGTGAACTCGGGGATGCCGACGAACTGGATGCCGGGGGCGGGGCGCGGCTGTACCCCGGGGTCGGTGGGCCGGGCGCCCTCGATGGCCTCGCGGGTCATCTCCTGGAAGGCGGCGGCCTCCTCGCGGTAGTCCGCGTTCGCGTACGTCGACTCCCGTTTGCCGGCGGGCACGTTCGACCAGCCGATCCGTTCGCCGACCAGCTCCTCGTACTCCCTGCTCGACGCCCAGGAGACGAACTTCCAGGCCTTGTCGGGGTTCCGGGACGCCTGCTGGATGCCCCAGGCCCAGGTGTAGAGCCAGCCGGACGACTCGGTCCGCTCGACGGGGGCCGGTGCGTAGCCGATCTTCCCCTTCACCGGGGAGTCGTCGGCCTCCAGGGAACCGGCCGCGGACGTGGCGTCGTACCACATGGCGACCTTGCCCTGGGTCATGTTGTTGAGGCACTCGGCGAAGCCGGCCTGGGCGGCGCCGGACTCGCCGTGCTCGCGCACGAGGTCCACGTAGAACCTGGTCGCCCGCCCGAATGCGGGGGAGTCCAGCCGCGCCTTCCAGTCCTTGTCGAACCAGGTGCCGCCGAAGGTGTTCACGACCGTGGTCAGGGGTGCCATGACCTCGCCCCAGCCGGGCAGGCCGCGCAGACAGATGCCCTTCATGCCCTCCTCGGCGCCGTCCGCCTTCGCGGCGAGGCCGGCGACCTGCCGCCAGGTGGGATGCTCGGGCATGGTGAGCCCCCGCTCGGCGAAGACGTCCTTGCGGTACATCAGGAAGGACGACTCGCCGTAGAAGGGCTGCCCGTAGAGCTTGCCGTCGTCGCCCGTCAGGGACTGGCGCATGGGCTTGAGAATGTCCTGCTGGTCGAAGCCGGGGTCCTTCGCGACGTACGGGTCCAGCTCCTCCAGCCAGCCGTTGCGGGCGTAGATCGGTATCTCGTAGTTGCTGAGGGTGGCCACGTCGTACTGGCCCGCCTGGTTGGCGAAGTCCTGGCTGATCTTGTCGCGGACGTCGTTCTCCGGCAGCACGGTGAAGTTCACCCCGATGCCGGTCTCCTTGGTGAAGTGGGCGGCCGTGAGCTTCTGCAGCTCCTGCATCTGCGGGTTGTTGACCATCAGCACGTTGATGGTGTCGCCGCCGGATCCCGCCCCGCCCGCTCCGGTCCAGCAGCCGGAGAGAAGGGGGGCGAGCAGCGTCCCCGCGGCGACCGCGGCGAGTGCGCGCGGCCTCCGTCGGCTCGGGATTCGCATGGATCGCTCCTGGACGTATGGGAGATATCGGGAGATAAAGGGTGTCGGTGGGTGTCGGTGGGTGTCGGTGGGTGTCGGAAGGTGTCGGTGGGTGTGGGGAGGGTGCGGAAGGGGTCGGTGGGGTGGTCAGACTCGGGTGACCTGGGGGCCGAGCAGCGAGTAGCGGTGGGCCTCCGAGGCCGGCAGCAGGGTGCTCGTGACGATCGCGTCCAGGTCGCCCACCTCGGCGAACCTGCAGAAGCTGACGGCGCCGAACTTGGTGTGGACGCCCGCGAAGACCGTGCGCCGGGAGGCGCGGATCGCCTGGGCCTTGACCTCGCTGACGGCCGGGTCGGGGGTGGTGAGGCCGTGCTCGCGGGTGATGCCGTTGGCGCCGATGTACGCCAGGTCGATGACGAAGCCGGCCAGCATCCTCGTCGTCCAGTGGTCGACGGTGGCGAGGGTGCCGGGGCGGACCCGGCCGCCGAGCAGCAGCACGGTGGTGTTGCCGGCCTCCGCGAGCGCCCCGGCGGTGGCGAGGGACGCGGTGACCACGGTCAGGGGCCGGTCCCGGGGCAGTGCCTCGGCGATGAGCTGCGGGGTGAAGCCCTCGTCGACGAAGACCGTCTCCGCGTCGCCCAGCAACTCGGCCGCCGCGGTGGCGATCCGGCGCTTCTCGGGCACATGGCTGGTGGCGCGGAAGGCGAGCGTCGTCTCGAACCCGGCGCTCTCCACGGGATACGCCCCGCCGTGCGTGCGGCGGACCAGCCCGTGGTCCTCCAGGGCGCGCAGATCACGTCGTACGGTCTCCTTGGCCACGCCCAGGGCGACGGCGAGTTCGGCGACGTCGACCGCGCCCGTGCGGCGGGCGGCCCGGACGATCTCGCGTTGCCTTTCCGCCGCGCTCATGGCCGACACCCGCTCTCCCTCGCCGTAGTGCTGCCCGTTCGGGCCCGGTGCGGGCCCTGGGGGAAGTTCTACAGCCGGTGCGCGGCGCCGACCAGGCCTGTTGCGCGACGGATGATGCCCGTCCCTGACCGTTTCGCGGTGCCGCGGTCCGTCACGGACCTGGGGTGGGCGGGGGATCGGGCAACGGGCGTGCCCGAACACGGGAGCGGGCGGGCCCGTTCGGTGCCCGCCCGCTCCCTCCGCGCGGCGTACGGCCCTCGTTTCCCGTACGGCGCACGAACTCCTGGGTCCGTGCCGATGCGGTCAGTGCGGCCAGATCGGCGGGTCGCTCACGAAGTGGCCGCCGAGGTTGGCGTGGGCCACGTTCTCGGGGTCCAGCTCACCCTGCTCGGCGATCAGCTTCTCGGCGTACGGCTCGGAGTCGTCCTGCGGGTCGTAGCCGAGGGCGCGGGCGGTGGACAGGTCCCACCACAGTCGGGTGTTGGCGGAGGAGCCGTAGACGACGGTGTGGCCGACGTGCTCGGCGGTCAGGGCCGCGTGGAAGAGGCGGGCGCCGTCGGCCGGGCTCATCCAGAGCGAGAGCATCCGGACGCTGGTGGGCTCGGGGAAGCAGGAGCCGATGCGCACGGAGACGGTCTCCAGGCCGTACTTGTCCCAGTAGAGCTGTGCCAGATCCTCGCCGAAGGACTTGGACAGGCCGTAGAAGGTGTCGGGGCGGTGCGGGGTGTCCACCGGGATCAGCGGATCCTGGCCCAGCGGGCGGGGGGTGAAGCCCACGGCGTGGTTGGAGGACGCGAAGACGATACGGGGCACGCCCTCCGCGCGGGCGGCCTCGTAGAGGTTGTACGTCCCCTCGATGTTCGCCGCGAGGATCTTCTCGAAGGAGGCTTCCAGGGAGATGCCCGCGAGGTGGATGATCGCGTCGACGCCCCGGACGGCCTCGCGCAGGGCCTTCTTGTCGGCGAGGTCGGCCGTGATCGCGTCCGGCGCGCCCTCGACGGGCAGCAGGTCCATCAGGCGCAGCTCGTAGCCGTGGGCCGGGAGCAGGTCCCGCATCAGGGTGCCGAGCCCGCCGGCGGCGCCGGTGAGCAGAACGGTGCGGGGAGCGGGCATCCAGGATCTCCTTGCATCGCCAGCCGTGCACATGTGCGTCCGGTATTCACATTCATGGACACGCTAGGGAGTGCGCTCCCGTGCGTCAAGTGTGGCGCGGAGGCGTGAAATCGCTGGTGCGGAGCGTGTTGTCCGGCTTGACCGGCCCTGAGCGGGCGCCTTAGCGTGCTGCTGTTCAGAAATGTAAACACCGATCAGTGACATGTACTCAGATGTGTCCTCCACGGCGTGTCGGGGCGTGTCCCTCATGACGTGTGCCGCAAGACGTGTAGTGCAAGACATGTACTCACGACGTGGATTTCGTGACATGGACCTCGTGACCTGGACTTGGGAGAGCCCGTGACGTCAGCCCCGCTCGCCGCCCGGCTCAGGGTCCCCAGCGGACCGCTGTTCTTCCCCGTCACGGCGTACGGCCCGGACGGCGCGGTCGATCCCGCCGTCTGTCGCGCGCACGTCCGCCGGGGTGTCGAGGCCGGGGCGGCCGCGGTCTTCGTCTGCTGCGGCACCGGCGAGTTCCACGCGCTCACGCCCGAGGAGTTCCAGGAGTGCGTACGGGCCGCCGTCGCGGAGACGGCGGGCCGGGTGCCGGTGGTGGCCGGCGCGGGCTACGGGACCGCCCTCGCCGTGCGCTACGCGCGGCTCGCCGAGGAGGCCGGGGCCGACGGTCTGCTCGCCCTGCCGCCGTACCTCGTCGTGGCCGCCCAGGAGGGGCTGCTGCGCCACTACCGGGAACTCGCGGCGGCGACCTCGCTCCCCGTCGTCGTCTACCAGCGCGACAACGCCGTGTTCACCCCGCACACCGTGGTCGAACTGGCCCGCACGGAAGGGATCGCCGGCCTCAAGGACGGCCTCGGCGACCTGGACCTGATGACCCGGATCGTGAGCGCGGTGCGCGACGAGGTCTCCGGCCCGGACGACTTCCTCTACTTCAACGGCCTGCCGACCGCCGAGCTGACCCAGCCCGCGTACCGGGCCGTCGGGGTCCCCCTGTACTCGTCGGCCGTCTTCTGTTTCGTCCCGGAGATCGCCCTCGCGTTCCACCGGGCGCTCGGCGCGGGGGACGACGCGACGGTGCGGCGGCTGCTCGACGGGTTCTACCGTCCCTTCGTCGAACTCCGCTCCCAGGGACGCGGCTATGCGGTGTCACTGGTCAAGGCCGGGGTACGGCTACGGGGGCTGGACGTGGGAGAGGTACGGCCGCCGCTGCACGAGCCGGCGGGGGAACACGTCGAGCGGCTGGGTGAGTTGATCGAGCGCGGTCACGCGCTGCTGGAAGAGTGCCAGGAGGGCAAGTGAAGGCGTCGACGTTCGTCTACCCGTGGGACGTCATCGGGGATCCGGCCGCCGCCGAGCGCGTCGCGGGACTGGGGGTACGGCAGGCGACGCTCGCCTCCGCGTACCACTCCACCCGCGCGCTCACCCCCCGCCACCCCCGGCAGCGCATCGTCACCGCCGAGCACGCGGCCGTGCTGTATCCGCCGGGCGCGCGGTGGGAGGGCCGTACGCTGCGGCCGTACGCGGCGGGGGACTGGGCGTTCGGAGACGCGTTCGGCGAGGCGGCGACGGCGCTGGCGCACGCCGGTCTCGAAGTGCACACCTGGGTGGTCCTGGCGCACAACTCCCGTCTGGGCGCCGAGCATCCCTCGACCTCCGTGGTCAACGCCTACGGGGACCGGTATCCGTGGGCCCCCTGTATCGCGCAGCCGGACACCCGGGAGTACCTCGTGGATCTGGCCGTGGAGGCGGCGGTCCGGCCGGGTGCGCGCGGCACGGAGCTGGAGTCGCTCGGCTGGTACGGCGTCTCCCACCTGCACGCCCACGACAAGACGGGCGGGGTCGGGCTCGGGGACGCCGGGCAGTACCTGATGTCGCTGTGCTTCTGCGGCACCTGCCGCGACGGATACGCCGGAGCCGGACAGGACCCCGAGGAGCTCGCGGCCGCCGTCCGCACGGCGCTGGAACCGCTGTGGCGCGGCGACAGCGTCGAGGAGGGCTGGCCGGCCGTGGAGAAACTTCTCGGGACCGACCGGGCGGCGGCCACGCGAGTGTGGCGGGACGCGATCGCCCGCTCGCTCCAGGAGGAGGCCGTCGGGGCCGTACGGGCCGCCGCGCCCGCGGGGTTCCAGGTGCTGCTGCACGCGGACCCGGTGACGTACCACTGCGGAGCCAACCCCGGGGTGGACCCCGGACACGTCCTCGGCGTGGCCGACGGGGTCGTCGTGCCGTGCGCGGGCGGGCCGGGGCTGCTGCCGGCGTTCACGGAGGCCGGGGCGGACGGGGCCGTGCTGGCCGCCAACTTCCCGATCGTGTCGGGGATGGGCGGCAGCCCGGTGACCCTGGTGGAGGACGCGGGGCGGGCGGCGGAGCTGGGGGCCACGGAACTCCGGCTGTATCACGCGGGGCTGGCCTCGGACCAGGATCTGGCGGCCGTACGGGAGGCGCTGACGGCGGTGGGGTGAGCCGCCGCCGTGGCCGCGGGCGCGGTCCGGGCGGGCGGCGGCGACCGGCTCAGGGCAGCACGCGGTAGGTCACGTGGGTGACCAGGCTCGCCGGACGCGATGCCACCTGCTCCAGCCGCAGCGCAGGGACGCCCTCGAAGAGACGGGTGCCGGCACCGAGGGTGAGCGGGGCGATGTGCAGGCGCACCTCGTCGATCAGACCGGCGGTGAGGTACTGGTTGACGGTGGTCGCGCCGCCGAGGACGGTGACGTCCGCGTCGCCGGCCGCCGCGCGGGCCCGCGCCAGCGCCGGGGCGATGCCGTCCGTGACGAAGTGGTAGGTGGTGCCGCCGTCCATCGGCCGGGGCTCGCGGGCGTGGTGCGTGAGCACGAACACCGGTGCGTGGAAGGGCGGGTCGTCGCCCCACCAGCCGTTCCACGGCCGGTCCCACCCGCCGCGCACAGGGCCGAACATGTTGCGCCCCATGACGAACGCGCCGGCGGTGTTCAGCCGGTCGATCTCGGCCCGGTTCTCCTCCGGAGTGTCGAACATCCACGCGTGCAGCCCGCCGCCCGACCCGTCACCCCCGTCGTCGCCGAACGGGCGTTCCTCGCTCTGGCCGAGCCCGGCCGAGTAACCGTCGACCGAGACCGTGATGTCGCAGATGACTTCGCCCATGTCTCCAGGGTCTCCCATCGTTCAGCGATGACGCAGCAGCCAGGCCGCTGTCACGAGCAGGAGCGCGCCCACGGCCGGCAGCAGTACCGGGAGGCCGGCCACGGCGACCAGGCCCGCGCCCAGGGCCATGCCCAGCACGGTCGGAGCGAAGAGAAGGGTGTGGGCCGTGGCCGCGGTGCGGCCCAGCCGATCGGGTGGGGTCTCGCGCTGGACCGCGGTGAGCGCGGCGGTCAGGACGCAGGGGAGGCCGACGCCGATCGCCGCACTCGCGGCCAGGGTGATGACGTCGTCCGGGACGGTGCGGGCCGCCACCGCCGCTCCCGTCAGGGCGATGCCGTGGGCCGCGAAGGTGACCGCGCCGAGGCGCCGCAGGAGGGGGCCCGTGGCCAGGCCGACGGCGACCGAGCCGGCGCCCTGGGCGAGGAAGAGGAGGCCGGTGTAGGCGGGGGAGTGGCCCAGAGCCTCCACCACCGCGTGGATCAGGGCGCCGTTCACCCCGGAGAGCAGCATCGTCGTGCCGCCGGCCAGCACCAGAGGGCGCAGGCGGGGGTCGGTGAGGAGGTGGCGGGCGCCTTCGGCCGTGCGGGCGTACAGGCCCCGGGCGGGCCCTGCGCAGGGGGCGGGCCGTGTCCCTCGCTCCCGCACCAGCCCGTACAGCCCCGCCGCCGCGAGGAACGTCGCCGCGTCCAGCAGCGCCACCGCCGCCCCGCCGTACGCCGCGTACAGACCGGCTCCCGCCAGGGGCGCCACCAGTTTCATGCTCTCGTTGGCCGTCATGCGCAGACCGTTGAAGTCGCCGAGGAGGGCGGTGTCGACGGTGCCGGCGACCAGGGCCGCCTCGACCGCGTCGCCGACGACGCCTGCCGCGCCGTGGACGAGGAGCACCGCGTAGAGGAGCCACAGGTCGCCCGGGGTGTCCACCGTCGGGAGGGTGAGGAGGAGCGCGGCCGGGACCAGCTGGACGGCGATGAGGAGGGGGCGGCGGCGGGGGCGGTCCGCGAGGGTGCCCAGGAGGGGGCCGACGAGGAGCGGGGCCCACAGGGCGAGCGTGCACAGCGCGGCCAGCGCGTTCGAGCCGGTGAGGTCCTTGACCCAGACGCCCGCCACCAGCCACATCGCGGACGAGCCGAGGCCCGAGACCACCACCCCCGCGAGATACGGCCCCGCGTCGCGGTCCCCCAGAACGCGGGCGGCCCGCCATGTCGTACGGGGTGGGGATGCGGGCGTGGGCGCGGGTTCGGGATCGGGTGTGGGTTCGGGTGTGGAGGTCATGTCCGGTGATCGTGGTGCTGAGGCCCCGCCGCGGGGATCGGGCAGATGCCCTGGAAATCGTCGCCGGGAGGGGTGGGGGCGGTGCGAGCGATGAGTTCTCGGGGCGCCGGGGGTCTACCGACATGAGGACACGGAACAGACGCAGCACGCCGACGCACCTTCGAGACGCACCCCAGGAGCTCCGCATGACCGACCAGGTACCGGCCCCTCTCGACCTCGCCCCGCAGGCCCGCGTCGTCGCCCGTCTCGCCCGAGGCGTCCGCGACGATCAGCTGTCCGACCGCACCCCGTGCCCGGAGTACGCGGTGCGCCACGTCCTCGGGCATCTGCTCGGACTGGCCGTCGCCTTCCGGGACGCGGGCCACAAGGAGCCGGGTCCCACGACGGACACCGATCCGCAGGCTTCGCTGCCCGACATCGGGCCGGGCTGGCGCGAGGCGCTGCCGCAGGTCCTCGACGAACTCGCCGAGGCATGGCGGGACCCGGCCGCGTGGACCGGGGAGACCCGGGCGGGCGGGGTGTCCCTGCCGGGTGAGATCGCCGGAGCGGTGGCGGCGGACGAGCTGGTCGTACACGGCTGGGACCTCGCGCGGGCGACCGGCCAGGCGTACGAACCCGACCCCGCCGCCCTCACCGCGACACACGCCTTCCTCGCCGCCTCGGCCGACGACCCGGCGCGCGGCGAGATCTTCGGCCCCGTGCAACCCGTACCGGAGGAGGCGCCGCTCCTGGACCGAGCGATCGGCCTGAGCGGACGCGACCCGCTCTGGAAGCCGTAGGCCGCGCGGTGGGGGCGGCACCGGGCGGGGCACCGGCGACGGAGAGCCGCCCCACCCCCGTCGACCCCACCGGCTGCGGCCCGGCGGCCACCGCGCAGGCTCCCGGCGAGGAGGGGCGCGGGCGGACCGCGAGGCGAGACACCCGGGGCGGCGCCGCCCCCGCCCCTTTCATGGGCGCATCCAGGACAGAACCCGCGAAACGCGGCGCGCGCCCCCCGCCGCTCCGTACGCTCCCCGACATGCCCCTGAGTCTCACCGTCCTCGGCACCGCCTCTCCGTATCCCCGCCCGGGCCGGCCCGCCTCCGGGTATCTGCTGCGTGGCGGGGGCGCCGAGATATGGGTGGACGCGGGGTTCGGTACGTTCGCCGAGTTGCAGCGGCACACGGATCCCACCCGGCTCACGGCGATCTGGATCTCCCATCTGCACGCGGACCACAGCGCGGACCTGGCGGCCGCGCTGTACGGCTTCGCGTACGGCGGCCTCACCCTCCCCGCGCCGCTGCCCGTGTACGCGCCCGACGGCTGCGCGCAGCGCCTCGCCGGATCCCTGGGGCGGCTGGACACGGCCTTCCTGAACAGCGTCTTCGACTTCCGCCCCCTGTACGACGGTCACAGCGTGCGGCACTGGAATCTCACCCTCACCGCCCGTGCCGTCGTCCACGACGTGGAGTCGTACGGGCTGCGCGCCGAGTGTCAGGGGCGGGTCTTCGCGTACTCGGGGGACAGCGGTCCGTGCGAGGCACTGAGCCGACTCGCCGGTGGCGCGGACCTGTTCCTGTGCGAGGCGGATGTCGACACCCATCGCGAAGGTGAACCCCGGGTGCATCTCACGCCGGAGGAGGCCGGGGCGTACGCGAAGAGCGCGAGCCGGCTGCTGATCACCCATGTGGGGCCCACGCTGTCCCGGGAGGGGGCGACCGGCCGGGCGGCCGTGGTCTTCGGCGGGCCCACCGAGAGCGCGCGCGAGGGCGACACCAGGACCGTGTGATTTCAAGATCATGTGACGGCGGGCACATCTTCTTCCGTCGGAAGCATTGACGAAACATCACGCCTCTCCCTACCTTCAACGCGTCGTACTTCGTACGTCATATATGAGACGCGATACGTGAGATCCCATACCTGAGATCCCGCACGTGAGAACCGAGAGGCGCGCATGACCTCTGTGCCCACGCCGATCCCGTCCCGCACGCAGTTCGTGCTGGAGGGGATCAAGCACCGCATCCTCACCGGGCAGTTGACGCCCGGTCAGGCCCTGGTCGAGACCGAGCTGGCCGCGCAGTTCGGGGTGTCCAAGACACCTGTGCGCGAGGCGCTCAAGACGCTGGCCGGGACCGGGCTCGTCGTGATGAGTCAGTACAAGGGCGTCACGGTGCGCATGGTGGACGCGGACATGGCGCGCGAGGTCTATGACGTACGGCTGCTCCTGGAGCCGGAGGCCCTGCGGCGCTCGGTGCGCCGCGGCGCACCGTGGGACGCGGCGAGCGACGCGCTGACCAGGGCCGACGAGGCCACGGACACCGCCGAACGGTCGCTGGCCAACCGGGAGTTCCACCGTGCCCTGTACGTGCCGTGCGGCAACCCGCTGCTCGGCCGGATGCTCGACGAGGTGCGCGACCAGGCCGCCCTGGTGTCGGCCGTGGCCTGGGCCTCCGACCCCTCCTGGGAACGGGAGGCCGCCGAGCACCGGGAGATCCTGCGGCTCGCCCTCGACGGCGACGCCGACGGCGCGGCCGCCGCCCTGCACGCCCACATCGCCTCGTTCGTCGAACGGGCCTTCCCCGGGGCGCGGGAGGACGAGCAGGCCCACCAGCCCCGGCGGCCGCAGCAGGCCCGGTAAGCCCGCGAGTCCACGAGGCACGGCGAACCCGCACGAGGCGGCTGACCCGTCGGCCTCCGCAGTCCTCCAGCTCCTCGCAGAGGAAGGTCATCCATGAGCAGCGTGACGTTCGAGACCCAACGGGCGGCCCTGGCCGACGTGGTGGCGATCCCGGTGACTCCGTTCGCCGAGGACGGCACCGTCGACCAGGGTGCCCACCGGGCCCTGTTGCGCAGGCTGCTCGACGGAGGGATCACCACCCTCACCCCCAACGGAAACACCGGCGAGTTCTACGCCCTGACCCCCGAAGAGCGCCGTCTGGTCACCGAGCTGACGATGGACGAGGCCGGGGACCGGGCCGTGATCCTGGTCGGGGTCGGCCACGACGTGCCCACCGCCGTCGCCTCCGCCGAGCACGCCCGCGAGCTCGGGGCGCAGATGGTGATGGTCCACCAGCCGGTGCACCCGTACGTGTCGCAGGACGGCTGGGTCGACTACCACCGGGCGATCGCCGAGGCCGTGCCCGAACTGGGCGTCGTGCCCTACATCCGCAACGCGCAGCTCACCGGCGAACGGCTCGCCCGGCTCGCCGACACCTGCTCCAACGTGGTCGGGGTCAAGTACGCCGTCCCGGACGCCGCCCGGTTCGCGGCCTTCGCCCGCGACGCCGGCCTGGAACGCTTCGTCTGGGTGGCCGGGCTCGCCGAGCCGTACGCGCCCTCCTACTTCTCGGCCGGCGCCACCGGCTTCACGTCGGGCCTGGTGAACGTCGCCCCGGCCGTCTCGCTGAACATGATCGAGGCGCTTCGGGCCGGTGACTTCCCGGGTGCCATGAAGATCTGGGAGCAGATCCGGCGCTTCGAGGAGCTGCGCGCCGCCAACGGCTCCGCCAACAACGTCACCGTCGTCAAGGAGGCCCTCGCCTCCCTCGGCCTGTGCCGCCGCGACGTCCGGGCCCCCAGCAGGCACCTGCCCGAGGACGAACGCGCCGAGGTCGCCGCCATCGCCGCCGGGTGGTCGATATGAAGCACGAGCAGCGCACGAAGAGGCCGGAGGAACTCCGGAGCCACCAGTGGTACGGCACGGACGGGCTGCGCTCCTTCAGCCACCGCGCCCGCACCCGTCAGCTCGGCTACCTCCCCGAGGAGCACCTCGGCAAGCCGGTCATCGCGATCCTCAACACCTGGTCCGACATCAATCCCTGTCATGTACACCTCCGGGATCGTGCCCAGGCGGTCAAGCGGGGTGTGTGGCAGGCGGGCGGCTTCCCGCTGGAGTTCCCGGTCTCGACCCTCTCCGAGACCTTCCAGAAGCCGACCCCCATGCTCTACCGCAACATGCTCGCGATGGAGACGGAGGAGCTGCTGCGCTCCTACCCGGTCGACGGAGCCGTGCTGATGGGCGGCTGCGACAAGTCGACCCCCGCGCTGCTGATGGGCGCGGCGAGCGTCGACCTCCCGGCCGTCTTCGTGCCCGCCGGGCCGATGCTGCCGGGCCACTGGCGCAACGAGGTCCTCGGCTCCGGCACCGACATGTGGAAGTACTGGGACGACAAGCGCGCCGGGCTCATCGGCGACTGCGAGATGACCGAACTGGAGTCCGGTCTCGCGCGCTCGCCGGGCCACTGCATGACGATGGGCACGGCCTCCACGCTCACCGCCGCCGCCGAGGCGCTCGGCGTCACGGTGCCGGGCGCGTCCAGCATCCCGGCCGTCGACTCGGGCCACGACCGGATGGCGGCCGCCGCCGGCCTCAGGATCGTCGAACTGGTCCACCGGGACCGGAAGCTGAACGACATCCTCACCGCGGACGCGTTCGAGGACGCCGTCACCACCGTCCTCGGGCTCGGCGGCTCAACCAACGCCGTCATCCACCTCATCGCCATGGCCGGCCGCGCGGGCGTCAAACTCACCCTCGACGACTTCGACCGTGTCGCCCGAACCGTGCCGGTGCTCGCCAACGTCCGGCCCGGCGGCCGGACGTACCTGATGGAGGACTTCCACTTCGCGGGCGGCCTGCCCGGGTTCCTGTCCCGGATCACCGACCTGCTGCACCTGGACCGGCCGACCGTCTCGTACGACACGATGCGCGAACAGCTCGACGGCGCGCTCGTGCACGACGACGACGTGATCCGCACCCGGGACAACCCGGTCGCCACCGAGGGCGGCGTCGCCGTACTGCGCGGCAACCTCTGCCCGGACGGCGCGGTCATCAAGCACATCTCCGCCGAACCGCGCCTGCTCAGGCACACCGGACCGGCGGTCGTGTTCGACGACTACCGGACGATGCAGCGCACGATCAACGACCCGTCGCTCGGCATCACCGCCGACAGCGTGCTGGTACTGCGCAACTCCGGCCCCAAGGGCGGACCGGGCATGCCCGAGTACGGGATGCTGCCCCTCCCCGACCACCTGCTGAAGCAGGGCGTACGGGACATGGTGCGGATCTCCGACGCCCGGATGAGCGGCACCAGTTACGGCGCCTGCGTGCTGCACGTGGCACCGGAGTCGTACGTCGGCGGACCCCTCGCCCTGGTCCGCACCGGCGACTCGATCACCCTCGACGTCGAAGCCCGGACCCTGCGACTCGACGTGGACGACGAGGAGCTGGAGCGCCGCCGGGCGGACTGGACCCCGCCGCCGACCCGCTACGAACGCGGCTACGGCGCCCTCTACAACGACCAGATCACCCAGGCCGACACCGGCTGCGACTTCGAGTTCCTGGCCAGACCGGGCAAGGTCCCGGACCCCTACGCGGGCTGAGCGCCCTGCAGGGGCGCGGGGAACCGCGCGACTAGCCACAACGCACCCGCACCCGCACCCGCCGACGCACCACATGTGGCACCCCGTACCGCGCGATCAAGTACATCCATGCCCAGCGAGAAAGCGCTTCCTGCCCCACGACGCCCCACTGACGCATCACGACGCACCACGACGCACCCAGAAACGGAGCCCCAGTCATGGCCCAAGCCGCAGCCGTGGCGAAACCGCCCGCGCCACCCCGGCGGAGCCGTGCGCGCCGTGCCTCCGCGACCCCGCGCAGGCTGCCCTACCTGCTGATCGCCCCGGCCGCCCTGCTCATGCTGGGCTTCATCGCCTACCCGGTCATCAGCGTCTTCTACTACAGCCTGCAGCACTACAACCCCACCAAGCCCTGGCGGAACGGCTTCGCCGGCTTCGACAACTTCGTCCACGCCTTCACCGAGGACCCCCTCTTCTGGGACACCCTCGTCTTCAGCGCCAAGTGGGTGGTCGTCGAGGTCTCGCTGCAGCTGCTGTTCGGTCTGGCGCTCGCCCTCATCGTCAACCAGACCTTCGTCGGCCGGGCCGTCGGCCGGGCGATGGTCTTCTCGCCCTGGGCCGTCTCCGGCGTGCTCACCTCCGCGATCTGGGTGCTCCTCTACAACTCCCAGACGGGCATCACCCGTTACCTCGCGGACATGGGCATCGGCGAGTACGGCACCAGCTGGCTCTCCGACACCTCCACCGTCTTCTCGGCCGCGGTCGTCGCCGACCTGTGGCGCGGTGTCCCCTTCTTCGCGATCCTCATCCTCGCCGACCTCCAGTCCGTCTCGAAGGACCTGTACGAGGCCGCCGAGGTCGACGGCGCCGGCCGCGTCCGGCAGTTCCTGCACATCACGCTGCCGCACCTGAAGGACGCGATCATCCTCTCCACGCTGCTGCGCGCGGTGTGGGAGTTCAACAACGTCGACCTCCTGTACACCCTGACCGGCGGCGGACCGGCGGGGGAGACCACGACACTCCCCCTCTACATCGCCAACACCTCGGTCGACGCCCACAACTTCGGCTACGCGTCCGCCCTGACCACGGTCGCGTTCGTGATCCTGCTCTTCTGCTCGATGGTCTATCTGCGGCTCAGCAAGTTCGGAGGCGAGTCCAAGTGATCACCAAGGACGTCGAGAAGGTCGCCCCGGTGCGGCCCGCGCCCGCGGCCGAGGAGCCCCCGCAGCGCCCGCACAAGGTCCGCCGCGCCTGGGACGAGGTCCCGCGCTGGCAGATCTACCTGCCCCTGTCGATCTACCTCGTGTTCACCCTGGTCCCCTTCTACTGGATCCTGCTCTTCGCGCTGCGCAAGCCCGGCTCGACCTCGCTCGTGCCCTGGCCGATGACGTTCGAGCACTTCGAGAAGGTGTGGAACGAGCGCAGCTTCGGGGTCTACTTCCACAACAGCGTGCTCGTCGGTGTCGTCACCCTGCTGATGACCACGCTCGTCGCCCTCGCCGGCGGCTACGCCCTCGCCCGCTTCGACTTCAGGATCAAGCGCGGGTTCATGCTGGCGCTGCTGTGCTCCCAGTTCGTCCCGGGGGCGCTGCTCCTGGTCCCGCTGTTCCAGATCTTCGCCGAGCTGCGGATGATCAACTCGCTCGGCAGTGTCATCCTCGCCGAGACGGTCTTCCAGCTGCCGCTGTCGATCATTCTGATCAGCAACTTCATCAAGAACGTGCCGTACACGCTGGAGGAAGCGGCCTGGGTGGACGGCTGCAACCGGTTCACCGCGTTCCGGGTGGTCGTGCTGCCGCTGCTGCGGCCCGGCCTGATCGCGGTCGGCTCCTTCGCCTTCGTGCACTCCTGGAACCACTTCCTGTTCGCCCTGATGTTCCTCAGCAACCAGGACAAGCAGACGATCCCGGTCGGCCTCAACACCCTGCTCAGCGCGGACAGCGTCGACCTGGGCGCACTGGCGGCCGGCGGCATCATCGCCGCCGTCCCGGTGGTCATCGTCTTCGCCTTCATCCAGAAGTGGCTGATCACAGGTTTCAGCGCCGGGGCGGTGAAGGGATGACCCTACGCCGGAGAGCGGTTCGGCTCATGGCCCTCGCGGGGGTGCTGGGCGCCACGCTCACCACCCCCGGCCATGTCGAGGCCGCCGACCTGGTCAAGAGCTGGAACGGCACCGCCCTGCACCGGACGGGCACCCTCTTCAACGGCTGTCCGGTGGATCTCCTGGCCATCTACAACGCCTACGACTCGGGCAGCGAGCGTGATCTCACGGCCGACGTCGGCTGGACGCCTACCCTGCACCAAAAGATCGACAGCGCCGGGAGGGCCGACCGAGAGGTGGCCCGCGGCGCGGGCGCAGGGAGGATTCGATGACCCCGATGAACCGTGACCACACCGCCTACGACACCCCGCTGCCGCTGGTCCTCGCCGGTGCCCGGGGCCACGGCCGCTGGCACCTGGAGAACATCCGGCGGCTGCAGGACAAGGGGATCGTCCGGCTCGCCGGGATCTGCGAGCTGACCCCGCTGGGCGCGGACGAGATCCCGGACGGCCTCGGCACACCCGAGCAGTCCGCCGACTTCGGGGCGCTCCTCGACTCCACGGGCGCCGCGATCGCGGTGATCTGCACCCCGATCCCGACCCACACCGACCTGGCGCTGACGGCGGCCCGGCGAGGGGTGCACGTCCTGCTGGAGAAGCCGCCCGCCCCGTCGTACGCCGAGTTCCGCCGGATGGCGGACGGGGTCGCGGACGCCGGCACGGTCTGCCAGATCGGCTTCCAGTCGCTGGGCTCGCACGCCCTGCCCGCGATCCGGCGGATGATCGCGGACGGCCTGATCGGCGAGGTCGTCGGTATCGGCGGAGCCGGCGCCTGGGCGCGCGCCGAGGCGTACTACCGCCGCGCGCCCTGGGCCGGCAAGCGGCGCATGAACGGCGTGGACGTGATCGACGGGGCGCTCACCAACCCCCTCGCGCACGCCGTCGCCACCGGGCTCGCGCTCGCCGGCGCCGACCGTGCCGAGGACGTCACCGCCATCGAGACCGAACTGCTGCGCGCCAACGACATCGAGTCCGACGACACGTCCTGCGTGCGGGTCACCACCGCCGACGGCGGCCGGATCACCGTCGCCGCCACGCTGTGCGCGCAGGACCCGGGCGAGCCGTACAACGTCGTCCACGGCACCAGCGGCCGCATCACCTTCTGGTACAAGCAGGACCGCGTACTGGTCCAGCGGGCCGGCCGCGGCCCGGAGGAGATCGAGTTCGGCCGCACGGACCTGCTGGAGAACCTCGTCGACCACCTCGTCGACGGCACCGAGCTGCTGGCCCCGCCGGCGGTGACCGGCGCGTTCATGAGGGTCGTCGAGGCGATCCGGCTCGCCCCGGACCCGATCGCCCTCCCGGCCGGTGCCTGGCACCGGCTGCCCGACGAGGACCGCCGGGTCGTCGACGGCATCGACGCTCTGGTCGCGGCCGCCGCCGACAACCTCGCCCTCTACTCCGAACTCGGCGCCCCCTGGGCGCTCCTGGCACCACCGGCGAAAGAGGTGAGCACATGATGACCGACGGGTCCCTGGTCCTGCGGGTGGCGGGCCGTCCGGTGGGCCGCTACCTCACCCGGCCCGAACTCCCTCAGCGGCACTCGCCCCGCCCCTATCTGCACCCCGTCACCACCCTGTCCGGTACGGCGGTCACCGAGCTGAGCCCCGCCGACCACCTCCACCACCTCGGCGTCGGTGTCGCCGTTCCCGACGTCGAGGGGCACAACTTCTGGGGCGGACGGACCTACGTCCGTGACCGGGGCCCGACCGAACTCGCCAACCACGGCTCCCAGCGCCACACCTCCTTCCATCTGCGGGACCCCGACGGCTTCGTCGAGGAACTGCGCTGGGTGGCCTCCTCCCGGGAGCTGCTGCGCGAGCGCCGTACGGTCGCGGCCACCGAACTCACCGCATCCGCCTGGGCGCTGGACTTCACCTTCTCCCTCACCAACATCACCGACGCCCCGGTGTCCATCGGCAGCCCCGCCACCAACGGGCGCCCCGGCGCCGCGTACGGCGGGTTCTTCTGGCGGGCCCGCAAGGAAGCCGCCGCGCCCCGCGTCTTCACCGCCGACACGGAGGGCGAGCCGGCGGTCCACGGGCGCCGCGCCGACTGGGTCGCCCTGGCCGGCGGCAACTGGACGCTCGTCTTCACGGGGGCCACCGACACCACGCGGCGCGATCCGTGGTTCGTCCGCGCCGAGGAGTACCCGGGAGTCGGGTCCTCCCTCGCCCACACCGAGCGGCTGCCGATCGGGCCGGGCGAGACCGCGGTACGCCGGATCGTCACCGTCGTCGCCGACGGCACCCTCGACCGGGACGAGGCCGCGGCCCTCGTCCGTAAGGCGGTGAAGGCGTGAGCGACACGACCACCGCCACCGGAGCCGTCACCGCGCCCGCCTTCTCCGCCGACCGGGGAGACGGCACCTACCGCAACCCCGTCCTCGACGCCGACTGGTCCGACCCCGACGTCCTGTGCGTGGGCGACGACTTCTATCTGACGGCCTCCAGCTTCGGCCGGGCACCGGGTCTTCCCCTGCTCCACTCCCGGGACCTCGTCAACTGGACGCTCGTCGGCCACGCGCTCGAACTCCTGGAGCCGGCCTGCGAGTTCAGGGCTCCGCGCCACGACTGCGGGGTGTGGGCGCCCTCGCTGCGGCACTTCGACGACCGGTTCTGGATCTTCTGGGGCGACCCGGACCAGGGCGTCTTCCAGGTCAACGCCCCTGGGATCAGGGGCCCCTGGACCCGCCCGCACCTGGTCAAGGAGGGCAAGGGGCTGATCGACCCCTGTCCGCTGTGGGACGAGGAGACGGGCGAGGCGTACCTCGTGCATGCCTGGGCCAAGTCACGCTCGGGGATCAAGAACCGGCTCACCGGGCACCGCATGCGGCCCGACGGGACCGGGCTGCTCGACGAGGGCAAGGTCGTCGTCGACGCGGACCGGCTCCCCGGCTGGTTCACCCTGGAGGGACCCAAGCTCTACCGGCACGACGGCTGGTACTGGATCTTCGCCCCCGCCGGGGGCGTGGAGACCGGCTGGCAGGGCGTCTTCCGCTCCCGCGAGTTCTTCGGCCCGTACGAGGAGCACATCGCCCTGGAGCAGAAGGACACCGAGGTCAACGGGCCGCACCAGGGCGGCTGGGTGCGCACGGCGGCCGGCGAGGACTGGTTCCTGCACTTCCAGCAGCGGGGCGCGTACGGCAGGGTCGTCCACCTCCAGCCTCTGCGCTGGGGCCGCGCGGACGGCTGGCCGGTGATCGGTGACGACGGCGCCCCGGTCGCCGTCCACCGCAAGCCGGCGCTGCCGGCGCAGCCGCCGGCCGCGCCCGCGACCGACGACGACTTCCCCGGCGGCCGCTTCGGACGCCAGTGGCAGTGGACCGCGAACCCCCAGGACGGCTGGGCCACCCAGCACTCCGGGGACGGGCTGCGGCTCACGTGCGTGCGCTCCGTGCACACGCACGACCTGCGGAAACTGGCGAATGTGCTCACACAGCGGCTGCCGGGGATCCCGGCCTCCATCGAGGTCGAACTGAGGCTCGACAGCGGGGAACCGGGGGCGCGGGCCGGGCTTGCCGTGCTGGGGGACGCGTTCCGCTGGATCGGACTCCAGCGGGAGGCCGACGGGAGCGTGCGGCTCGTCCACCGGTTCGCCGAGACCGTCGCCGAGGGGGAGCGGGACGCCGCCCGTCCGCGCCCGGCGCCCGGAGGACGGGCCCGGCTGCGGATCGAGACCGCCGCCGGGGCACGCTGCCGCTTCTCCTACGACGTGGGGGAGGGGTGGGAGTCCTCGGGACAGGTCTTCGCCGCCACCCCCTGGCGCTGGGTCGGCGCCCTGCTCGGCCTCTTCGCGGTCGCGCCCACCGCCGGGGGACACGCCGGAGCGGCCACGTTCACCCGGTTCCGGATCACCGCCGCGCGCGCCACACCCGCCTGACCCCGTCTTTCGTACGCCTGTTGGGAGCCGCAATGACGCACCTCCGTAGCAAGCGCTTACCCCACCGCGGCAGAGCCCTGGCCGCCGTCACCGCCCTGATCGCCTCGTTCATGGTCGGCGCGCTCACCCCGGCCGAGGCCGCACCGCCGGCCGGGACCGCCTCCGCCGAGGCGGCGCCCCGCTGGAGCGACCGGCCGCACGGCTTCGCCTCCCTCGACGGCGGCACCACCGGCGGCGCCGGCGGCAAGGTCGTGACCGTCACCGACCAGGCCGCGCTGGTGCGGTACGCGTCCGCCGAGGAGCCCTACGTCATCCGCGTGGCCGGGGCCGTCGACGTGGCGCCCTTCGGCTCGGACATCGTCGTGACCTCGAACAAGACGATCATCGGCGTCGGCGACACCGGCGAGATCGTCCACGGCGAACTGCACCTGAACCCCGGGACCAGCAACGTGATCATCCGCAACCTGACGATCCGGGACTCCTACGTCGAGGGCGACTGGGACGGCAAGACGACCGACTTCGACGCGATCCAGACGGACTCCGCCGACCACGTCTGGATCGACCACAACCGCTTCGAGCACATGGGCGACGGACTGCTCGACATCCGCAAGGACAGCCGGTACATCACCGTCTCCCACAACCGGTTCAGGAACCACAACAAGGCCCTCGGCATCGGCTGGACGACCAATCTCCGGACCGAGATCACCATCGACCACAACTGGTTCACCGGCACCAAACAGCGCAACCCCTCCGCCGACAACTGCGCCTACGCCCACCTCTACAACAACTACCTCTCGGCGCAGGTGTCCGACGGCGACCCCGTGTGGACGTACGGGAACTGGGCGCGCGGCCGGACCAGGATGGTCATCGAGAACAGCTACTACGACGGTGTCCAGCACCCCTACCAGGCCGACGCCACCGCCGAGTTGGTGCAGCGCGGGTCGGTCCTGAAGAACGTCACCGGACGCCGGGAGGAGTGGGGCACCGCCTTCGACCCCAGGGACTTCTACGCCTACCGGCTCGACCCGGCCGCCGCCGTGCCCGCGCTGGTCACCCGGTTCTCCGGCCCGCAGAAGTCGCTCGGCACGAACACCGTCCTCCACGTCCCCGGCGACTACACCACCGTGCAGGCAGCCGTGGACGCCGTACCCGCCGGCAACGACGGCACGGTCACCATCCGCATCGCGCCCGGCACCTACCGCGCCAAGGTCCTGATCCCCGCCGACAAGCCGAACCTGGTGCTGCGGGGGACCGGACGGGACCGCTCGGACACCGTCCTCGTCCACGACACACCCGCCGAGTACGGCGGCTCCGACGGCAGCGCCACCGTGCGGATCCTCGCCAGTGACGTGACCGCCCGCAACCTCACCTTCAGCAACGACTTCGACGAGGCCGCGCACGAGCTGAAGGGCGAGCAGGCGCTCGCGATGAAGACGACCGGCGACCGGATCGTCTTCGAGAACACGGCCTTCCTGGGCAACCAGGACACCCTGATGACCGACAGCCCCAGGCTCGACGTCGTCAGCCGGGTCTACATCCGAGACTCCTACATCGAGGGCGATGTCGACTTCATCTACGGCCGCGCCAGCACCGTCGTCGAGCGGTCCCTGATCAAGGCGCTCAGCCGGGGCTCGGACAGCAACAACGGCTACATCACGGCCGCCTCGACCTGGAAGGACAACCCCTACGGGTTCCTGATCACCCGGTCGAAGGTCGTCAGCGACGCGCCCGCCGGGACGTACCACCTCGGCCGGCCCTGGCACCCGGGCGGTGAACCGGACGCGATCGCCCAGGTGCTCTTCCGGGAGACCGAACTGCCCGCCGCGGTCAAGTCGTCGCCGTGGACGGACATGAGCGGCTTCTCGTGGAAGGACGCGCGGTTCACGGAGTACCGGACGTACGGGCCGGGGTCCGGTGTCACCGCCGACCGGCCGCAGCTCGACCGCGCGGACGCCTCGGCCCGCACGGTCACCACCTACCTCGCGGGGACGGACGGCTGGGCGCCGCACCGCGGTCGCGCCGGCCACTGAGTCCGCCCCCGGAGACGGCACAGACCCCCCACAACTTCATAACCCTCGTATCCAGAAGAAGAGAGCCGTTCAATGAAGATCAGCATTCGCAGAAGCAGGCGTGCCGCCGCGGCCGTCGCCCTGGGATCCGTCCTCGCTCTGACCGCCACCGCCTGCGGTGACGACGGCAGCGGCACGGGCGGGGACAAGGGCTCCGAGGGCAGCGGCAAGGGCGAGATCGTCTTC
Organism: Streptomyces sp. NPDC041108; assembly: GCF_055592645.1. Classification (NCBI taxonomy): domain Bacteria; kingdom Bacillati; phylum Actinomycetota; class Actinomycetes; order Kitasatosporales; family Streptomycetaceae; genus Streptomyces; species Streptomyces sp. NPDC041108. The sequence goes on along the minus strand of NZ_JBVIYK010000027.1, from coordinate 21,416 downwards.
TGGGACAACAACGGCGGCGTCCGCACCGACATCTGGAAGGAGGTCATCGCCGACTTCGAGCAGGCCAACCCCGACATCGACGTCGAGTACGTCGGGATCGCCTCCACGGAGTACCAGTCCAAGGTGGACACGGCCATCCAGGGCGGCGGACTGCCGGACGTCGGCGGTGTCGGCGCGGCCATGGCCGCCGGTTTCGCCGCGCAGGGCGCGCTGGAGCCGCTCGACGGCCGGCTCGCCAAGTCCTCCCTGAGCGGCAAGCTCAACGAGTCGATGGTCGAGTCGCTGAAGTCCGCCGGCGGCGGCGACGCGCTCTACTCGGTCCCGACCTCCGCCAACAACGGTGTCCTCTACTACCGCACCGACCTGTTCAAGGCGGCGGGCCTGGCGGAGCCGACCGACTGGGACACGTTCTACAAGGCCGCCGAGAAGCTCACGGACAAGGACAAGAACAAGTTCGGCTACACCATCCGTGGCGGCGCCGGCTCCATCGCGCAGGCGCTGGACGCGATGTACGGGCAGTCCGGGATCACCTCGTTCTGGGACGCGAGCGGTGAGAAGACCACCGTCAACGACCCGAAGAACGTCGCGGCCCTGGAGAAGTACGTCGGCCTCTACAAGAAGGTCACGCCCGCGGCCGACCTCAACAACGACTTCACCAAGATGGTCGCGCAGTTCGACTCCGGCACGATCGGCATGCTCAACCACAACCTGGGCTCGTACCAGGACCATGTGAAGGCGTTCGGCGTCGACAAGTTCCGGGGCATCCCGCAGCCGACCGGCCCCGGCGGCAAGCGGGTCCAGGTGTCCAACCCGGTGGACGGGCTCGGCATGTTCAAGAGCTCCAAGAACAAGGACGCCGCCTGGAAGTTCATCGAGTTCGCGACCTCGCACGAGCAGAACTCCAGGTTCAACAAATCGGCCGGCCAGGTGCCCTCGAACAACGACGCAGCGAAGGACACGTGGATCTCCGAGGCGGAGCCGACGAAGCTGGCCGCCGCCGCGCTGACCGACGGGTCGACGACGATCGTGCAGCTGCCGTACTACCTGCCGGACTGGAACACGATCTCCAAGGCCGACAACGAGCCGGCCTTCCAGAAGGTGATGGACGGGCAGAGCAACGCGAAGGACTTCCTGGACGCGCTCGCCGAACAGCTCGACACGGCACAGGCCGAATGGAACGAGCAGAAGGGCTGACCCTCCGCCGGTGGGCAGGCCTCCCGGCCCACCGGCCCTCTCTCCGGCCGGTCGCGCAGTTCCCCGCGCCCCAGATCGGGGCGCGGGGCCTACCGGAAAGGCACCCGCACGTGTCACTCACCCGTAGACAGGTCACCACCGCGGCGCTCGCCGCCGTCCCGCTCACCGTCGCGGCCACGGGGCCCGCGTCCGCCGCCCCGTCCCGCGGGCCCCGCCGCGAACGCACCCTCTACATCGCCGGTGACTCCACCGCCGCGCAGAAGTACGCCGACGCCGCCCCCGAGACGGGGTGGGGCATGGCGCTCGCCTTCTTCCTCGCCCGGGGGCTGAAGGTCTCCAACCACGCGGTGAACGGCCGCAGTTCCAAGAGCTTCATCGACGAGGGGCGGCTGGACGTCATCCTCGCCGCGATCAGGCCCGGGGACCTCCTCCTCGTCCAGTTCGGGCACAACGACTCCAAGATCGCCGACCCCACGCGCTACACCGAGCCGTGGACGACCTATCAGGAGCATCTGCTCCGATACATCGACGGCGCTCGGGCCCGGGGGGCCCGGCCGGTACTCGCGACCTCCGTCGAGCGCCGCAAGTTCGACGCGGCGGGCAAGGCCGTGCCCACCCACGGCGACTATCCGGCGGCGGCGATCGCGCTCGCCGCGCAGGAGGGTGTCCCGCTCCTCGACGTCCAGGCGCTGTCGATCGCGCTGTGGCAGGAGCTCGGCGTCGAGGAGACCAAGAAGTACTTCAACTGGACCGCGGCCGAGCAGGACAACACGCACTTCAACCCGCCCGGGGCCATCGCCGTGGCACGGCTGGTCGCCTCCGAGCTGCTGCGCCGCCGGGTCCTGTCGCGGCTCGACGTACGCCGGCTGGTCGAGGAGATCCCCGAGTCCTGGATCACCTGGCCCGAGGCGTAGCCGCACCGCGCGCCGGCGAAGAAACCTCCCTCTCCCTCACCCGCTCCGAAAGGAACCGCATCCATGCGTCCCCGTATCTGGCATGCCCATGCCATCACTTCCGTCGTCGGCTGTACCGCGCTCGTACTGGGCGTCACGGGCACCGGTGTCGCCCAGTCCCAGGGGCGCGACCTCGGCCGGCAGGTTCTCGGCGCGGGTGACGGCTGGGGCTCGGCGGAAGGCGGCACCACCGGCGGCTCGGCGGCCACCGCCGAGCACGTCTACACCGTCACCACCTGGGCCGAGTTCAAGGCCGCCCTGAGAGACGGCGGTGACGCGCCGAAGATCATCAAGGTCAAGGGCCTGATCGACGCCGTTTCCGAGGGGTGCGAGGCCTTCGTCACCGGCGGCTACGACCTCCAGCAGTACCTCAAGGACTACGACCCGGCCGTGTACGGCAACGACGAGGTCGCCAAGGGTCCACAGGAGGACGCGCGGGTCGCCTCCGCCGCCCGGCAGGACTCCGAGATCAAGGCCGGCATCCCGAGCAACACCACCATCGTCGGCGTCGGCAGGCACTCCGGCATCCTCGGCGGCAGCATCCAGATCAAGGGCGTCTCCAACGTCATCATGCGCAACCTCACCGTCGAGGCGCCGCTCGACTGCTTCCCCAAGTGGGACCCCACCGACGACAACAACACCGGCAACTGGAACTCCGAGTACGACGCCGTGGTCGTCTACGGCACCGACCACGTGTGGCTCGACCACAACACGTTCACCGACGGGCGCCACCCGGACAGCGAGCGGCCGGTGTACTTCGGCAAGGTCTTCCAGCAGCACGACGGGCTGACGGACATCGTGCGCGGCGCCGACCACGTGACCGTGTCCTGGAACCGCTTCCAGAACCACGACAAGAACATGCTGATCGGCAACAGCGACAGCACCGCCACCACCGACTCCGGCAAGCTCAAGGTCACCCTGCACCACAACCGCTTCGACGGGATCCTCCAGCGTTCCCCGCGCGTGCGGTTCGGCCAGGTCGACGTCTACAACAACCACTACGTGGTGAACGAGGCGCAGAAGTCCGACTACTACCTCTTCGGCGTCGGCATCCGCTCGCAGCTCCACGCCAGCGACAACGCGATCACGCTGCCGGCGGGCGCGAGCGTCGGCAAGGCCCTGAAGAAGTGGAACGAAGCCCCGCTCACGGCCCAGAACAACTACGTCAACGGCAAGCCGACGGATCTGATCGCCGTCCACAACGCCGAGGTCCCCACGGAGATCCTGCAGTCCGGCGCAGGGTGGACACCCACCCTGCGGACCAGGGTCGACTCCCCGCGCGCCGTGCCGGGCGTCGTCGGCAACGGCGCGGGTGCCGGGAAGGTCTGCTGATGGCCGGGCGCCACCCGGGGCCGAGCAGACGGTCGTTGATGACCGCCGGGGCCGGGACCGTACTCGCGCTCGCCGTCGCGCCCCGGGCCCAGGCGGCCCGGGGCGGCCGCGGCCCCCGTGTCTTCGGGCCGTACGGATCGCCGGCCGCCCGCCTCGACGAGCGGACCCTGTACGTGGACGCCGCCGGCGCCGGCGACTTCACCACCGTGCAGGCCGCCGTCACCGCAGCGAGCGGCACCGGGTACACGCTGGTCCTCGCGCCCGGCGTGTACCGCGAGACCGTCGCCGTCGGTGTCGCCCGTACGGGGATGACCTGGATCGGAGCCTCCGGGAACGCCCGGGACGTGATGGTCGTGTACGACAACGCGGCCGGTACGCCGAAGCCGGGCGGCGGCACCTACGGCACCACCGGGTCCGCCACGACGCTGGTGCAGGCCGACGGGTTCACCGCGCGGGACATCACCTTCGCCAACGACTGGCTGCGCGCCGACCACCCCGGGATCAGCGGCACACAGGCCGTCGCCATCAAGGTGCAGGGCGACCGGTCGGCGTTCCTGCGGTGCCGTTTCCTCGGGCACCAGGACACGCTGTACGCCGACACGACGGCCCTCGGTACCTTCGCCCGGCAGTACTTCCGCGACTGCTACGCCGAGGGGGACGTGGACTTCGTCTTCGGGCGGGCCACGGCCGTCTTCGAACGCTGCCGCTTCCGTGCGCTGACCAGGACCGATCTGGGGTCCGCCCCGTACGGGTTCGTGTTCGCGCCCTCCACGGCGGGCGCCAACCCGCGCGGCTGTCTGGTGACCCGGAGCCGGATCACCAGCGACGCCCCGGACGCCTACTACAAGCTGGCGCGCCCCTGGGTGCCCAGCTCGGACACCACCGCCCGGCCCATGCTCACCGTGTGCCGGACCCGTCTCGGCAGCGGGATCGACGCGGCCGCGCCGTACACGAACATGTCGTCCGGCTTCCCCTGGCAGGAGCAGCGCTTCGCCGAGTACCGGAACACAGGACCGGGCGCCGCCGTCACCGTCCCCGGGAACCGGCCCCAACTCACCCGCGCGGAGGCCGCGTCGGCGACCCGCGAGGCGTACCTCGGCGACTGGACCCCGTGGGAGAGGTTCTGACATGCGCCGGCGCACACTGCTCACCGGGCTGGCGGGGGTCGCCGGGGGTCTGACGGCCGCCGGCACCACGCCCGCCCTCGCGCACGGCCCGGCCCGCCGGGTCCTGCACGTGCGGCCCGGCGGGTCGGTCCAGGCCGCCGTCGACGCCGTCACCGGCCCCGGGTGGACGATCGTCGTCCACCCGGGGACGTACCGGGAAGTCGTCGGCATACCTTCTGGAAAAGGGGAGTTGACGCTGCGCGGAGCCTCCCGTGACCCGCGCGCCGCCGTCGTCGTCTTCGCCCGGGCCAACGGCACCCCGAGGCCCGAGGGCGGCACGTACGGCACCGCGGGCTCCGCCACCTTCACCTCGGCGGCGGCCGGCCTGACCGTACGGGACCTGACACTCGCCAACGACTGGCTGCGCGCGGACCATCCGGACTGCACCGGGACCCAGGCCGTCGCCGCGTACGTCACCGGGGACCGCTCGCACTTCGAGAACGTCCGGTTCCTCGCCCACCAGGACACCCTCTTCGCGGACACCACCGCGCTCGACGCCTTCGACCGGCAGTACTACCGGCACTGCTACATCGAGGGTGATGTCGACTTCGTGTTCGGGCGGGCCCGTGCCGTCTTCGACTCCTGCCACTTCCGCACCCTCCAACGGGACGTGTCCTTCACCCCCAAGGGCATGGTCTTCGCCCCGGCCACCGCCCGCGCCAACCCCTACGGCTTCCTCGCCCTGCGCGGCCGGATCACCTCCGGCGCCGAGCACGCCGCCTACAAGATCGCCCGGCCCTGGGTGCCCTCGTACGAGACGACCGCCCGGCCCTCGCTGGTCGTACGGGACACCTGGATCGGCCCGGGGATCGACGCGGCCGCCCCGTACACCGACATGCGGGAGACCTACCCCTGGCAGACCATGCGCTTTCGTGAGCACGCCAACTCCGGTCCGGGCGCGGTCGTCTCCGTACCGGACAACCGGCCGCAGCTGACCGCGGCCGAGGCGAGGGAGCACACACGGCGGACCTATCTCGGCGACTGGAGGCCGTATGCCGGCCGGTGAGCCGGTGGACGCCCCCGGCCCGCCGGGGACCCGCCGATCCGTGGGGCGCCGGGCCTTCGTCGTGGGCGCGGGGGCGGCGGCGCTCGCCACGGGGACGGGAACGCCGGCGGGCGGCGCGGAGCCCCCGGGCGTCGCCGGGGCCGCCCTGGCCGGTGCCCTCCCCGACTTCCACCCTCTGCTCAAGGACGAGTTGTGCTTCCCGCTCGCCTGGGGCACCTCACCGATCCGGGACTTCCGCACCTGGCGGCGGGCGGCCCGGGCGAAGGTCGAGGAGCATCTGTGCGTCGGACGGGACGACATCCCGTACGCGCCCGAGTTCGGCGGACAGCGGGCCGAGGGCGACGGCTTCACCCGCGAGTCGGTGACCTTCTCCCTCACCCGGTACGGCCGTGTCCGGGGCGCCCTGCTCACCCCGCACGGCACCGGACCCTTCCCCGCCGTCCTCCTCCTGCACGACCACGGGGCCAGGTTCGACATCGGGAAGGAGAAGCTGGTCAGGCCCTGGTACGACGAGAGCCGGCTGCCGTCCGCGCGGGCCTGGGCCGACCGGTACTTCAGCGGCCGGTTCGTCGGCGACGAACTCGCCCGGCGCGGCCATGTCGTCCTCGCCGTGGACGCGCTCGGCTGGGGCGACCGGGGCCCGGTCGGCTACGAGGAGCAGCAGGCCCTCGCGAGCAACCTCTACAACCTGGGCTCGTCCCTCGCCGGGCTCATGGCCAGGGAGGACGTGCGCGCGGCGGGCTTCCTGGCCGGCCTCGACCGGGTGGACCGGCGCCGGGTCGCGGCCCTCGGCTTCTCGATGGGCGCCTTCCGGGCCTGGCAGACGGCCGCGCTCAGCGACGACATAGCCGCCGCCGTGAGCGTCGGCTGGATGACCGGGCTCAAGGAGGTCATGGTCCCCGGCAACAACATCCTGCGCGGCCAGTCCTCCTACTACATGCTCCATCCCGGGCTCGCCCGGTACCTCGACCTCCCCGACGTGGCGAGCATCGGCGCCCCCAAGCCGATGTTCTTCCTGAACGGCGGCCTCGATCCGCTGTTCCCCGCCGACGGGGTCCGCGTGGCCCACGACAAGCTGCGCGCCGTCTGGCGTTCCCGCCACGCCGAGGAGCGGCTGCGGCTGCGGACCTGGCCGGACCTCGGTCATGTCTTCACCGCGCCGCTGCAGGACGAGGTCTTCGACTGGCTCGACTCCGTCCTGTGAACCACCCCACCCGCACGAGAAAGGAACCGCTCTCCATGTCTCGTCGTACCACTCTCGCCCTGGGCACGGCCCTCGCCCTCGGTGCCGGCCTGGCCGTGCTCCCCACCCAGGCGCACGCCGCCACCGTGGTCGTCGGCAACGTGACCGACCTGTCCAACGCCATCAGGAACGCCACGCCCGGCACCACCATCCAGGTGCGCGGCGGCACGTACTACCCGACGGCGACCCTGCAGTCGACGGTGAACGGCAGCTCCTCCAGCCGGATCAACCTCCAGCCGTACGGCTCGGAGACCGTGAAGATCGACGGCTCGAACCTGCCCGCCGGCGGCTGGATCTTCAAGCTGACCGCCGACTACTGGACCGTCTCCGGGATCACCTTCCAGAACTCCCCGGACAGCGCGGTCGTCTGCCAGTCCTGCGCCTCCACGGTCTGGGACAACATCAGGACCATCAACGGCGGCGACTCCGGCTTCACGCTCACCGGCGACAGCACCACCAACAACACCGTCCGCAACATCGACTCCTACGGCCACTACGACCGGGCCAACCACGGGGAGAACGCCGACGGCATCGCCGTGAAGTTCGGCTCCGGCGGCGGCAACCTCATCACCGGGGCCCGTCTCTACGACAACGCGGACGACGGCCTGGACTTCTGGTCCTTCTCCTCGCCCGTCACCGTCGAGCACACCTGGGCGATGGGCAACGGCAGGAACCGCTGGGGCGACTCCGCGTTCGCGGGCGACGGCAACGGCTACAAGCTGGGCGGCGACGGCGAGACCGTCGCCCATGTCATCAACAACTCGGCCGCCTGGGACAACGCGGGCAACGGCTTCACCGAGAACAGCAACAAGGGCGCCGTCGTCATCAACCGGACCACCGCCTACGCCAACGCCAAGTGGGGCTACTACTTCGCCACCGGCGCGGCCCGCCTCGGCAGGAACCTGGCGGTGGGCAACAGCGGCGGCTCGGTCAACAAGGGCTCGTCGGTCGTGTCGTCCGGCAACAACTGGGACTCGGGCGTCTCGACCCCGGCCTTCCGCTCGACCAGCGCCTCGTCGACGTTCAACGCCCGCTCCTCCGGCGGGACCCTGCCCGCGACCACCTTCCTGACCACGGGCAGCACGACGATCGGCGCGACCATGGACTGACGGCGACCGCGGGGACGCGGCGCGCGGGCGGTCGTACCGCCTCCTCGCCGTGGTCCCCGTCCCCGCCGCGAAACTTTCGAGCGATTTCGCGGGCGCGCGGCAACCCTTTGACGCCGGGCGGCGACCAGTGATCTGAAGCGGGCCGGAGCGGGCCCTTCGGCCCGCTTCGTGTCCCGTCTCCCGGGGACGCGTCGCCTGCCGAAGGAACACCGTGCGTCACAGTCACGGACGCCATCGCAGAGCGCGGACCCTGTCGATCGCCGCCGCCGTGTCCGTCGCCGCGGGGGCGGGCGGTGTGTACCTCGGCCTCGCGCACGACGGCGCCCGGGCCGCGACGGCCGCGGTCACCGTCTCCGACACCGCGTCGCCGGAGCCCGCCGTCGCCGTCGCCGTCGCCGGGACGACGATCCGGGTGCGCGGTGGCACCTACCGGCCGGCGCGGACGCTGCCGTCCACGGCGGACGGCACCCCCTCGGCTCGGATCACGCTCACCGCGTACGAAGGGCTCGACCTCCGGCAGTTCTCCTCGCCCGTCACCGTCGAGCACTCCTGGGCCTTCGGCAACGGCCGCAACCGCCGCCACGACCCCGCCTTCGAGGGCGGGGGCACCGCCTTCGAGCTGGGCGGGGGAGGGGTGTCCGCCGCGCACGTGGTGGACACCAACGCGGCCTGGGAGAACACGCTCCATGGGCTCTCCGGGGACACCAGCACGGGCGCGGTCCTGCTCGACCGCAACACGGCCTACGCCGACAAGGAGCGCGGGTTCTCCTTCGGGACCGGCAGGGCCCGGCTGACCCGCAACCTGGCGGTCGGCAACGGCACGGGCGGGGCGGTACTGGGCCCGTCCACGGTGTCCGCCGGGAACGGCTTGGACAGCGGCGTGAGTGCGCCGGCCTTCCGGTCGACGACGGCGACCACCGCGTACGGCGCGCGGCAGGCGGACGGTTCGCTGCCCGCCACCACGTTCCTGACCACGGGTTCCACGGCCGTCGGCGCCTCGATGGACTGAACCGGGCCGGCACGCGTGCGCAGGCGCCCCCCGCCGGTCGTCACCGGCGGGGGGCGCTGTGCGTGCCGACCCCGAGGGGGGCTCCGGTCGGCACCGCTGCCGGCCGAGGGGGGCTCGGGCCGGCAGGTCTTCGCGGCGGGCCGGGACGCCGGGACCGGAAAGCTCGCACCTACTGGTGTTCGATCGTCTGGCGTTCGACTGCCACGCACAGACATAGACGCCGTACGCGAACGCGGGGTTGTGCCCCCGGTGCGAACGGATCCGCGGCGCCCGCACGGCGCGGCCGGACAGGGCCCGGCGTGCGGTGGTCCGGCGGCGGTGCCGGACACGCCGTCGCGCAGGTGCGGTCATGTACTCCATCCCTCGCCGGTGGTGACTCTCGCGTCTTCTGGTCGCCACCGGTGGGGAGAAGGTTGCCGCCGCCGCGGATCTTTTCTACGAGCCGCCCGCGTCGTCGTTGCCGTCCCCGTTCTTGTCCTCGCCCGAGGAGCCCTTGTCGTCCTGGGCCTCGAAGCCGCCCGCCACCGCGAGGTCGTCGCCGCCCGCCTTCGCGGTCATCGCGTAGCGGTCGCCGCCCGCGTCCCGGCCGCCGCGCTCGTGGTTGTACTGCCCGGCGAAGACGAACTCGCCCTTGGGGACCGTACGGCCGTCCTTGAGCACCCAGGTGTAGACCAGGAAGCCGTCGTCCGTGGCGACCGTGAGGTCGAAGTCCTGCTCCGGCAGCGAGCGCCAGGCCCCGGACGAGGTCACCCCGCCGGTCCGGGCGATCCGCAACTGCACCGTCAGCTCGGTGAGCTGCTCGCTCGTCCTCAGGGTGAGATTGCTCTGCGCCCAGAACTCGTTGCTGTGCCAGTCGACCGAGCCGTCCGACCACAGCGGACCGTCCTCCGCGTCCCCCGAGGAGGGCAGCTTCGGCGCGGTCGTGTCCTTGGCGGACGGGCTCTGCGACGGGGTCGAGCGGGGCTCGGCCTTCCGCGTCCCACCGGGGCCCGGGCTCGGACGGTCGGGAGGGATCGGGGCCCGGCTCGTCGCGGCCGGGGAGTCGAGCGGCGTCGGGGAGACCACGACGGTCCCCCGGTCGGCCGGCTCCTCGCCCTTCACCGCGGAGGCGACCGCGTAGCCGCCCACCGCGAGCACGCTCGCGACACCGGCGGTGGCGGTGACCACCCGCACCCAGCCCCACAGCGGCGGCCGGGTCGCCTTGCGGCTCCGGCGCTCCGCGGGGGCCGCCATACCGCGTTCGATCCGGGCCAGGATGCGGGCGCGGTCGGGCTCGTGCGCCTCGGCCGACTCACGCAGCCGGGCACGCAGGTCCTCGTGCACGTCCCTCATCGGTCCCTTCCTCCGCTGCCCGGCGCACTCGCACCGGTCACACTCGCGCCCCGCACGCCCCCGCCCGTGAGGCCGGCGTGCATGCGCCGTGGCGCGTCCTCGGCACCGAGCAGCTTCTGCAGTTCGGCCATCCCCTTGGACGTCTGGCTCTTCACGGTACCGACCGAGACACCGAGGGCCAGTGCCGTGTCCTTCTCCGAGAGGTCGAAAGCATGCCGCAGGACCACGCAAGCCCGCTTGCGGAACGGCAGTCTGCGCAGCGCCGACTGGACGTCGACCACGCCGGGCACGTCGGGGTTGTCGGTCTTCTCCTCGCGCTGCGACCAGAACAGCGTGATTCTTCGGCGCTCGCGGACCGCGCTGCGGATCCGGGTACGGGCCAGATTGGCGACGACGCCACGGGCGTACGCCACCGGGTGGTCCGCCGCGCGGACCCGGTCCCAGCGGTGCCACATCGCGAGCAACGCGTCCGCGGCCAGGTCGTCGGCGGCGTCCGCCTCACCTGTCAACAGGTGGGCGAGACGCGAGAGTTCGGCATAGTGCCGTTCGAAGAAGGCGTGGAACTCCACGGAGGCTGCGTCGTCGACGACAGTGCCCACGGGGACCTCTCTTCTCGCTGCGGCCACAGCGGCCGAGGCGGCCGGCTGTGCGTGTCGGGTGAACGACATGTGATCGTCCGAGGTCGACCCCCGACGAGATCCGGAAGAGTAGCAGTGATCGTGAAACGGGTTCGTACGCGGCTTCGAACGCCGTCTTGCAGGGAGAACTCCGTTTTCGTAACACGGAGAAAACCTGAACCAGGTTCAACGGGGGAACAATCCAGCCAGCATCCGCGCGTCGATCAACGCATGTCACTAGGAGCACCGTTCATGTCCGAGGCACAGAAGGCTGCCGACCGGCCCGTACCCGAACCGTCCGGGGCGAACAGCGTCGATCGCTTCTTCAAGATCAGCGCCCGGGGGTCCACCTTCGCCCGCGAGATACGCGGCGGCCTCGCCACGTTCTTCACGATGGCGTACATCCTTGTCCTGAATCCCATCATCCTCGGCAACGCCAAGGACAAGTTCGGCCACACCCTCGACGGCGCCGAACTCGTCACCGCCACCGCCCTCGTGGCCGCGGTGATGACGGTCATCATGGGCGTCGGCGGCAACCTGCCGCTCGCCCTGGCCGCCGGCCTCGGACTCAACGCGGTCGTCGCCTTCCAGATAGCCCCGCTGATGAGCTGGCCCGACGCGATGGGCCTCGTCGTCCTCGAAGGTCTGCTGATCTGCGTCCTCGTGGTCACGGGCCTGCGCGAGGCCGTCATGCACGCCATACCGCAGCCGCTCAAGCAGGCGATCAGCGTCGGCATCGGCCTGTTCATCGCCTTCATCGGCTTCGTCGACGCGGGATTCGTCACCCGCATCCCGGACATCGCCAACACCACCGTGCCGGTCCAGCTCGGCGCCGGCGGCGCGCTGTCCGGCTGGCCGATCCTGGTCTTCTGCGCCGGCGTCCTGCTGACCGTCGCCCTCCTCGCCCGCAAGGTGCGGGGCGCCATCCTCATCAGCATCCTGACGATGACGGTCGTCGCGATCGTGATCAACTCGGTGGCCGACATCAAGAGCTGGGGCCTCACCACCCCGAAGGTCCCCGACGACCTCGTCGCCGCCCCCGAGTTCGGGCTGATCGGCGACTTCAGCCTGTTCGGCTCGTTCGGCGAGACCACCGTCATCACGGTCGTCCTGCTGATCTTCACCCTGCTGCTCTCGGACTTCTTCGACACCATGGGCACGGTCGTCGGCATCACCGCCGAGGCCGGCCTGCTGGACGAGGAGGGCAAGGTCCCGAACCTCGGCCGGGTCCTCCTCATCGACGGTGCGGCGGCCGTCGCCGGCGGCGCCGCCTCCTCGTCCTCCGCGACCTCCTACATCGAGTCCGCGGCCGGCGTCGGCGAGGGCGCCCGCACCGGCTTCTCCAACCTGGTCACCGGCGGTCTCTTCGCGGTGGCCCTCTTCCTGACCCCGCTGCTGACCATCGTCCCCATGCAGGCCGCCGCGCCCGCGCTCGTCGCCGTCGGCTTCCTGATGATGACCCAGGTCAAGTACATCGACTGGGACAGGTACGAGATCGCCATCCCGGCGTTCCTCACCATCGCGGTGATGCCGTTCACCTACTCCATCACCAACGGCATCGGCGCCGGCTTCCTCGCCTTCGTCCTGATCAAGACGGTGCTCGGCAAGGCGAAGGAGATCCACTGGCTGCTGTGGGCCACCTCGGCCCTGTTCCTGGTGTACTTCGCCATCAACCCGATCCAGCAGCTGTTCGGTGTGAAGTAGGCGACCGTGCCCCGCCCCGTGAGGGGCCCGGGGAACCACGCGACCAGCCGCATACGGCCGGCAGCCGAGAAACGAGGGGCCGCCCCCGGGGGGAGTGGGGCGGCCCCTGTCTTCAGATGGCCTCGGCCCGGCGCCGGATCACCCCTTCAACGCCGCCTCCATCACAGCCTTCGCGACCGGCGCGGCCAAGCCGTTGCCGCTGACCTCCGACCGCGCCGCGTTCGACTGCTCCACGACCACCGCGACGGCCACCGCCTTGCCGCCGGCCTTCCCGTACGACGTGAACCAGGCGTACGGCGTCCTGCTGTTGTTCTCGCCGTGCTGGGCCGTACCGGTCTTGCCGCCCACTGTCACCCCGCTGATCCGGGCGTTCGTGCCCGTGCCGTCCTCGACGACCGTCCGCATCGCCGACTGCAGCTGCTCCGCCGTACGGGCGCTCATGATCTCCTTCGAGTCGGCCTCGGAGTCGTAGTCCTCCAGGACGTCACCACCCCCGTCGGTGATCTGCGCCACCATGTGCGGCGCCACCAGCCTGCCGCCGTCGGCGATCGCCGCGGACACCATCGCCATCTGGAGCGGCGTCGCGGTGACGTCGTACTGACCGATGCCCGTCAGGGCTGTGGAGGACTTGTCCATGCCCGTCGGATAGACGCTCTCGTAGGCCCGCACCGGCACGTCCTGTGCCTTGTCGTCGAAACCGAACCTCTCGGCCATCGCCCGCACCTTGTCCTGGCCGAGGGAGACCGCCATCCTCGCGAAGACGTTGTTGCACGAGTACTGCAGCGCCGTACGGATCGTGGCGTTCTCGCAGGGCGCGCTCGGGTTCTCGTTCGACAGCTCGGTGGAGGTGCCCGGCAGGGTGTACGGGTCCGGGCTCACGGTCTTCGTGTCCACCGACGCGTACAGCCCGTCCTCCAGCGCGGCGGCCGCCACGACCAGCTTGAACGTCGACCCCGGCGGCAGCGGCTGACGCAGAGCCCGGTTGGTCAGCGGCTTGTCCGGGTCGGCGTTCAGCTTCTTCCAGGCCGCACCGGCGGTGCCCGCGGCGGTGAGCGCGGACGGGTCGTACGACGGGGTCGACACCACCGCCAGGATCCGCCCGGTCGCCGGGTCGATCGCCACGGCGGAGCCCTTCTTGTCGCCGAGGGCCCCGAACGCCGCCTTCTGCACGGCCGGATCGATCGTGGTGATCACGTCACCCGGCTCGGCCCGCTCGCCGGTGACCGTGTCCATCACGGTCTTCAGCCGCAGGTCGGTGCCGTCGAGCAGATCCTTGTAGACGCCCTCCAGCTGCGTCGGCAGGTAGGCCTGCGAGGCGTAGCCCGTGACCGCCGCGTACAGCTCGCCGTCCGTGTACGTGCGCCGGTACGCGAGGTCGCTGTCCTCGGTCCGGGCCGAGCCGGTGATCGAGTCGCCGGCCACGATGATGTTCCCGAGCGGGGCCGCGTACGTCTTGATCGCGTTGCGCCGGTTGTCCGGGGAGTCCGCGAGGGCCGTGCCCTCGTAGAACTGCACCCAGGTCGCCCGCACCAGCAGGGCGAGCACGAGCAGCAGGCAGAAGACGGCGGAGCGCCTGATCGTCTTGTTCATGGCACCCGGAAGGACGAGCGGGAAGGGATGGGTCGTTCCCCTCGCCCGGATTTCTCATGGGCTCCTCATGAAGCCGGCGTGCCCCAGGCCCAGGCCCAGGCCCCGGCCCGGTTCCGTGTCCGGGCTGCTCAGAGGCGCCGCGTCGCCAGCGTCAGCCGGTCGCGCGCGTCGAAGAGGGCGTCCTTGACCAGCTGCTCGTGGGCGGGTGTCAGCCGGGCCACCGGGACCGAGCAGCTGATGGCGTCACGGGCCGGCGTGCGGTACGGGATCGCCACGCCGAAGCAGCGCAGCCCGAGCGTGTTCTCCTCGCGGTCCACGGAGAAGCCCTGCTCGCGGATCTGGCGCAGCTCCTCGATGAGCCGCTCCCGGTCGGTGATCGTGTGCTCGGTCAGCGCCGGCAGCGTCTCCGGGAGCATCTTGCGGACCTGCTCGTCGGTGTGGGTGGCCAGCAGCGCCTTGCCCAGCGAGGTGGAGTGCGCGGGCAGCCGGCGGCCGACCCTGGTGAAGGGGCGCAGATAGTGCTGCGACTGCCGGGTGGCCAGATAGACGACGTTCGTGCCGTCGAGGCGGGCCAGGTGGATCGTCTCCGTGGTGTCGTCCGACAGGCGGTCCAGCGTCGGCCGGGCCAGTGCCACCACCTCGTCGCCGTCGATGTACGACGTGCCCACGAGCAGCGCCCGTACCCCGATGCCGTAGCGGGTGCCCGTCGCGTCCGTCTCGACCCAGCCCAGCTCCACGAGGGTGCGGAGCAACATGTAGAGACTGGACTTGGGGTAACCGACGGCTTCCTGGACGGCCGCCAGGGAGTGCATTCCGGGGCGCCCGGCGAAGTATTCGAGCAGCTCGACGGTCCTCACCGCCGACTTGACCTGTGCTCCGCCGCCCGTCTCGACTGCCGACATCGCCCTTGACCCCTTCGTTGGACGGGAAATAGTCTCCGATACCGAGTATTCATCATCAGAGACAGCGTTCAGCATATCGAACGACCCTGGTGAATGACCCAGAAATACCTCTGGGAACTGACCCAGATATACGTGGAGGAACCCGCGGTGGCAGCAGCACCAGTCTGGAGTGTCGACCCCCGAACCGGGAAGCAGCGCGAGCAGGTTGCGGTGGAGGCCACAGCCCAGGAGGTGGACGCCGCCGTCCGCGCGGCGCACGCCGCCCGCGCCTCCCTCGCCGACCGGACCGTCCGCTCGGCCTTCCTGCGCACAGCCGCCGACCAGCTCCAGGCGGCCAAGGACCAGCTCGTCGAGGTCGCCGACGCGGAGACCGCGCTCGGCCCGGTCCGGCTCACCGGTGAACTCGCCCGTACCTGCTACCAGCTGCGGGCCTTCGCCGACATCGTGGACGAGGGCGCGTTCCTCGACGTGGTGATCAACCACCCCGACGACACCGCGACCCCGCCCATCCCGGACCTGCGCCGCTACAAGGTCCCCCTCGGTGTCGTCGCCGTCTACTCGGCCTCCAACTTCCCCTTCGCGTTCTCCGTCCCCGGCGGCGACACCGCGAGCGCGTTGGCCGCCGGCTGCCCGGTGGTCGTCAAGGCGCACCCCGACCACCCGGCGCTGTCCGAGCTGGTCGCGATCGTGCTGCGCCGGGCCGCCGCCGAGCACGGCATCCCCGAGGGCGTCCTCGGTCTCGTGCACGGCTTCGAGGCGGGCGTCGAGCTGGTCAAGCACCCGCTCGTCACCGCCGCCGGCTTCACCGGTTCGGTACGCGGCGGCCGGGCCCTGTTCGACGCGGCCGCCGCCCGGCCCGTGCCGATCCCGTTCCACGGGGAGCTGGGCTCCCTGAACCCCGTGCTCATCACCGAGGCCGCCGCCGCCGAGCGCGCCGAGGCGATCGGCGCCGGACTCGCCGGGTCGATGACCCTCGGCGTCGGCCAGTTCTGCGTGAAGCCCGGCCTGGTGCTGGCGCCCGCCGGTGACGCCGGTGACCGCCTGCTCAAGTCCCTCACCGACGCGGTCAGCGACGTCGGCTCCGGGGTGCTGCTGGACCACCGGATGCGCGACAACTTCCTCGCCGGTGTCGCCGAGCGCGCCGAACTGCCCGAGGTGGAGTCGCCGGTGACCGCCGGCGCGGGCGGCGACCACACCGTCAGCCCCGGATTCCTGACCGTCCCCGCGCGGAAGCTGGCGGCCGAGGGCGAGCACGACCTGCTCCTGGAGGAGTGCTTCGGCCCGCTCACGGTCGTGGCGCGCTACACGGACGAGGACGAGGCCAAGTCCGTGCTGTCCCGGCTGCCCGGCAACCTCACCGCGACCGTGCACGTGTCCGGCGAGGAGGCCGCCGAGGGAGGGCGCGGACCGGAGCTGCTGGCCGAACTGACGCCGCTGGCCGGGCGCGTGCTCGTGAACGGCTGGCCGACCGGTGTGGCCGTGGCCGCGGCCCAGCACCACGGCGGTCCCTACCCCGCCACCACCTCGACGTCCACCTCCGTCGGCGGTACGGCGATCGAGCGGTGGCTGCGGCCGGTCGCCTACCAGGGGGCGCCCGAGGCGCTGCTCCCGCCGGAGCTGCGGGACGACAACCCGCTGGGACTGCCGCGGCGGTTCGACGGCGTTCTGGAGCGCTAGTTCCGTGAGGCCGTCCCCGCGTCCCCGAAGGGGCGCGGGGACGGCCCGGGAGCTGCGAGAATCCCCCGCATGGACGTCGAAATCCCCGAACTCCCGTTCCCTCTTCGCACCTATGGCCCCGACGGGCACTGGTCCTACGAGGACGGGGTGCTCACCGGGTGGGCCGGTGCCCGGCAGGACCGGTTCGTGCCGCCCACCGACGAGGGCCTGGACCCCGCCTCGGACGCGCCCAGGCTGCTGGGGGCCCCGGAAGGGGACTTCCAGCTGATCGCGAAGGTCACCGTCGGCTTCGGTGCCGGGTTCGACGCGGGCGTGCTCTACGTGCACGTGGGGGAACGGGCCTGGGCGAAGCTCTGCCTGGAGTACTCGCCCGATGTGCCGACCGTGTGCACGGTGGTCACCCGGGGCCACTCGGACGACGCCAACTCCTTCACCGTGGACGGCAGTTCCGTGTGGCTGCGGATCAGCCGCACCGGCCGTGCCTTCGCCTTCCACGCCTCGCGCGACGGCAAGCGCTGGATCTTCGTCCGCCTCTTCACCCTCTCCGACCCGTACGAGAGCGGTGCCGCCCTCGTCGGCTTCATGACCCAGTCCCCGATGGGCGAGGGCTGCGTGGTCACCTACGACGAGATCGAGTTCCGCCCGAACTGGCCCGAGGACCTGAGGAACGGCAGCTGAGGCGCGCTTCCGGGCAAGAGGGCACGGCCGGGAACGGGCGGAGCGGGGAACGGGCGGAGCGGGGAACTGGCGGAGCCGGGAATGAGCCGGGCTGCTTGAACGTTCATCGACCGTAGAAGCGGAGGCCGGCTCCGTACCCGTACGACCTGGAGAGAGCTGAACCATGCGCGTCGAGATCTGGAGCGACATCGCCTGCCCCTGGTGCTACGTGGGCAAGGCCCGCTTCGAGAAGGCGCTCGCCGCCTTCCCGCACCGCGACGGCGTCGAGGTGGTGCACCGCTCCTACGAGCTCGACCCGGGCCGCGCCAAGGACGACATCCAGCCGGTCCTCACCATGCTGAGCAAGAAGTACGGGATGAGCGAGGCGCAGGCCCAGGCGGGCGAGCACAACCTCCGCGAGCAGGCCGGCGCCGAGGGCCTCGCCTACCGGGCCGAGGGCCGCGACCACGGCAGCACCTTCGACATGCACCGCCTGCTGCACCTCGCCAAGGAGGAGGGACGCCAGAGCGAGCTGCTCCAGGCCTTCTACCGGGCGAACTTCGCCGAGGAACGGTCCGTGTACGCCGACGCCGACGAGTACCTGGTCGAGCTGGCCGTGGCGGCGGGGCTGGAGGAGGGCACGGTCCGCGGAGTGCTCGCCGACTCCGACGCGTACGCCGACGCCGTCCGCGCCGACGAGCGCGAGGCGGCGGAACTGGGGGCGAACGGCGTGCCGTTCTTCGTCCTGGACCGCAAGTACGGGGTCTCCGGCGCCCAGCCCGCCGAGGTGTTCGAGCGGGCGCTCACGCAGGCGTGGGGCGAGAGGCCCGCGCCCCTGAAGGTCGTCGCGGCCGGGGGCGCGGAGGCCTGCGGACCGGACGGGTGCGCCGTGCCGCAGCAGTCGTAGGAGACGGACGGCGCAGGTCAGCGGCCATCCATAAGCATCGCTTGGGGGAAACGCGCAGAACATCTCCATGGACGGGAGATGTGCGCGGGCCCCACAGTGGAGCCATGGAGACCTTCGAGAGCCTCGTCAGGACCGAGTTCGCCCCGAAGAACACCTATCTGAACACCGCGAGTACGGGACTGCTGCCGGCCCGCACGGTCGCCGCGATGAAGGCCGGCGTGGACTCGGTCGCGGCCGGCCGGCCGCAGGACATGTTCGCCGACGTGGAGGCCGCGCGGGCGGCGTTCGGGCGGATCGTCGGGGTGCCGGACGGCAGGGTGGCCGCCGGTGCCTCGGTCGCCGTCTACAGCGGACTGGTCGCCGCCTCGCTGCCCGAGGGCGCCGAGGTGCTGACCGCCGAGGGCGACTTCACCTCCCTCGTGAACCCCTTCCATGTGCGCGGCGACCTCAAGGTGCGTCAGGTGCCGCTGGAGCGCGTCGCCGAGTCGGTGCGCCCCGGCACGGCGCTCGTCGCGGTGAGCGCCGCCCAGTCCGCCGACGGCCGGATCGCCGACCTCGCCGCGATCCGGGAGGCCGCGCGGGCGCACGGGGCGCGGACGTACGTCGACGCGTCGCAGTCCGCCGGCTGGCTGCCGATCGAGGCCGGCGCGTACGACTACGTCGTCTCCGTCGCCTTCAAATGGCTCGTCTGCCCGCGCGGGGTGACCTTCCTCGTCGTCCCGGAGGACCTCGGCGGACTCACCCCCCTGTTCGCCGGCTGGGTCGCGGGACAGGAACCGTGGGACAGCTGCTACGGCCCGGTGGAGGAACTCGCCCGTTCCGCCCGCCGGTTCGACGAGAGCCCCAGCCTCTTCTCGTACGCCGGCGCCCGCCGGTCCCTGGCGCTGATCGAGGAACTGGGCGTGACACGGGTGCGGGATCACGACCTGGCGCTGGCCGACCGGTTCCGCGCGGGCCTCGCCCGCCTCGGCCGGGAGCCGGTTCCCGCGCCCGGATCGGCGATCGTGTCGGTGCCCGGACTCGGCCACCGGCAGGCGGAGCTGAGCCGGGCGGGCGTCGAGGTCTCCGACCGTGCCGGCCATCTGCGGGCCGCCTTCCATCTGTACAACACGCCCGCGGATGTCGACCGCCTGCTGGACGTCCTGTCCGGCTGACTTGCCGAGACCCACTGGCGCGGGACCGGGCGAGGGCGCTAGGAAGGCATCACGAGGTGGTGGTGCCGGTGGAGCCGACGCTCGAACAGCCGTCCATCGATGTGGAGTTGCATCGGCGGCTGGTGTACGGGGACGAGTCCGCGCTGCGTGAGGCGTACGCGGCGTACGGGGAACTCGTCCGGCGGGTGGCCGTCCGGGTCACCCGCAGCCCGGCGGCCGCCGAGGACGTGGCGCAGGAGGTCTTCGCCCAGCTGTGGAGCAGACCGTACGGCTTCGACGCGCGCCGGGGCTCGCTGCGCACCTGGCTCTCCATGGTCGCCCACCGGCGGGCCGTGGACTGGGTGCGCAGCGAGGCCCGGCACCGCAAGGACGCCCGCGCGGACGACTCCGAGCTGCACGCCATCCCCGACGCCGGGCCGGGCCCGGACGAGGCGGTCGTCGACCGCGAGCGCTCCCTGCTGCTGCACACGGCCCTCGCCGGACTGCCGCGCCCGCAGCGGGAGGTGGTCCACCTCGCCTACTTCGCCGGCCGCACCTACCGCCAGGCCGCCGTCGAACTGGGCATACCCGAGGGCACCGCGAAGACGCGGCTGCGCTCCGCCCTGCGCACCCTGGCCCGGTCGCTCGCGGACCCGTCGGACCCGGCGGCGGTGAGGGGCGCGTGATGGGGGCGTACGCGACCGCCGGGACCGCGCCGGGCGTGCGTATCGTGGACGGGGCAGGGCGAAAGGGCGGCGCGCGATGACCAACGACCACGACGGCGTACGGGAGCTGCTGGCCGCCTGGGCGGTCGGCGCGCTGCCCCCCGGCGACCGGCGGACGGTCCCCCTGCACCTGGCCGGCTGCGAGTCGTGCGCGGCGGAGGCCGAACGGCTCCGCGACACCGTACGCCTGCTGGACGGCGGGCCGGCCCCCGCTCGAGGCGGTGCCGCCGCCCCGGACGGGAGCGCCGACGGCGTCCTCGCGCTCGCCCTGCGCTCCCGCCGCCCCCGCGCCGCCGAGATCGCCCACCACGCCGCCCCCTACGCCGCCGCCGTGGCCGGACTCCAGGCGCTGGTACCGGAACTGGACGGCCGCTGGGGCACACCGGTGGTGCACGACTGGGACGCGCACGCCACCGTCGCGCACCTCGTCGCCGCCGACGAGCACCTCGCCGTACGCCTCGGCCTGGACACGCCGCTGCCCGCCTCGCACATCCCGGAGGGGACGCCCCCGGCGGACGCCTGGGCCCGGCGCACCGCCGACGTCATCGCCCACGAGCACGGGCGCGCACCGGGTGAGACGGTCGCCGCCTGGGCCGCGCAGGCCGCCGCGCTGCTGGCCACCCCCGAGGCCGCCGACCCCGAACTCGCCGCCCGCCCCGTCACGGTGATGGGCCTGCGGCTGCCGGTCGCCGACCACTTCCTGGTCCGCGCCTTCGAGGCGTGGATCCACACGGACGACATCGGCCGTGCGCTCGGCCTCCCCGTCCCTCCGCCCCCGGCCGAACACCTCTGGTCCCTGGTCCGCCTGGCCGTCCGCATCCTCGGCCCGGCCCTCCACGACGCGCCCTGCGTCCGCTTCGAGGTCACCGGCCCCGCCGGCACCAGCTGGATCCTCGGCGACGACAGCGGTCCCGTACGGGCCGCACTCACCCTGGACCCCGTGGACTTCTGCCTGCTGGTCGGCGGCCGCCACGCCCCGCAGGACGTCCCGAGGGGCGTCACCGGCGACGAGGCCGCCGCCCGGAGCGTCCTGGAGAGGGCGGCCTCACTGGCCTGGCTGTGAACACGCGAAAGGGCCGGGCGGCCGCTCAGGGGCAGCGGCCGCCCGGCCCAAACCGGAAAAGCACACATCTGAACTCCCATCCCCAACCACCACATCT
>NZ_JBVIYK010000026.1:0-66780 GCF_055592645.1 Streptomyces sp. NPDC041108 | reverse complement strand
GACCGGCGAGCGCAAGCGGTTCTCCTCCAAGATCCTGCCGCCGTGGTGCCGCAAGTCGCCGAAGATCTCCGAGGTGCTGCCACTGCTCTACCTGCCTGGACTGTCGTCCGGAGACTTCGTGCCCGCACTGGAGCAGTTCCTCGGCGGCGCGGCCGGCCCGTCACCCGCCACGGTGACCCGATTCCACCGTCAAGCTCCGCACAAAGGTCACCCGTGGCGCCGGCAGCCCGGCCGCCGCTCTCGCGATGGGCCTCACCATGGGCGTGGGGTCGTACGCCTCGGTCCTGGGGCGTGAGCACACCGGCATGTCGCACTCGGCCGTGTCGGCCGTCCTCGCCGTCTCCAGCGTCGTGGCCCTCGTCGGCGCCGTGGTGGGACCCGTCACCGCGCGGCATTTCGGGCGCCTGCGGTCGATGGCCGTCTTCATCACGGCGCAGGCCCTCGCGATGCCGGTCCTGATCTTCACCGACGACCCCGTGGTCTTCACCGTACGGCTCTCCTGTGCCAGATCTGCCAACCGGCCGTTCTGGTGCAGATGCTCGCCGCCGCGCTCATCGACCCGACCGGCGGCCTGGTCGCCTCCCTCAGCGGCGCGGGCGCGCTGGGCACAGGCATCGGGCCCCTGGCCGTCGGCGCCCTCCTCGACGGCGCCGGGGCCGGCGTACTGAGTCTCGTTCTGGCCATCGGCACCTTCGTCGCCTCGCTGCCCCTGCTGAGGATGACGGTGGCCAGGGCGAAGGCCACCGGCGAACCACAGCCCGAACGTGCGCCGACGCTCTGAAGACGCCGTCCCGACCTCGCCGAACAGCCGCTGCCCCTGTCCGATGTCAGGGGCAGCGGCTGTCTGTGCGTCGAGGACCGGTTGCCTTGGCGGCGTCATCTCCTCCCTGGGGCGCGGACGTTGCCTCGGGAAGGAGATGACGCTGCTGGAACCCGGAGGTCTACGACCGGGCGGGACCGGTGCACCCGTGGTTCCAGCCGGCGGCGGGCCCGGGACAGGGGCCGCCCCCGGTCAGTGCGGGCAGGTGTCCATCCAGCGCGTGACCAGGGATGTGTCGTTCTTGTCGGCGTCACGTACGGGACCGCACAGGAACGGGCTGAAACGGGTGTCGGCACGCAGCCAGCGGCTGAGGAACGACACGGTCCACTTGCCCTGTTTGGCCTTGTTGCCGTAGCCCGTCATCGGACACAGATGGTCGCCCGGAACCTCGATGTAGAGCTTCTCGGCCTGGGACATGGAGTTGTACCAGGGCACAGCGTAGGTGTTGCCGTGGGCGACGGGGTCGCGTTGACAGGTCAGGAAGAACGTGGGATCGGTGACTGCGGAGAAGTTCGCGTTCGGGTGGTAAGGGGCCGTCGGCACTCCCGCCCGGAAGCGCGGGTCGTCCCGGAGCGCCGCCATGACGCCACCGCCGCCCATGGAGTGACCGACCGCGCCGAGCGTGCCGCTGAGCTTCCCGGACAGCGGGTTGCCGGCTGCGTTGCCGAGCGCGAGCAACTGGGTGCCGGCGGCGGTGATCTGGCGGCCACGCGATTCTGGATCGTCGGTGAGTGTGTTGGTGCCGACGTTGATGACGACGAAGCCCCAGGAGGCGAGGCGGGGCGCGAGCCACTGCAGATTCTGCTGTGTGCCCTGGTAGCCGGGCATCAGGACGACGCCCGGATACGAGCCACTGTCCGTGGGGTACGTGACCGTGCCGGAGCCGTACCCGGTCGGGTTGGGAACGGTGTAGGTGGCGGTGGTCAGCGGCCCGTCGGTGGCCTCCAGGGAGGCAGTCGTCGGGTCCGGGATCTCGTTGCCCGGAGGGGTGCCGCCATCGGAGCCGTACACCTGGAACTCCCACAGCGAGTAGCCGTAGGCGGTGCCGCGCTGGGTACCGTGGAGGCGGACGTACCGGCCGTTGCCGTTCACATCGAGGGTCTGCACGCCGCCGGTGCCGGACGTCGTCGAGTAGATGGTGGTCCAGGTGGTGCCGTTGTCGGAGGTCTGGATCTGGAACGCGCGGGCGTACGCGGCCTCCCAGCGCAGCACGACTCGGCTGATGGTGGCGGTGGCGCCCAGATCGACTCCGAGCCACTGGGGATCGCCGAACGTGCTCGACCAGCGCGTCCCGGTGTTGCCGTCCACCGCCGCCGACGCGGGAGTGGAAGCGTTCTCGCTGGACGAGGAGGTCGCGGGTTTGCCCTGGGACAGCAGGTCGGCCGCGGCGGCCGGCGGGGCGGCGGCTGCCAGCAGGGTCAGCGCCAAGCCGAGGGTGGTTGCCAGAGAGATCAGTGCCGTGATGGCCCGAGGTCGGGTCCGTAACGGCGCGGTCGCGGGGGTGGAACGACTGTACGAACGCATTGCTTTACCTCCGGATAGCGGTGAGAGCGCGGTAACCGGACAGGAAGGGGCGCCGCGTGCGGCGGCTACCGGGACTGTTCGAAGAGCCAGTCGATGACCACGTCGTTCTCGTACGTCTGGGCCCATGAGAGGTGTGGGTTCACCGGTGTCGTTCCGGCCGCGTAGCTCGTGAACAGTACGTGACTGCGCGTGGCCCGGGCCTGTCGTAGGAGCGCCCGGGACCGGGCCTCGAACTGCTCCTTGGGCAGATCGTTGGCCCACTCCCCCCGGCTGACCCGGGCACCGGCGGTCTCCAGCGCGTTCATCAGTGTCCAGGTGCCGGGCTTGCCGAACCTGCCCTCCCGGTAGGGGACGACCGGGTCGTCGACGGAGTGGTCGGCCCAGATCGGGATGTGCGTGATCCTGTCCATGGCGGCCGTCTCGCCCCAGCCGGCCGTGGGCAGGGCGGCCGCGAACATGTCGGGGCGCTTCGCCAGCAGGCTGTAGATGCCGCGCCCACCGGAGGACAGGCCGACGAGGTAGAGCCGGGCTGTGTCCACGGCGCGGGAGTGCTCGCTCACGAAGGTGTCGATGAGTTCGATCAGAGCGGCCTGGACCTTGGCGTCGGTCCAGTCCGTGCCGTCGGGTCCGTCCATGGGACGGGGCAGGGGGATCTGCGGAGAGAGGACGAACGCGGGGTTACGGCGCTGTCGTTCCGGTTTGGCGAACGTGACCGCGATCCGGTTGGACGTGAGCTGGGTCATGTTGTTGTCCGCGACTTCGCCGCCGCCGTGCAGCGTGACGACGAGCGGATACCGCTTACGCGTCTGCGGGTTCCGTACGAATCCCTCGGGTCGGTACAGCCGGTAGTCCAGTTCGAAACCCGCGGAGTCGGTGAAGGAGCCGGCGGCGAAGTCGTCGACCACGGGAGTGAGGACGTCGTCGTTCCGGCTCGCGAACGGACCGGCCCTGAGCAGGGTTTCGCCATCCGGGGTGTGCACGTCCGCCACCTGTGTGACGGAGTACGCGCGGTCGAGCGGAAGGGGGTCGGTGCCCGCGGCCCGCGCGTTGGAGTCGTTCGGGTCGAGTTCGATGATCAGGCGGTCCCCTCGGCGTCCGGGGCGAGACCGGTCGTCCACTTCGGCGGTGGTGCTGGAGTAGACCCGGGTCACCGTGCGGGCCGCCGTTCGCCCGCCCACCGTGGCCTTCACCTGGAAGGCCGAGGGCGGGATCACCCCGCCGCGCAGGTCGATGCGATACGCGTACTGCAGGGCGACGGCTGTCACCAGCCAGTTGTTCCTCGGCGTGACCCGCGTGACGAGGTCCGCTCGCAGGACCGGGTTGCGCTCGGAGGTCGCTTGTCGTCCTTCGGATGTGGCTGTCGTGGTGTCGGCGGCCGCGGCGGTTGCCGTGCTCACGGCCGGCGCCGCGAGCGCACCTGCTGTCACTGCGAGCGCCGTACGTCTGGTGATCCGTCTCATGCGTCCTCGTCTCGCTCTTGTGGGGGCACCCGGACCGGGTGTCTGGTGTGCATGGATCCGTTCGCGCTGGCCGAACTCCGGGAATCGGACGGCACGTTGGAGGTTTAGCGGCATGTGCGGTGGCTGCCGGGAGCGCGCGGCCGGCGGGGACTCCGCTCGGGACCGGGCCACCGGTCACAGGGGGAACGCACCGGTGAGCAGGGCACCGGCGGTCATGACCAGGGTGGTGGCGAAGGCCCAGCGGAAGATGAAGCGCTGGTGTTCGCCGAGCGACACACCGCTCATGCCGACCAGGATGAACGTGGACGCGGTGAGCGGACTGAGCGGGAACCCGGTGGTCATCTGGCCGAGAATGGCGGCCCTGGCGACCTCGGCCGGGTCCGTGCCGAAGCCCTGCGCCGTCTCGGCGAGTACGGGCAGTACGCCGAAGTAGTAGGCGTCCGGAGTGAAGACCAGGCTCAGGGGCATGCCGGTGACGGCCACCGCGACGGGCAGGTGCGAGCCGAAGGAGTCGGGGACGACGGAGACGAGCGTCTCGGCCATCTCGTCGATCATCCTGGTGCCGGTGAGGATCCCGGTGAGGACGCCGGCCGCGAAGATCATCGTGGTGACCAGGACCACGCTCTTGGCGTGCTTGTCGAGCAGCGCCTGTTGCTGTTCCCAGGTGGGGTGGTTGACCAGCAGCGCGATCGCGAACCCGAGGACGAACAGCACCGGAAGCGGCATCACTTCCTGGATCAGGCAGACCACGAGCGCGATGGTGAGCAGGAGATTGAAGACGGTCAGCCAGGTCCGCGGCAGCGGGGGGACCCGGACGGTGCCGGGCCCGTCCCCGGGAGTCCGGAGGGCCTGGCGCTCCCCGTCAGCCGTCGCCGTGGTGGCGTCCCGGCTCGACTCGGGTTCCGTGGTCGCCGTGACCGTCGTCGAAGCGGCGGGTTCACGGTCGCCCCATCCGCCCTCGCCCTCGCGCACGTCCGTGGCCGGACCCTGCGGGGGCAGCGCGGCAAGACGCCTGCGTTCCCGGCGGCCGAGCAGGTAGGACGCCACCAGCACCCAGGCGACGCCGAAGCCCATCGCGGGCAGCACGGGGTTGAAGACCTCGGAACTGTCCAGCTTCAGCGCGGCCATGGCGCGTACGGTCGGGCCACCCCAGGGGACCATGTTCATCACGCCCGCGCCCAGGCAGACCACTCCGGACAGCACCAGGGGGTTCATACCGAGTCTCTTGTAGACCGGCAGCAGTGCGGAGACGGTGATGAGGAAGGTGGAGGCGCCGTCGCCGTCCAGGGCCACGCACAGCGTGAGGACGGCCGTGGCGACGGTGATCCGCAACGGATCACCACGCGCCACGCGCAACAGTCCGCGGATCAGGGGGTCGAAGAGCCCGGCGTCCACCATGAGGCTGAAGTACAGGACCGCGAAGGCGATCATGATGCCGGTGGGGGCCACCTTGGACAGCCCGCCGAGAATCAACTCGCCCAGATCGCCCGCGAAACCGCCGATGAGCGCCGCCAGCACCGGAAGCAGGATCAGAGCGACCAGTACCGAGGCGCGTCTGGTCATGGTGAGCAGCAGGAGGACGACGATCGTGGCGAAGCCCAGGGCTGCCAGCATGACGGCGCTCGCTTTCTCGGGGACGGCCCTCGGCGGCGGTGGGCGGGAGCTGGGCTGGGGCGGGCCGAGGTGTTACGCGAGAGTTTCGGAGCACGACCGGATCGGTGTCCAGCATCAAACCGAGATCTGTCCATGCGATAAGAGCATCAATCCCGGGCGGGTGAGCCTATGCTCGTCGGCCATGGAGGCCACCACTCTGCGTCAACTGGCGGCATACGCGGCCGTCGCACGGGCCGCGAGCTTCACCGCGGCCGCCGCAAAGATGCATGTGTCCCAGTCCTCGCTCAGCCGCACGGTCGCGGATCTGGAGCGACAACTGGGCGTTCAGCTCCTGGAACGGGACACCCGCAACGTGCAGTTGACCGCGGCGGGCGTCGAGGCCCTGCGGGTCGCCGAGCAGATCGTCACCGCTCACCGGGCGGGCATGAAGGAGCTCAGGCGATACCTGCTCGGCGAGTCGGGAACGGTCGCCGTGGCCACTCTTCCCTCCGTCGCGGCGGTGCTCCTGCCGCAGGTGATCTCCGACTTCCGCGAGCGGCGGCCCCGGGTGGCGGTACGACTCCTCGACGGCCTGGAGCGGTCGGTACTGGACCGGGTCCTGTCCGGCGACGCCGACTTCGCGATCACCACCGTCGGTAACCCGCCGGAGCAGTTGGAGCACCGCCCCCTGGTCAGGGACCGCTTCGTCGCGGTGCTGCCGGAAGGCCACCCGCTCGCCGACCGCCACGAGATCGCCTGGGACGACCTGGCTCGTCAGCCGTTCCTGGCCGTCGGGCGCGACTCGAGCGTGCGCCGGCTCACCGACGCGGCGTTCGCCCAGATCGACGCGCACGCGGTGCCGGCGGCCGAGGCGGGCAGTATCGCGACCGTGGGGGGACTGGTGACCGCCGGCCTCGGGGTCTCGGCGATGCCGGCCCTTGTACTTCCGCTGATGGGTGCCGGACCCGTCGTCTGCCGTCCTCTGGTGGACCCCGTGGTGGACCGGCGCCTGGACATCGCGCTGCGCGCCCGGCGAACGCTCCCCACCGTGACGGAGCGGTTCCTGGAGACGCTCGAGGAGTTCCGCCTCCGGGGGCGTCCACTTCCGCCCGGTGTTTCGTGGGCTTGAAGCCGCGCACTGGTACCGGCTCCACCGAATCATGCGTTTTTCGCATTGATTGATGGCCTTCTGTTGCTCGACAGGCATTTCTGCGCTCCGGCAGTCTGAGGACACGGCGACGGCCGTGCCGCACCCACGCGGACGACGCTGTCGGGGACCCACGCGGAACAGCAGGGCAAGGGAGCTCAGCGGTGTCGGACGACGAGCGGAACACCACCGGAAGCGGGCAGTTGCACGGGCTGAAGGTGGTCGAGTTCGCCCATGTGGTGGCCGGTCCGCTGGCCGGCTCGATGCTCGCCGACCAAGGGGCCGACGTCGTACACGTGGAGCCACCCGGCACCGGCGACGCGGCCCGCGCCATGGGGCCCCAACGCCACGGTGTTCCCCTGTGGTTCAAGGTCGCCGGCCGCAACAAGCGCTCGGTCACCCTCGATCTGCACCACGAGGCCGGCCGGCTCGTCGCCCACCGGCTCGTCGCCTGGGCGGACGTCGTCATCGTCACCCTGCGCGCGGGACGCCTGCGCAGCTGGGGACTCGACTGGGACTCCGTGCACCGGATCAACCCCCGGGCCGTGCTGCTGCAGATCTCCGGCTTCGGCGCCACCTCGTCACAGGCGGACGCCCCCGGCTTCGGCAAGGTGGGTGAGGCGCGCAGCGGTGTCGTCCACCTGACCGGCTTTCCCGACGGCCCGCCCGTGCACACCGGCTTCTCGCACGGCGACGCCGTGACCGGCCTGATGGGCGCCTACGCCGTCCTCGCCGCACTTCACCGCCGCGACCACGACCCCGGGTTCGACGGCGAGTGGATCGACCTCGCTCTCTTCGAGTCCCTGTTCCGTCTGGTCGAGTGGCAGGTCATCGTCCACGACCAGTTGGGACGGGTACCCGAACGCTGCGGCAACCAGCTGGCGGTCGCCCCGGGAGCCGTGATCAACACCTACCGCTCCCGCGACGGCGAGTGGATCACGGTGACCTCCGCGACGCTGCGATCGGTCCGCAACATCGCCCGCCTGCTGGGGCTCCCCGAGGAGGAGTTCACCACGGCCCAGCAACAGTACGACCGGCGCGAAGAGTTGGACGAGAACCTGCGGAACTGGGTGGCGGAGCGCGTCACCGGCGAGTGCCTGGAGGAGTTCGCTCGCGCCGAAGTCGTGGCCTCGCGGGTGTTCGACGCCGCGGACATCGCCGCCGACCCCGTGTATGCCGAACGCGAGGACATCGTCACCGTCCATGACCCCGATCTCGGTCCGGTACGTATGCAGGCGGTGATCCCGCACTTCCGGCAGCGCCCCGGGCGGGTCTGGCGGACGGGTCCCGCCCTCGGGCAGGACAACCACCTGGTCTACGGGCAGTGGCTCGGACTCAGCGCGGAAGAACTGGCCGACCTGGAGAAGAGCGATGTCATCTAGGGGGTCGTCGAAGAGCTCTGCCGAGCCGGACGAGGAAGTGGTGGGCCGGCCCCCGTTGCGCTCCCTGCTCTTCGTCCCCGGCACCAGAACCGAGTGGCTGCCCAAGGCCCGGGCGGCGGGCGCCGACGCGGCCATCCTCGACCTGGAGGACGCGGTGCCCGCCGCGGGCAGGCTCGCCGCCCGCGCACAGGTGGCCGACGCCGTCGCACAGGCCGCCGGCACGCCGGCCGGGCAGGCGGGACGGATGGCGCTGTTCGTCCGTGTCAACCCGCTGGACGACTGGGCGGGGGCCGAGGAACTACGCGCGGTCGTACGGCCCGGGCTCGCCGGTGTCGTCCTTCCCAAGGTCCGCTCCGCTCAGGACGTGAGGCTTGCCGACCGGCTGCTGGGCTGGTGCGAACAGGAACAGGGCCTGCCACCGGGAGGGATCGCCCTGGTGCCCCTGCTGGAGACGGCGCGCGGCCTGCGCGCGGCCTACGACATCGCCCGAGCCGCCTCACGCATCGCCTACTTGGGTGCTCTCACCGCCCCCGGCGGCGATGTGGAACGCGCCGTCGGCTACCGCTGGAGCCCTGAGGGAACCGAAACGGTGGACCTGCGCTCCCGTGTTCTGCTGGACGCCAGGGCAGCCGGAGTGCCGTGCCCGGTCGGCGGACTGTGGACGCGCATCGGCGACCTGCCGGGATTGCGTGCCTTCGCCGAACAGAACCGCTCTCTCGGCTACGAGGGCATGATGGCGATCCATCCCTCCCATGTCCCCGTGATCAACGAGGTGTTCTCCCCCGGCCCCGACGAACTCGCCCGCTGCGCAGAGCTGATCGCGGCGGTCGAGGCGGCACAGCGAGAGGGCACGGGCGCCGTGACCTTCGAAGGTGAGATGGTCGACGAGGCCATGGCCCGTACGGCCCGCCTTGTTCTGGCGCGACACGGTGCGGAAGCTCGCGTGGCGCGTACGAGTTCCGCGCCGAGGCCGCAGGCCCGCGACGTGCAGCGTCCCGTGAGGAACACTCACCCCTAGAGGATGGTGACCTGGATCTGGTCGGCCGGTGTGAGGGTGGGTTTGCGGCCGGTGCCGATCCTGCTGGCTCATTCGGTCACTCGGCGAGGGAGAGTCCGGTGGTGACTGCGTCGATCAGTGCCTGGAGCTCGGAGGGCAGACCATGAGCTCGGGTGTCAGGCGTCTTCGCGGTAGAGGTCAGTGAGCAGGGCGACGGCGGCGTGGGTGGCCGGGTGGGGGTCCTGTCGGCCCCAGATGAGGTGGACGGGGACAGGGACAGCGTCGCGCAGGGGGCGATAGGTGATGCCGTCGCGGCGGTACTGGGCGACGGTGGCCTGCGGGGTGACGCCGACAGAGCGGCCGGCGGCAATGGTGGCGAGCCAGTCGTCGACGTCGCGGGTGTACTCCACGGCAGGGCGGGCGTCTTCGGGCCACAGTTCCAAGGTGGTGGTGCCGGTTCGGCGGTCCACCACTAGGGTGCGCTCGCGGATCTCCGCCAGGCGGATGCTGCGACGTCTGGTCCATGGGTCGTCGGAGGCGAGGGCGACGTAGCGGCGTTCGTGGCCCACGAGGGCGTGGGCGTAGCGGCGGGTGTCGACGGGGGTGCGGAGGACGGCCAGGTCGCACAGGCCCTCGGCGAGGCCGCCGGTGGGGGTGTTGTGGCGGATCAGGTGGAGTTCGACGTTGGGGTAGCGGTCGCGCCAGCGGCGCTGGAACTCGGCGGTGTGGCGGCCCATCGCGGACCAGGCGTGGCCGATGTGCAGCCGGGTGTGGCCGGTGGTGGCCTGGTGGACCAGTTCGTCGGCGTCGACCAGGAGATTCCGGGCGCGGGCGAGAACCTGCACGCCTGCGGTGGTGGGGGTGACAGTGCGGCTGGTGCGGTGCAGCAGTCGCACGCCGAGGATGCGCTCCAGTGCGAGCAGTGTGCGGGAGACCGCGGCCTGGGAGACGCCCAGCTCGCTCGCGGCGTCGGTGAAGCTGCCGGTGTCGACGATCTCGACCAGGCAACGCAGGTGCCGCAGCTCCAGTTCCGTACGACCATCCATACGTCCAGCGTATAGCTGGGGGTTCGGATGCATTTTGCGTATGCGTCGGTCTGGCGGATGGTCGTGCCATGACACTCGAAGCTCGCGCAGAGACTTCGGCCGCTGCGGTGCAGGCGTCGTCGCCCCGGTGGTCCGGGGTGGCGCTGATGATGGGCAGCGGCCTGTCCAACCAGGTCGGAGCATCAATAGCCGCGCTCGCCTTCCCGGTGCTGGGGCCGGCGGGAGTGGTGGCCGTGCGCCAGTGGGTGGCCGCCGTGGTGCTGCTGAGCGCCGGCCGGCCGAACCTGCGTTCATTCACCGCCGCGCAGTGGCGTCCGGTCCTTGGCCTTGCCGCGGTGTTCGCGACCATGAACCTCACGCTGTATGCGGCGATCGACCGGATCGGGCTCGGCTTGGCGGTTACTCTGGAGTTCCTCGGCCCGCTCGCTGTGGCGCTGGCAAGATCTCGCCGGCGTATCGATCTGGCCTGTGCTCTCGCCGCCGCGGTGGGCGTGGTGGTCCTCACCCGCCCCCGGCCCAGCACGGACTATCTCGGTATCGGCCTGGCCCTGATCGCCGCCGTCTGCTGGGGCTGTTACATCCTGCTCAACCGCACCGTGGGCGAGCGCCTGCCCGGGCTGCAGGGATCGGCCGCCGCCGCGGCCGTCTCCGGCCTGCTCTATCTGCCCCTCGGCGCTGCGGTCCTGTGGCTCCACCAGCCCACCGTCGGCGCCCTGCTGTGCGCGCTGGCTGCCGGTGTGCTGTCCTCCGCGGTGCCGTTTCTCGCCGACCTGCTCGCGCTGCGCCGGGTCCCCGCGCGCTTCTTCGGGATCTTCATGAGCGTCAACCCGGTGTTCGCCGCTCTGATCGGCATGCTCGTCCTTGACCAGCACCTCGGTGCGGCATCGTGGCTGGCCATCACCGTGATTGTCGCCGCCAACGCCGTCGCCGTGGGCACCGCCGCCAGCCACTCGCAGAAGTAGACCAACCTCTTGCGGTGAACCCGCGTCGACGCCCGCGCCTCGGTGTGCGCCTTTGCCGAGGCGGGCAAGGTGGCTGACGCGGGTGCGGTCGAGCGGGTGGCCGTTCCACCAGGCATCGAGGCGTATGAGGTTGAGTGCAACGGCGGAGAGGACGTGCTCCAGGTGGGTCTTCTGGAGTAGCGGGCACGTCTCATCCCGGTGACCGCGACGGCCTGGTGGATGGTTCCCTCGATGCCCGCGCGGGTTGCGTCCTTGGCTCGCCACTGCTCGTCGCCCTGCCGCAGGCGGGCATGGTCGAGGACTTCTTGAACTTCGCGGGGTTGCAGGGAAAGGGTCCGGCCACCGGTCTTCGAGCGGGTGCACTGGTCTCTCACCGGGCAGGGGCGGCATGTCTCCTTGCCGATTTTGATGACGATGGCCTTGATCCCGCGCTGGGTCGCGGGGCTCCACCAGGTGCTGGTGTCCCCGCGTGGGCAGGTGGCCTGCCGCTTGTCCCGATCGATGGTGAACGCGGTGCGGTCGAACCCGGCCGGCACGCGCCTGGGGTGAACTGTTCATCAGGACCGGGTTGACCAGGGTGACCCCGACGTTCTTCTTGATGCCAACGATCAACTCGGCGAAGGCATAACCGGACTCGAGGAAGTGCTCGGCGGGCAGGAGATCGCGGGCGGCGAGCATGTGATGGACCGGTTCGGTCACTGTGGCGTCGGTGGTCGCGATGCCGGTGGTCGCGATGCCGGTGATCAAGCGCGGTGGCGGTCCGTCGGCTCCGGGGGTCGTCGCCTGGCCGCCGGAAGCCGAGTCCTGGTCATCAGTTTCGTCGCAGGACTCACTGATGTGGATCTTGTAGCCGGTCCACCAGGAGCCCTGTTCGAGGCCGTAGCGTGCGTCCCGTGTCGTACGGCGAGGCCAGCCGCAGTCTGCCGGGCGGGAGGTCTTTGCTCTCCCGCCGTTTCACCTCCGTCCCGGCCTTGTTGGACGACACTCAAGGTGCCTATGTGGGCGGTGGGTTGAGGGCATGCTGTGTGCCGACGGATTCGGACGCATGTCTGCAGGGTCCGGGTGTTCGTTGGCGGCGACACCTTGCCGATGAGGAGGGCCCTGCGAAGGTCCTCCCGACGATCTCTTGGCC
Organism: Streptomyces sp. NPDC041108; assembly: GCF_055592645.1. Lineage (NCBI taxonomy): Bacteria > Bacillati > Actinomycetota > Actinomycetes > Kitasatosporales > Streptomycetaceae > Streptomyces > Streptomyces sp. NPDC041108. The sequence continues at coordinate 54,717 of NZ_JBVIYK010000026.1, read as the reverse complement.
GAGTCCGGGAGGGCCGTGCAGCGCATGGAGGCGCCGGTGCTCACGGTAGAGAAGGACGCGGCCAGGGTCGAGGCCAGATTGTCGGCGGGCGAGATCGAGTGCCCGGATTGCGGGGGTGTGCTCGCGCCATGGGGGGTGGGCGAGGCATCGCGTGCCGCCGGGCGTGGACGGTGTCGTGCGGGTACAGCCGCGGCGGGCCCGATGCTCGGGCTGCGGGGGTTCGCATGTGCTTCTCCCGGTGTTCGTGCTGGTCAGGCGGGTGGACTTGGCGGACGTGATAGGGGCCGCGCTGGTGGCCAAGGCGGCCGGTTCGGGTGCGAGGGCGATCGCGGCCTTGCTGGGGCGGCCGGTGGAGACGGTGCGGGGTTGGTTGCAACGGTTCGAACAACAGGCTGAGCGCGTTCGCGTGTACTTCACGGTGCTGCTGGTCGATACCGGGCCCGATCCCGTCCCGCCTGCCGCGTCGGCGAGCCGGTTCGCGGACGCGGTGGCGGCCGTGGTCGGGGCGTGGAAGGCCGCGGTCTCACGCTGGGCGGGCGTCGGCGAGGTGTCGCCCTGGCAGTTGGCCTCCGCGGCGAGCCGGGGCCGGTTGCTGTCGCCGAGATGGCCTTGATCGCCGATCAGCACCAACTGCCCCTGATCTTTGACGGGTTGTTCCTGACAGCCTCGGCGGGCCCATGCCCGTGACGAGACGGTGAGGAAGGTGGACGTGCCCAAGAGAGACGACGACGAGGCAGCCCTGACGGAGAGAGCCCGGCGGATCGGCCTGTTCGGCTACATGCTCATCCTTGAGGCCGCCGACCCGAGCCTGCCCGGCCGGCAGCGCGGTGCTCTGGTGCGCAAGCTTGCCCAGCAGGAGCACATCGACGCCGACGGACGGCCGGTGCGGATCACCCGGTGGACGCTGGACCGGTGGATCCTGGAGTGGCGCCAGGACGGCTTCGACGCGCTCGTGCCCTCCCCGCGCCAGTCCCATCCCCGCACCCCGCCCGAGGTGGTCGAGCTGGCGATGCCCCTGAAGAAGGAGAACCCGGACCCCACGGCCGCGCAGGTCAGAAGGATTCTGCGGGCTCAGCTCGGCTGAGCGTCGGACGAGCGCACGCTGCAGCGGATGTTCCACCGCACCGGCCCGGTCGCGCTCAGGACGGCCAAGCCCGCCGATGCTTTCGGCCGGTTCGAGGCCGACCGGCCCAACGAGCTCTGGGTTGGCGACGCGCTGCACGGGCCGCGGATCGATGGCCGCAAGACGTACTTGTTCGCCTTCCTGGACGATCATTCACGGGCGGTGGTCGGGCACCGCTGGGGCTTCGCGGAGGACACCGTCCGCCTGGCCGCCGCCCTGCGTCCCGCGCTCGCCGCTCGTGGTGTCCCGCAGTACATCTACGTCGACAATGGCTCCGCGTTCGTGGACTCGTGCCTGCCGAGGGCCTGCGCGAAACTCGGCATCAAGCTGGTGCACTCCGCCCCCGGGCGCCCCGAGGGACGTGGGAAGATCGAGAGGTTTTTCCGCACCGTGAACGGCGAGTTCACCGTCGAGATCGCCTCCGACAAGGGCGAGGCCGGCAGGGAGATCAAGGACCTTGCGGAGATGAACCGTCTGTTCACCGCCTGGGTCGAGAACATCTACCACCGCCGCGTCCACAGTGAGACCAGGCAGGAACCGCTTCAGCGGTGGATGGCCGCGGGCCCCCTTCCCCGTCCCGCGGCCGGCGGACCTGGCCGAAGCCTTCCGCTGGTCCGAGCACCGCCGGGTTGCCAAGACCGCGACCGTCTCGCTGCACGGCAACCGCTACCAGGTCGAACCCGACCTGGTCGGCCACAAGGTCGAACTGGACTTCGACCCCTTCGACCTGACCTTCCTGCGGGTCCGCCTCGACGGGAAGGACACGGGCACCGCCACCCCGTTCCAGATCGAACCGGCACTCCCACCCCAAGGCCAGGCCCGAGATCCCCGCCGAGGAACCCAAAGTGACCACCGGCATCGACTACCTCGGCCTGGTCGACAACGCACACTCCAACCACCTCGGCACAAAGATCAACTACGCGGCACTGGCCGAGCCGCCCGCCGAGAGCTTCGGCCTCACCGACCAGGGCTGAGCCCATGGCCAGGCCCTCCACCAGCGGCGACTGGACCGCCCCTAGCCGAGCTGCACGGCCTCTTCGAGGTCTGCGACGCCCACGCCGACCAGGCGCTGGCCGAGCACTTCGGCTTCGACACCGCCGTCGACTGGATCACCGTCTCGCTGGAGCTGTTCACCGAACATCTCCAGGCCCCACCCGACCAGCCCTCACCTGCGAACTTCCCGGAGAGTCAGCGTGATTGAGGAACTGCAGGCCCACTACGGGTTCGAGCGCATGCCCTTCGGACGCAACCTCGCGCCGGGCATGCTGCACCGGCACGACTCCCACAACCAGGCCGTCGCCCGCATCTCCTGGTGCATCGCCGAACGGTCGATCGGCGTGGTCACCGGCGAGGACGGCGCCGGCAAAACCGTCTCGGTCCGCACCTGCCTGGACGCCCTCGACCCGTCGAAGCACACCGTCATCTACATCCCGAACCCGCTGATCGGAGTCCGCGGCATCCACGAGGAGATCGTGGGGCGCCTTCGGCCAGACCCCCTCCCACCTCGGCTCCCGCCTCGCCGTCCAGACGGCCAAGGCTCTGCTGTCCGAGCGAGAGGAGCGCGGACGCACCCTCGTCCCAGTCCTGGACGAGGCCCACCTGCTCTCCTACGAACAACTGGAAACCGTCCGCATGCTGACCAACCAGGGCATGGACCAGGACTCCCCGCTGTCCTGCCTGCCAGTCGGCCAGCCCACCCTCAGACGCACGATGAAACTCGCCGTCCTGGCCGCGCTGGAGCAGCGGACCGCCCTGCGCTACACGATGCCGGGCATGACCTCCACCGAGACGACCAGCTACGTCGCCCACCACCTGAAGATCGCCGGGCGTCCGGACCAGTTGTTCACCGAGGACGCCCTCACGCTGATCCACACAACCTCGCGCCGCTACCCGTGGGCGGTCAACAACCTCGCCCTGCAGGCCCTTGTCGCCGCTTTCGCCACCGGCAAGAACCTTGTTGTCGACGAGGCAGCCTCTCGGGCCGCCGTGAATGAGGTGGTCGGCGACTGAAAGCCTGCTGCTGAAAGATTTCGCTCGCGACGTCCGCCCTGACTCATCTACGGTTTCAGCGTGTCCGCTACAACAGCGCTGCCGCCGGCGATGGCCGAGGAACTCCTGCATCCCATCCTTCCCACCGAGTCCGTCGGGGAGATCGTTCTGCGCACTGGCGGGGAGCTGAGCACGATCTTCGAGATCCGGTTCGTCGGGGCGGCCGAGCCGGTCGTCATCAAGATCTATGACGATCGATGGCGGTGGAAACAGGAGAAGGAGATCTACGTCTACCACCTGCTTCAGCAGCACGGTGTCGGGCCGGTGCCTGCCGTGTTGCACCATGGGGACGCTGACAACGCGCTCGGCCGCTGCTACACGGTGATGACGATGCTCAGGGGGCAGCCGTTGTCTGCCGTCAGCCACGCCCTCGACAGGGCACCGCTGCGGGAGATTTACCGCCAGATTGGGGGTTGCATGGCTGCAGTCCACCAGATCCCGCAGGACGCCTACGGATACCTCACCACTCAGGTTCTGGATCCCGAACCGACAAACACCGCCTATATGACACGGCAGTTCCTCAAGAAGCTCAGGGAGTACGCCGATCACGGGGGCGATGCGGCGCTCGCGACGGCCATCGAAGCGAAGGTCGCTCGGCAGGCCGAGTTGCTCGGCGCGTGCCGGCATGCCGTGCTGTGTCACAACGACTTCCACGAGGGCAACGTCCTGGTCGCTGAGGACGGCGGCGGATGGCAGGTCAGCGGCTTCATCGACGTGGAGAACGCGATCGCCGCGGATCCACTGATGGACCTGGCCAAGACCGACTACTACTGCGTCCACGAGGACCAGGACAAACGCGAAGCGCTCTGCCACGGCTACGGCACACTGCCCGCCGACTGGAGCGAGCGGGTCAGCCTCTACCGTCTCTATCACGCGCTGGAGCTGTGGGACTGGTTCGCCTCCATCGGCAACACGGCGCCGCTGAAGGGCATCACCGACGACATCCGGCGGATGACGGCATGATCTTGAGTATTGGATACAGGTTCTGAACCATCGGCACCTCGCCGAAGAAAACGACACCTTGCCGACGACCGCCCCACCGGAGCACCCAACGGTGGGGCGTCGCCGTCAGAGTTCATCGGCATCGTGAACGCCGCCTTCGTCGGCATTTTCAACGCCGGGCAACAGTTCTCGCCGCGTCGGACACCACGGCCGCGGGGGCTCTGCAGGCGTTGCACGCGGCAGGACGGCGCGTGCCACACGACGGCGCCGTGATCAGCTTCGACGACTTCCCACTGGCCCAGCGCACGAAGCGGCAGCTCACCACGGTTCGTCAACCGCTGGAGGAGATGGGCCGGACCATGATCCGGCTGCTCCTGGAGGGCATCGAGGAGCCGTCAGTGGCCTACCGCCACGTCATCCTCCGTACCGCGCTGGTCGTCCGCGAGTCGGCCTGAGAAACGCCGGCTCCTTGCACCGGAAGTGACCGTCGGGTCTTGGGAGGCTCCCAGATTTCAGGGCCCGTCCTGCGCCTGGCAGACGCCCCTGGGCCACGCAAAGTCGGCGGCAACCTTTTCGCCGTGGGCGGGCACTGACCAGTGCACCATCGGCACAATCCTGAACGGACAGGTAATCATGACAACGAGGCAGGTCGCGCGGCAGCGCAGGCGCAGACGCAGACTCGTACTGGGCGCCACGGTGGCGCTTGCCACCGCGAGCGTTCTCGCCTACCTGGTCACGGCGTTGCTCCCCGGCCACAAGGTCGATGCAGGACCGGCCGCGGCCACGCCCCTCGTCAGCACACAACCGAAAGCCGCCCGCACTGCCGGCTCGGCATCTCCCAGCGCGACGCCGAGCCCATCATCAAGCCCGAGTGCAAGCGGCTCCACCAGCCCGAAGACCAAGACACCCCCCAAGGCGCCGAAGTCGTCCAAGGGCGCCCCGAAGTCCTCACGCACGTCCACCACGCCCCCGTCGGCAGGGCGGATCCGGCCCAACACCTCGTATCAGGGCGTCGCCACCGCCTACGAGGCCGGTGTCGGGGACGGGGCCTGTCTGTTCGGTCCGAGCCCGGACATGATGATCGCGGCGATGAACACCACCGACTACGAGACCTCCCGGGCCTGCGGCGCGTACGTTCTCGTCCGCGCGGCCAACGGCAAGTCGATCACGGTACGGATCACCAACGAATGCCCTCTGCCCTGCGCACCCGGGCAGATCGACCTCAGCCAGCAGGCCTTCGCCAAGCTCGCCGACCTCAAGGTCGGCAGGCTCCCCATCACCTGGAGCCTGGTGAGCCCCAGCTCCGTCGGCACGATGTCCATCAGGTACAAGACCGGCTCCAGCGTCTACTGGTGCGGCATCCAGGTGATCGGTCACCGCAACCCGGTCGCGCGGCTGGAAGTGAGCACCGGGGGCGGCTGGCGGCAGCTGCCCCGCACCAGCTTCAACTACTTCGTCTCCGCCGACGGCAGCGGCTGTGGGAAAGCGATCAGAATCACCGACATCTACGGGGAACAGCTGACCGTCAGCGGACTCGCGGTGCTGCCGAATGTCCTACAAGCGACGCAGGTTCAGTTCGCCCGGCACTGACCCGCGTGGATGCCGTCCCGTATCTCCCAGTGGAGCCGCAGGCGGGGGAACCGGTGCAGGTGGGTGAACGCGCGCTCCACGAGCCAGCGTTGGGTTCCGTGGCTGGAGCCGCGCTCGGTGCCGCGGCGGGCGAAGGTCGGCTTCACGCTCAGGTGCCGCGCACGGGCGGTACTGCCTGAAGCAGTGGGATGAGCTGGATGACGGTCGGTGCGGTTGCCGCCGGTCAGAGTGACCGCGAGCGGGACGCTGGTGGCATCGGTGATCCCGTCCCCGGCAGTTCGAATGCCGGGGACGGGCCGATTGTCGTGATCAGCTTCATCTGCTTCACCCACGTTCGCGGTCGCGGTTCCCTGCCGGTGCGGTGATCGTCGTGGGTTTTTCCGTTACTCCCCTGCGCGGCCGATGAGTTTGCGGCTCCCGGCCGGTCCAAGCTGGTGACATCCCAGGAAAGGACACCGCCATGTCGGAGCTTCTCGTCGACTTCATCACTTCCCTCGACGGCTACGCGTCGGGAGAGGGATGGCCCGGGTTCTGGGGTCTCGAGGGCCCGGAGTACCTCGCATGGCTCGGCGAGCAGCCCGAGGCCACCTACCTGATGGGAGCGAACACCTACCGCCTGATGTCGGGCTTCGCCGCAGGCGAGGTCCCGAAGGGCCAGGACGAGTTCAGGCCCGAGGAAGAGGCGTCCGTCGACGAGCTCACGCGAGCGTCCAAGGTGGTGTTCTCCTCCTCACTCGAGGAGCCACTGACGTGGGCCAACTCCACGCTCGTCCGCGACGACGCCGTCGAGGCGGTCCGGTCCATGAAGTCGAGCGGCCCGGGGCTCCTCAGCACGATCGGCAGCCTCAGCCTGTGCCGGTCGCTGCTCCGAGCCGGACTCGTCGACCGCTTCCGGGTCGTGATGTTCCCGGTGATCACCGGGGCCACGGGAGAGGAACGCATCTACGACGGCTATCCGGACGTCGCCCTCGAGATGATCGACCACTGCACCTTCGACGGCCGCATCCAGCTGGTCGAGTACAAGCCCCGCGTACTCGAGCACCCCCCGCTCAGCGCCCCCGCCTGACGTCGCCCCGTCCGCCAGTCCGGACGGCCGCCAGGTCGGCGCCGGCAGGCGCGGAGCAAGATCCACCTCATAAGGGGCGAACGGCCAACGTCGGGACGCCCGATCAAGGCGTCCCACGGGCTGGGGAATCATGGATCGTCCACACCGCCGTTGGTTCATGCGCGGATGAGTCAGCCGAGCCAGACGAGGAAAGGTGCCTGGTCGCGCGGCTGCGGGAACGTCGCCTACCACCTGCTACACACTGTGGGAGATCTGGGACAAGTCGGGTGGTACCCACAACCATGCCTGGAACGGCGGCCCCCTGTACACGCTGTCCGCCTACGCCGCCGGCGTCCGCCGCTGGCGCCTGCACGGCAGGTCTGCACAACCTGATCGCCTGATCCTGCCGCGGAGCCGGACAGCAGATCCTGTCCGGCTCCGCTATGGCAGTTGGCCACTGGAGCCAAGAACGGTGGTCGGCGTGGAAGGCATCACCGCATGAGCTGGTCCTTGCCCGAGCCGATGCTCACCGTGGCCGTGGAAAGCCCTGCCCTGCCTGCCCACCGGGTGGGCTGCGGAACCAAAGTTATGGACAGGGTTTGTTGTTGTCCGTTGACCAGCGCCAACGGCCCGCTGCGAGGTCTCTGACGTGGATCCCCAGCTGGAAGTGGCCGATCGGGCGGTGAATTCACACCCACGCCGTATGCGTGGCCGCCGTTACTTTCGTCAGTGTCGTATCAGGCCCGTGCGTTTGACGGTCGCCAGCAGCAGGGTGGCGTCGATGGCGGTGACCGCTTCCAAGGGGCCGACGGCGCCGGTGAGGAAGGTGTACAGGGCGTCGAGGTTCGCGGCGACGACGGCAACGACCAGGTTGGCGAACCCGCTGATGGCGGCGCAGAACCGGACGTGCGGATGGGCGCTCAGGGGCCGCGCGGCCTCCTGCAGTGCACCTGGCCGCACCGAGATGCACAGCAGTGCCTCGGTCTGCGCGCCAAACAGTGCGAGGTCGAGCTCGGTGGCCAGGCGCAGCACCTGGCTGTCCAGGAGGGCTTCGAGCCGTCGGCGGGCCGTGAGCGCGGTGGTGCCGGCGCGGCGGGCTAGGAGCGTGTCTCAGTAACCAGCGATCCGCGCAACGTTTCGAGTATCTGCGTTGTCACACGTCGTTCCCGGTGAGAGCCAGACGGACGCCGAGGCCGACCATCACGGTCCCGGACACTGCACCAATCGCGGACAGGCGACGGGGCGACCCACGGAACCAGTTACGCGCCGTCCCGGCGAGGAACCCCCAGGCCGAGTCCGAGACCAGAGCGACAGCGGCGCAGACGATGCCGAGGAGCAGGAGTTGCAGCGTCACGTGCCCTGCCGAGCGGTTGACGAACTGGGGCAGCACAGCCGAGAAGATCAGGAAGCCCTTCGGATTACTCACTCCGACAACGAAACCCTGCCGGACGATGCGCCACACGTTCGTGGGTGGCCGCTGCTGCGCGTCCGTGACGGCCAGCTCCCCGCGATGTCGCCACGTCTGGACGCCGAGGTAGACCAGATACAGCGCGCCTGCGAACTTCAGCACGGAGAAGACCACGATCGACCGCGTGACCACGGCTCCCAGCCCGAAGGCCACCAACACGGCCTGGATCAGCACCCCGCCGTTGTTGCCCACCGCCGTGGCCAGCGCCGCCCGACGCCCGAGCGCCACCCCGCGCCCGACCACGAACACCACGCTCGGCCCCGGAACAGCGATCAGCACAGCGACCACGGCGAGGAAAGCCCAGAAGTGTCCGATACCCAACATGCCGTCAGGCTATGAGCGTGGGTTAGGACGCGACAACCTCTCGTGGGTCTGGTGATCATTTAAGGCCGATCCGGTCGAGAAGAAGCGGTCGCAGGCTCGTCCAGCGGCGGTGAGCAAGCGATTCAGGGTGTTCGACCCGCACCAGGTGTTGCTGCTACCGCCGTCACTGGACGACTGGCTGCCCGAGGACCACCTGGCCCGGTTCGTCGCGGAACTGGTCGATGATGCGCTCGATCTGTCGCCCGTCCCGGCGGACTACACCGAGAAGCGCGGGCTCCCGCCCTATCGACCCTCGTTTGATGGTCCGTCTGCTCATCTACGGCTGCACCACCGGCGTGCGTTCCTCCCGGCGATCGAGGGCAAGTGCCTCGACGATGTCGCCTTCCGGTTCTTGGCCGCTGACCAGGCCCCGGAACTTCCGCTCGGTCGCCCGGTTCCGCCGCCGCCACCCGAACGCCCTCGCCGACCTGTTCCTCCAGTCGCTGCACCTCGCGCAGAAACTTGGCATGGTCAAGGTGGGCCGCGTCGCCCTGGACGGCACGAAGCTCAAAGCCAACGCCTCCAAGCACAAGGCCATGAGCTACGGCCGACTGATCGGCAAGGAAGAGCGCATCGAGGCCGGGATCGCCGCCCTGGAGACCAGGGCCCGAGCACTGCTGGCCGACGCCGAGGCGACCGACACCGCCGAGGATGAGCAGTTCGGCACCTATGGCAAGGACACAGACCTGCCCGTCGAGCTGGACCGTCGAGAGAAGCGCCTCGCCAGGCTGCAGGCCGCACGTGCCCAGATCGAGGCCGAGGCCGTCGGCAAGGCCCGCCGGCAGGCTGAGGACAGCGAACGCCGCCGCCGGGCAGCGCGTCGGCACCGGCGACGAGCAGGCCGTCGTTGACGCTGGCGGGAGGGCCGCCGCGAAGTCGCGGCCGGAGCCGAAAGCCCAGGCCAGCTTCACCGGCCCCGAGTCGCGGATCATGAAGAATAGCGACGGCGCCTACAACCAGGCATATAACGCCCAAGCCGTCGTCGATGAGCAGCACCAGGTCATTGCCGCCGCCGACGTGACCTGCAATGCCTCCGACGCGCTGAACTACACCGCGATGCTCGACCAGTCTGCCGCCAACACCGGTACCCACCCCAAACAGGCCCTGGCCGACGCCGGGTATTGCTCCGAGGCCAACCTTGAGGCCGCGCGAGAGCGCCAACTGGCCTGCGGAACCGACACGTTCATGGCCACCGGCCGACTCACCCACGACGAGCAGGTCCCGCCCGCACCACGCGGACGCATCCCCGCCAGCGCCACCCTCAAGGAGCGCATGGCCCGCAAGCTGCGGACCAAGCCCGGCAAGGCCGCCTACAGCCGTCGCAAGGCCATCGTCGAACCCGTTTTCTGGCAGGTCATGACCTGCCAGAACCGCCGCCAGCTCCTCCTGCGCGGCAAGGAGGGAGCCCGCGGCGAGTGACGGCTGCCGGCCGGCACGGACCGCTACTCATGCTCGGACAAGCGGATCTCGCTACTCCGAGGCGTCTGCCAGGTCGATGGAGGGCTCTTGTCCACGCTGGAGGGCACGGCCGAAGTGTTGGCCGGAGCTGCCGACGGACAGGAGGTCCGGGCGTTTGGCCACGCGACCGTCTCCGGAGGAACGCCCACGCGCGCGCCTACCGATCCACGGACCCAGGAATCCGGCGACCCAGCGCACCTCGGCTGACGCGGCACGCAAGAATCGTGCCCGACCAACAGGCAGGACGGGCAACGGGTGCGTCCAGGAGTCGTCGGTGTCTGGCACGTTGAGCGAGTGGGCGAGCGCCGCCGCGATCCGCTGGTGGCCGAGTGGGCTCGAGTGGAGACGGTCCTGACTCCACAGGCGTGGATCCGTGGCCACCGGATACAGGGTGACGTCGGCGACGACGACACCATGCCGGTGCGCCGCCGCGCGAACACGGTGGTTCAGCGCCTCAAGACGCGGCTGGAGCGGACGGGCCAGTGGAGTGACGCGCGCGATGTCGGGAAAGGTGAGCGTCGCCACGCGCGCCCCCTGGCCGGTGAGCGCGGCGAACATCGCCTCCAGATGCGCGGCCACCTCATCCGGATCGAAGCGGGGGCGCAGCATGTCGTTGACTCCGGCCACGACCGTCGCGAAGTCCGGCCGCAGCGCAAGCGCCGCGGGCAACTGCTCCGCGTGGACCTGCCCGGCCAGACGGCCCCGTACTGCGAGATTGGCGTACCGAAGCTGCGGGCTGTGCCGAGCCAGGTGCTCGGCGAGCCGGTCGGCCCACCCCCGCAGACCTGTCACATCGTCGCCGTCGCCGACCCCTTCGGTGTGACTGTCACCCAGGGCCACGAAGCGCAGATAGCGGGTCTCAGTGCCTGACATGAGCGGCTGGCTCCTTACTGCGATCACCGGAAGAGCCTCCACTATAGTCAATTTTTTGAATGACAGTCTTGGCGCGCCGGTCGATCCTGCGCAACGCCATGTCGCCCCACTGGAGGTCCTCCCGCTCGAACGACATCCCGCGCAGGCGCACCGCCTCGACGTCGCCGGCGTCCGCGCACTGCACCTTGACCAGCAGCTCGTCCCTGATGACCGCGGGCCGACCCGGCGGCTCGGCCGTGTATGCGCGCAGCGCCTCCGGCCCAGCCTCCGTCAGGGAGAACAGCCGTTCGTTGGGGCGACGCCGCTGCTCGACGAGGCGGGCCGTGACCAGCCCCTCGGCCTCCATACGCTCCAGCACCCGATAGAACTGCTGAGGCGTCGCCCTCCAGAAGTTCGCGACCGTCGCGTCGAAGCCTTCTGCGAGGTCCTAACCGGACGCCTCGCCCCCAGCAACGCGGCCATCACCGCGTTCCGCAATGCCATGGGAGCAAGGTACGGCCCAGCGACTGTTCGATGATGAGCACTCCCGAAGCGCCGCACCCTCGACAAGCACCGGAGCCGCCTCTACCCTCCTCTACATATATGCAACTTGTTGAGTATTGAGGTCGATCATGCATTCCTTCCGCAAGGCCGTCGAGAACGGTGACCTGGACGCCGTGGCCGCCCTTCTGGCCGACGACGTCGTCTTCACCAGCCCGATCGCCTTCAAGCCGTACCCGGGCAAGGCGATCACCACCGCGATCCTGCGCGCAGTGACACAGGTCTTCGAGCACTTCACCTACGTCCGGGAGATCGCGAACCCCGACGGCCGTGACCACGCGTTCGTCTTCACTGCGAGCGTCGCCGGAAAGAAACTCCAGGGCTGCGACTTCCTGCACTTCGACGAGGACGGCAAGATCGACGACTTCACGGTGATGGTGCGCCCGCTGTCGGCCGCCCACGCGCTGTCCGAGGCCATGGGCGCCCAGTTCGAGAAGATCGCCCGAGAGGCCGCCGAGCAGTGAGCCCGACGGCCGACGCCGTGGTCATCGGCGCGGGAACGCCTGACTGACCGCCGCCACCCTCCAGCATGCGGGACGACGCACCTCCTGGTGAGGCGTCACAACATCCCCGGCGGCGCACACGCTCTCGGCATCGAGGTAGGCCGAAGACCTAGAAGGCGGCGCGGCTCCCGTCGCGGACGCCGTGCGGCAAGGATGACGGATGATGACGATCGTGTTCCGGGTCCCTGGCGACGCTTCGGAGCGGGTGGGGTTCGTCTACTCGCCGACGATGGAAGACGTGCTGAGTCCCCATCTGCTGGTGGAGTCAAGCACCACCCCGTCCAGGACGGCTGGGTGCGTTCGTGACTGAAGGAACTCCGCGCTGTCGCTGGTTCGGGTGGTGGGCTGAGCCAGCGTGCACAGGGATTGGCGGGTCCTCGGTGCACCCTTCGGCGACGAACAGGGCTTACGGGTGGAAGCCTGCAGGGACTGTGCGCTTGCTGGATCCGTGAGCGGTCCAGGCCGGGTGGGGCGGGGAGGCGTCCCACCCGGCCGGGTGTCATCGGATGTGCTTCGCCGGCTTGGTGGCGGCGTTGAGCAGGTACTCCAGGGGGCCGCGGCGGAAGAGGCGGGACCAGACCGTGGCGAACACGATCGCCCCGAGGACGTACATGAGCAGCGGCACCCATGATTGCTGGGTGCCGGTCCCGGCGGGCGTGGACAGCGCGGACTGGGCGAGGAAGTGGCCGACGTAGGCGGTCAGGGACATGGTGCCCACGGCGATGACCGGCTTCGCCAGGCGGCGCAGTCGCGGCAGGCGGTCCATCAGCACCGTCGCGCCCACGACCACGAGGATCGCGACGCCCACGCTGCCGATGATGTCGAACGTGGTCCCGCTGTGCGGCCCGGCCGTCAGGAGCCACGACGCCGGCATATCGGGGAACGACCCGCCCTCGGGGAGCACCGACCCGCTGCCGGGGGGCATCGACCCGGAGCCACCGGACGACGACCCGTCTTCCGCCGTGCTCCTCAGCGCGTTCTTGCCGGCGAGCAGCAAGGACATGCCGTACGCGGCCACGGTGAGGGCGGCACCGACTGCGGCCAGGCGCCTCTGGGCAGTGCTGGAGGACAGGTCGAGGCGGCCCAGCGCCATACCTGCGATCACGAACGACATCCAGGTGAGCGCCGGGTAGAAGCCGGTGAGCAGCAGGTCGAGCACTCCCACCTCGCTGAGGCGGCGGAGCGGGTCGTAGGTGTTGATGCTCTCCTGGACCGACGGAGTCAGCAGCGAGGTCAGGGCGAACGCCAGCTGCGGTGTGACGAGGGCCAAGGCGGCCGCGATGATCGCGAGCGTCTTGGCGCTCAGGCGCACCAGGGGCAGGGCGAGGAGGAAGTAGACCCCGTAGAAGCCGAGGATGATCACTCCCCCGTACTCCATCGCCATTGCGGTGCCCAGCGCCAGCAGGACCACCGCGCGGATCGCGATCCTGGCCTTCGCCTGCCGGCCGGCCAGGCCGGTCTTGGGCTCGCGGCGGCCGGCGAGCAGCATCAGTGAGAACCCGGCGAGGGTGGCGAACAGGACCGAGGAGTGGCCGTCCGCCAGGTACCGGATCCAGCTGCCGACACCGGTGGTGGCGGACAGCGGGGGGCCGATGTGCACGATGTACATGCCGAACACCGCAAGCGCGCGGGCCAGGTCCACCCCGACAAGGCGTCCCATCGAGGGACCGGGCGAGGCCGACACGGCGGACTCGGGGGAGGTTCGGGGCGGCGGAGGCGAGTTCTCCTGCGGAGCTGACGTGCCCTGCGGTGTCGTTGGAATCTGTGGCATGTGGAGACTCTCGCGTCGCCGCCGGGCGGGGAGCCATCCGGCAGGCTTCGGTTACGGCCCCGCCGGTCGGCGGGTAACGCCCCGCCGACCGGAGGAGTCTTGTTCCGACCTGTCCGGTGCGAACCGGTGCGACTCGACGAGGATCTTCTTCAGCCACTCGGCGGGAGCGGACCCGACGGTTGCCGGATGGGCGCACGGAGGCGGGGATTCCAGGCTGGAGGCATGACACACCGTGCGCGACACAAGGAGCCCGACGCCCTTCTCGCGTCACGGGCCGACGTGCCGGGCCGTGACGCCGTCCAGAGGGGCGGGTTTCCGGAGTTCCTCGGCCCGATGCCGGCGGCGGGCGTCCTCGTCCTGCTCGTCGTGCGTCCTGAGATCCCCGAAGCGTTGGTGCGCGCCTTCTACACGAGCACAGCCGGACTCGTCCGCTGAGCGGGCACACGATCACTCCCGGTCCGCCCGGCGCCGCCGACGCGGTGCCGGGTGGCCCGCAGAAGGAAGGCGGGACCGGCTGAGCTGGTTGCATGGAAGCGGTCGAAGCAGCCTGGCTGTCACAAGCGTGCACCACGCCTTGAGCGTGGCCACACCGTTGAGGCCTTGCCGCCACCGTCGGCATCTTGAGCAGATGGGGGAAGCGCATCCCTGTATGGAAGGCGGACCTGGTGGATGGGCCGCCGCCGGAGAAGGGTCATAGGCGTCAGCTGTGGCCGAAGGCCGCCCCGGTAGCCGCGCACGAGAGCGATGTGCTTGACGAGGTCACCGAACGCAGGCTGCTGACCAGGAACCTGCGGACCGTGACCGCCGGACCCGACGGCCCTCGGGCCGCTGATCGCCGGTGTGACCGCGGGCTCACAGGGGCGGGCACGGTGTCGCCGGTCGGGCGCCTGTCCATGGGTGGGTGGGGCTGCCGCATGGACAGGCGTGACCGTGGGCCTCAAGCCGTTTCGAGGAAGGGGTAGTCGGTGTAGCCCTCGGCGTCCAGCCCGTAGAACAGTTCCGGCCGCGGCTCGTTCTCCGGGTGGCCACCCTGCCAGCGCTGGACCAGGTCGGGGTTGGCGATGAGGGCCCGGCCCACGGCCACGGCGTCGGCGTGGCCGGCCTCGATCTGCTGGAGCGCCCGCTCGCGGGTGGTCTGCCCCCCGCCGAGGGGGCCGTTGTTGACGAGCAGCTTGCCGTCGAAGCGCCGCCGCAGCTCCTGTACCAGGTCACCCCCCGGCTCGGTGTGCAGTACGGAGAGGTAGGCCAGGCCCAGCGGGCGCAGTTGGTCGAGCAGGGTGCCGTAGGTGGCCAGGACGTCGTCCCGGTCGGTCTCGAAGACGTCCCCGAAGTCGACCTCCGGCGAGATCCGCAGCCCGACCCGCTCGGCACCGACGGCCTGGGCGACCGCCGTGACGACCTCGACGACGAAGCGGGCGCGGTTGTGCGGCGAGCCGCCGTATTCATCGGTGCGCTGGTTGGCCGCCGGGGAGAGGAACTGGTGGAGCAGGTAGCCGTTGGCGCCGTGGATTTCCACGCCGTCCGCTCCCGCCTCGATGGCCCGGCGGGCCGCGGTGGCGAAGTCCTCCAGGGCTGCACGGACCCCTGCGGTGGTCATCGCTTCCGGTACGGGGTAGGGCTGCTCGCCCTGCTCGGTGAACGTCTCGCCGGTCCTGGCGATCGCGCTGGGGGCGAGGATGCGGCGGCCGCCGTTGATGCCGGGGTGGGTTTGGCGGCCGGCGTGCATGATCTGCAGGACGATGCGGCCGCCCTCGGCGTGCACCGCCTCGAACACCCGCTGCCAGCCGGCCGCCTGCTCGTCGGTGGCGATGCCCGGCTCACCGACATACCCCTGCGACGCGTGGTCGGGGTAGGTGCCCTCGGCGATGATCAGCCCGACGCTCGCCCGCTGCCGGTAGTACTCGACCATCAGATCCCCGGGAATGCCGGAGGAACCGGCCCGGACCCGGGTCATCGGTGCCATGACGATGCGGTTGGCGAGCTCGATCTTCCCGAGAGAGACGGGGGAGAAAAGTGATGGAACAGGCGAAACTTCTGAAATGTTGACAGGCATGGGTTTCTCTTTCTGCAATACGGAGGGAAACGGGATGAATGTCTGCGACGCAGGGGGACCATGCTGTCCCGGCGGAGGCGCGGATTCGGTCCTCGGGCAGGCGCGGGCCCGCTGACGGTGACGCGGTTCCAGGACCGCGATCGGGGTGTGGGTGGAGTTGGCGGCGACCGCGGTGAGAGCCGCATGCCGTCGGCGTCGGCGTCGGCGTCGGCGTCGGTCAAGCGCAACTGCCCGCCGGAGTACAGGCCGTTCGTTCCTTGCACACGATCAGCAGCCCGCCGGGTGACGAAGTCATGGGTGCCGCCGCCGGAGTCGGTACGAATCGGTGTCTGCACCCCGCGCCGCGACCGACTCCCTCGGCGCGCCCCGCGAAGGGGCGCGCCAATCGGACAGCCTGCTTCACGAAAGCGCGACGCTAGCTGAGCGGGACGTCCGCGACGGCCTTGAGGTGGCTGAACGTCTCGAGGGAGTACCGGCCGTGGTACCGGCCCATGCCGCTTTCGCCGACGCCACCGAAAGGCAGGCCGGGCATGAGCAGTTGCATCACCGGCTGGCCCCAGGCGACGCCGCCGGAGGACGTCTCGTTCACGAGGCGCGCCTTGGTGGCCTCGGACGTGGTGAAGGCGTAGAGAGCGAGTGGCTTGTCGCGTTCGTTGATGAAGGCGATGGCGGCATCGAGGTCTTCGACTTCGACGACGGCGAGGATCGGACCGAAGATCTCCTCCTGCATGACCGGCGATGCGGGGTCGACATCGGTGAGCACGGTCGGTGCGATGAACAGGTCGTCGCGGTCGTGCCGGCCTCCCACCGCCGCCCTGCCGGAGTCCAGCAGACGGGTGAGCCGGTCGAAGTGCCGCTCGTCGATGATCCGGCCGAAGTCGGCCGCGGTCTGCGGGGTGGAGCCGAACCGGGCGTCGACCGCCGCGCGGAGGGCGGGGACCAGTGCGGCGACGGTGGCAGGATCGGCCAGTACGTAGTCGGGGGCTATGCACTGCTGGCCCGCGTTGCCGAACTTGGCGCCGACCAGCCGCTTGGCGGTCTCGTCCACGTCGGCGTCGGGCGCCACGAAGACCGGTGACTTGCCCCCGAGTTCGAGCGTGACCGGGGTGAGGTTCTTGGCGGCTGCGGCCATGACGACCCGGCCGACCGTGCCGTTGCCGGTGTAGAAGATATGGTCGAAACGCTGTGCCAGGAGGGCCGTGGTCTCCTCGGCTCCCCCCTCGACCACGGTGAGCACGTCGTCGTCGAAGTACTCACGCAAGAGGCGCGAAGCGACCGCCGATGTGTGCACCGAGATCTCGCTCGGCTTGGCCACCACGGTGTTCCCGGCGGCCAGTGCGCCGATGATGGGGTCGATGAGAAGGTGCAGCGGGAAATTCCACGGAGCGATCACCAGGACTACCCCGAGCGGGTCGTATGTGGTGTATGCCGTTGTCGTGGGACCGAAGTGGGCGGGAACCTCCACCGGGCGAGGCTGAAGCCAG
The DNA here is from genome assembly GCF_055592645.1 of Streptomyces sp. NPDC041108. Lineage (NCBI taxonomy): Bacteria > Bacillati > Actinomycetota > Actinomycetes > Kitasatosporales > Streptomycetaceae > Streptomyces > Streptomyces sp. NPDC041108. The sequence continues at coordinate 37,455 of NZ_JBVIYK010000026.1, read as the reverse complement.
CTCTCGAGACTCGCCAGCGTCTCGTCGATGTCGGCGACGGTGAAGTCGATCTCCTGCGTCTTCGCCTCGGCGGCGTTCTTCCTCAGATCCGCCCAGAGCGCTTCGATCAGCTCCTGCTCGTTCTCGACCAGCAGTGCCCGCAGCCGCTGCAGTTGGTTGACGCGCCAGTCCAGTCCGCGGGTGACGCCGGTGCTGAACGTCGCACGAAGGCGGCCGACCACCTCCGCGGCCGTTTCGCTCTGGCGCGTCCTCGACTCGGTCCCCTGTGTTGCGGTCATGGGGTGTGCTCCGTTCTTGATGCAAGCCACGCCCCGGCTGCCTTCCAGCCGGGCACGGTCCCCAGCGTGCTGGACGATCCGGTATTCACCCAGGTCAAGGCTTCGCGTATGCCCGCGATGCCTACCACTGGCTGGGTCAGGCTGGTGTGCGTCCGACCGGGGATACTCAAGGCATGGACGAATCCCCCGAACCGGTGCACGGGCCCGCCTCCGGCGCTCTGGACCCGCGTACCGAGCTCAGCGAGTTCCTGCGCACCCGGCGGGCCCGGCTGAAGCCGGAGGACGTGGGGCTGCGGAGCTTCGGACGGTACCGGCGGGTGCCGGGGCTGCGCCGCGAGGAGCTGGCGCAGCTGGCCGGAGTGTCGGTGGCCTATTACACGCGGCTGGAACAAGGCAACGGGCGGCACGTGTCGGCGGAGGTCCTCGACGCCGTCGCCCGCGCGCTGCGGCTGAGCGACGCCGAGCACGCCCACCTCACGCACCTGGCGAAGCCGAAACAGAAGAAGAAGCCGGCCGTCCACGCCCAGCAGGTGCGGGGCGCCCTGCGGACGCTGCTGGACACCATGGACGGCGTCCCGGCCATCCTCGTGGGGCGGCGCTCGGACATCCTCGCCTGGAACCGGATGGCCGCGGCGGTCTTCGGCGACTGGGCCGAGCTGCCGGCGCGGGAGCGGAACTGGGCGCGGCTGGTGTTCCTGAGGCCCGAGTACCGCGACCTGTTCGTGGACTGGGAGCTCAAAGCGATCGACGTCGTCTCTCAGCTGCGCCTGGATGCCGGCTCCCATCCGGACGACCCCCGGCTGTCCGCTCTGGTGGGCGAACTCTCCGTGAAGAGCGAGGAGTTCCGGCGGCTGTGGGCCACCCACGACGTCAAGGAGAAGTGCCACGGCATCCAGCGCCTGCGCCACCCGCTCGTCGGCGAACTCGACCTCCGCCTCGAGTCGTTCCACCAGGCCGACGCCCACGAACGGATGCTGGTGACGTACCACGCCGAACCCAACTCCCCGTCGGCGGAGGCACTACGACTGCTGGCCAGCTGGGGCACCGACGCGACAAGGGCGGGAGCCGGGACGCCGCCGGCACGCACGGCTTGATGAACTTCCGTTGATCAGCGGTAGTTGGCTGCGCACCACGCCGGTTGTCCTCTCGTACACGTCCCGATCGGAAGCACTTTCCCCCCGGGTCCGCAGAGCGCTCTGGCGTGGAGATCGAGCGGACCGAGGAATTTCCCGGTACGGCCTGGACCGGGCGCTATCCGTACGGTCAAGCGAGGTGATCACTCGATCGTGACTTCCGCCTCTCCCGTGTCAGGTATGTAGCGATGCTGGGACCAACGGCGCATGACCGGCGCCGCCCGGAGCGTTGTGGGTGGGGAGTGGTATGACGCAGGAAGCAGAACGACACGGGGGCCTGGACGAACGGGCGGTGCTGCTGGTGGCCGGGCTGGCCGATCTGACGGTGAGCACGGTGGGTTCGGCCCTGGGGGCGGTGCGGGGGCTGCTGCGCCGCGCGGACGCCGCGGACCTGGCTCAGGAGGCCGAGCATGATCTGATGGCGCGCGGGCGCCTGGTGCTGGACCGGTACGCGGTCGCGCCACCGGCCCACCTGGAGATCCTCGCCAGGCACGCCCTGGCCCGGAAGGCTGCCGGTGGCGTCTGACCGATGGGAGCCGGCCGCGTTCAAGACCCGGGTCGACGAGGTGGTGCACCCCTTCGTCGCCCGGGAGGCCGATCAGTTCGCGGCGATCGACCCGGCCCTGGGCCCGGTGGCCGAACAGCTCGAGGCTGCGGTGGCGGACGGCAAGCGGCTGCGGGCGGCGTTCTGTTACTGGGGCTGGCGCGCGGCGGGGCAGCCTGACAGCGACACGCTGGTACGGGCGGCGGCCTCCATGGAACTGGTGCACGCCGCCGCGGTCGTGCACGACGACCTCATCGACGACAGCGCGTTGCGGCACGGCAGGCCCACCGCGCACATCGCTCTGCGCGGTGTCGTACGCCGACGCCCGCGTTCCGTCGCCGCTGCCAGGTCGCTGGCGATGCTGGTGGGGGATCTGCTGATGGGTTTGGCCGGGCAACTGTTCGCCACCAGTGGTCTGCCCGCCGCATATCTTGCGCGGGCCCGCCCGTTGTGGTCGGTGCTGGCCCGGGAGTTGATCGCGGGAGAGTGCCTGGAGATCCTGCGTACCGGAGCCGAGCCGGACACCACGGCGTCACTGAAGGTGATCCGGTACAAGACCGCCAAGTACACCGTCGAACAGCCCCTGCTGATCGGCGGCGCCCTCGCGGGGGCGGACGGGCGGCTGCGCGAGGGCTACTCCGCCTACGGACTCCCGCTGGGCGAGGCGTTCCAGCTGCGAGACGACCTCCTCGGCCTGTTCGGAGACCCGGTACGCACCGGAAAGGCCAACGCCGACGACGTACGCGGCCACCGGCCCACCGCCCTGCTGGCAGAGACCTGGCGCATCGCCGGTGACGACGACCGGGCGCAGCTCCGCGCCCTCCTGGGCCGACGCGACCCGGACGGGCACGGCCTGGAGGAGGTACGCGAGGTGATGCGTCGTCTGAGGGCACCCGACCGCGTCGAGGACATGATCACCGCTCGGGTCGAGGAAGCCCTCGGCGCTCTCCACGAGCTGGACGTACCGGCGCACGCCGCCGCTGCCCTGACCTCGCTGGCGCACTCGGCTGCCATCCGTCCGTCCTGACCCTCACACACAGACGGCGCAAGCTCGTGCCGTCCCCCTGTCGGCACTCTCCGCCTGTCGTGGCCCACCCCGTGGAAGACAAGGACCCCAGCCATGAACTGCACCGAGGCATCGATGGACGCCCTGCGCCAAGCCGGTGACGGACTCGCCGATGCCACCGTCTCCGCGCTCTTCGATCGAGGGGAGGTGGGCAAGTTCAACACCCTGATGCGCTACGTCTCCACCGCGGGCGCTCCCCTGCCGGACGGGCTGCCCGATGTCGCCCGCGAGTACCTGGAGTCCACCCGTACCCCGCCGGCCTGGGTGGACTGGGAGGAGATGGAGAAGGCCCGGCTGTTCTTCATCGACAACAACGTGCACATTTCCACCGCCCTCTCCTTCGCCTCCATGCCTGCCTGTTACGTCGTCCCGCACGTGGCGAAGCTCCTGTCGGCCACGCATGGGCTGAAGTACCCCTCCAAACGGATGGCGGAGACCGGCCAGTTCACCGTCTACCTCATGCAGCCCGACGCCTTCGAGGCCGGAAGCCGCTTCATCCCCGCCGCTCAGAAGGTCCGCCTCCTGCACGCCTCCATCCGCCACCACCTCGCACGTGAGGACCGCTGGGACACCCAGACTCTGGGAGTGCCGATCTGTCAGGAGGACATGATCGGCGGCCAGATGTTCTTCTCCCTGCTGGTGCTGGACTCCCTGCACCGCCTCGGCATCCACATGTCCACCGAGGGTGCCGAGGCGTACTTCTACGCCTGGCGGGTCGTCGGTGCCATGCTCGGCGTCGACCAGGACGCCGTCCCCAAAAGCCTCGACGAAGCCCGCCAGTTCCTCGACCGGTACATGATCCGGCACATGGGCCCTTCCGAGGAGGGCACGCTCCTGACCCGGCAGCTCATCGACCTGTACGAGGAAGTCGTACCCGGCACCTTCTTCGACCCGATCGTCTCCGCCCTCGTCCGCCACCTCGTCGGCGACACGTGCGCCGATTGGCTCCAGGTGCCCCGCACATCATGGGACACCGTCGTCAAGGCCGTACCGCACCTTCTCGGCGTGCTGGAGACCATCGAGGACCGCTCCCCCCTCGGCGCCTGGGCCCTGGACCGCCTCGGACACCTCACCACCGTCCTCGAACTGTCCTCTCTCACCCGCGGACGCGTCATGCACTACGCCATCCCCGAACAGCTCAAAAAGGACTACGGCATCGCCGACACGGTGCCCCGCACCCGCCGGTGGACTCCGCCTTCCGCCACCATCTCCGGCTGACCTACGGGCTCACCCTTCGGTGACGCGGAAGGCTGCGCTGCTACCTGGCCCTGGACCAGTCGGTCGATCTCGGATGAGCTGGCCGAAGAGAGGCCGCAGGCTCCCGTAAGGGCCCCCCACCGGCCCCGTACCGGTACACCCGGGCCGGCCGGTGGTCGACGGAAAGTTCATCGCGAAGCCTCATGACGTGTCCTCTCTCCCGTGGCCGAAGCCACTCGCCACACCTGGTGCTGTCCGCGATGCGCCACCACGCCGCCGAACTGAGTGACCGGGTTCGTCACCTCCGTGCCGACACCTACCGTGAGGGGCAGCGCGAGGCGATCGGGGACGGGCCGGTGACGGTACGTCACCCGACGTCGTACGCGGCACTGCGGCTGGTGAGGTCGCTGGACCAGGTGACCGTGCTGCCCGCCCGCGGTTTCCTCGTCGCGCACGACGACTTCCGTGCCTGGGCCGACGGGCACGGGGGACAGCGGCTGCGGCTGCGGCTGCGGCTGCGGCTGCGGCAGGAGAACTTCTACCGGTGGGCGCGCCGCTCGCACGACCTGGAGCGCCTGCTCTCCACAAGTGTCCTTTACTGCGACATGCAGCACGACAGCGAACCTCTCGGCCCCGGCGTCGGCGCGATGCTCTGGCTCACCGTCACCCCCTCCGCGCTCGATGCCGTCGGACGGGCCTGGCAGAACACCCCGAGATCCGCCTCGCCGCCGCCGTCACCGGCCAAGCCAGGCCAGGCCAGGCAGGCCAACCTAGTCGCCTCCGTTGCCTGCTCCAGTACGGGCGAGTTCTACACGTACGTGAGCGAGAGGAAGCGGCCCACCGAGTTCCGGGACATCCCATACGGCCAGGACAGCCCGGATGAACTGCTGAGGCAACTGCTCGGAATCGCCCTTGAGCACGCGGGCCATCAGCTGGCCGGCTCACCGCCGAAGCCCGAGAGACGGGCAGGCGTGCCAACGACGAAAGAGCGGTCCGTCATGCACCGGGCCGACCTGACAGGGCTGACAGGACTGACAGCGCAGAAATCACCGGCCCACCATGAAGGCCGCCGGACCGGGAGGCGACCTGCTGGTCTGCGTGTTCAATGGGCGGGCGACTTCGGTTCGAGGATGCTCCGGATGGCTGGGGTATAGGCGGCGACGATTTCTTCGGGTGTCATGCGTACTACTGCCGGGATGCGCAGCAGATAGCGGGTGAGGGCGAGGCCGAGGATCTGGGCGGAGACCAGTCCGGCGTTGTCTTTGGTGGCGGGGCCGAGGGCTGGGGACACCTGGGCCGCGAAGATCTCCCGCATGCGGTGCGCTGCCTGGTCGTTGGTGACGGCGGACCGCAGGAGCAGCAGGAGCGCGTCGTCGGCGCCCTCGTGCTCCCAGCGGTGCAGGAAGTGCCGCACGAGGGCTTCGGCCCGTTCCTCTGCCGGCGTGGCGGACAGGTCGGGAAGGCACAGGTCGATGTCGAGGGCGGCATCGAAGAGCTGGGCTTTGCTGCCGTAGTAGCGCATGACCATGGAGGGGTCGATGCCCGCGTCGGCCGCGACGGCTCGGATCGTCGTGCGCTCGAAGCCCTGAGCGGCAAAGCGCTGGCGGGCTGCGTCGAGGATCGCTGTCCGAGTGCGGTCGGAGCGGCGCGGGCTCGGGGCTTCTGTGCTGTCTGCAGTCATGCCAACAAATGTAGGCCATCGCTCGTTGACTTTCCATCCTCAAGGACGCATCAATGCCAACGGAGGTTGGCCAACGATCGTTGACTTCTGCCCGTCACGGGTGGTGCTGCCCGTTCCGGTGCCGGCACGGGCAGCACCGCCTTCGCGGTCGATCTCCGGCACCGAACCACGATGCTGCGCAACGCGGAGACCTGGTTCTTCCCACGGGGGGCCGCGGCGACCTACCTGCAGTTCGGCGAGCGGCTGCCCATCCGGACGGTGGGCCCCGCACTGGCGTTCTCACTCGCCTACACGGCGGCGCTCTGCGGCGATCAGGACCGGGTGAACCGCTGGCTGGACGTCTGCGAGGCGGGGGGTGCCCCGGATACCGCCGTCCCCGGCTGGCACAGCTTCCGCAGCGCCGTGCTCTGCGTACGCGCGGGCTTCGGCATGTCGGATGCCGAGGCCGCGCGATCCGTCGTCATGGTGCAACAGGCGCTGGACGAGGAAACCGGGGCAGGCGCGGCCGGGCATCCGACCGTACGGGCGGCACTGGGAGCCATGCTGGCTCGCGACGGCCGCTTCGACGAGGCCGCGACGCTGCTGCTCGATCTGTGGTCGTCACCGACCCACCGCAAGGCATGGCCGCCGACGCTGATGCTTCAGGGCGCCGGCACGCTGACGATCAGCCTCGTCGAAGCCGGCCGCGGCGAAGACTGCGACCGGGTCCTGCGCGAGGCCGCTCCGCTCGCCGACGCCGTCGAGCGCGACGGGCGGGAGACGAGTACGCCGGGACTGGCCCCGCTGCGCATCGCCCAGGCCAGGCGCCGCCACCAGAACGCCGACATGGAGGCGGCCGCCGTGCTGCTGCGTCGCGCGGTCACCCTCGCCGAACTGCACCCGCGGCCGACCGTGCTCTTCCTCGGCCTGCTCTACCTCGCCGACGCCGAGCTCGCCTGCGGCAACCGGCCCGCCGCCCGTGCCGCACTGGCGCGAGCCCGCGAGGTGGTGGACGAGGAGCCGGTGAGCGCCTACGCAGAGAGGCGGCTCGAGGAGAGCGAGGCCCGGTTGGGCCGGGCCGGCTCCCGCACCGCCGTACGCTCCGGTGCTCTCCCGGAGGAACTGACCGACCGGGAGTTGTCCATCCTGCGGGCACTGCAGGGGTCGGCGACCCAGCGGGAGATCGGGGCAGCACTGTTCCTGTCGATCAACACGGTCAAGGCGTACAACAAGAGCCTCTACCGCAAGCTCGGCGTCGCCTCCCGGCACGACGCCGTCGCAACGGCACGCGAACTTGGCTTGATCTGAGGCCACCCCGGGTGCTTCTCCCGGGCGGGTGGTGCACTGCCACCCGCCCGGCGGGTTCCCTGTATGCCATGGCCCCTACCCGTTACGTGCTGACGCTGCGCGGACCGATCGCCCGCACGCTGCTGGACGTGATCAGGACCAGGTTCGACCATGTCTCGGCGCCCGGCACGGACGGCACCGTGCTGATCGTCGAGAACATCGACCAGGCATCGGTGCGCGCCCTGCTGACGCTGCTCTGGGACACCGGCCATGACGTACTTGCCTTTGAGGAGACGACGGCCTGAGATGCCCCCTGGAGAAACGGCGGATCTACCGGTAGTTGAGCTCGGCGAGTTCGGTGGCGAGCTTCCTGGGCATGGCCGTGTGGCCGAGCAGTGGCAGCGCGATGTTGCGGACCCCGCGGGCCATCACGTTGCGCGTGGTGGCCACGCGGGTCATCCGGTGGGTGAAGGCGACCACGCGCTGCGCGACGGGGCGGCGACGCGCCTCGTAACCGTCGAGTTGCCCGGACGCGATCGCCTGGCCGAGGGCGTAGCCGTCCTGGATGCCGGTGTTCATCCCCTGCCCGCCGGCGGGGCTGTGCACATGGGCGGCGTCGCCCGCCAGCAGCAGACGGCCGGCGCGGTAGTGGTCGGCGACCCGGTGGTGCACCCGGAACCGTGACGACCAGGCCAGGCCGGTGATGTTGGCCTGGCCGGGGGCGCGCTCGTCGAGCAGCTGCCGGACGAAGGCGAGATCAGGGGTGGCGGGCGCCTCGTCCACGGTGGCGACCACCCGGTAGTGACCGCCTGGGAGCGGAGCGACGACGGTGAGTCCTTTGGTGCCGAAGGTGAGCGAGACCTCGATGGGGCCGGGGGCCCAGTCCATCGTGACGTCGGCGAGGACGAAGGATTCGGCGTAGGCGTCGCCGGTGAACCCGATGCCCGCCGCTTCGCGCACGGTGCTGTGCATGCCGTCGGCGCCGACGGCGTACGAGGCGCGCAGCTTCTCGCCGGTGGACATGGTGAGCGTCACGCCCTCCTCGTCCTGGACGACGGAAGCGACCTCGTAGGGGCGGTGCACTTGGCCACCGAGGGCGCGCAGCCGGGCCAGCAGCACGCTCTCGGTCTCGTACTGAGGAACCATCAGCGTGTACGGGTGGGGCGTGGGCAGCTGGTCGAAGGGCACGGTCAGCAGCCGACGGGCACCGTCGCGGACGGCGAACCGGGTGACCTGAACGCCTCGCGCGATCAGTTCCTTCGAGGCCCCCAGCTCGTCCAGGACTTCCAGGGTGCGGGCGTGGACGACGGCGGCACGCGAGGTGTTCAGGCCCTCGGCCAGCTTGTCCAGGACAACGAAGTCGATGCCTGCGGAAGCGAGCGTGACGGCGAGCGCGAGACCTGCCGGGCCGGCGCCGACAACGGCGACTTCGGTGCGGGCGGGAAGTGCGGTGGCGTTCATGGCAGAGCCTTCCGTTTTCTGATCCGGGAAGCAGGCCAACAGGCGTTGGCCTACGCTCGTTGACAGGATGCTCGATTCCTCAGCGAGAGTCAACACGTGTTGGCCTACAGCCGTTGGTGCGAAGGATGCCGAGAGCCCGGCGCGGAGCGGCGCCCGGATCGAGGGAGGGCCGGCGAGTGGCACCGGGATCCCCGCGCTGCGGGCGGGGTACGGGCGGGCTGCTCGCGCAACGGCGGCAGGCACACCGAGACGGAGCCCGACAGCCGTCCCACCAGCCACGGGATCCCGATGGCTTGAACCGATTCCCTCTTACTGCCCTGGTGAAGCCGTTGGACGTGGCGGTGGGTGATCAGGCAGACCGCGATGCCGAGGAACGCGTCGTGCATGTCGTCGCGTCTCCCAGCGGACGCGCTGGCGGCGGAAGACGTGGAGCCAGGCGATCGTGTGCTCGACGACGTAGCGGAAGATACCCAGGCCGGTGCCGTGTGGCCGGCCTCGCTTCGCGATGACGGGGCGGATGCCGCGTTGCCGGAGCAGGCGCCGGTACCTGTCGTGGTCGTAGCCGTGCTCGGCCGGCAGCGCGTCCGGCCGTCGGCGCGGTCCGCCGACCCGCCCCACGACGGCCGGGATCTTGTCGAGCAGAGGCAGGAGCCGGGTGACGTCGTTGCGGTTTCCGCCGGTCAGCGACACCGCGAGCGGGATGCCCTGTCCGTCGAGCGCGGGCGGAGCGCGACGGCATGCAAGCCGAAATCATCGGCGACGCCCCCGCCGTGGCACCCGAACCGGGCGCGGGTGAAAATCGTCGGCGTCGCCCTCGCCATCACCTTCGGGCTCCTGGTGGCGGCCGGTCTCCCGCTCATGACGGCCGTCGTCGGCGTCGGCATCTCCACCCTCACGGCGCCGAGCAACGCGCTGGACCTGGGTTCCACCACCTCCACCCCGGCCATGATGATCGGGCTTCCCGTGGGAATCGACTACGCCCTGTTCATCGTCTTCCGGTACCGGGCAGAAACAGCCGAGGGCAAAGAAGGCAATGAACCTGTTGTTTCTCACATGGGACCGACGACCCTGTGGCCGCATGGCGAGGGAATGACTTCAAGCGCGAGGCCGGCGAGCGAGGAGTCATTACCGTCTGTCCAGGCGGCGGTTGGTGACTCCGACTCCGGCCCGCCCAAGTTCCGCCCGTGAGTGGCGACGCGACGGGACCGTATTGATTTCTCACCGGCAGACCTGGCCGTCGGTTTCGCCCCTTCAGCCTGCCGGCGCCGCGAGGTCGATCAGTCGCCTCAGAAGGTTCTCCACAGCATCGAGGAGCGGGTCGCCGTCCCTCCCGGTACGTCGAGTGAGGGCGATCTCGACCTCCGGGAGGGTGGGAAGCCCGTCGGTTGCCGTCCCCGGTTCCACGTTCGCCCGGAGCAGTGCGGTGGCGCCGAGGCCGGCCCGCACGGCGGCTTGTACTGCGCCCAGAGCCGTGCTCTCGAAGACCACATCCCATCGGAGCCCCGCGGCTTCCAGGGCCTCGAACACGGGAGCCCGCCAGCGGCACGGCTGGGAGAAGAGCACGAGCGGCAGCGGGTCCTGGCGCATGTCCATGGTCTGCGCGGCCGACCAGGCCAGCGGGAGGCGGGCCGTCCAGCGGGGTGCCTCGGCCAGGTAGAAGGGATCGCACAGGGCGAGCTGGATCCGCCCCTCGGCGAGGGACTGCTTCATCAAAGGTCCGGGACCTGTCACGAGCTCCAGCTTGGCGCCCGGGTGGAGGCCACTGAAATCACTCAGCCCCTCGACCAGCGACGGCGTCACGAAGTCCTCCATCAGCCCCACACCACAGTGTCCGGTGACGATCGGGCCGGCCGCCACGAGTGCCTGCGCGGACAGAGCGAGAATCCGCTCCGCGTAGGGCAGGAAGATCTCTCCCGACTTGGTCAGGGACACACCGGTCGTCCCGCGGTGCAGGAGCGGCTGGCCCACCGTGCGTTCGAGCCTGCGGAGCTGGTTGCTGAGAGCGGGCTGGCTGTGACCGAGGGCCGCGGCGGCACGACTGATGCTTCCGGACCGCACGGAACTGACGAATGCGCGCAGCAGTGCCGTTTCGAGATCGGGGGCCATAACGACATGCTATGCCCCCTCTGTTCAGGGAGAGGGTTCCGCTCGTTTCGGCCCATCGGTAGCGTCGGTCCTATGCTCTACTTTCATGTCGATGTCTTCAGCGGAACGCCTTTCAGCGGGAACAGTCTTGCTGTTTTTCCCAGTGCAGCAGGCCTGAACGGATCCCAAATGCAGCGGATCACCGAGGAAATGCGTCACTTCGAATCCATCTTCCTCGATCAGAAGGGTGAGGCGGGCGACGCATGGCGAGCGCGGGTGTTCGATCTCAGTGAGGAGCTGGATTTCGCCGGGCATCCGGTCATCGGGGCGGCAAGCGTTCTGCATGCCGTGGCGGGCGGCGACACCAGCCGTACGTGGTCGCTCGAGCTGAAGGCACGGACGGTGGAGGTGGTCACCGAGCGCCGTGGCCACGGGAGGTACGCGAGCGTTCTCGACCAGGGCCCTCCGCAATTCCTCGGGCAGCCCGTGCTGGACGACCTGGCCTCCTGGTTCTGCCTGGACGGGGAGGACCTCCACGCCGAACTGCGTCCCGAGATCGTCTCGACCGGGCTGCGCTATTTGATCGTTCCCGTGCGGACGGGAGCGCTGAAGCGGGCCAGGATCACGGCCGACATCGCAGGACCGCTGGCCAAGGTCGGAGCGCAGTTCGCCTACCTTCTGGACGCCGATGCCCTGGAGGGACGGCACTGGAACAACGACGGCGTCGTCGAGGATGTGGCCACCGGCAGCGCCGCAGGGTGTGTGGCCGCCTACCTCCGCCGGCACGGACGTCTCGGGGACGGCGACCAACAGGTGCTGCGCCAGGGCCAGTTCTGTGGCCGCCCCAGCGAAATGACGATCAGCGCCCATGGCGGCCCGCAGGACATCGCCTCCGTGCGAGTCGGCGGAGAGGTCGCCGTCGTCGCCCAGGGGTGCCTCGAAGGGCTGCCGCAGTGATCGGCGGGCCCGCCTACTTCGGGCCGCAGGAGATCCGCAGCACGGTCGGCTACCGGGACGTGCTGGAGCCCGTCGCTGCCGCCCTGCGTGACTACAGCCGAGGGCTCGGGGACGCGCCGGTGGCCGTGTTCGCTCCTGCCGGTCCTGAGGGCGACGTCCACGTGAAGTCGGCGTGGCTGCCGGGCCGGCAGGTCTTCACCGTCAAGGTCGCCTCGTGGTTCCAGGAGCGTGCACGTCGCGGAGGAACGCCCACGAGCGGCATCATCGCTGTTTTCGACGCGACGACCGGTGACCTGCGGGCGCTCCTGGACGATGAGCACCACCTCTCGGACGTGCGGACGGCCGCCGCGGGAGCTCTTGCCGTGCGGATGATGGCGCGGCCCGACTCCCGCGTCCTCGGAGTCATCGGCACTGGCACTCAGGCTTACCTTCAGACGCTCGCCGTGGCCGACGAACTCCCGCTGCGCGAGGTACGCGTGTGGGGACGGCATGCGTCCCATGTCCAGCCGCTCGTCGCCGCGTTGCGTGCCAGGCGGCCGGATCTGTGCGTCATCGGCGTGGACAGCGCCCAGGCCGCGTTCTACGGCGCCGACGTAGTGGTGACGGCGACCTCCAGCACCGAACCGCTGGTGCGCGCGTCATGGCTGACACCCGGAGTGCACATCAACGCGGTGGGCGCCGACGATCCGACGAAGGCGGAGCTGACATCCGACAGCCTGAGGCGGGCGGACCGGATCGTGGTCGACAGCCGTGAACTCACCGCCGTCCACGGCGATCTGTCACGGCTTGCGGAACAGGACCGCCGGGTCGACGCGGAACTCGGTGAGGTCCTCGCCGGATCGGCATCCGGCCGGGAGAACGACGAGGAAATCACCATCTGCAAACTCATCGGCCTCGGCGTCCAGGATCTGGCCGCCGCAGAGGTTGCTCTCAACATGCTCGGTGCACCCCGCCGTTCCACACAGATTCCCGCGCACGCGCGGGAGGTACAGCGGGAGGTACATCGACAGACAGCGGACTCGGGCACGTCAACGGTCGCCTGAAGTCCTGTTGACGAACCCAACGCGCCCTCCTGGCTGGGCTGTTCTTGCTGCGTGGCCGTCCAGTCGGCGCCGGTGCTCCTCCCATCATGCCTGAGCACCTGATGGCATGTTGTCCTTGCCTTGCAAGTACCCGACGAAGCCGTCGATGAGCTCTCGCACGACGTCAGCGTGGCCGGCGTGCTGCTGGGTGTCTGAAGGAGGTGCCGGGCTTGGGTTCCGTAGGTGATGAGGCGCCTGTTCCACTTGTCGCGACGGCGCTCTCGTCCTCATGCTCGCGGTCCGGATCAGAATGCCGGCGCAGCTTGGCCGTGCCGAGGTCCCTGACTGCGTGCCTTGAGCAGCGCGTCCCGTAGGCGGTTGTGGGTCATGGCCAGGCAGGCGTGCACCGCGCCGCGTGCTACCGAGAGTCCCAGAATCTGGGAGACGGCCTGGATCCGGGGGGTGGCCGGCAAGGTCTGTTCGAGTCGCTTGCGTACCTCGGGGAGCACCTCGTCCACCAAGGGGTGCAGCCGGCCGACGAAGTAGACGGATTCGGGATCGAGTGTCACGGCGACGATACTCACGGCGGTCGTGACCGCCGTCGTGACCGCCGTGAGTATCTCGGCACGGGCTCGATGGTCCTGAGGTGCAAGCCACAGGTCCTCGACGCGTTCGATGTCCAGTCCGTGTTCACGAGCGAACTTCACAAGCCCTGCCGTGCTCAGCAGCCCGTTGAGGGTGTGGTCGTCGATGCCCGAGGACAAGGATCCGATGTCGCCGAAGGCAGGAGTACGTCCCCGAGCCAGTTCCCGGTCGCCGCAGGTGGCGAAATTCAGCGTGCTGCTGACGCTGAAAAGGGCGGCGTCATGGATGCTCGCATCGTCCGTGAGCACCTGGAGCAAGGACGCGTTCGCGTCACTGTCGAAAGACACCGGAGCACCGACGAGCTCTTCGACGGTTCGGTGCAGCTCTCTGCCGGAGAAGACTTTCATCGGATCGGCAGGCCGAAAGACCTCGGCGCCGTCGCGGACCTGGGCGGGCAGTGCCGCGACGACCTGGCGCAGTGGCCCTCGTGCGGAGGCGCTGGTCTGCGCGATCAGGTCGACCAGCCACCGGCCGGCCGCGGGGACGTCGTGGTGCTCGACCGTCGGAACGATCACGTGTCCGATCTCGCGGCCGCGTAGGTCGGTCACCAGCACGCCGGTGGTCACGGCGCCGAAGCCGACCCCCACGACATGTCCGGCCGTCTCGGGCACATCGAGGTACGTCGACGGACGGCCACGCCCGCCGACGGCGTCGACTCCCCCGTCCATGACGAACCCGTCAGAGCGCAGTTCCTCGACGGCCCGCGACACCGTCGCCTTGCTCAACCCCGTGAGCTCGATGAGCTTGTTCCGGGTCAACGGCGCATGGGAGAGAACCACGTCAAGGACACTTGCCTTGTTGTAGTCGCGTGGTGTGGGGTTGATGCTGCTCACCTCATGACCTTAGCGAGACCACACGCAGTCCGGACCATCGGTCCCTGCCGCACTTGCCGAGTTGCCCGTGGGTGTCGGCGAACACACTGATCCTTGGCTCGGCTGCGCTGCTATGCAACTCCGCCTGCTCCTTTCACAGAAGTAGAACCATCTGGCAGCCTCCTGCTGGAGGCGGGTTCGCAGCGCTCGGCTCCATGTTCTCTGTCCTGTGTCGGCCTGGATCAGCAGCCGAGGAGCTTCGGCAGCCCGACAGGTCGGGCAGCTCGTCGTAGGGCTGGTGGTCGGCGCTGCCGGGGTGGCCGTAGCGGTTGATCCACACGCGGCGCTTCAGGCCGAGGTCGCGGGTGGGGATGTGGTCGTACTCCCAGCCCTGGGCGGTGTGGATGACCTGGGACGGCTCGACGCCCATGGTCTTGAAGGCGTGCTGGCAGGTCTGGCGGTCCGGCTTTGGGCGCCGGCCTGCTGGGCGGTGATGACGTAGTCGAACTCGACGCCGATGTTCTCCACGTTCTGCGCGATCGGGTGACGAACACGTCGGGTGAGGCCGGGTCGGCCGTGTCGGACGCCGACGAAACGTCGCCTCAGTGGCGCCGCTCAAGGCGTGTCATGGCGGGTGCTCAGCAAGCGGGCCACGACCTCCTCCATGGCGACGGCCATGGCCCGCTCCACGTTGACCCAGTCGTCTCTGGCGTGCTCGAGCAGGTAGTCGCGACGCTCCGGCACTCGTTCCGCGCGCCAATGGGTGACCAGCGCGCGCAGTGTGAGGCGTGCCAGCGCGGCGACAGGCAGGAGCGGGAGTTCGGTGTCCTTGATCGGCCGGGCCTGCTCGTATCCCGCGACGAAGCTGCATGCCTCACGCCAGGGATCCCCCGGTGTCCGGCCGAGAAGGTTCGCGAGAGACACAGCGGGATCGAAGATCAAAGCACTGCGCATGGCGTCACCGAAGTCGATCACTCCTGTGACGAAGCTGTCTGTCCGCGGATCCACCAGGACGTTGTAAGGGCTGTAGTCGCCATGGATCACTTGGGTCTCGAGATCACCCAGCCTCGGAACAATGGCCTCGTGGAAAAGGCGGAACACTTCTTGTGCCAGCCGACGGTGCGCGGTGCTGGGCGTGTACTCGATGAGCTCCCGCAGCTGGTCGAAGTGTCGAAGGTCCCACACAAGGCGCCGCTCGTCCGCTGGATGCCTGAACGACCGCAGAGCCAGATCCACTCGCCCGAGCATCTGCCCGGCCTTGGCAAGCTGGTGGGGAGCAGAGTTCGTCCGCGCCAGGACGGCACCTTCAACGAAGTCGAGGACGCGCAGGACTCGAACCCGGCCGTCTCTCGTATCGATCGATACGTTGTCGCTGCCTTCGGTGGTCTCCTTGACCCGCTGGGTGGGGAGATGAGGAGCTTCGGTTTCCAGGTGGCGCATCACAGCCGTTTGCAGAGCTACGACAGCTACCGCCTCGTCGGGCGGGGAAACCTTGACGAGATGGTCGGCCGTGCCGGTCCGCAGCCGGAAGGTGTCGTCCTTCTCGGTTGCCAGCCGCTCGAGATGTCCGCTCAGCCGGTAGTGCCGGGCGAGGAGTGCGTCCACCACATGCGTCTCGATGGGCTCGTGGGACGATGCCAGGCCGCTCTCTTCGAACAACTGCTGGGCGATACCTGCGGGGGGCGAGGTGTTCACCGTTCGGTCCCTTCGGCTTATGGCCTGCTACAGGCGCATCTCGGCGATCTCCGCGAAGGTCTCGAGGAATCGCGTGACGTCGGCCGAGTCGAAGGCCAACGGCGGTCGGATCTTGAGCACATTGACTGCTTCCCCGGTGCCGCTGATGAGGACGCGACGCTCGCGCATGTCGTTGATGACGTGGTCAGCGCGGACACGATCGGGCTCCAGCGACTCCCGGTCCTTCACGAGTTCGACACCCACGTACAGACCACTGCCGCGGACCTCCGCGACGTGGGGAGACTCGCGAGTGATCTCCTCGAGGCCGGCTCGAAGCGCCCTGCCGTTGTCGAGAACTCGCTGCTGCACATTCTCCGCTTCGAAGACGTCCAGAACCGCGGCACCGGCGGCAACCGCGATCGAACTGCCCGCAAAGGTGTTGAAGTAACGAACATTCTGTCCGAACTCATCGCATACCTCGGGCCTGAACGCCACGCCGGAGATCGGCATGCCATTGCCCATGGGCTTGCCCATCGTGACGATGTCCGGAAGCACCCCATGGCGACTGAACCCCCACATCGCCTCTCCGAGCCGGGCGAATCCCGACTGGACCTCGTCGGCGATGTACACGCCGCCCGCGGCGTGCACCTCCTCGACCATGTCACGCAGGTAACCGACGGGATCGGTGAAGATGCCGTCGCTGGAGTGCGCGCAGTCGGTGATCAGCGCCGCAAGCCTGTAGCCGTGGCGCTCGAGGTCGTTGATCGCGCCGCGCACCTGGCTTCGCATGTGGTCGCGAAGCGATGAACCCGGCGGGACGAGTCGCGGATCAGGAGCATCGATGAGCCGCACATTCGGCCCGAGCGGTGACCCCGCGCCGAGCGTCGGCGAGAAGCTCGCAACTTCGCGAGTGAGACCGTGGTAAGCCCAGCGAGTCACTACGATTCCCTCGCCGCCCGTGTGGAAGCGAGCCACGCGCATGGCCAGGTCGTTCGCCTCCGACCCGCTGCACGCGAAGCTCACCCTCGAGAGCGCTTCGGGCATGGTCGCGAGAAGGCGCTCGGCGTAGTCGACGAGTGATTCCTGCACGTAGCGCGTGTTGGTGTTCACCGCCGCCATCTGGCGGGACACGGCCTCGACAACGTGCGGGTGTGCGTGACCGACGCACGGCACATTGTTGTAGGCGTCAAGGTAGTCGTTGCCATCCCGGTCGAACAGGTGAGCGCCTCGGCCGGAGACGAACTCGACCGGCTCCCGGTAGTTCAGCGCGTAACCAGGGCCCAGCACCTCGTTTCGCCGTTTGACGGTGGCCTGCAATCGCTCAGGCAGTTCACCGAGCACTGCCGGGTCGAACCTGTTGGGATAGTTGACCAGCGCTCGACTCACCGTGGAAGTCATCAGCAGGTCCCCTCTCATCGCTTGCATCTCTCGTCGCGGCTGCTTCAGGCGGCAGCATAACATACTTTGTTTCAGTTCCAACCTGAAACTTATCTCTTCGTGCACGACTGTGGCACAGGTCAACGCGGGAGAGTGCCGGATGCGTATGGTCAGGAGCGCAAGACTGGCCGCTTTGCGTGTAGTGCGGGCGTCCTCGAAGGTGAGCTGTCGGATGACCTCTTCGTACAGCGCCAGGGTGCGGCACAGGTGCGGAGGTGGGCGAGAGTGAGTAGTGCCTGCCGGCCCGGGCTCAGGCCACGCCAGCGGGTACCGCGCTCCTGGCGGCGCCGGCGGAACTCGGCGGACAGGAAGCACAGGGCAAAGCTGGACACGTCCAGCCCGGACGAGTAGACAAGCACGCGAATCCCCTGGGGGAGACGGTTCTTCTTGGTCGAAAACCCATGTACCAGGGCTTTATCGGCCTGTCAGCCCAGCTAACCCATCCGGCCGTCCGGTTGGACGAGGGCCCACGGTCGTCGGATCCGCCTTGGAGCGATGAGAGATCCTTTTTGAACACGTCCACGACGCTGTCGGTGGCGGTGATCAAGCTCAGTCTGGATCCAGCGTGCCGGTGGCCACCTCTCCCTGCTCCTTGCTCCGAGTCTCGCGCTGCCCTGTCGTAACTACAGTGCGACGGAAGGTCGCGCCAGTCGCGGAACCCGATGTCGCACGGTCTTGCGCATGGCTTTCTGCAGCATCAGCTGGTGAGTTCAGCTCGTCAACCCGGCCGCGTCCTCGAAGACGATCCAGGCCCCGGGCGCCACTGCGGCGCTTCCCTCCCGCGATCTGACCTGGGACGGCGGCCGATCTCGTCCTGACACGTTCCAGGTCCACCGCTGGTCCTCCCAGCCGTGCGCCGCCGTCCCTTGCGCCAGGCCCTCCTCCAGCACGACGAAGCGCTCATCCGACAGCTTCGCAGGTCCCCTCGACCTCAGGCTCTCCAGGCCGCCCTCACGCCAGTTCCGGCTCAACGGCTCGACCGAACGCTCGCTCCCCCGGCGGCCCTTGGGGATGCCCGACGTTCTGCCACCGCCCTCGAACCTGCGTCGGCTTCCATCCGGATCGTCCCGACCGGTCAGCGTCGGCGCTCGACTGGTACAGGCTCGGTATCCGGCCGGAGAGTGGGGTGCGCGTCCTTGAAGTGGTCGTAGGCCACCTGTGCCGCGGCGAGGACCTCGTCGTAGATCTGGTCCATGTACGGGCCGGCGCAGATGGTCGAGGACCAGTGGTGGTGGTAGAAGAGGTTGCTCCTGCTGGGGCGTTCGCCGATGACCTCGGCGAAGAGCCAGCCGGCGAGGCGGACGGCGTTCTTCCAGGTGGCCTCGCCGACCGTCCAGTTGGGTCCGAGCGTCGCGTTCGCCATCTCGATGCTGATCGAGCGCTGGTTGCCGGCCGTGTTGCCGACGGCCCAGGCGTACTCGTTCACCTTGACGTACTGAGCGACGGCGCCGGCGGCGTCCACGTCGAAGTGGGCCGAAGCCGGACGTACCTTCCAAACGTCGAGCACACCCTGGTGCGAAAGTCGGCCGGCATTGTGGTGCAGCGTGACCGACGTCTTGTTGTACGACTTGTGGGTGACGTGGCCCGTCGCGCTGAGCTCGTCGATGAAGTTCGCGACGGGGCAGTCGTAAGGGATGGTGGCGGTTGCTTGGGGGCCGGCCTGCGCGTCGTCCCAGGCGAAGCCTTCGAAGTCGCTCTCGGGAAGGTCGTCAAGGTTGTCGGTGCCGGGTCCATCGCCGGTGTCGGTCCTCTCGATGGCCGCCTGCACGTCCTCGTCGTCGACGTTGTTCTCGGGCATGATGACCGTCCTTTCAGTTGCGCACCTTCGCGTAACGGTTGGTCCGGGGGCCGGACGGGGAGGAGGCGCGGCACGATGGCCATGCACCCGGTCAGGTACGGCCCATCAGGCGCCGGCCTGCTCCGTGAAATGCTCCAGGAGGGCTGACTGGATGTGCTGGAGGAACAGCGTGTCCTGCTTGATCCGGGTCAGTCGGGTCCTGGCGTGGGCTGCGTACTCCGGCCCTTCCACTGCCGAGGCCAGGAGGTTGGCGGCGAGTACGTCGACGCCGCGCGCCGTATCCGCGAACTGGCCCACGGGGACCAGACGGCGGTCGAGCGGGACGGCGTCGTCAGCGACCACCTCGGTGACCAGCGACGGCTGCCAGCTGTCCGCGTTGTTGAGCGAATGATGGGTGTCGAACCGGACGGTGACCGTCTCACCGGCGGCCACATCGACGCTGTACGACCCGTCGTCGTTGGTGTAGGCGTGGTCGATGAGCGTGAGGTCGGGGCCGTAGACGCTGACCTTGATCATGGAGATCGGCTCGTCACCGATGCTTGTTCGCACATGCCCGTGCATGCGAATCTCCTCTCGGGCGCGGCCGGAATCGACGAACGCAAGTCTGGTTGCGGCACAGACTTCTGAGAGGCCGCTCAGGGCGTCTGATTCCAGGTTCGCCCCGTGTCCAAAACCCTGTCACTTTCGGTCGGGGCATACGTCCGTCGAGCTCGGTCGGGGCATGCGTCCGTCGAGCCGCGCGCAGCGCCTCCGGCCGCACACACCGGTTCAGCGGATCCTGCTGTCGTGCGCGAGGTCGGTGTCCGCGTCGGAAGCGCGTGCGGAGCGGGCCCGGCGCCACCCCGCACGTTGTTGCGGCGTTCCTCATACGGTGAAGGGCCGCTGCCGCAGGAACGGGTCGTTGGCCTTGCCTGTGACGAACAGGCCGGGGCTCTGGTTGGGCGGCATCCTGCGGAGGATTTCACGGTGGAACGATTTGTGTCCGCCGGTGAACTTTCCCTCGGCCCACACTTCGCGGAGCGTGCCGGTGAAGAGCCCGTTCTCCCAGCCGTCAGCGGCCAGCTGGTTGTCGGCGCAGGCGGAGATGAGCAGGACGCTTGCCGGCAGGTCGAGGGTGTCCTTCGGCTGCAGGTTGCGCTGGATCGTGTCGTAGAGGGTCCTGTCCCTCTCGTACGCCTCGTGCTGTGTGTCCGGCGGCATGACCCGGGAGGTGACCTCGATCTGGTCCGGGTCGCGGGTCTGGTACTGCTCCTCCATGGCGTCCGAGGTGAGGAGATTCCGCACCGCTCTGACGGCTGTCTCGCTGTGGCAGCAGTCGAAGTAGGCAGAGATGCGGACCCCTTCGGCGAACGCTTCGAACTCCTTGTACAGCTCGTCGTCGATGAACTCGCGGTCGTAGAGGACAAGGGTCTCGTCGAGGCGATCGGGCTCGTCCTCGGGTCCGTTCCTGTCGGGCACCTGGCCGCCGTGGCCCGAGTAGGTCAGGAGCAGAATGTCACCGGGGGTCAGGATCCTGGCCGCCTTGCGGAGCTCGGCGGTCACGTTGTCGACTGTCGCCTCTGCTGTGAGCAGCATGGTGCGGTCGTCGAAGCCGGCGTTCCTGGCGATCTCCTCCATGTCGCGGGCGTCGTTTTCACAGGCATTGAGCTTGCCGTCCCACCCGCCGTACTTGGCGGGGTCGACCCGGTTGAGTCCGATGTGGAGTGATATGCCGTGGGCCATGGGATGGTCTCCTTCCATGCGGAGAAACCCCGAGTCCGAAGCAATCATCTATTCACTCAATAGTATCCAATACTGGCCCATATGGCGTCTCTTCGGGCCTGTAGCGGTGTGTCCGGCCCCGTGGCACGATAGGGAGAGGGGTGTGCCTCTTCCTCCAGAGGGGCCCTCGCTCACCGGCGAGACCGTGAGCCGCCAGTCACTGGCGAATCGCAAGGACTACGACGAGGATTTTCTAGGCTTCAAGTTGCCGAGATCCCGCTAGCTCGACCTGGGGCCGCTGCGCGACGCCGACCTGCTGCCCCGCGCAGTGCGAGCCGCACGCCGCTGGACCGAGCTTGAGTCGTACGACGACATCGTCCTGCAGGAGTAAGGACCGAATGTGGATGCGTCAGCTGATGCACGGGCGCCGGAGCTGCACCATGAAGGCAGGCGGCCCGGAACTGCGCGACGACCGTTCGGTTCGAGGTGTCGTCATGGTGGGTTGGCATGAGTCCGGTCTCGGCTAGGTAGCCGTCGAGGACGCCGGGCCGGTACTGCGGGGCTTGAGGCGGACGCGTGTGAGGGCCGCGAGTCCGCCGGACCGGCAACCGGCGCGGTGGAGGGGCAGGGGTCCGTCTCCGGCTTCGAAGGCGAGGGCCTCGTCAACAGCTGCCACGGCGGTGACGGCGCAACCGACTGGCCGCGCTTCGAGGGTCTTTGGCGGTAACGGCGAGGCAGTGATGGGCGACCAGATCTTCCCTACCCCTCCAGCACCCGCGTCGAAGTCTTCGCCGAGGGCGGCGCCGCCGGCCTGGACCGCATGCAGGTGTGGCGGCTGAGGCCCATCTGGCGGTGACGGTTCCTGGTCCGTGCGCCTTCGCAAGCAGGATCAGCTCACAGGAACCCTGCTCGGCGCCCGCCGCTCATGCCGGCCGGTACTCCTCGGGGCCGCGTACGCAGCCGCGGCCCCGCTGTCGGTCGGATATGGCTTCTGCCGCCCAGCAGTTCACAGCCCTGGCCGGACAGACCTCGGCCCGCCTTGTCCGCGGTCGCGGGCGGGGATCTGTCCGGCTCATCGCGTGCTGTACGCGGGCGGTGCAGGGCCCTGCGCTAGAAGGTCAGGTTCCAGGCGTCGATCTTGCCTGTGTCGGAGGCGGCGTTGTCATTGACGCGCAGTTTCCAGGTCCCGTTCGCGACCTCCGAGGAGGCGTTCACGGTGTAGGTCTGGGCGATGTTGTCGGCGCTGCCGCCGGCGTGGTTGTGCAGCGTGTAGACGGTGCCGTCCGGCGCCACCAGGTCGACCTTCAGGTCACCGATGTAGGTGTGTTTGATGTCCACACCCACCTTGAGGGTGGTCGGGGCGTTGCCGGTCACGCCGGTGACGGCGATCGGGCTCTCCACGGTCGCGTTGTCGTTGATGGCGAAGTCCGCGAGGTTCTCGAAGTACTTGCCGGGCGGCGGGGTGGTCCCGACGGCCTTGAGGGCGTCGACCTGTCCTTCGCCGAAGAACGAGTTGTTGGCCGTCGTGCCCGTGCAGCGACTGTCCGAGGGGCAGGCGATGTCGTTGGCCTGGGCGGCCAGCTTGGCGCGGATCTGCGCCGGGGTGATGCCCGGGTTGGCGCTGGCGATGAGTGCCGCCACGCCGACCACGTGCGGGGTGGCCATCGAGGTGCCGCTCTTGCTGCCGTAGCCGCCGCCGGGGACGGTGGAATATACGTTGCTGCCCGGCGCCGCGACGTCGATGACGCCCTGCCCGTAGTTGGAGAACGAGGCCTTGGTGACGCCCGTGCCGTTGGCCGCGACCGTGACCACGCCCGGCAGCTCGGTCGGAATGTCGAGGCAGGCGTTGGTGATGGTGCGGGTGACCGGCGTCGAGTCGTTGGGGCTCGCGGAGTCGGTCGTCTTGTGGGCGAGGTCGTAGTTCTCGTTGCCCGCCGCGGCGATCTGGAGGGAGCCCTTGCCCTCGGCGTACTCCTGGGCGCGCTTCACGCCCTCGATGATGGCGGCCTGGTCGATGTTGTCCGGGCAGTTGAACTGCCACGGGTCCGTGTAATAGCTGTTGTTGGTGACCTTGAAGCCGTGGTCACCGGCCCACACGAAGCCGCAGATGGTGTTCTCGGCGAAGAAGAAGGAGTTGCCCGGCTCAGCGACCCGGACCGCGGAGATCTTCACCCCGGGGGACACGCCGACGACGCCCTTGCCGTTCTTGGCCGCGGCGATGGTGCCCGCTACGTGGGTGCCGTGCGTGTCGACGTCCCGCCACGCGCCGGCGCGGGTGTCGGGCTTGCCGTAGGCGCAGGAGACCGAGTCGGCCGCGTCGAAGTTGGGCGCCAGGTCCTGGTGCTGGTCGTCCACACCGGTGTCCAGGATGCCGACCTTGACGGAGGCGGAGCCCGGGTTCACGGCCCAGGCCTGGTCGGCCTTGATCTGGCTCATGTCGGCCCGGACCGGTTCTCCGGCCGAGGTCGAGGCCTGGGGCGGATTTGCCGGGAGCGCCGGGTTGTAGGCGTCGGCCGGGACGTCCGAGGTACGCGTGGCGCCTACCTGCTGCACGCCGGCGACGCCGCGCATGGCGGTGGCGAATCCGCTGGACGCCGAGTGGGCGACGATCACGCCGATGGCGTCGAAGTTCGAGAAGACGGTGCCGCCGTTGGCCTCGATCGCGGAGCGGACCGCCGCATTGTCACCGGGGGCGGTGATCACGAGGTAGGCCCGCGTGCCGGCCACCCAGGTCGCACTCTGGGAGGCCGG
The DNA here is from genome assembly GCF_055592645.1 of Streptomyces sp. NPDC041108. Lineage (NCBI taxonomy): Bacteria > Bacillati > Actinomycetota > Actinomycetes > Kitasatosporales > Streptomycetaceae > Streptomyces > Streptomyces sp. NPDC041108. The sequence continues at coordinate 13,947 of NZ_JBVIYK010000026.1, read as the reverse complement.
CACGGCGGCCGGAGCTTGGGCCTCGGCTGCCGGAGCGGTGGAGGAGCCGACGGGGAGCGTGGCCGCGAGGGCGCCCGGGGCGCCGAACGCGAGGGCGGCGCCGAGCGTGGCCGCCAGCACCAGCGTGCGTCTAGGTCGGCTGGATATGTGGGGTATCAAGGCGTCCTCCGGAGAAGGCCCGACCGTGCTGAGGGCACCGGCCGGGCCGTACGAAACGAGTGGTGGATGCAAGATGTCAGACGCGTGCTCCTGTACGGAAGTACCTTTCCGTGTCGGGACGTTAGAGGGACACGGCTGAAAAGTGACGTACTCCGGGCATCGGAGGGTCGGGATCCACCGGGGGCTCGGCGACGTCGACCGCGCCCTGGCGTACGCCGCCGGCCTGGTGCCGGCCGTGCTGCCCGCACCAGAGCGCCGGGACCCGCGCGGGAGACCGACACTTTGGCGGGCTCTGCACAGATCTTGGCGAGCGATCGCGGAGGTGTCCGCTGTGTTCGGTTGCAAAGGTCCGGGTCGCACGGGACGGCGTGCGCCTACCATCCGAGGGGCGGTGTCGACACTCCGTCAGGTGTGCGGTGGCCGGGCTCGTAGCCGGCTAACGGCCGGTGAGGGTGCTGGTCGTGCAGGCCGACATATCGTTCTGGACTGGCTGGTGTTCGCCGGGATCGACGACGTGGACGCGCAGGCGGTGACCGCCACCTTCGCCACGGTCGACGTGGTGGCGAGAGGACGTGCACTCGGCACGGCGATCACCGCGGTACCGGACGTGACCGGAAGCTACGCGACGCCCCTGGCGCTTCGGCAGTTGTCCTCGTTGTTGCCCCAGTACTCGCAGACCGTGACGTACACGTAGAACCCGTCGGCGAAGAAGTTCTCGTAGTCCGCGGTGCAGCTGCCGTTGTGCCTCAGACAGCGTCGCGCCACACCCTCCAGGAAGGGTCACCGCCCGGTCGACCAACGCGGTCACCAATTGCGTTCCCACGGCACGGCCCACCGCGAGGTCATGTCCTGCGTCGAGCACCGGCAGCCGAAGCACCTGAACAACCGGGCGGAGAACAGCCACCCGCCGACGAGCCGGCGCGAACGGGCGATGAAAGGCTTCCGCTCCGTGGCCGGATGAGTACGCACAGCCGGATACGGAAAGACGGAACCGGCTGCTGTCCGAGCCCTCCCGTCAGGCCATGGGCGGACAGTCCTGTTCCGGCAGCACCTGAAGGGAGTTCAGGGTGAAGGCCAGCAGATGGTAGTGGCCCACCAGCATGGGAAGCTCGATCAACTGGCGCTCCGTCAGGTGCTGGGCCAGCCCTTCCCACGTCGACTGGCCGATGCGGGCGCCGGAGCGCAGCTCGTCCGTGGCCCGCAACAACAACGACTGTCGTTCCGTCCAACCCGGCGCGTCGGGACCCGCAGCGATCCGCGCGATGTCGTCCGATGACAGCCCGGCCTTCGCGGCGATCCTCACGTGCTGGCCCCACTCGTAGGGCGACTCGCAATTTCGAGCCACTCGAAGAATCACCAACTCGCGTTCAGCAAATGGCAGTTCACCCGCAAGCAGCAACTGGCTGCTGAAGGGAAGCCAGGCGGCGAACAACTCCGGATGGCGGGCAAGCGTCGTAAACACATGTGCCTCACCGAGCGAAGACACGCCGAGGCCCAGTGAACCGATGTCGGCGGACAACGTCTCCCTCACGGATTCAGCCCATTCCTCCGCGGGCTGCGGCGGAATGCGGGGCGCGGCGGGCGACAGCGGCGGCTCTGACACGCGGCCACGCTACGCCAACGGCAGTCCTTCGGAAACGCCAACGACAAGCCACGTCGCTGCAGGACTTCAAGCCACGCGCCACCGACTTCGTCGCCGCGGGGACGTTGAGATGCCTGGGCAACTTCACAGAAGGGTGCGGTGGCGGAGGACGTTGTGTCCGGCGCGTCCGTGGATCTGCCTCATGATCCTCTTGCGCCATCGAGGTTCGCGCCCGCTGCCATGCCCGCCAACGCGTCGAACCTGGACACCGGGGTGTGGAGCAGCAGGTGCCGGGTGACGAGGGCGTGCCGGCCGGGGGTGCACGCGTCCGGGCCGCGCAGCACCTGGGGGAGGATTCGCAGCAGTCGGCCGGCCCTTCGGTCGGAGTCGGGCAGGGCTTGCTCTGTCAGGGGTGCCGGGTCGATGGCTCAGGCGAGGCACCGTGGCAGTCGGCCGTCGTTGAACTCCACCATCTCGGCGAAGATCCGAGGCAGCGGTAGTGCACAGCCCTCGGGACGGGCGGCGAGTTCCGCGGCGCACCGGTGCAGGTTGCCGACCAGGCGTTCCGGGTCCAGGAGACCGGCGAAGCGGCCCAGGTCGGTGCTGCGGGCCAGTTCGAGCGGGGAGGTGCCGTCCCGCAGGCCGGCCGCGGCGAGTTGCTGGAGCCGGCGCAGATAGTCCTCCGTGGCGTCGAGCAGTTCGGGTCCGCCGTACCGCACCGGGAAGCGCAGGGCGGTGCCCACGGGTGGTGCGGCGGCGTCGGGCGAGAGGTCGATGACGTACTCGGCGTGGCTCTGGTGCCAGCGCGGCCGGCCGTAGCGGGCGAACGAGTCCGTGGGGTCGCCGTCGCCGAGGTCGACGCCCGCCTCGGTCTCCGCGGTGCCGAACAGGCCCGGCGGGTGGTAGACCGCGGGGCAGCCGGTGAGCTGGGCGACCAGGGCGCCCTCGGGCGCGGTGAGGTCGTGCACGACCAGGTCGGGCTGCCGGCGACGGCTGAGGCGGACCGCGCCGTCGTAGCCGCGGCGGATCGCCTCGAAGGCCCGCTTCTGGAACAGCGGCAGCTCGGCGGCCACGTCGAACTCGTCGAGGGACGCCACCTGCCGCCCGGTGTACGGGTGCAGCGGCAGTCCCGGACGCTCGCCCGCCACCGTCTCCAGGTACCGGAACATCCGGCCCATGGTGACCATGTCGACGGACTCCAGCGCGGGCACCGCCACCAGGCCGGTCCGCGCGACGGCGGCCGTCCGGGCCGGTGCGCACGCGACACGCACCTCGTGGCCCGCCGCCTGCAGGGCCCAGCCCAGCGGCACCATGCAGAAGTAGTGGCCGGGCCAGTCCGACGTCACGAACGCCCGGGAGGACGTCCTGGACGAGGTGCGCCGGTGGCTCCTGAAGGAGCACGGCGAGACGGTCGACCCCGACCGTCTCGGCCATGTCCGCGCCGAGATCGAGCACATCGTCCCGGAGGGCGTACCCGGCGCGATCGTGGAACTCGGCTGCTTCCGCGGGGCGATGACCCTGTGGATCCGCACCGTCCTGGACACACTGGGCGACGACCGGCCGGTCCATGTCTTCGACTCCTTCCAGGGCCTGCCGGACACCACGGAGGAGGACGAGATCGTCATGCCGCTCGGCGCCATGTCCGCCGGCATGGCGGAGGTCCGGGCCACCTTCGCCGTCTGGGGCGCACTCCCCCACTGATGTGTCCCGGCTGGTTCGAGGACACCCTCGCCGCGGGCCTGCCGGACCTGATCGCCTTCGGCTATCTCGACGGCGACCTCTACGGCTCGACCGTGGTGTCGCTCACCGAGTGCGTCCCGCGGCTCGCCCCCGGCGGTGCGCTCGTCCTCGACGACTACGCGGACCCCGAGGCCAACCCGCGCACCGTGGTGAAGTTCCCGGGCGTCAAGCGCGCCTGCGACGAGTACTTCGGCACGCCCTCACCGGTCACGGTGCTGATCGGCGAGGGCGACCTGGCCTATGGGCGCTACACCAGGCCGCTGTCGTGAACCGCCGTGGCTCTGCGCGCACCCGACACACCTACGAGGCACCGGAGTTGAGGAGCGCATGGCCGATGTGATCGTCGTGGACGGCGGACCGGTCGGCATGATGCTCGCCTGCGAGCTGCGCCTGCACGGCGTCGAGGTGACGGTGCTGGAGCGGGAGCCGGAACCCAATCGGCAGTCCCGGGCCTTCCGGCTCCAGCCGCGCACCATGGAGCTGCTGGACCACCGGGGTCTCGCCGACCGCTTCCGGAACGGCCGGAAGGAGTGGCCGAAGGCCCACTTCGCGGGGCTGCAGCCACTGCTGGAGCTGGGCGACCTGCCCAGCGAACACCCGTACTCCCTGCTGATCCCGCAGGCCGAGACCGAGCGTCTGCTGGCCGCCCGTGCCACGGAGCTGGCCGCCGACATCCGGCGCGGCCACCGGCTGACCGCGTTCGTCCAGGACACGGACTCGGTCACCGCCGAGGTGAGCGGTCCCGACGGCGTGTACACACTGGCGGCACACTTCCTCGTCGGCTGCGACGGCGGCCGGTCCACCGTGCGCGGCCTGGGCGACTTCGGTTTCCCCGGTACGGCGGCGAACGTCACCGCGCTCCTGGGCGACGTCCTGCTCGCGGACCCCTCCCAGCTGCCGACCGGAATCCCCGGCACACTGCGCACCCCGGACGGGCTGCTGATGGCGGTGGCCCTCGAAACACCCGTGGTACGCGTCCTGACCACCGAGTTTCGTGCGCCGGTGGGCGACACGGCCCGCCCGGTCGGCGCGGACGAACTCCGGGCCGCGATCGCACGCGTCACGGGGCGGTCCGTCGACCTCGCGGAAACCCACTGGCTCTCGCGGTTCAGCGATGCCACCCGGCTGGTGGAGGAGTACCGCAGAGGGCGCGTGATGCTCGCCGGGGACGCCGCGCACATCCACTTCCCCATCGGCGCCCAGGGCCTGAACCTCGGACTCCAGGAGGCCGTGAACCTCGGCTGGAAACTGGCGGCGACCCTGCGCCGCGGTGCGCCGGAGAGCCTGCTGGACAGCTACCACCGCGAACGGCACCCGGTGGCGGCACGGGTACTGCGCGAAACCCGCGCCCAGCTCGCCCTGATGGACCCCGACCCGCGCACCGACCCACTCCGGGAACTCGTCGGCGAGCTGCTGGCCCTGCCCGCGGTCAACCAGCACCTCTCCGGCCTGGTCTCGGGCACGGACGAGAGGGAATCCGCAGGCGAGGACGAGACGACGTTCGAGGGCGAGAGCCTGGATCTCCCCTTCTCGGACCTCGGCTACGACTCGCTCGCCGTCCTGGGCGCGATCGCCATCATCGAGCAGGAGTACGGAGTCTCGGTCCCCGACGACCACCTCCCGGAGGTCGACACTCCGGCACGCCTGATCTCCTACGTCAGGACCCACCTGGGGTTGACCGTGTGAGGCGAGGGGAGCGGCCGGGCCGGCACGCACGCGGTGCCGGCCGCATCACGGCAGTGCACTGTCCCGCTCACCCTTTCGCACGCGGCGCCACGCTCCTGCTCGCGCGCCCCCCGGTCGGTCCCCGGTTTCCTCGTCCCGCCGAACGACAATGGCCTCCGAGGCACTCCCCACGCCACTGGAGACATCCATGCCCACGCCTGCGCCCATTCCCATGCCCATGCTGGCCATCAAAGGGACGTATCGGATCATCAACACCCGGCCCGACGGCGACACCGTCTCCTTCCTGCCCCAGGACCCCGGCTTCTGGTGCGACGTGCCCGGCCGGAACCGGGTCGAGCGCAACAGCCGTGGCGGCGGGACGGTCCGGATGGACGCCATCGACGCGCTGGAGACCCACTACGAGGGAGTGGGCCCCGAAGAGGTGCATCAGCCACTGAACCTGGGAGCTCGCGCCGCCCGCGACGAGTTGCTGTCCTGGCTGGGATTCCACAGCATCCTCATGGACGAGAAGGAGAAGGTCGTCGCCTCGACCCCGGAGACGGTGCCCGGCTACGTCCTCGCGAGCGGTGCCGACATCTTCGGCCGCTGTATCGCCCTGGTCGGCCGGGGCGACCTGCCGCCGGGCGTCAAGAACGGCCGGCGCGGCATCGTGACCACCGACCATCTGCACCAGACAGCCAACCACCGGCTGCTCGAACTCGGCCTGGTCTACCCGACCTTCTACAGCAAACTCCCCGAAGACCTGCGCGAGGACATGGCCGAAACCACCCGGCAGGCACGCGCCGCCAAGGCCCCCGACAGCGTGTGGGCCAATGACGTGACCTTCGAGGACGGCGCCAAGATCAAGGACCTCACCTCCATCACCGCGCACCAGGTGATCCTGCCGAAGCTGTTCCGCCGGCTCGCGGACTACATCCGCCTCTTCGGACCGTCCCTGACCTGCTTCCCCGCCTATCTGGCCGGCGAAAACGAAGAGTTCCGCCTGTCAGGGCAGGAGAAGCCCTTGCACGGCCTGCAGCACGTCGTCGAGATCACCGGCAACACCATCAGGATGACCCGGCCGATCGAGGACATCACGATCGTCGAGAAGTAACGCCTGCGGGCGTCAGGTGGCGCTGGGCCGGGTCCATGGCACCACCCTCCCGACCATGCCTTTCACCATCAGGCGCCCAGCGGTGACAGTGGTGACGGCATGGGGGCTGGGGACGTTCCCGTCAGGGGCCCCGGGGGTTCCGGCCCCGTGACGGCGGCCGGGGCCCCCGCCGATCACGGCAGGGCGAGTCGGCCGTCCGCGGGAACATCCCTGTACGAAGGGACCGGCGGGCCACCACCGGGTGACGGCGGCAGGCGTGACCGGCTGTTCCGCCCGGTTCCCCGAGCGCCGGCCCATCCCGGTGCGTCCGCTTCGGCGCCAACGCGTACGTCATCTCGCTCGTACCACCGTCCCGGCAGGCCGCCTTCGCCTCCGCGATGCGCGACATGGGCGCCGACCGGCTGCGCGACGCAATGGCACGGCCCGCCGCCGAGTCCCGGCGCGGAGCGTACGACACCCGGTTGACCCTTTGCGCCGACGCCGCCGTGATCTCGGTGGCCGCCCGCCACCAGCGCGCGACCGGCTGGCACACCGGCCACGCCGAACGCTGAGCCGCGCTCCGGTCGGTATGCCTGGACTCGTCGCACCCGTGACTGTCTGGCGCCGCTTCACGAGCCGCCCACGGCCCTCGACGCTCAGGGGCGCATGGCGTGGGGGGGAGCACTCGTCGTCCTCTCGAAGCCGGACGACGGCAGGCGCAACACCTGCGGTGGGCGCCTGCCGCATGGTGGCCCGTCAGCCCCGCGGTGCGACGCGGATACGGTTCCCGTCAGGATCGGCTGCGAGGAAGGTCGGCCCGAACCCCGCATCATGAGGCTCGTGCAGGATCGTGGCGCCCTTGTTCTGCCACTGCGTGAAGATCGCGTTGATCTCGTCGGGCCCACCGTCTATGGCCAGGCACACCTCGCTGGTCCGCGGGACGTCCGCTGACAGATCCTCGAACTGGCCAGACCACAGAGCGAGGTCAGCGCCCGGCCCGAGGTCGAAGGTGATGTATCCCGGAGTCTCGAACGAGGGGCTCATGCCGAGGAGGTCGCCGTAGAAGCGAGCTGCGGCGGGAGCGTCGTTCACGTAGACGATGGACACGACGGATGTGGTCATGGTTGTTCCTTCTCACAGGTCGGCAGGTACGTATCCACCAGCCTGATCGCGATATGCGCCGCATCCTGTCGCAATTCCTGAAAAACTTGGTGTGTGACCCCGGACCGTTTCTTCTCCCTGATGGTGCTCCTCGGATCCAGGGACGCCGTGACCACACAGGAACTTGCCTCGGCGCTCGGGGTGTCCCTTCGAACCATCACCCGGGACCTGAACTGGCTCCGCGACGCCGGACTGCCGGTGACCGCACAACGGGGGCGCCTCGGAGGCGTGACCATGCTGCCCGGGGCCGGGCTCGACCTCACGCGACTCACGCCGGACGAGCGTGATCATCTGTCGCTCACCGGGCTGGACGAGAAGCAACGTGCGGAGCTCAACGCATCGGTCGAAAGCCGGCGCGCGCTCACCAAGGTCGTCGCTACACGGCCACGTCTAGGTCATGAGCTGCTGCCGCTCACCGACGTAGTGCACGTGGACAGCCGCCCCTGGCTCCAGGCACGAGCTTCCGGCACGACTCCGGCTTCGCTGATCGGCCCTGTGCGGCGAGGTCGCCGGCTTCGGATCGAGTACGACAGCCCACGCGAGTCACGCCCACGCGACCTAGTCGTGGATCCCTACGGGCTGTTCGCCAGGGCAGGCATCTGGTATCTCGTCGCCGACCGTGCCCGAGTGCCACGTATGTACCGACTCGAACGGATCACGACGTGGAAAGAAGTCGACCAGCCACGACGGATCCGCGAGAAGCAGACCCTGGCCACCGTCGCCGCAGCGCTCGTTGATCAGTGGGAGCACAGGCACGCGGTAGAGGTCACCGCCACCATCGACCAGACCCAGATCGAGCGAGCGCAACGCATCCTCGGCCAACGACTCGTTCTGGACGACCATGAAGGCTCCGCCACCGGCCGCAAGGTAACGATCCGCTTCCTGCGTCTGGAGGACGTGCGAGCACTTCTGCCGTTCGGGAGCGCGATCACCGTGCACGGCCCCGTCGAAGCCAGGGCTCACCTCCGCGACCTCGCCACCCACCTTGCCCACCACTATGCGCCGTCACCGACGTCCTGACCCGCAACAGCCGCCCGCGGCCACCACGTCGGCGGCACCGACGGCCCAGACCGGTGCGCGCTTCGTGCCGGCCGGCGAACACGATCCGCTCGGGCCGACCCGCGGGCGGTCAGGCGTCAGGGTCGACTTCGGGGTGCGTGAACCGCACGGGCTTGCCCAGCGACCGGGCGTAGGCGATTTCGGCTCGGGTGCTGTCTCCGATGTAGTCGCCGACTACGAGCACCTCATCAGCGAGCCGGATCTTCGCCCGGTGCAGATCATCGAGTCGAACCTTCAGCGCCTCGGCCTCGACAGGGTCGGACCAGAGTTCGTGCGGCGACTTCATGTCACAGCCCGGTTTGACGACAATCCTTCCGGCTGTGGTCTCCCGCAGATCGGCCTCGTTCATCTCGGTCGCGAAGCGGGTGGAGCCGCAGATCACGACGATACGCGGGAGGCTCAACAGCCTCTTCGCGTCGGCGAGCTTCTCCTCGGAGGTGAGCGGTTGCGGGGATGACACTGGTTCCTCCTGGTGGTGTGGTCCAAGGGGTGGCGGAGACGAGAACAAGGGTCTCCAAGATGCATCAACTCGTCATCAAGCGCGCCCATGCCGCGGCATTGTCGGCGCGTGGGTACGGTGAGGCCGGAAAGTCATCGCCTTCTCGAACTGGCTGCGCGCCTCCGACTGGTCGAGGTCCTGGCGCGTCGTCAGAGAGAACTGTCCGAGCTGGTGGGCCTGCCCCAGGTCGACCTGCCATCAGGCCGAGGTGAAGTTGTGGATCACATCCCGGACCCGGTCCGCGCTGGTGAACGTCACCTCGGCCATCTTCGCCACGGGCATGCCCTGCGCGGCACAGCAGCACCATCTGTGCCCGTCGCCACGTCACCACCGACCCACTGCCCCGGCCGATGACCCGCAGCAGGCGCTACCCCTCGTCGTCATCGATCTCGGGGACGCGTACTCGCTCAGCCACCGGCACAGCTTCCCTGCCGCACGCCGCCGGCGAGTGTCATTCCGTCGGCGTGCCGATCCGAAGCCGGTTGCCGTCAGGGTCGCGCAACTCAATCTCACGCGCCCACGGAGCGTCCTTCGCCTGCACACCGAACTCGGAGGCGATGGCCTCGACATCACGAATGCGGAGGTAGACCAGCGTGTCGGGACGGGCGTCGCCCTTGTGCTCCGACAAGAACAACCGCACCCCGCCCCGGGCGACCTCGACGAACGCGGGAAGTCCCGGTTCGAAGCGGTGTTCCCACTGCTTGGCTAAGCCCAGTCGCTCATACCACGCGACCGCAGCCGCAGCGTCCTCAACGCGAAGAATGGGAATGACTTCCTCGTCCATAGAGGCATCGTCGCAGACGCCCAGGGCGCCCTCGCCCTCGCCCTCGCCCTCGCCCTCGCCCTCGCCCTCGCCCTCGCGCAAGGAGTACGCCCTGTCCCATCTCCCCAGGGCGGGAGGGCGGGCGACCGCCGAAGCATGGCAAGGAGTTCCGCTCTGCCAAGCCGGAAACCTGGGGCGAGCCGGATGCGGCGACGGTCCAGGTCACGGACCGGTACGGCACCGCCCGCGCGATGGCCTGGGAGCGCATCCATCCGAGGCTGACCACCCGCTCCGCATGGATCGGCCCCACCGGTGAACTCCCCGGTGGTGGAGACCCGCGCTGCCCCTCTGGCGGTGGTCGTCGGCCACCGGGCTGAGCAGCCAGGACGTCGACGCCCACCGGCAGGCGTTCCTGCGCAGGTTCGACATCGAGCACACCTTCCGGCCGATGAAGCAGAGGCTCGGCTGGACCCGGCCGAAACTCCGCACCCCCGAGGCCGGAGACCGCTGGACGTGGCTGATCATCGCCGCCCAAACCCAGCTCGGGCTCACCCGTGAAGCCTCGGCAGATCTCCGCCGCCCCACGACCCACTATGACGTCGTAGCGCGAGGGAGCCCGGGCAAGGAAGCCGGGGCTCCCTCATGTTGATTTCAGATGCCCGGCCCGTCGTCTGGTGGAAGCAAATCCGCGACTGCTTTCTCTATGTCATGGAGAAAGGAATGGTTCTGGCCCGAGCTATAAGGTGATTGATCGGGCTGCCCGAACTGTAGTTGTCGGCCGTGGCGTTGCTGCGTTCGGGTAGGTGGCCTGACGGGTGAGGCGACGTGTCATGAGCGTGATGGCGGCGAGGGTCAGCATCGCCTCGGAGTGCTCGGGCCGGGTTTCGTAGTCGCGCACATTCCTGCGGGCGCGAAGGATGGCGCAGCAGCTGACCGACGTCCTGGACAGGCAGGGAGGGAACGGATCTACGGCGTCGCCAGGCGACCGTCCCCGTCCCGCTGTGGACGCGCTCCGGCGCACTGGCGGCATCGAGTGGATCGACGTGCGCAACGAGGAGGCGGCGGACGCCGGCCGCCGCGGCCGAGGCCATCGGAGATGAGCGGACGGCTCGGTTACGGCCACCTGCTACGACGCGATGCACGAGGCGGGCCTCGTGGTGTTGCTCGGCACTGACTTCCCGTACGACGACTTCCTGTCGCAGGCCCGCACCATGCAGATCGACCACGACTCGGGGCGGATCGGGCAGCGGACCGCACGTGGGTTCGCTGAACTCGTCGAAGTCGTCGAACTCATCAAACTCGTCGAACTCGCTGAACTCCGTGGCCTCAGCCGAGGAGGACCCGGTGCGGCAGGTGGACGCCGATGCCGGAGATGCATGAGTAGTGCGGCCAGCCATCCCGCATTTGCCGCTCCTGCTCATGCATCTCCGAACCAGCTCACCAGAGCTGGAGCAGCCGTTGGGTGATCTCTCGGTACTGCCTCAGCGCCTGCCGGAGTTCGTCGGACTGTGTTTCGGGGTCCCGGTCCTGCCACCCTGCGCGCAGGACGCGCCGCTGTTCCGCGAGGGCGCTCACGAGCTGGGCGATGGCCGCGTCGTAGGCGCTCTCGGCCTCCTCCAGCGCCTCGCGCGGGGTGTCGGCGAAGGTGTTGAGGGCCTGCCGGAGGCGTAGGAGGATCTTGTCTCTCTCGGCCGACGGGAGCAGCGGCTCCGGGCCGGGGGTGCGGCGTCTGCCGGAGCCCGCTGTCTGGTCCGCGGGCTGCTGGGCGCGAGTCTGGTCGTACATCATCGGGTGCCGCTTCCGTCCCGCCCGAAGGCGTCCTTGGTCTTTTCGACGGCCTGTTTCAGGCTTTCGGAGCCCTGGCCGATCCTGTCCCGGCACCGTGGCCGCCTGCTGCGCGTGGCCCGGTCGAGGTCTTCGGTGGTCCTCCCTTTCAGAGTCCGTGCCCTGTTCCTGATCGTCCGTGCAACGGCATGGCCGGCCTCGCTGGTGTCTGGTGGGCGGGTTCCCGTGGGGTCTGGGCGAGGCGGGAACGGAGTGCTTCGCCGTGCTTTCCGGAGTGCAATGGTCCCACGCCGTACAGACAGTCAATGTCCGGCGACGGTCCGTGTCAACGTGGTTCCGCGTGTTCCGGTGTGCCTTGCGAGGCAGTGTGTGCGCGTACATGTGAGGATTCGAGTCTTCTCGCGTGTCACTGCCCCGTGTGCGAGGACGAGCAGTGGCTCCGGGGCCGGCCGACCCGCAGGCCATGACGCCGATCTTCACGAGGAGCGGAACACCGTCGAGGCGCTTGATCAACAAGCTGAAGTCCGGCGAGGTAACGCGGGCCGCTACGACAAGACGCCCGAGAGCCACCTCGACTGTCTCCCTTGTCTCCCGCTCCGCGCCTCGACGATCCGGAGTGACGACCTCCTGCGGGCACCTGGCTGTGCCGGAGCGTCCCGGCCGGGCGGAACACGGGGGTTGGCCACCGGATGTCCGCCCGGGGTGCGCCTCCCGCCTACCGAAAGCCGAGGTGCGGATCGGTGCCGGCCAGCTCACCGCTGGCGGCCCAGAGGCGAGCTGCGACGGCCGGGTCGGCCATGTGAGAGGAGACGGGCTCACGCCGTGGGACACCACGCAGCCCGAAGACCCTCGGCCCCCACAGCTGCCCTCCACGCACCTCCGGGTCGAGGACGGCACGGACGACGGGCCATGCTCCGGCGTCCTTGCCCTGGACCAAGAGCCCGGCGGGCAGAGCTCGCAGCCGCTCACCGGGGCTGGTCACGCGTACGGGCGGGCGCGAGGGGGTGAGGGAGTCAAGTGCGCCACCGGGATGGGCCACCACACTGAGCACCATGCTGCCGACGGCACGCAGACGGCGATCGAGTTCGAAGCCGAAGCACATCTGGGCCAGCTTCGACCGGCCGTAGGCGCGCTTGGGCCGGTAGTCCTGGGTCGACTGCAGATCGCTCAGGTCCAGTCGCTCGGACCGCGCCGCGAAGCTTCCCACCGTCACGATGCGGCCCGCCGACGAGGCTGACAGCAGGGGGGCCAGCCACTGGGTGAGCGCGAAGTGGCCGAGGTGGTTGGTGCCGAACATCAGCTCGTGGCCGTCCCCGGTCTCCTGACGCCGGAGATCGTCGAGCGCGACACCCGCGTTGTAGACCACGGCGTCTAGATGGTCGAGGTCCAGTCTGTCCACGGCGGTCTTCAGGGACGACAGGTCGGCGAGGTCCAGGTGAAGGCGCCGCACCTGCGCGCCGGAGACGCGCGAGCGGATCGAGGCAAGGGCGGCGTCGGCCTTCGTGGTGTCCCGGCTGCCGAGTACGACGAGGGCGCCGGTGGCGGCGAGCTGCTCCGCGGCGAAGTAGCCGATCCCGGCGTTGCCTCCAGTGACCAGGAAGGTCCTTCCCTGAGCGGACGGCAGCCGGCGAACGTCCCACGGTCGACTCTGGGATGCGGAAGACACGATGGCAGGCTCCTTGCTCTCTGGGGCAGCGTGCGCTCGACGACCCCCTGTTGGTACCCCCGCCGCGCTTCCACATATTCCCTGGCCATACCGGGTGAGTCGGATTCGTCGGCGCTGCGGGGGCTCGAGGTTGTCCGTCACCGGCGGAAAATCGGGCGGGCTCAACGCACGATCTGGATAGAGTCGGGCGATGCCCGAGCTGAAGCGGCTCCATGCCGGCCACGCCCCGGCGGTCCTGGCCTTCGAGCTGGCCAACCGCACCTACTTCGCTGCCTCGATCTCCGACCGCGGCGACGACTTCTTCGACCGGTTCAGCGACTGGTTCCACGCCTCGCTGGCCGAGCAGGAGGCCGGCATCTGCGCCTTCTACGTGCTCGTCGCCGAGGACGGCTCGGTGCTCGGCAGATTCAACCTGTACGACTTGGAGGACGGGACGGCCAGACTCGGCTACCGGGTCGCGGAGCGGGCCGCCGGCCGCGGCGTGGCGACCGCGACCGTCCGGGAGCTGTGCCGGGCGGCGACAGCGATGCACGGCCTGCGCACACTGCGGGCAGCCACCTCCCACGACAATGCCGCGTCCCGGAGAGTCTTGGCCAAGGCCGGGTTCGTCCCGGTTGGCCCAGCCGCCCCGGCCGATCTCGGCGGCAAGTCAGGCACTTGGTACCAGTGCGACCTCCAGCCCTAGACGAGTAGTTCCTATTGCGGGGTTCACGGACGCAGGGAGGGTGTCCAACATCGGGTTGTGACGACCGAGTTAGACACCCTCTTGACCGCA
>NZ_JBVIYK010000025.1:0-75046 GCF_055592645.1 Streptomyces sp. NPDC041108 | reverse complement strand
AACGCGGGCCTACTCGGAGACCTTCAAGGGATCATCGGGAAGGTACGCCCTCCGCGTTCCTCCCGGCACCGATCCACAGGTTCCGAGCATTGCTCGAAGTGACACTGGCCGCCGCGCGTCACTGGTTGCAGACACGCTCTTGATGCCGAACGACCAGCACCCAGCAGGTTCCGCGACACGGCCGACATCACGAGTTCAAGTTCAGTAGCGGGACATGTGTTCCTGCGGCAGATGTACGACGACTCGTACTAGCGCCGGAATTGAATCCGGTGGAGGGTGTCTGGTCGCTGTTACGGCGCGGTTCACTGGCGAACACCGCCTTCACTGACGACGAGCATCTCGAGCGCACTCTCCGCCGGGGCCTGCGCCATATCCAGCTCCACCCCGACCTGATCGACGGGCAAGGCTTCGGCGTAGCCAGATGCCATCCGATTCATAAAGATTTGCCGCGCCTCGCGGTGTTCCAGAAGCGGAGCACGCAGCCGGGTCCTGGCCAGGGAGAATGCCTGCATGGACATCGTCGTTGAGATCCATGTGCCCCTTGGGGAGGCCCCGGGCACTCCGGAGGGTTCCTATGGCTTCCCCTGGATCGACAAGGTCGAGGACTTCCTGGCTGAACAGGAGGCAGCGGAAGTGCATGACGAAGGAGAGGAGTACGGCGAGGCGTACGTCTTCTTCATCACCGGTGCCGCCGAGGCGGATCTCCTGGCCGTCGCGTCCCGCGTGGCCGGCGTTCCGGGCAGCCCGAGCGGAGTGTTCGCGATGGTCACGAACGATGAGGCGGAAGAGATCGGTCTCGGGCGACGTGTTGAACTGCCGCTCGACAGTCATCGATAGGACCCGCGTCCGACGGGGACCGGTTCGGTCTCGATGGCTCCCGGCAAGCGGGGCAGGCACGGACTTCCAAGATCATGGAGTTCTCGACGGCCCATGCCCTGCCTGCAAGATCGCGCCTGCCGACGCATCATCGCCGATCCCGCCTGCCCTTGACCAGCTCAGTGAGCATCCAGAGGTGGTGCCGGGGGAAGGCCCTGACCGTCGTGCTCGCGCTGACCACGTGCGCGGTGCTGACCCGGGCGAGCTCCCTGCTGGCGGTCGGCGAATGGATCGTCGACACCCATCCCCAACTGCTCGAACCCCTCGGCGTGCGGCCGGACCCACTGTGCCCGAAGCGGAACCTGCCTGCGGAAGCGACCGAAAGCAGACTGCTGGCCCGCATCGACGGTGACGCATTTGACCGGTCGCCGGGCCCGCAGAAGAGTGCGGGCCCGCAGCGAGAGCAGCGGCGGGTCTCCCACCACAGGATCAGCAACGTCACGGCGCCGCTGCCCAGCTGGAAGACACACACCCTGGAGGCAGTGGTGGTGGACACTGTGTCCGCCGCTGCCGCCCCATTTCCGCAGGTGAATGCGGTTGGACGCCAGCCATCTGTCTGCGGCGCGTGGATGTCCCAGTGGTGCCAGGACCTGGGGGATGAACGCGGAACTCGGTGACTATTGCTCAACTTGGGTCAGGAGAACAGGCGGTCCACTTCCTTCCCATCTCGATCGAAAACAATGACATCACCGTAAATCCAGACAGAAATTCCTCCATCCCAGTACATGATCTCCATCTCGTCGATCCTGGCTGGTGAGAAATCGAAGAACATGGCTGCACCTGGCTCCAGCTCATAGTTGATCCCGAGCGGTTCGATCATCAGAGTGCATCCGACTGTCTCATCTGCGGAGATCTTTATCCTGCTCACCGTTTTATCTTTCGTTTCATCCGTCATGCCCATACGCGTCAATAATGCGCTGAAGCAACTTGACCCGTCCTGCCGCGCTTGGGTTTTGCGGGCGCATAGCATCAGCGTTTACATAAAATCTGCGCAACCTGAGCGCATCACTAAGCGATGCTTGCCCGCGAAGCTCCTCGGGAGACGGTGACTGCCTCAGAGCCTCCTCGACGCCACGCGGCGATCCTCCCCAAATTCTACTGCCAACGCTTGCGGCAGTCGGTCCGCCATCCAGGGGCTTCGTACCGCGCGTACCGGGCATCGGCACAGAGCCATCGGAATTGACGTCAGGCTTGAAGCAATTTGTATTGTGGACCAGGACCGGTGTCTCGCCCGCCAGCACATAGTACGTGTGGAAGTCCTCGACCGTGAGGTTGCGGGTTTCCAACTGGTCTTGGAATGAACGGACAGCACCCACCGTCACAGTGGTTCCGGTGTCTGTGCGCAGGGTCATGCCAGTTGCGAGGTCAGCCGCGTCGATCCATGTACCGGCGGACGGTGACCAGAACGGGTGGTGGTCGGTTGCGATGATCTCGACGTCACCGTCACCGGTCTTCACCGTGAGCTCGGTAAATTCCTTGTCTTCCTTGGTAATGATGGTGGCGAGTACGGTGCGTGCTTCGGTTGTCCCTGTTTCCGGGTCGGTGGCGAAGACTTTGTCCCCGACCTCGATGTCACCGATTTCCTTGACGGATCCGTCGGCCATGCGGACGCCGGCTTCGGGGAGGAAACTGTTCGGACAGGCCTTTCCAAGTTTCCCGCCGCGTCCGAGTGCGTATTCGACGATGGCGAGGAATCCTATGTTTCCGCATATCGGGCAGGAGTCCGCGTCGATGCTCTTGACGTGTGCCCAGTTGTCGTAGTATTTGCGGAAGTTCGCGCACGTCATGTCAGTGCCCATACCGTCTCTACCGCAGCGCTCGCGGAAGTAGAGTTCGTAGTTCAGCTCGGGGCTGACGTGCGGCATATAGGTTCCGGCGGCCTGCATCTGCCCGACGGTCGGTGCGTCTTGATCGTCTCCCAGGTACTTGCGGACCAGATCCGTCGGAGCGCTTGGCGCCTCGTCGTCTCCCAGATCCTTGACCACCAACGGAGACTCGGGGCCGTCGAAGTCGGTTTCGTCCCCTGCGCAGTCGAACGGGTAGCAGTCCTCGAGGCCGGTTGGGTCCATGCGGTTGACCGGGTCGTTGGAGGAGTACGTGTACGAGGAGAGGTTCTGCGGGTTATAGGGGCTGATGAGCGGGTCCGGGCTCAGGAAGCGGCCCAAGTTGGGGTCGTACGCCCTTGCGCCGAGTAGGGACAGGCCGGTGCTGGTGTCTTCGGTCTTGCCGAGGAAGCCGTTGTCGGTGCCGGTGGGCAGGGTGCCGCCGCGTTCGTCGCCGAAGGGGAAGTAGCGGCGGCGGGTGGAAGTGCCGGTGGTGGCGTCGACGGCGATCTGGGTGGAGGCCTGGGTGTCGGCCATCAGGTAGGTGACTTTGCCGTTGGTGGCAGTCGTGCCTTCGGTGGTGCGCATGGCGACGGTGGCGCCGCCGCTGGTGTAGTGGCGTGTCGCGGTGACCGTGGTGCCGTCGGTGCGCAGTTCGGTGCCACCGAGTGAGGCGATGGTTTCGCTGGGGGTGGTGCGGACGAGGAGGTTGCCGTCGGCGTCGTAGGCGTAGCGGGTCAGTTCGCTGCCGCTGGCCTTGGTGGTCTTGACCGTGGCCAGTTGGGCCAGCTTGGTCCAGGTGTAGTCGAGGGTCGTTGCCGTGCCGGTGGCAGGTTGTTCGATGCGCTTGAGCATCGTGCCGTCGTCGTCGTAGGTGACGGTGTCTGTGCGGGTGGTGGTGCTGCCGGTCTTGTGGAGGATTTTACGGACGCCGTGGGGCCAGTTGGCGTTGGCGGTGGTCCAGGTGCCGGCGTCGTCGTAGCCGGGGTAGAGGTAGTCGCGCAGGCTGGCGGTGCCGGCGGTGTTGGTGTCGGTGACGGACTGCAGGTTGCCCATGCGGTCGTAGGTGTAGGCGGTCTGGTAGGGGGCGGTGCCCTGGTTGTTGGTGGTGGGCTGTGCGGAGTTCGCGCAGGGCAGGGTGTGGGTGAAGGCGTTGGTCAGGCGGCTCTGGTCGTCGTAGCGGAAGCACTGTGACTGGGCGGTCTGGCCGGTGGCCTCCTCGCGTAGTTCGGTGATCCGGCCGGCCAGGTCGTAGCGGTAGGTGTCTTTCTGTTTTTCGGTGATCAGTTCGTTGACGTTGGTGGTCGTCGCGATGGAGGTGAGCCGGCGGGTGCCGTTGCTGTCGTCGTAGCTGTAGGCGCGTTGGGCGTTGATGCCGGTGCCGTCGAAGTCGGCTCCGTAGGTGCGTCCGGTGAGGCGGTCGTAGGAGTCGTAGGCGGTGTCGTCGATGTAGACGGCCGCGCCCAGGGTGCTGGTGAGGCGGTCCGGTCGGCCGTAGGTGTCGTAGGTGGTGGTCACCGTCTCCGCGGCGAGACCTCCCGCGGCCGGGTAGGTCGCCTTGGTGAGATGGTCGGCGGCGTCGTAGGTGAACGACGTCGTGTAGGTGCCGGCCAGGCCGCTGACGGCGGCTGGGAGGGTGACGGTGCTGCTCAGGGGGCGGCCGCGGGTGTCGAAGGATCCGGTGCTGGTGGTGTAGGTGTTGCCGGCACTGTCGCGGCTGGTGGTGGAGGTGATCTGGCTCTTGCCGTTGGGGACGCCCAGGCCGTCCCAGGTCCAGGAGGCGAGTTCGTCCGCACCGCTGGCGACGGCAGTCTTGCGGCCGAGGTTGTCGTAGCCGTAGGTCAGGACGGTCTTGCCGCCGTTGCTGGTGGTCTTGCTGATCTGCCCGTTCTCGTCGTACTCGGTCGTCGAGGTGCCCGCGTCCGGATCGTCGACGGTGAGACGCTGCCCGGCCCAGCCGTAGGTGTAGAAGGTGTTGTTGCCGCGAGGGTCGGTGATCTGCTTCAGCTCGCCCTTTTCGGTGTAACCGTAGGACGTGGTGTAGGTGGTGCTGCCGCTGTGTTCGACGACCTTGGATATCTGGCCGTAGACATCGGTGTAGGTGTCGACGGGGGCGCCTGCGGCCGGCTGGACGATGGTGTGGTCGCCGTTGTAGGTGGTGGTGATTTTGCCTTCGTCCTGGGTGACTCCGTTGGCCTGGAGCCTGGAGACGACGGTGCGGCCTGCCCAGTCCAGGACCAGGTCGTTGTAGGAGGGCAGGTCGGCGGTCTCGGGGCTGGAGGGGCCGCCGGAGCCGGCGGTTCCCTGATTGCGGAAGACCGCTGAAGTGCCGGTGACCTGGCCTGCCGAGTCGTAGCGGGTGACCGACACCTGCCGGTACGGGACCACCTGCTGGGTCGGCCAGAGGGTGGCGTCCGGCAGCGGAGTCTGCGTCTCCCGTGCTCTGCCGAGAGCGTCGGTGTAGGAATGCGAGGTCAGGTAGGTGCTGCCGGACTGCAGCACACGTGAGGTCGTGTGCGGGTAGCCGTCGACCGCGTCCGGGACCCCTGAGCCGTTGGTCGACGTGGGCACGCTGTAGCTGTACGTCATGGACGGCGAGCTGCCGGTCTCGGTCGGCTTCCAGACTTCGACGATGCGGCCGGCGGAGTCCAGGGTGACCGTGGTGGAGTGGCCGTTGGCGTCCTTGACGGTAGTCGGGATGCTCCAGAAGCGGGAGGTCCACACAGTGGAGGTCAGTCCGGTGCGAGTGGAGAAAGCGCCGTCCGGGTCCGGTGTGGTGGTAGTGATGCCGTTGAGGGGCCAGGTGTTGGCCGGGCTGTAGGTAGTGGTGGTGCGGTTGCCCTTTCCGTCCTCGGTCCACATCACACGGCCCGCGTCGTCGTAGCCGGACCGCGTCGAGCGGTAGCTGCCGGACTTGGTGTAGACGCGTGCCTCGGTCGGGTTGCCGTCGACCGGCTTGTTCGCGGCCACGGTGGTGGCGTCGTCGTACAGGGTGGTGGCGTAGCCGTCCTGGTTGCTGTCGGCGATGCTGGAGCAGCCCACCGCATAGTGCTTGACCTGGTCTTGGAGGACGGTCCAGCGCTGGGCGCCGGTGGAGTCGTAGGGGTCGGTGTTGTAGGCGCGGCCGTAGGTGGTGCAGCGGTTGTCGGAGACATCCGTCTGGCCCCAGTCGTCGGTGCGCATGGGCAGGCCGAAGGTGGTGGAGGCGGCTTCGGCGTCGTCGTACTCGTTCTCCACCGTGCGTTCGCGCCAGCCGCCGCTGATCTTGGTGTTGGTGGTCGTCTTGGACTCGCGGACGAAGCGGGCGTCGGGCAGACCGTTGTACTGGGCGGTGTTGTGGGACCAGTACGAGTGGTAGGTGCGCTCGTGGGAGACGTCCTGGTCGTCGCGCAGCGAGGTGGACAAGACTCTGCCGGCCAGCCAGTCGTGGTCGGCGAACGCGCCGCCGTCACCGTTGTCGACCGTGACGTTCTTCGTCGCTGACGGGTCCGTCTTGGATGTACGGTCCCCGTCCAGGCCGCGGTAGAGCCAGTACTTCTGTGTCTTCTTCCCCGTGCCCGCGCCGGTGGAGACCTTCACCTCCTGATAGCCCCGCCAGTTGGACCAGGTTTCGTCCTCGTCTTTGGTGAGCGGGTCGTTGGTGAACCGCCAGCCGGCGCCGTCCTCGTAGGTGTACGAGGTGGTCATCACCGGGGCGCCGTCCTGGTTGGTCGTCACCGTCGGATCGACGTCGACCTGCGTGACGAGGAACTTCTTGAACCAGCCGGTGCGGGATTCGGTCTCGCCCTCCGGGGTCCACTTCTGCCAGTAGCAGTCCTTCGTATTCGTGGCCTGGGCGGGCAGGTTGTTGATGTCGCAGGGGTTGGCGAAGCCGTAGGAGACGGTGGTGGTGGCGCCGAGGTCGCCGTGGATCTCCTTGATCCGTGGGAAGTTCAGCTCGGTGGAGCCGACCTTGTTGTCCAGGTCGATGCGGTTGAAGTTGATGACCGGCAGGACGAGGTCGGTGCCGTTGCCGTAGGTGCGGCGCTGCACATAGTCCAGCCACAGCGTCTTGCCGATCGTCCCGTCCGGGTTCGGCATGCCGTACTTGTTCTGGTACTGCTGCACCAGGTCCCAGCCGGTGCCGTCCTGGTCACTGACGTAGGTCTTGATGTCCCACAGCATGTCGGTGGAGAAGAACGTCGGGTAGTACGTCTTGCCCGCGCACTCGTAGTCCGCGGAGGTGCCGTCGCACATCAAGTCGATGGGCACGTCCGGGTAGGAGGTCGGCTTGTCGTCGAAGGTGGGGCACGCTGCAGGCGTATCGCGCAGCGGGTCGTTCTCCTGGACCCGCTCGATGCACCGGTTGACGTGGCTCAGCTCGACCTTCGCGGGCACCTTGCCGTCGGTGATCTGTGAGGACCAGCCGTACTGGATCTCCTTCACATAGCCGGAGGAGACGTACTGGCGGGCCTTGTCGGTGTTCGCGACCGAGCGGTAGTGGTTGTACTCCTTGTCGTAGAAGTACATCGTCTCGACCTCGTTGGCGTCGACCGCGCGGTCGAGGTTCCAGCGCCAGGCTTGCGTGCACGGCTCGGGGAACTGGTCGTGGCAGGGCTCGCCGGTGTCGTTGCCGACGACGGGGACGGTGAAGACGGAGGCGGTCGCGGTGCCTGAGCGCTCGGAGCGGCCCCAGCCGAAGTAGTAGCGCTGCCCGTCCTGCGTGGAGATCAGCCAGTACTCGCCGTTACGGCCCGCGCCGTGCCCGTCGAACAGACGCTGCACCCGCCAGCCCGGATCGTCCTTGACGTGGTAGGAACCCATGCCGGTGTTGTCCTGGATCAGTTCCGAGGTGACGCCGTTGAGGTTGATGACGTAGACCGCGCCGGACGGCTCAAAGAAGGAGTTCGGCGAGTCCCAGCACATGTCCCCGATCGTCGGCAGCCCGTCCTCGGTGCAGTTGCGGTACCGGCGCTCGATGTAGCCGACGCTCAGGTCCCAGCCCATACCCGCCCAGGACGACTGGTTGTTCGACGCCGAGGTACGGCCGTCCACCGACTGCGAGTTGTACGTCATCGCCAGCGGCGGCGCCGAGCCCATCGGCGGCTTGGGCAGCTGGATCGGCAGGTTGTAGCTGAAGGCGCCCGAGCCGGTGGACACATCCCACGATCCGGTGGGCGACAGCGTGGAGGCCCGGTAGTCGCCCTGGTCGGAGGAAGAACCGGTGTTCAGCAGGAACACACTGCCCCCGCTGGTGCCGGTCTCCCGCATCAGCTGCGGTGTGAGGCCGTCCGCCGTCGTGTCGGGCGCCGCCGCAATTGTCGCGGTCAGAGTGCCAGATGCGGTGTCGTTCTCCACCGGCACAGCCTCACGGTCTGTACAGCCCGCCGCCTGCGGGGTCTCCAGCGCGCACGCCGGGGCTTTCACCAGCCGCAGCCGGGAGGCGAAGTCACCACCGTAGGCGTACTTGAAACCGGAATAGTCGATGCCGACCTGGACCTCGCCGGGAGCGTCGATACCATCGGTCCGCGTGACCTGGAGGCCCAAGCCGATACCACCCGCCGGAGCCACCGCCTCACGGTCCAGCACCTGCACATCGACCTGATCCGGAGAGACCAGCTCCGCAGCGGACTCACTCGGTGACGGCGCTGTGGGATCGGGAGTGGATGTGGACGCTGTTCCTGCAGTCTCGCCCGGCTCGGAGACCTGCGGCTCCACGTCATCCGAGGAACTCGGGGTGGCGCTCGGCGATACGGTCTCGTCCTTCGCCAGGCGTGCCGCACCCAACTGGGCTTCGGTGCCGGCTTCCTGCGCTACTGGAGCAACCTCGACCACATCCGCTACCTCAGTGGCCTCACCGCCCGAACCGTCCGCGGTGGGCGAGGCGGACGGTTCGGGAGCCACCGTGCCCGGCTCCCCCGGGGCCGCCTCCGACAGATCGACCTTCGCCTCGCCCGCCTTCGGCCACTGCGGCACCGGCAGCGCCTTGCCGACTTCCTCGGCCTTCTGCTGCGGAACCGAGCCCAAAGGCTGCGACGGAACCGCCGGCGTGGTGTCAGCTGCGGCCGCCCCCGCCTGCTGCGGCGACACCACCGACACCGTCGACAGCAAAGCCGCGAGCATCGCACCCGCAAGGCCCACCGAGACAACACGCGCACGCCGAGCAGCCACCCGAACTCCCACCCCACGCAGACCGCGCCAAGCGCGAACCGCAGCTCACAAGTACAGACCGTCATCAGGGCAGGGTCCACCGTGCTCCCCAGCACGAAAACGGAATGACCTGTTCCTGAATTTGATCAGTGAACGAGGACAGTAGCTCCCGTGAATGTGCCGTGAACAGGCCAGCCGGAAGAAAGGTTCCAGCCACAACACGTGATCTCGATCACGCACTGAGCATGCTTGTCGCCCCTCCACTGCCCCGAACACCCGACGCAGCCCCCAAACGGCATACGGCACCGAAACCTGACGCCACCGGCGCACGAAGGTGGCTTCGTTCACGTGCAGGAGCAGCGTTTGACCAGCAGTGTGTGCCGCAGTTTGCGATCTTGAGTGCTGCCGATGCTCACGAGAAATGACGTCGCCTTGGTGGAGTGCCGCCACGGTGCGGCAGAAGCGGTCCGTCTCTTGATCACCGATCGTTAGACTCCGGGCGTTCGGAGCTGTCGACGGACTGGAAGGCCAAGCCATGGACAACGACCGCTGGGAGGACTGGCCGGAACGATGGGTCGGCACGGACGGCGACGTGCGGGCGGCCGTCAGCGCGATCCCTCGGGAGGTCAAGGACGGGTTCCGGTACGACGAGGTCCCCTGGCAGCGGTTCCGGCACTTCTACGGCCCGGGCGAGGAGATCCCCGGCCTCCTCGCCACGCTCGCGTCCGCAGACGCCGAAGCTGCCGACCGGGCCCTGCGGCAGCTCTGGACGAGTCTTCACCATCAGGGCGACACGATCGCGGTGGGAGCACTGGCGGTGCCGTTCCTGCTCCGGATCGCGGCGACCGTGCGCCCCGAACGCCGTACCCGAACCCTTCGCCTGGTCGCCGAGATCGGCCGGTGCCAGCATCTGGAGGACGGATCGCGGGAAGGCCTGCTCCAGGTCGCCGAGGAGCCGTCGGTGATCGAGGGCAGCACGATGTGCCCGGTGGACTGGACGATCCAGGCCACCCGTCAGGCCGTCACGGACGACCTGCAGCTTTTGCTCCCGCTTCTCTCCGATCCCGACCCCGAGGTCCGCTCCGTGACCGCCTACGTTCTGGCGACGGCGACCGGCGAGCTTTCACACATCTCCTCTGCTCTGCAGTCCAGGCTGGCGGGGGAAGACGATGCGGTGGTCCGGGTGAGCTTGATCCTGGCGATCGCCCAACTCGCCCGCGAACGCCAGGACGAGCACGCTTCCCAGTGGGCCCGGAGCCTGTGGTCGGATCCCGGACGACCGCCCGAGGTCCGCATCGGCGCCGGCCTGGCCTGGCTCTGCCTGGTCACCGACCCCGCCCCCGACGAGCTCCGCGCCCTCCTCACCGACCCCGGCACCCGTCAGTACGACAACCTGCTCCAGCCGGTGCCATGGCTCACCTGGATCGACTCCACCGGTGTCGGGCTGCGCAGCTGCATCGACGAAATGCTCACGGCGAGCATCCCGGAACAGACGTGAGCGCACCACTCACCGTGAGCGCGTCCAGGAACTCGAACAGCGACTGGCCGCCGCACACGGCGAGATCCTGCGCTTGCACCGCGTGATCCAGTCACACGGCCCGGGGCGGTGACAGCGCTCTCCGGGCTGCAGAACTTACGATCCAGAGCGCAATCCGAGAACACTGTGCTGCACCACACCCGAGGGAAGATGCTTCTTTCCCGAAGCCCTGGCAGTCAACTCAACAAGGCCAGACCGGAGTTCGACGGCGGGCTCACCAAGGACGATCGCACTGATGATCAGCTCCATCATCAGACAGTCGTACTCGTCGCCTCTGCTCCGATAGCGTTCCCCATCGGCCTCGACCACAGCAGAGACGATCCTCCTCCCACGACCAGCCGCGGGGGCAAAGGACACCTCATAGACGCCATGACCGGTCCAACTCCGGTGCATGAAAAGGACATCGCCTTCAACGAAGACATTCCACTTCTCATCCATGTCCCGGGCTCGATATCCGCGCTGGATCCGGTCCCAGTCTTCGTCAGTCCAGACACGATCCGGAAACTGAGACACCAGCCGGGGCGTGCTGATGGGGTGGAGGCGCCGGAACGACTCTCGGGTGAGCGGGGCATCGGCAGTCATCACGCGATCATATGGAAGCACCACTCCAACAGAACAGTGGATTGCCTCCAAGAGCAGGCAACCTGGGTGGAGGGCGCACTCAGCCGCCTTCCTGACGCGTCCGCAGCGTCCCGAACAGCAGCTTTACAAGGATCCTTCGCCACTACCTCAGATAACCTGATCGACTTGTCCCGGAGGAACCCAGCGGCCTTGGTCCTGCGCTCCGAGCGGTGTCGGGCCCGGGCGTCGCATTCAGTCATCAGCAGCTCGGCGAGGAAGCCCCGGTAGGTCATCTGTTCCTTCGCGGCCCGGTCGGCGAACTCGGCGAACCCGTTGCGGATCGACAGCAGCCGCAGCAGCCAGCAGGCGGTGTCGATGGCCGTGGTCGCGGCCTGTTCGGTCAGGTTCCGCTGGGCCCCATCCGTATGCGACCGCCTCGCCGTCGGCGTCTGCATCCGACGGGCCGACGTACACCGCCCCTTGGTCGCCGCAGCCTGGGCGGCAACCCAGCCAGACACAGCGGAATGCCTGGCTCAGCTGTGATACGGGTGTAGCCACACGTACTAGAACAACCTCCAATGGCCCTCGGAGACCACTTCCACAGCGCCATCGGCCTCCATGATGGCGGTCTGTTCATCGATCGCATACGCCGGACCCGCGACCCCGGCCGCCCACCGCTCCGCCGCGACCATGGTGTTCTCCGGGCAAGCAGGGTGATCCAGGTGCGGGAAGATCGAAAAATCCACCACACCCAGCGCGCTGTCGCCGCCGGCGGGCGGCTTCCAGCCCATGAATTCCGCTCCGACCCTGGGCGTCATCGCCATGCTCCCGGCGCTGAGTCCCACGTAGACCGTTTCGGGCAGCGACGGCAGAAGCCCGGCCAGCCCCGACTCCCGCATCCAGTGGCACAGATACAGCGCGTCGCCGCCATTGACCAGCAGGACATCGGCCTCCCGGACCCAGGAGACCCAGAGTGCCTCCTCGATGCTGGGCAGCGCGGTGAGCTCCAGCACGCCCACCGACTTCCATCCCAGCGCGGTCATGGGGCTCGGGGACCGTCCGCTGATGAATCGCCATGGCCCGCCCGGACCGCCGCCGGGCCCTCCATACCCCGCGGTAGGGATGCACAGGGCGGAGGACTCGGCAATCGGCTTATCCAGCAGGTTGACCAGCGCATCCCCGGATGGTCGCGTTCCTGATACCGGAGTCGGTGAGGAGAAGTTTCATCATGTCCTTCCCGGAGGGCTGACCGCGCACGCCGACAACCAGCCGTTCGCCAAAGCCTCAGGGCCGCCACCATGTCATGACTGCATCAGGAGCGGGTACTCAAGGCTGTTCGCAGGGGCCGGTCTGCCGTGAGGCGGGAGGGGCCCGGTGTGGTGCGGGGTGGTGGGTGATGCCGTAGTCGCGGGCGAAGTGGTTGGCTTCCATCGCCGATCCGGTCATCCGGTGCAGCCAGAATCCGTACGCCACCGACTCCATCTGTTCCGCTGTCAGGTACAGCAGCCATCGCCGCGCGCCATGATCATTGCGAGCCATACGCGCCTGCTCCGCCAGCCCTGCCGCCACCGGCACCCGCAGACTGCCGGCCAGGCCCAGGAACAGGCGCAGGGCCGCCATCTGCGAGGGCAGCAGCTTCACCAGCTGCTGACCCGCATCCGGCTCGTCGACGGCGTTGTCGGGGCGGGGGCGGGAGCGGGAGTAGAGCAGGAGATCGTGTCCGGCCGGGGAGAGGCGGGCCGCCCACAGCACCACGGTACCCTCCCACGCCGACAGCTCCGCCCGGTCCTCCTTGGCGGCGATCTCCACCAGACCGCGGTCGGCCAGCCCCCGCACCTGCTGCTTCACCGACAGCACCTCCGCGGCCAGCACCCAGCCGTGCACCGACGCCCGCGCACGCTCATCCAACGCCCCCAGCGCAGCAAGAACCTGCTCCCCACCCCGCACAACCGCCCCCTCCCGGTGAATCGGCGTTCGGGGGCTCCAACGAGGCATCGCGGGCGGAGGAAACGACCACGCCGTCCTCCTGCCACCACCGCCGACGAGACTCCCGGCTGCCGGGCCGGGCTGTGCCGAAGGCGACGGCCAGATGCCGCAGTCGGCCTACCGGGTGAGGGAACGGCTCTCCCATCCGGCAGGCTGTGAAGTTCGAGATCACTCCCGCCTGAGCCTCAACTCCCGTACAACCAGGCCTCTGCGTCGTGCATCTGAACCAGTGACCGCTTCAAGCGGCACCGGACTCCGGCGATCAGGAGGAGAAAGTGCGCAAAGTCGTACTCGGCTTGTGCGTAGCACTGGCAGCGGTACTCGCAGGCGCCAACCAGACCCAGACCGTCGCCTGCTGCGGCCAGCCGCCCGGCCGCCCGTAGAGATCGCTCGCCATCAGCATAAGGGCTGAACCAGGTTCTACTTCGACAAGGAGACGTGATGCGCAAAGCTGTATTCGGCCTGTTCGTGGCATTGGCCGCACTGTTCGCGGTAGCCCCTCTCGCCGGCGCCAGCGCCGATCAGACTGAAATCGTCGCCTGCTGCGGTATGCCGCCCGGCCACCCGTAAGAGCACCCGGTCGGAATGCGTGCTGTATGAGGGCTCGTCAGTTTCGCTATTGGCCCGGATAGACGGTCAGGCGGCAGCCCTCCGGACGGTTCGGGGCCGCTCTCCTTCTGTGACACCCTCCCGACCGCCGGCGTACGAGCGGGCCGGGCTGTCAGCCGGCGGTCGGAGGGAGTTCTCGGAGCTGGCCTGCTGTTACTCACTTTCGGGTGACGGCCCGAACCTCCGCAGGGTGGCGCACCGTGGCGGCGAGACGCCGTGCCCCAATCACCGCAAGACCTCCCCCGACCTGTGGGTACGTCAACACAGCTAGACGGGACATAAGTGGGCGTTACATCTGAGAGTAATGGAAATATGGCTGGAAGGTAACAGAGGTCATGTTCTGCCCGGGGGTGCCCCGTGGTGTGGACAAGGTGTGTGTGCGGCCAGCCGGCCGCCGACGCACATCACACCCGATCCCCGGGGCCTGTCCAGGCTGTCGGGGGATGGTGTCTGCACCCTGAGGGGGACCCATGTCCGCTTCCGCTTCTGTCACCGCTCGCAGTCTCGTCGCCGCCGCGCTCGCCGCCGGCGCCATGGTCTCCATGGTCACCCTGCCGGCATCGGCCGCCGACCACGCCCGACCCGAGCGGTCGAGGGTGAAGATCTCGGACGTCCAGTACGACTCCCCCGGCTACGACGACCGCTCCAACCGCTCCCTGAACCGGGAGTGGGTGGAGATCACCAACAACGCCCGCCGCAGCGTCAACCTCGACGGCTGGACCCTCCAGGACGAGGACGGCCACACCTACACCTTCGACCACTACCGCCTGGACGGCCGCACCACCGTCCGCATCCACACCGGACACGGCCATGACACCGACACCGACCTGTACCAGGACAGCCGCCGCTACGTCTGGGACAACCGCTCCGACACCGCCACCCTCCGCAACGACCGCGGACGCCACATCGACAGCGACTCCTGGGGCCACCACCACGGCGGAGGCGGGCACCACAACGGCGGCGGCCGCCACTGACCCCACACCACACGCACACCCCAATAAGCACAAGGGCGCGCCCGGCCACCCACGGCCGGGCGCGTCCTCTGCAAGCCACCACGGCGACACATTGGCCTTGGAGTCGTCAGCCGCATGAACGATGACAGGGCTCGTGGTACTTCCCCAGACTCTGGGTGGCCGGGCAGATATACGGACATGGGTCAGGCGAAGAGGGCAACGACTCCATTCACCCAGATCGCGAGGAACGCAAGGGCCGCCACCAGACAGCCGGCGCTCGACAGCACACCGCCGACCGACCACGGCTTGGAGGGCGCATCCTCGTACTTCTCCTCCAGGCTGTTCCAGTAGGAGGTGGGGTCGTCCCAGTCGACGAAGTGCCCCACTGTCTCGGCGCAGGCGGTTCGCACCGCGACCAGTTGCGCGTGCGCGAAGGCGGTGGCCGCCATCGTCTCGGAGCCACGCCAGGCGAGTGCCTTCATCCGCCACCCGGGAGAGCCGTACCGTGCCTCGAAGGCGACGGTCTCGTCGGCATCGCGGTCCTCTTCCAGGTACATCCAGCGTCCCGCTTCGGCTGCGTCGCCGTAGAGCCGGTACACCTCGGCCAGACGCCGGCGGAGCGTCAGGTCGTACGGGAAGGACAAGACGAGACCGCGCAGACGCTGGCGCGCGACGGGAATCCGGCCGGCGGCCAGGTCTGCGTCGACTCGGGCAAGGGTCTCACTCAGGGGCATGGACACATGATCGAGTACCGCACTGATGTAGGTCGACCTGGTTTGCCGCTCAGCACTCGCCCGGTCTTCTCAACGGTATCCACTGAACCCCACGGGGCGCTGATTACCCGGTGCTGCGCCAGGAACGCAGCCGGTCGGCGATGTCGTAAACGGTGAGCCGCAGCGCGCGAATATCGGCGATCAGGTCCCGCCACGGCTCGAAGGAGTCGTCGACCTCCTCCCCTGAGGCCCGGAGGTACGCCACCGCCACGCCGTACGCGAAGTACGCGTTGCGGGCCGGCAGGGGGCGCAGCAGGACCAGCTGCTCCAACAGGGCGGCAGCTCGCCAGCAGGCGTCGGGCTCGCCCGCCTCCAGCTGGGGCGTGTTCACCCGGTGCCGGGCGACAGCGGCTACCAGGCCTGAGTAGTCCCGGACTCCGAGTTCCTTGCCGAGCAGTTCTTCCTGTCGGTCAAGGAGCCACCGGATGTCGATATGCAGTTCCAAGGGTCAGGCCGCCCGCCCCGTAGGCCGGGCCGGTGCGTCGTCGGGGAAGGCGTCGTCGAACGCCTCGGCCAGACCAGGCCGGGCGATGATCTCGCGGAACGTGGCCGTCGCCTTGCTCAGGGCGATCTGGTTCTCTTCCTCTATGGCCAGCTCTGCCAGGTAGGCCCGCACGCTCTGTCCGCGGGCTGCGGCGACCGCAGCGAACCGGTCCCTGGTCTGGGAGTCGACCTTTACGGTGGTATCAGCCATACCCCGAGTATGCACCCATGGGTACCTTCGCGAATACCTCGTCGAGGCTCCAGCCATACTTCGATCACCGGAAGTGCAATGGTCGACGCCGAGTGAGCTGAGACGAGAGTCCCGTGCGGCTGAGTCGTGCGGCCCTTTCCGCTGCCCCGGCATTCCCGGCAACCTCACTGGTGTGCGCTGATAGGCTCCCGTCGCCCACTTAGGGCATGCACATTTCATTCACAGGCTGTCGGGGCTCTCGGGGGCGCGGCTGGCAGGGTGAGGGGCCGGGGGTTCCGTGGAGGTCAGCAAGGTCGTGCGACGCCGTCTGTTCGGCAGAGGGGGTGCGGCCCTGGCACTGAGCGTGGCCCTTGCCGCGGGTGCTCCGGCCGCGGTGCCGACAGGGACGGCGGTGGCCGTCGGGGGCGACCAGACCGTCGGGGCGGGTGAGATCGTGCTTCCCGCCGCAGACCGTACAGGCACGCGCAACCCGGTGTTCATCGGCTTCGGTGACACAGGTGTGTTGTCGAACCCCGAAGGTTCCACCGGCTGGAGCTGGACCGACTACACGACGCGCCGAACCCGGCAGGTGACCGAGTTCGCCGGCACTCAGCAGCCCAGCGGGCTCGCTCAGTCGGACACCACCTACACCCTGTCGACCGACGCCGAGGGCGGGCGCGTCGTGCGCTTCCGCGCGATGGGCTCCGGCGAGGACAGAGGCTCGGTGACCGTCCCGGCCGGCCTGACCTACGCAGGAACGGCCGGCGAGGGTGTCGTGGTCGCCTACCGGGGCGGCTTGACCAACGTACGCGAACTGCACCTGCTGAAGCAGGCGGCCACGGGCGGCACCGAGGACACACAAGTGACCGGCTGGCCCGCCGACGCGAAGCTCCTCGCGTTGAGCGGAAAGGATGATCGCTCACTGCTGCTGCGCTACCGCGTGCCGACCGAGGACCCCCAGGTCTTCCTCTACCAGCTTGCCCTCGTCGACGTCCGCGACGAGACCTGGACCAAGCTGTTCGCCCCCTACAACGCGAATTCGGCCCGGCTGCCCGTCCTGAACGAGGACTACGTCGGCTGGTGGTACCCCGGCGCCGGCGCGCGGCTGCTGCGCCGCGACGCGCTGGACGGACCGATGATCACCGTTCCATTCCAGGGCACCGAGGGAAAGACCGACTTCACCATCGTCGGTGACGACCTCGTGGTGGCCACCTACGGCGACGAGACCCGTGCCGTGCTCACCCGGCCCCTCACCGACGCGGGCGAATGGCGCACGCTGATCCCGCAGATGGACGGCTGGGTCCACGCATCGGCGGACGGATCGGCTGTCGTGGTGGGCGGTCCCGACAAGGCACACTGGGCCATGTTCCGGCTCTCCGAGGCGCCGGACGGACAGATCGTCGCTGATGAACTGATGGACCTGCCGCCGGTGCCCGCGCCCGTCGACGGGCTCTCGCTGGCGGGCGGCACCCTTGCCTGGACTGACCAGACCTCGTCCCCGAACTACGACGTCATGTTCAACACGCGCACCGTGTCGGCCGACGCGGTCCCCCAGGTGGGGCCGGTCCGCCAGGCCGGCGGAGGGGGAAAACCGTGCATTTTCGTGAACAGCTGTGTGCGGCTGTTCAGCGCCGGCGACGGATCCGTCGTCTACAACGACTGGGACAACTCCCAGCTGATACACCGCCGTACACCCGCCGGTGAGGTCCAGACGCTTGCAGTCGACGGCTTCTACGGGGAGGTGAGCGCTGCGCAGGGACGGTACGCGCTGCTCTCGGGTGGCTCGAACCGGAAGCATTTCCTCGTCGACTGGACGCAGTCCAAGGTCGTGTCGACGCACACGGCCGTGGCCGCCACGCTGTGGGACGGACAGTTGTGGATCACGAAGTCCACCGCCGGGCACCTGTCGATGAGTCGTCTCGGCTCGACGGCCGCTGCGATCGACGTCCACGTCGGATCGGCGTGCGTGCCTAGCGAGCTGCAGGTCAACGGCCGGTTCGTTTACTGGGCGTGCGCCGCGCAGAAGAAGGCCGGCGTGTTCGACCGCTCCCGCGGCCGGTCGGTGGCCGTGCCCGAGGGGGACGTACTGCTGGCCGACGGGTTCCTGGTCCGCCATGACAACGCGCGCGGCAAGCTGGTACGCACCGACGTCCGCTCCGGGCAGGCGGTGAACTCTGACCTGGCCGATCTGCCCGCGACCAAGAACCTCATGCCCGAGGGCAGCACCTCGGACCGACGCGTCCGCTGGACCCTGGATCCCGACAGCGGCCGCGTAGCTTTCGTCGACAGCGGTGAACGCATCCACCTGATGCCCGCCGGAACTCTCGCCGCTCCCGTGCGGCGCGATCACGCGGGCCGCGACGGCATCGGCGACCTCCTCACCCTCAGCTCCTCCGGCGCGCTGACCTTCCAGCAGAGCACCGGCAACGGAGCGTTCTCCGACAAAGTGAGCGGCAGCGGTTGGCCGACCTCCATCAAGGCAGTGCCCTTCGGCGACCTCGACGGCGACCGCTGCAACGACGTCCTGGTACGGCTCAGCAGTGGAGCTCTGCGCGCCTACAAGCCGGGGTGCGGTGCCGCGCTGAAGCCGTCGACGCCGTACACGTCGCTGGGCACGTCCGGATGGATCCAGTACGACGTGCTGACGGCGCCGGGTGACCTGACCAAGGACGGCCGCCCGGACTTGATCGCGCGGAACTCCTCGACAGGGACGGTGTACCTCTACAAGGGCACCAGCACGGGCACGCTGTCGGCCCCGGTGAAGCTCTACGACAACTGGAAGACGTACAAGAAGATCATCGGAGCCGGTGATCTGAACGGCGACGGCATCGGCGACCTGCTCGCCCAGGACACCGCGAACAACCTGTACCGGTACTACGGCACCGGTAACGGCACGTTCGGCGCCCGGACGAAGGTTTTCTCCAACTGGGGCGGTTCCTACAACGTGAGCGTCGGCGTCGGGGACATCAGCGGAGACGGGAAAGCCGACCTGGTCTCCCGGGACAGCGTGGGCACCCTCTGGCGCAACAACGGCGACGGCAAGGGATCCTTCAGAGCGCGGGTGAAGGTCGCCATCGGCTGGCGGGGCTACAAGGGCTTCTTCTAGGCGAGCACCTCTCGGCCACGTCGTGACGTGCGTCATGCCCCTGGTGCGCGAATCGCGGGGGGGGCATGAATGCCGACGTGCCCTGTCCACGCGGGAGAACAGGTCCGCTGGCAGCCCCGGCGACAGGCATCCGGTATCGCCCTGCCAGGTAACGACTCGGACTGGCCAACAGCGCCTTCCCCGGCACCGTAGCGAGGTACTGACATGCGCCACACCCTTCTCACACCCCTGCTGGCGCTTGCCCTGACCGGATGCTCGTTCCTAGGCCAGGACACCACGTGCACCGAGGCCGACGCGGACTCACAGGTCGCCGCCGCGTGGCGGCCCGCCGACTTCGGCACTCGGGACGCGGCGTGGATCCGGCTGTGCGTGGACGGCACCTGCGAGGAGCGGACATCAGGCAGCCCCGACGACCCGTTCGCCACGCTGGCCATCCCACTCCCCGACGACATCGGCGACGCCACCGTGCCGGTACAGCTCACCGTGACCTCCGTGAAGAACGGCGACAAGCTCGTCGAGGACAGCACCCGAGCCAAGCTGACCGAGCAACACCCCAACGGCACGCCCTGCCCGCCGACCGTCTGGACGGCGATATTCCGCGCCCACCCCGACAAGGGCCTCACCTCCCCCAAGGGCATGAAACTCCAGAACTGAGCCCTGCATACCGAAGCCCGTCCTTCCCCGGCACCACCGGGGAAGGACGGGCGCTTCCCATCCCCGCACCGCCGAAGCGAACAGCACCCTTGACGAGGGCCACGAGGCCTTGCTGGAGGAGCCGTACCGGGGCTACGGCCGCGACGGCCTGCGTAATCACGCGGGTGGGCAGCACTCCCGATGATGCGTTTACGGACGCGGCGGCCATCCTGTGGCCGACCCGGTGCAAGAGGCGGCGCTCGGTGCAGATCCGAACCGGCAGAGGGCTGGCACCCGATACCAGGTCCCGGCCCTGCGGATGAGCGGCTCAGCTCTCGCAGCCGAACTCCTGGTCGCCCACGTCCCCCGGGCAGATGTCCGTGCCGGTGTCGCCGTTGGAGGAGTCGTTGCC
The DNA here is from genome assembly GCF_055592645.1 of Streptomyces sp. NPDC041108. NCBI lineage: Bacteria > Bacillati > Actinomycetota > Actinomycetes > Kitasatosporales > Streptomycetaceae > Streptomyces > Streptomyces sp. NPDC041108. The sequence goes on along the minus strand of NZ_JBVIYK010000025.1, from coordinate 54,975 downwards.
TCCCACGCCGTCGATGGCGCCCAGCCGGTCGTTTCCGGCGTTGCCGTCCATGATGTCCCGGCCGGCCCCACCGACGATCTCGTCGTCGCCCGCACCGCCGATCAGGGTGTCGTTGCCGTCGCCACCGACCAGGACAGCGCGTTGCGTGCTGTCGGTCGTCTGGAGAGTGTCGCCGCCCGCGTCGCCGTTGAGCGTGGCCCGCAGGCTCGCCCTCAGGATGACCGTGTCATTGCGGTCGCCCGCGCTGAGGAGGATCGTCCGTGTGCCCGCGGGGCAGGACACCGAGTTGGCGCTGAGCTGGGTACAACCTGCCCCTGCGGTGACGGTGTCACCGTTGTCGATGACGGTGATGTTGCTGCCGGACGGGTTGATGATGATCTGGTTCGCTTTGTGGGCCGCGGCGTTGATATTGATGAAGGCCGAGTTCGCGGTCACACCGGTGGCGGCGTGGGCCTGCCCGGCCGACAAAGCCAGCGCCGCGCCCATCGCGCCTGCCATCACCACGGCCTGTAAACCCTTGCGCATCGAGGTTCCCACTGTTCCTCCAGTCAGTACGGTGCCTGCGATCAAGCATTGACGGGGAAAGAGGGCCGCACATGGGGAGAGAACCCCCAGATACTGTCCGAGATGGATGGGACGAGCCCGTCGAGCCCGGCACCCTGGGGTCTTGTTGTGGCGGCCGTGCAGTCATGCGGGCCACCGTGTTACAGAACGTCAGGAAGCCGATTCTGGTACACAGCCGCCTGCGGCCAGCGAGGTGTCGGCTCAGCTGAGCTTGTTCTTTATCTACCAGGATCTTCCGGGCTTGCCGATGGCTTTGAGGGGCTCGGGGCGTTTGACGGATTTGCCGACGTCGTAGCGGGGTGCCCGGCGTTTGTTCTTGACGCCGGGCGGCCGTCCGGGCCCGGTGCCTGTGGGTTTGGGAACACGGGTCGGGCAGGCGAGATGAGCGCGGATGTTCCTGAACCCCCGGCGGACCCGGGCCGGGGTGAGCCGGTCGAAGGCGGTAGATGCGGCTGAGACCTCGTACCCGGTGCAACGCCCGCTACCGGGGCTGACCGCCCCCGTTGTCCTCGAACAGGTCTCGGGTACGGCGCAGCAGCGCCTCCCGTACGCAGTCCGGTGACAGGACCCGTAGCGTGGTGCCCAGACTGAGAAGGTATGTGGCGAGCTGGTCGGCGTCGTTGCCGCCGATTTCGACGATGGTGGCATCGGGGCCGTCCGGGTGATGGGTGCCGATCGTGGGCGGGACCAGCCGTAGCGCCTGGTCGATGGGGTGCGCTAGCCGGACTGTGACATAGAGCGGGTACACGACGCCCGCGATGGATCGGGAGACGAGGAGCGCCGGGTCGGGCGGGTCGACGAGTTCGACGGTATGTCCGGTCGGCTGGACCTGTACCACCCGGTCGGCCCGGAAGGTCCGCCACTGGTCCCGGGCCACGTCCCGGGCGACGAAGTACCAGCGGCGGCCTGTGTGTACCAGGCGATAGGGGTCGATGTCCCGGACAGTGGCCTTCCCCGCATGGTCCCGGTACGAAAGACGGGTGCGCTCGCCACGACGGCAGGCGGCGGCCAGTTCCAGCAGCACGCCGGGCGAGATCTGACGTCCCTCGGGCCTGGGAGTGTGTACGAAGGTCGCATCCATCTCCCCCAGCCGGTCCGCGATCCGGGGCGATAGGACCTGCCGTAGTTTCAACAGCGCCGACAGCGCGGCCTGGTCGCTGCCCAGGACGCCGCTGAGCGCGGCCTCCCGCAGCGCGACGGCCACGGCAAGCGCCTCCTCGTCGTCGAGGATGAGCGGCGGCACCCGGGTGCCGCCGCCGAGGCGGTAGCCGCCCCAGGGCCCGGGGTCGGACTCGATGCCGTAGCCGAGATCCCGCAGCCGGGCGATGTCCCGCCGGACCGTGCGGTCGGTGACCGCCATCCGCTCGGCCAGCTCGCGGCAGGTCCACGTCGGTCGAGTGGACAGCAGCGAGACCAGTCGCAACAGGCGGGCGGAGGTGCTGATCACATCCCGAAGTGTTCCCCATGACCAGGACCGGAACTGTCCTGGTTCCGTCATAGCGTCCTCCCCATGAGTACCGAACCCACATCCGGACCCGCGATCCGCTTGTTGTCCGTCGACTTTGACTGCCCGGACCCCGCCGAGTTGGCCTGTTTCTACGGCGACGCGCTCGGCTTGCCCGTCGTCTACTCCGGTGACGACTTCATCCTGCTCGGCCGGGAGGGTTCACCCGGACTGGGCTTCATCCGGGTGGCCGACTACCGGCGTCCGACCTGGCCGGACCCGTCCCAGGGCAAGCAGGCTCACATGGAACTGGGCGTCGACGATCTGGACGCCGCCCACGCACGGATGCTGGCACTGGGCGCCATGGAACCCCCTGTCCAACCGCACCCCGATCAGCGGAGGATCCTGCTGGACCCCGCAGGCCACCCCTTCTGCATCTCCACGCAGGGCTGAGCATCACCGGCCAGCCGATGACCGCGACCGCGAGCCCACGCAGGGTGGCGAACACACTGTTGTCCTCAGCTTGTTCTTCATCTTCCGGTGTCGAACGGCGTCTCGAACTGGGTCGCTCACCTGGGGGTTCGCCGGACGCGGGGGCGGCCTCCGTCTGATCATGCGCTCCGACCAAGGTGCACGTGACCAAGACGAAGGCCGTGAGGGTGAGTCTGACCCCTGGTGACCATGGACGAAGGAGTGCACGGCTGGTCCTGGCAGGAGACGTCACCTACCAGGCGCGGGCCCGGTGTTCTACCAGTCGGTCAGGTCCACGAGGAGATCGCAGTGCGGGTCGTCGGAGGGCGGGCGTTGGTGCTGCTCTTCTTCGATGAGGCTCGGAAGGGAGGCGATCAGCGCGGTGGGCGTGCCCGTGAGGCGGGTGTCGACGCCGATGATGCCTGGGTGATCAGGGCGCTGCACGTACAGGCGCAGCAGGCTGTGGCCCAGGAGCAGAAACCCGATCAGGAAGGGGTTCTCCTCGTCATCGGGGTTCGACAGGGCGCGCAGGACGGTGAGTGCCTGGCCGTGTTCGGGTTCTGGGTCCGGGGTGAGCTCCGCGGGGCGGAGGCGCATGACGGTCATCCCCATGGCTTCGCTGATGTCGCTGCTGCTGTAGAGCTGGGTGCCGGCCAGGACGGCGCGAAGGATGCCGGGGATGTAGTAGGGGGCGACGGTGTCGTTGGGGATCTCGTACAGAAACGTCGTGCCGTCCTCCTCGTCGCCGGCGTGGATGGCGATTCGGACGGCGTCTGGCGTGGGCAGGACCCCGCGCAGGCGGCAGCCCTCAGCGAGGGGCGCGTTGAGGTAGTACAGCAGCAGGCGACTGACAGCCGCCTGCTGCTCTCGGTCTTCGGAATCGTTCACCGGTTCATCCATGAGCGGCACTGTCGCATGGGCTGGTCGGCCCTCCAGAGGCAGAGGGCGGGGCGGGGTGGTGGGTGATCCCGTAGTCGCGGGCGAAGTGGTTGGCCTCCATCGCCGATCCGGTCATCCGGTGCAGCCAGAACCCGTACGCCACCGACGCCATCTGCTCAGGTGTCAGGTACAGCAGCCACCGCCGTACGCCGTGATCGCAGCGGGCTGTACGCGTCTGCTCCGCCAGCCCCGCCGCCACCGGCACCCGCAGCCGACCGGCCAGACCCAGGAACAGGCGCAGGGCCGCCATCTGCGAGGGCAGCAACTGCACCAGCCGCCGACCCGCATCCGGCTCACCGACGGCGCTGCCGGGGCGTGGGCGGGAGCGGGCGTAGAGCAGGAGGTCGTGTCCGGCCGGGGACAGGCGGGCCGCCCACAGCACCAGGGTGCCTTCCCACGCCGACAGTTCCGCCCGGTCCTCCCTGCCGGCGATCTCCACCAGACCCCGGTCGGCCAGCCCCCGCACCTGCTGCTTCATCGACAGCACGTCCGCGGCCAGCACCCAGCCGTGCACCGACGCCTGCGCCCGCTCCTCCAGCGCCCCTAGCGCAGCAAGAACCTGCTCCCCACCCCGCACAACAGTGCGGGTGCCGATAAATCATCCGCCCAGGTGACGGGCTTGATCGCTGATCTTGATTCGTGCCAGTCTCTTGCCCGGCTCTCCGCACATGTAGAGGGCTGGGACGGCATGATGATCTGTCATGCTGCTGCGCCTGGCCTACGTCACCGCGACCACCGCCGTCACGCTGCTGCGCCTGCTGCCGATGAGCGATCGGGACAAAGACCTCGAGATTATTGCGTTGCGGCATCAGCTGCTGGTGTTGCAACGCCAGGTCGGCAAGCCTGCGTTCACCGACACCGACCGCGTGATCCTTGCCGGCCTGCTCCACCATCTGCCGAGAGAGGAGCTGGGGCGGCTCCTGCTGCTGGTTCGTCCGGACACGATCTTGCGGTGGCACAGTGATTTGCTCAGGCGGCGGCATGCCGCGACCTGTGCGCCGAAGCGTCGCGGGCGCCCGCCGACCGTCCGCTCGATCCGCGCCCTGGTGCTGCGCCTGGCCCGGGAGAACAGCTCGTGGGGGTACCGCCGCATCCACGGCGAGCTTGCGGCGCTGGGCATCAAGATCGCCGCCTCCACCGTCTGGGAGATCCTCAAGGAGCACGGCATCCCGCCCGCGCCCGAACGCCAGGGCACGACCTGGGCAGCCTTCCTTCGCAGCCAGGCCGACGCGCTTGTGGCCTGCGACTTCTTCGAGACCCGCACACTGACCGGGGCGCGGCTGTACGTCTTCGCAGTCATCGAGCACGCCACACGGAGGATCCGGATCCTGGGTGTCACCACGCACCCCACGGCGCAGTGGGCGGTGCAACTCGGGCGTAATCTCGTCATGGACCTGCAGGACACGGCGAGTAGGGCCAGGTTCCTGATCCGTGACCGTGACTCGAAGTTCACGCCCGCCTTCGACGCGGTGCTCACTGATGCCGGGATCAGGGTCGTCACCAGTGGCGTTCGGATGCCCCGGATGAACTCCCTCATGGAGCGCTGGATACAGACCTGCCGACGTGAACTGCTGGACCGCACCCTCATATGGGACCAGCGACACCTGCTCCACGCGCTGCGCGAGTTCGAATCCTTCTACAACGGGCACCGACCCCACCGGGCCCTGAATCAAGCCGCCCCGCTACGTCCGCTACCCGAACCACTCACCGAACCGGGGGAGATCGGGAACCTGCAGGTCCGTCGCCGCGAGCGACTCGGCGGGACGCTACACGAGTACGAATGTGCCGCTTGACCAGCCCGGATGATTTATCGGCACCCGCACTTCTACGGCCTCAGCCAGGCCGGCCGCACCATCACGGCCGCCGCCTGGTCGCTCAAGGGCGAGGACTGACGCCTCGACGCCCATGGGATTAACAGGTCGTTTCACAATGGCACCGAGGGAGCGGATGCGTTCCGTGGCGCTTCTGCCGGGTAGGACGCCCTCGGCGGATGACCGAGTGGCGGGGGAGTCGCATGGGACGGGCGGACCGGACGTGGTCCTGGCGGGCGGCCGGCGGGTTCGCCGTGCTGTGGCTCGTGGGGGGCCTGGCCGTGGTTTGGCTGTTGTTCGGCGCCCGACTGGCCGCACTGAGCGGCATCGCAGGGCCGACCGGCACCTTCGTGGTCACCGGCTGCTTCGAGGGACCGGAGGACACCAGCACCAACTGCCGGGGCACGTACACGCCGTCCTCCGCGTCCTCGTCCGCTGATGCGACGGCGGCGCGGCCGATGCTGCTCCGCTCTGCCTCCAGCGACCTCCGGCCGGGCACCCGGCGCGACGTCCGACTCGTCGGCGACACGGTCTTCGAGCCCTCGCCGCTCGCCGCCGCCGAATACGTCACTTTCGCCGGCTGGACGGCCGTCACCCTCGGCCTGCCCGGCCACTGGCTGCTCACCTCCGCCCGCCGAGGACGTCTCCGCAACCGCGAGGGCTACGTCCTGGTCTGGCTCGCCTCCTTGCTCGGCGCCATCGCCCTCGGCATCCTCGCCCTCCCGGTGGCGTGGCTCCTGGCGACCGTTCGAGGGTAGGAGAGGCCGCGAGTTCACTCGAAGAAGCGGCGTCTACTAGACACTCCCCACTGTGGTCGGGTGCACCAGAGGCGGCTTCGTTCTACATAGGAGTCAGCGACGACTCGGCAGGCCATGCACTCCTCGACGAACTCCACGCGGCGGTCACCCGGGCGAAAAGTAGCTGAGTGCGGGACGTGAGGCCCTCTCGGCAGCGTGGAACAACCACGGGCACTGTAGGCGGTGGCGTGGGCCAGGCGGCCCCGCTCGGGAAGCCTGGCGGCGCAATTGGGATGAACGCAGCGCCAAAGCGTTGCACTCATCGCAGATCGGGAGCTGCTGGGTGCCGGTTGCGACACAGCAGGAGTCACCCAACTGCTGGACGGTCTTCCGGTGTAGATTCTCGGCCGTCTCAGTTCCGGAGAAGCCATAGGTCCGACATGGGGCCGCCGTTCCACCTGAAGAACAAGACGTTCCCGGTTTGACTGGCGGAATAGTTGCAGTAGGTCATCCAGGTTATTTTTGTTGGCGGCCCGCTTCATATTCAAGGGCTATTGCGAGGTCGGCCCGGGTGCGTACGCCGAGTTTGAGATAAATGTGCTGGAGGTGGTTGTCGACAGTTCGGACAGAAAGTGTGAGGTGTTGGGAAATCGTTTTGCTGGAATTCCCGGCGGCGGCCATCAAGGCGATCTCTTGTTCGCGTTTGGTCAGGCGGACGGAGGGGGTGCCGAGCGTGGACAGGAGCGGGGTCCGGGCGTCCTCGCACTGGGCTGCGAGGGCTGCGGCCCGAGTGGCGTCGGCGGTGGCTTTGCGGGGGTCACCCTGGTGTGTCCAGGCGCCGGCTGATGCGGCTGATGCTTCAGCGGCGAGGATGGGCGATCCCATCTGCTGGAAAGCGTGTGAGCACTCCATGAGGCGGCCGGGGTCGTTGTCGGCGAGGGCGGTTGCCAACCGTGCGCGGGTGTGGGTGAGGGCTCCGTCGCACTGGGTCGCGAGTTCGGTGAGGCGGTGCTGGACGCTCGGGGCGTCACCGAGGCGTGCGATGTCGGTGAGCAGAAGGACCTCGGACAGGATGTGGCCGGTGCGACGAGCGTCGCCGGCCGCAGTGCGCAGGACGTCGCGGGCGCGGCTGAGCTTGCCTTGGGCCGCGTGCAGCCAGGCAGTGCCGAGAGTCTCCTCGCCGGCCATGAACCCGCTCGGTGCGTATTGTTCGAGTTCCGGGAGCAGGGACTCGGCCGTGTCCATGTCGCCGGCCAGTGCCGCGCAGGCGATCAAACCCGATACGTAGAGCCTGGTGGTCCTGGTGTGCTGGTGCGTACGTGCGATGGCGGCGGCTTCCGCATACCAGCGGCGGGCGCTGGAGGGATGCCCGGCCAGCCACTCCGTTCGTGCGATGAAGTAGGCGAGCCACTGGCGGGCGAGGGGGGAGGGCGAATCCTGAAGCGTGTCGAAAGCGCTCAGGCAGGTCTCGCGGGCCTCGCTGATCAGACCGGCCTCCGAGAGCGCCAGCGCGAGCGGCGCCAGTTGGATCGCGGGATGCGGAAGAAGCGTTCCTCCACCGATCGCCTGGTGCATGCTGTGCCCGTGCTCGGCCAGTGCCCTGGCCTGTGCCACGCGGCCGACAACGGCCAGACCCACGGCTTTCGTCGTCGCCGCCAGCAGCCAGATGTCAGGGCTCTCCTGATGCGGGGCTCCGGGGAGGCTGTCGAGCAGTTGGAGCCCGGCCTCGGGCAGCCCGGAGACGGCCTGCATGGCTCCTTCCATGAAATGCAGCTGTTGCTTCGCCGTCCGGCTTCGCAGCACTGTTCGGGCATCGGCGCACACGGACAGTGCCTGGTCGAGTCGTGGGCTGGACCAGAACAGGTTCATGCTCCGGGCGGTGACTGCGGTGATCTTCTCCTGATCGTCGCGGGCGTGGGCGTCGGCCTCGGCGAGGACCGCTTCGGCGCGCTCCAGGCGGCCGGTGTACGTCAGCACTCTGCCCAGCAGGATCCGGGTCTCCAGCGTGTGCTGGTCCGGTTTGATCGCGGTGAGCAGCTGGATGACCTGTTCGCTGTCGTTGGCGTTCATCGCGATGGCGGCGGCCTGGGCCAGGAGGGCGGGATCGGCGGTGCCGATGGCCGCCAGTCGCCAGGAAGCGACGTGCAGGGCGTCGTCGCGGCGTCTGAGTCCGTGGGTTTCGAGACGCTCGGCCAGACGAAGACCCAGGTCGTAGCGCTGGAGGGGTGAGATACCGGCGGCTATGACCTCGCTGTACAGGGGGTGGGACAGCGCGACGGTGATTCTTCGGCCGTGTGCGGTGACCTGGATGATGCCCGAGCTCTCGACTTCGGCCAGGTGGGCGCGGTCGATGAGAGAGGCGGCGTCGGTCACGGACAGGGGGCCGCAGAGGGCAAGGGCTTGCAGCAGCGGGAGCGCCGCGGGCGGGGTCGCCGCGATCTTGGCGGTGATCAGGTCGTTGAGGTGAGGGGTGACGGCAAGCCGGTGATCGGGCATTTCCCAGACTTCGCCGTTGAGGCTGAGGGTGCCTGATTCGACGGCTCCCAGGACGAGTTCCTTCAGGAAGAGGACGTTTCCACCGCTTGCGGTGTACAGCGCGTGCAGGGTGCGGCGGCCGACGAGGCCGCCGAGGACGCGTTGGACGAGTGCCTCGACCTGGGTGCGGTCCATGTGGGACAGGTCGATGCGGCGGACGCGGTCCCCGCGTCGCAGTAGGGCCTCGACAGCGTCACTGACTGGTTCACCAGTGCGGGCGGTGCCGACCAGGACAATGACTTGGGAGTCCAGGAGCTGGCCGAGCAGGACGGCTGATGAGCTGTCCAGATGGTGCATGTCGTCGACGAAGACCACGGTGGGCTTGCCTGGCTCTGCGGCCATGGTCCGGGCGACGGCTCGGAAGCCGCTGACCGGGTCTGCCAGGTCGACGTCCGGGGGCAGCAGGTGGGCGATCGCGCTGAGGGGTACCTGCCCGGCAGCCTTGCCGGCTACGGCCCTCGCAGTGCGTCGTCCGCTCTGGGCAGTTGCCAGTTCCAGAAACTCATCAGCCAGGCGGGTCTTACCCACTCCCGCCGGCCCGCAGATCATCCAGCCCCGGGTGTGTCCGTCGGACAGGTCCCGGGCGAAGGAATCCATGAATGGCTGTCGCCCGATGAGCGGCCATCTGTCTGCCCAGCCCTGCATTCGACTGCTCCCTCAAGGGGCGACCGGTCAGACAAATGCTACCGGACCGCATGAGCAGCATGGTGATCGAGGGGCGGGAGATTCGTAAGCCTCGACATCGCCTTTACACCGGCAGCGGAGCTTCGCCTGGTGTGCTGCTGCCAGCGGCTGTTCCAAAGCATCACATGGAACACCATGTCTATAAGCTGAGCAGGTCCTGCGCTTGCCGTTTCGCCAGGCCTGGCTGGGCTGGTGTGGACGTCGACTTCTCCAGACCCGCAGAACGGCTGACGGCCCAGGACTCCGTCGTGCCGACTCGGAACAACCAGTTTGACGCCGAAGCGGGCGGGAGCGGCACGGGTTGCGGGACAGTGTCATTGAGTCCCGGCATGACGAAGCCTGCCGGACATGTGGGCGGCGGGATACAGGCGAGGGCGGGCCGAGAAGAACGAGGGTGACGCCCTCGTCTCAGCCCAGCCGCCCATCGGCCGTAAACCACGAGCCAGCGGGCCGGTCGCCGACACGTCAAAGGCGGTTGCCACGATGACGTGGATGTCTTATGCGGTCGGCGCTGTCCTGCGCGTAACCAATCACACGGACGATCAACGATGTCGTCCAGTCATATCCTCGTCCACGCCGCGCTCGCCCCGGCGCCTCCCAACGCCTGGCCCTCGGCAGCGCGGTCACCCTCCGCCGCCGCCCGGGTCCATGGTCCGGCCGAGACTCGAGGAATCGGTTGCGAGTCTGCCTCCGCCGCCGCCCGGGTCCATGGTCCGGCTCGCCGCGGTGGACATGCGGTGTCCATCCGACATGCCGCCCCCGGGGGCGGCATGTGCCAGCGAGGGCACAGCCACGACGGCGACGGCCGCCCCCGCTACGATTATGACCCTTCTCATTTTGCTCATTTCTCCTGCTCCTAGGTGATATCTGAGGGCTTTCGCATTGAGCGATGAGGCACGCACATTTACCTCGTGCGCTCATCCTGTGCACGAGAGTGCGAGCGCGCTTGAGTAATGGGTGCTCATCCTGGGCCACGCGCGCGGCAGGGGCGTGGTGGCAACGGCTCGTCCGCCCCACTGCGTGGAAGATGGTCTCAGTGCTCCGCTTCGTCCTCGGCCTTGCTTCGCCTACGGCAGGTCTGGAAGGGCAACGGGGCTTCTTTACGCAGCAGTTCGAACAGGTCGGGATCGACGTTCCCTCCACTGATGACCGCCACGTGGCCCCCGGCAGCGGGGAGGTCGCGCTCGTGGTACAGGTACGCCGCCGTGGTGACCGCCCCGGACGGCTCGACGATCATGCCCGCCCGCCGGGCCAGAAGGGCCACGCTCGAGCAGATCTCCTCTTCGGTGACGGTGATGATGTCGTCGACGAAAACGCGCATGTGCTCGAAGGTGTGCTCCCCCACGGTCGTCATGCGCAAGCCGTCGGCCATGGTCCGGCTGACACGCTCAGTCGGCCAGGTCACGCGCCGTCCGGCGCGCAGGCTTTCTCCGGCGTCCGCCGCCAGCTCCGGCTCGACGCCCACTACCCGTATACCGGGGTGTGTGAGCTTCAGTGCAGCGGCGACACCTGAGATCAGTCCGCCTCCGCTGACGGGCACCAGCACCGTGCCTATGTCGAGTCCCGCAGCCACCGCTTCGTCGGATATGTCGAGGCCGACCGTTCCCTGGCCCGCGATGACGTCCAGGTCGTCGAAGGGCGGCACGATCACATAGCCGTGTTCCGCGGCCAACTGCTCAGTGAGGGCTGGGCATTCTTCGGGGGAAGCGAAGCGCACATCGGCCCCGTACTCCCGGACCCCGTCGATTTTCACCTTGGCGGCCGTGGAGGGCATGACGATCGTCGCTTTCACGCCGTCCTGCCGGGCCGCGTAGGCAAGTGCTTTGCCGTGGTTCCCGCTCGATCGGGCAATGACGCCGCGGGTCTTCTGCGACTCGGACATCCGCGACAGTCGATTGCATGCGCCACGTATTTTGAACGAGCCGGTGATCTGCAGGTTTTCTGGTTTCAGAAAGAGAGACCGATGTCCGCAGGAGGCCCATGGAGCCCTGAGCAGCGACGTACGGGAGACCACTGGCTCCAGGCGTTGACGGGCTGTGTGCAGGTCGTTGAGCGTGACGAGAGGCATGGGTCGGTCATCCTTGTCAGGTAATGGCGGTCATCTGGCGAGCCGCTCACAGGGGGACGGATCACTCGGTCCGGGTGACGCCGACGAACAGCATGGGACGATCGCCGGCCGTACGCAGAGCGGCCTCGTCGGGGCCCCACCAGCAGCCGTCGGGCAGACCGGTCGCGTTGCCCGGGCGGATGACGACCGTGTGTTCCCCGGCCGTTCCCCAGGCGACCGTTCCCGTAGTGCCGTCCGGGCGGTCGACCGCGCAGGGATGGAATTCGTCAGCGTTCTCATACGGGCAGCCGGTGTCGTTGTGCCGATCGACGATTTCGTGGAGTGCGGCACGGTCGTCCATGTGGACCGGGGCTGCTGCCCTCGCCGCGACGATCGAGACGATGGGAGCGGCGAGCAGCACGCCGGCTACGGCTGCGGTGAGGGCTACTGCTTTCAGGGGCTCGTGCATCGCTGTCCTCCTGATTGCTCGGTGCGCGGATCTCCGGGGTGGTGTGGCCTTCTGGATGGACGGGCGGCCGGGCGATGGCCGGGGCGGCCGGCTACGCGCCGGCATGCGGCTTGGCGGGTCATGAGCAGTGGACGCTCAACGCCGCGATCGCCGTTGTCCCGGCTGGGCCGGACATCTCGTTCTGGCCATACACCGTCACAGCGCTGAGGGCCCTACGACTGCCCAGTGGCTGACCCGCCCGTCCCGCCCGGTGACGTCGCCGGCGCCTACGGCGACGGCGTCCACGATGAAGGTGCCGCGCCCGTGCTCGTCGGCGGGGCGGTCGTCGTACTGGTCCTCGGTGCGCGGGCCGCCGTCGGTGACCGCGACCAGGATCGCCCGGTCGTCGAAGAAGCACAGGGACAGCGCGACGGGCGGCTCGGCGTACTGCACCGCGTTGGTCACCAGCTCCGAGACGACCAGCAGGGTGTCGTCCATGGTTTCCTCGTCGGCTCCCCAGGCGTGCATCACCCTGCGGGCCTCGCGGCGCGCGGTCGCGGGCGCCGGCGCACCGCACTGCAGCGACAGCCCCCACGCGCCGGCGGTCCGAGCCGGCGTGGAAGTTCCGGTCACGGCGAGGGCAAAGGAGTCCTCTGTCGTCCTGGCGGCAGTGGGAGGTGCGGTGCAAGTCATGGTGATCACGGCCTCGGAGAGCTGCTGTGTGACTCTTCCAGGAGACGGCGCGCAGCCCTGGGGCGACTGAGCAAGCAGTACTCAAACCCGGAACAAGGCCGGTCTTCGAGGGCGAGGCACGTGTCGGGGCCGGCTGTCCGCACCGGAGGGCTTAGCACGCTTGGGCGGGCAACTTCTGCTCCAGCCGAGTATCTCCTGCTCATGTGGGGGTGCTCCTGCGTCCTGAAGAATCCCGACGCGTGGGGCCGCACGCGAGTGCGGCCAGGAGTAGGAGGTTCGCGATGGCTGCAGAGGACGACTTCGGCGTTGAGGAAGCCGGCGCGCGCAGGGGCGGGCACGCTGAGGGGCTTGCCGCCAACCGGGCGCTGTGGGATTCCCTGGCCGAAACCCACGGCACGACAGACACCGATCAGTCATACGACGTGGAGGCGTTTCTCGGCGGTCAGCAGACGCTGCGCAGCATCGAGCGTGAACTGGCCGGTGACGTAGCGGGCAAGGATCTGCTCCACCTGCACTGCCACTTCGGCATGGACACCTTGAACTGGGCCCGCCTGGGTGCGAGGGTCACCGGAGTCGACTTCTCCCCCGTAGCGATCGCCCGTGCCCGGGACCTCGCCGAAAAGGCGGGACTGGTCGCGGACTTCGTCGTGGCGGACACCCAGCGCCTGCCCGACAGCCTTGCGGCCGGGTTCGACGTCGTCGTCGCCACGTACGGCGTGTTGTCCTGGATCTCGGATGTCAACGCGTGGATGCGGGGGGCCGCGCGGGCGCTCAGGCCGGGAGGCCGGCTGATCCTGGTGGACATTCATCCGGCCTTCCAGACCGTCCTCAGCTTCGAACCCTTCGTAGCCGACTGGCCCTACGGCGGCGGCGAGGCTCAGTACGTCGCTCTGACCGGCACTTATGCAGATCCGAGCGTCGTGACGGCGCCACGGCAGACGGTGCAGTTCCCCTACTCGATCGGTGAGATCGTGACTGCTGCCGCTTCGGCGGGCCTGGTTGTGGAACGGCTGGCAGAGCATACGGAGACGGAATCCGACGGCCGCCACATCCTGCCTCGAGGGGCCGACGGTCTCTACCGTTTCCCCTTCAGCGACACCTACCTGCCGATCATGTACTCGCTGCGGGCTGTCGCGCCACGCACGCCGACGAGCGGCAGCTGATCGCGTCCTCCCTCTGACGTTCAGGGGGCCCGTACGCAAAAGCCAACGGCCGCCCCGCGTTTCGGTGCGGCGTTGCCACGGTCGTCACCAACCCGGGGGTACCGGGCTGCAGTCAGTGCCTGACTGAGAACCAGTAACCGCTCAGGGGTGTGCGGCCCAGAGTTGAGGTGCGGGCAGTGAGGTCATGGTCGGCTTCGGGTTCTCTCTTACGATTCCGGCAGAAGTTGTTCAGGGTCGGCCAAGGCGGGTGAGCGGGATTGGGGCCAGTTCCAGATTGGTTCTGGGAGGTCTTGGATGCGACAAGACCATGCCTGTCTGCCCTGGAGTCATGGCTGGAGTCACAGCCGAGAGAGATTCTTGAGGGGTTCGCGCTGGCATACCTGGATGCGGCGGACTCACTGATCGACTTCTCGGAAGGCGTGAATGTCGACGGAGAGGTCTGGTCCGAGGACAGCACCGAGGATCTGTGCATGTGGGTGGTCGGCCAGGGCCGTGGGTTCTGGTCCTCGGTGGTCACAGGTGAGTGGGAACTGGCAGAAGCCGCGCAGGCATATCACGGGAGCCCGTCGCCGCTCAGCGGAGAAGTGACTCAGTGGGATCCAGAGGTCTCGGCCCCAGAGCACCGGGGGTATCAGTCCCCGAACGCTCTTGTCTACGGCGTCTATCGAACGCGTTTTGCAGAGGCCTGTACGAACGGCTATCGGCCGAATGACCTGCTGTCCCTTTTATCCCGTTCTCCGGATGATGCAGCCAGACTCCTGGCAAATCAGCGGTTGTTAAGTCCAGCCACTCAAGTTTTTTCGTCCGGTGGGAGCGGGCGCAGTACGTGGACGACCTGCACGACCGGCTCCGTGACAGACTCCGGCTGCGCGACGGACGCGACATGGAGCCAAGCGCCGCCGTGATCGACTCGCAGTAGCTGCGCGCCGTCGAGACGGTGGGGGCCGACAGCCGGGGGTGGGATGCGGGAGAGAAAGCGAACGGCCGCAAGCGCCACCTTGCCGTGGACACCCTCGGCCTCCTCCTGGTCGCCCTCATCCCCGTGACCGGTTCTCAGTCAGGCACTCAGACAACGGATGGCCGGCTGCGCAGCGGCGAGTCGTGGGCACATGAGTGCCTCTTGCTCAGGTGCTGCATGCCGGCCGCGACACACGCTTGTCGCTGACCTTCAGACCTCTACGGCAAGGCATGTCATGCGTTCATACAGCAGAGTTGCGTCTCATCTCGAGCGGCGCGGGGGCAGTGAATGCGGTCCGGCTGTGTTCGTCAGCGAGCTGGACCTGACGGACGTGGCGACGGCGACGGCGGTGCACCTGACCAGCCGCCGATCGTATGCAGTCGAGGCCGCGCTGATCGGTTTTGACGGAATACCCGCTCTCCTGGAGAGCCTGGAGGAGATGCAGGCCCAGCCGTTGCGTTGGCTCGGGATGACGACGCGTGACGGTCACCTTGCCGCCTTCGTTGCCTGGCAGCGCCTGGCGAGGGAAGACGGCATCGACATCGAGCGGGTATGCGTCGATCCGGAATGGTTTCGCCGCGGTCTGGCTCTGAGACTGCTCGATCACCTGCTGACCGAGCTGGCCCCCACCGGGCAGGCGCTGGTCAGCACGGGCGCGGACAATCGTCCGGCCATCGCTCTCTATGAGCGTCTCGGCTTCACCCGTGTCGGCACCGTCGCGCGGGCGCCCGGCCTGCTCATGGCCGAGTTCCGGCTTGCGCGGGAATAGGATTACAGGCCGCCTCCCTGGTCATGGCATCTCGTGCGACGGCTGACTGCCTGGCGGGCCAGCCTGCGGCTGGTGGAGGTGCCGGCCGCAGGCCGGCCACGGGTGGGGGTGGGTCTGCGTAAGCGGTCAGTGGTGGCCGTGGCCGCTGGTGATCTCCTCGTACTCCTGGGCGGTCGGCTTGCTGCTCTGGCCGTCCGTACCGTAGTAAGCCTTGCTGAGCCTCGCGTGCGGCCATCAGCGTCACGGCCGGGCCGGAAGCGAGAGGAGCCTTTGGCGCAACGGACCGTCCGGGCAGGGCGTCACGCGGCCTACGGGCGAGCGGCGGCGTCTCGGATTGCGCCGGCTCCCGCCGCCCCGGCTCTCTCATTCATCGGCGGATCGGGCCGGACGGAGAAGTGCACCAAGTCCTGGAGCCAGGAGGCCGACGACCCGCTCGGAGTCCATGGCGGCCATCGGGTTCAGCCTGAGAACGTAACGGCTGAAGATCAGTCCGAGAGTCGTCGTCAGCACGGCCCCCGCTCGTTCTGCGGCGTCGGTTCCGCCGATGTGCTCCGCCAGCCGGGCGGTCAGTTCCCGCTCGACGTACTCGCGGAACGCGCGCATGAGCGCCGGGTCCCGCTGGGCCTGGGTGACCAGCAGCGTCAGCGGACCACCGAATTCCGGATCATCCCATACGGCCAGGACGGCCCGGACGATCTGTTCGGGCATCTGCCCGGGATCGCCCTCGAGCACGCGGGCCATCACCTGGCCCGGGCTGATCCCGAGCGCCATCGCCCCACCGAACACCCCTTGCTTGGAGCCGAAGTGATAGCTGATCAGGGCCGGGTCCACGTCGGCTGCCGAGGCGATGGCTCGCATCGTCGTCGCGTTGTAGCCGTGCCGCAGGAACGCCGTCTTCGCCGCCGCCAGAATCCTCTCCTTGGCGTCGGAGCCTCCACGCGGACGTCCACGAGGTTTATTCATCACCATTGAATATCACGGGGACCCGGACTCTCGTGCGGCTCGCAGGTGCTCACACAGCCAGGTCACGCCGGGCCGGCACCCAGCGGGCGCGGCCGGGGGCGACGACCGCGGCGGTGAGCGCCGCTGCCGCCGCCCTGCAGTCTCAGCGGGTGATGTCGACGAAGACCATGGGCCGGTCGGCGACGGTGTGGAACGCGGCCTCGTTACGGCCCCACCAGTGACCGGTCGGCCTGCCGGTGAGGGCGTCGGCCTGGATGAAGATCGTTCCCCGGCCCGCACCGCTCCATTCCTTCGTGGCAAGCCCCGGAGAGCCCTCGACCCGGGTGTCCCGGAACGCCCAGTGCGGCGACGTCCTGGATGAGAAAGCGACGCCGTGCGGGGCGGAGGTGCTGTCGGAAACCCTGACCGCGTACTCCTGGGTGGCGCTGTTGCCGTCGCGCTCGAACGGTGCCACGGACTGCACGACCATCATGTGGCCGGTAGCGCCCCCGTCCGAGCCGTCCAGGTACTTCACCGCGATGACGGAACCCGCGTGCAGGTCGCCGACCCGCTGTGCGGAGGGGCGGTTGACGTGATCGCTCATGTCATCGAGCGCGCCGCCGGCGGACGTGTCGGTGAAGGCGTCGTAGTACTGCTCCGAGGTCGGGCTGCGGAAGCCGATTCCGGAGGTGAACCACGCGTCGGTGGCCCAGGAGTAGGCATGTTTCAGCGAGGCGGTGAGGAACTGCGCGCACTTGGCCTCGACCTGATAGGAGCTGGGATCGCCGGGCGTGCCCCAGACGACCGGGGCTGTGGCGAAGTTTGCGTGGGCGCCGGCCCCGGGGTAGAAGTTCTCCGGGTCCTGTCCCGGCCAGCCCAGTGCCGCAAGTTGGTCGATGATCTCGTTCTCGGCGGCCACCAGAGGGGCGCCGTCTTCGGTTCCGTCTGCCTGTGCCGCAGTGGGCACGACCGCCAGAACAACGGCTGCCGACACTGCGCACAGGGGGGCTATGAGCTTGTTCATCGTGCTGATCTTCTTCTTTCTGTGATGCTGTTCTGCCGCGGCGGAGTTGGTCACTGCCTGCCGGGCGAGGGCGGCCGGGCGGCACAGCCGGATGTCGTGCAGTGCTGCGGGCGGGATCCGCCGTCGCGCGGCCCCGTGCAACGGGAACCGGCCTGCCGTCTCAGCGACCCGCCGACATCACCGGCAGCGGCCGGGGTCCGGCCTCGCCTTGGGGGGCGTTCGAGGTGGGCCGCCCTCCCCCGCCGCGGCATCTGCCCGCCTCTGGCACCGCCGCGGTTGCTCGGGCCGGCAGGGTCAGTCAACCGTGAGCGGGGGAAGCGGAGATGAGTAATCCCTGCCCATCTGGGCGGCCGGGGGCAGGCCGTACATCTCACAGGAGGCACCGGCCCTAATCTCAGACATACGAGGCGCCGAGTCGGTCCGAAACGTGGATCGCGTGGTCCTGCAGCATGGTGGCGCCGGGGCCGGGGCGGCCGCGGCCGCCCTGTGCCGGTCGCGTCCGGCAGCGACGTATCAGGGAGCTCGCCGCTGATCTGGCCCCGCCGTGCGGCCGATGCCCCCGGTTACGCACGGGGCAGCGTCGCGGACGGCGCCCGGATGATCACCGCCGAAGGACGGGAGACGGGCAAGCGTGTCACGGCGAACGGGCGGCCGCTCATGCACCGGGCCGGCCGACAGGACCGGGCTGCGCAGGAAGCACTGTTCCGCCATGAAGGCCGCCGCACAGGCAGGCGACCTGACCGCACGCGGCCAGCCCTGCGGCGGTGGACACGAGGTGGCCGGCGGCACCGCCTGGAGCTCTGACCGGCTCCGCCGTGCGATCTGCCTGTTCAGTGGGCGGATGCCTGTGGTTCGAGGATGCTCCGGACGGCGGGGGTGTAGGCGGCGACGATCTCTTCGGGCGTCATGCCCACCACGGCTGGGATGCGCAGCAGATAGCGGGTGAGGGCGAGGCCGAGCAGCTGGGCGGAGACCAGCCCGACGTTGTCCTTGGCGGCGGGGCCGAGGGCCGGGGAGACCTGCGCTGCGAAGATCTCCCGCATGCGGCGTGCCGCCTGGTCGTTGGTGACGGCGGAGCGCAGAAGCAGCAGGAGCGCGTCGTCGGCGCCCTCGTGCTCCCAGCGGTGCAGGAAGTGCCGCACGAGGGCTTCGGCCCGTTCCTCTGCCGGGGTGGCGGACAGGTCGGGAAGGCACAGGTCGATGTCGAGGGCGGCGTCGAAGAGCTGGGCTTTGCTGCCGTAGTAGCGCATGACCATGGAGGGGTCGATGCCCGCGTCGGCCGCGACGGCCCGGATGGTCGTGCGTTCGAAGCCCTGAGCGGCGAAGCGCTGGCGGGCGGCGTCGAGGATCGCTGTCCGGGTGCGGTCGGAGCGGCGGGGGCCGGGGGGTGCTTCTGTGCTGTCTGATGTCATGCCAACAAATGTAGGCCATCGCTCGTTGACTTTCCATCCTCCTAGATGCGTTAATGTCAACGGGGGTTGGCCAACAAGCGTTGGCATCCAGTGTCTTCCGTAGTGCGGCCCGTTCGGTGCCGGGGCTGCAGCGGCCGGCACCGACCCCCTCACTGCCACTGCGCGTTCGCGCGTCATGAACTCTGCGCTGCTGCTGTGCCGCGCCTCCAGGGCGGCTGCATCCGCCATGGATCCGTCCTCGGACCAGCGCACCTGTCCAGCGGGAAAGGACGTCTCTCATGAACCGAGGCCTCACAGAACAAGGTCACAAAGTGGTGCGTCACGGCGCAGTGCTGGCCGTCACATGCCTGGCTCTGGCCACCGTCGTCTCGGCGATGGCATCGCTGAATGTGGCTCTGCCGGGCATCGCCCGTGAGACCCACGCGAGTCAGACGCAGCTGTCGTGGATCATCGACGCCTACAGCCTGGTCTTTGCCGCCCTTCTGCTGCTGGCGGCGACTCTGGGCGACCGGTTCGGCCGGCGCCGGGCCCTGCTGGGCGGCCTCGCTCTGTTCGGGGCCGGATCGGTCGCGGCCGCGTTCGTCTCGGAACCCGGGGTTCTCATCGCCCTGCGAGCGCTGCTGGGGGTGGCGGCTGCTTTCGTCATGCCCGCTACGCTCTCGACCATCACCAGCACCTTTCCCCGCGAACAGAGGACGCGTGCTGTCAGCATCTGGGCGGCCGTCGCGGGAGCCAGCGCCATACTGGGCCTGCTGACTTCCGGTGCCGTCCTCGAGGCATGGTCCTGGCGATCCGTCTTCTGGGTGAACGTCGTTCTGGCGGTCGTGGCGTTCATCGGCACCTACGTCTTCGTGCCGGAGTCGGCCGAAGCAAAGAAGCAGCGCATCGACACCGTCGGCGCCACGCTCACGGTCGTCGGCCTGGGCATTCTGGTCTACTCGGTCATCCAGGCGCCCGAGCACGGCTGGGCGAGCACCCGCACCCTGCTCGGCATCACGGCGGGACTCCTCGTGCTCGCCGGTTTCGTCGTCTGGGAGCTGCGCCACCCCTCCCCCCTGCTGGATCCCCGGCTGTTCCGCAACAAGCCGTTCGCCGCCGGGACTTTGTCGATCACCCTGCAGTTCTTCGCGTTCTTCGGATTCATCTTCGTCGTCATGCAGTACCTGCAGCTCGTACGAGGCGACAGCGCGCTGATCGCCGCGGTGAGTGTGCTGCCCATGCCCGCCGCCATGATTCCGAGCGCCCGGCTGTCCCCGAAACTGGCAGCACGCGTCGGCGCTCGCCGTCCCTGGATCGCAGGGCTGATCGCCGTCGCCGTCGGTCTGAGCGTGCTCGCCGAACTCGACAAGACGAGCTCCTACTGGTTCATCGTGACAGGGCTCATTCCCCTGGGCGCCGGTATGGGCCTGGCCATGACACCCGCCACCGCGGCCATCACCGACGCGTTGCCCTCCCGCCTGCAAAACGTGGGCTCCGCGGTGAACGACCTGTCCCGTGAACTGGGCGGCGCCCTGGGAATCGCCGTACTCGGCAGTGCGCTGAACGCCGGCTACCGCAACACTCTCGACACCGAGGGACTCCCGGCCCATGTGGCGGAGGCAGCTCGCTCATCCCTCGCCGCAGCCAACATCGTCGGCACCAGGACAGGCGACACCGCCCTGGTCAATCAGGCCCGCGATGCCTTCGCCTCCGGTCTGCACCTCGCTCTCATCACCGGAGCAGGAGCAGCCGTCCTGGGTGCGGCATCGGTCGCCTTCCTTCTGCGGCGCTCCCCCGACACCAGTGACAGCGCCGACGATTTCGACGGCATCGCCACGGAGGGATGACCCTCCCGCCCTCCTCCCCCGCGCTGCCTGTGCCCCACCTCGTGCCGGCACAGGCAGCGCCGTGCCCGGCCAGGGCCGTGAGAGCGGGGAGCGCATTGCGGCTTCTGCACGTCGCGGTCGCGTCGCGGCTGACCGCACTGCGGCACCCGGGTGACGCACCGCCGGTGCGCCCCGACCCGCTTTCCTTCGCCGAGCGGCCCGCACCGGCCGCCGCGACGGCGTGTACGGCGCTTCATCTGAGGGCAAGGGTGGTGTCGCGCAACGCGGTCAGGGCCGGGGCGTACATGCGGGCCTTGATGGTGCCGAGGGTGACCCCCGCCCTGCTCGCCTGTGACCGGGCCAGTGCGATGGCCGCCGTACGCACTTCGTTCTCGGCGACCGCCTGGTCGACGATGCCGGCGGCCACCGCGTCTGCCCCGCCGTAGCGGTGCGCGGTGAGCATGGCCCGGTGCGCGGTGTGCGGGCCCAGCCGTGCCTGGATGAGTGCGGACATGCCAGGGGTGAAGGGGATGTCGATGTCGGCCTCGGGCAGGCACCAGTACCCGCGGTCTGCGCGCATGATGCGGAAGTCGTGAGCGAGGGAGAACATCGCTCCGGCCGCGAAGGCATGTCCCTGCAGAGCCGCGATGGTGATCACCGGCAGGGACAGCATGCGCGCGAAGAGCTCCTGGACGGAGATGACGTAGTCGGGGTGCTCGTCCAGGTGCGCCAGCAGCCAGTCCAGGTCCAGGCCGTTGGAGTAGAACTTTCCCGTCGCGGTGGTTACCAGAGCGCGCGGGCCTGTCTCTTTCTCGACCTTGTTCAGTGCGGCGGCGACGGAGGCGAGCCAGTCGGGGTGGAAGCGATTCTCTCCGTCTCCGAGGTCGAGAACGAAAACGTCGTCGTGACGATCGAGCGTGGGCATCTGACTCCTTCAAGTGAAGCGGGATCGGGTGTAGGGGGCGAAGTTGGTCGAGGCGCTTTACCGGTTCCTCAGGCGTGACGCTCGCAGCGTGGCTCGGGCGCGCCTGCTGTCACGAAGCCCTCGCGGCGTCGGCCTCGCCGTCTGTTCACCTTCACGTTCTTCACGGACGTGCCCTCGATCAGCTGCGTGTGCATGGCGCCGGCTGAGGCCATGCACCTGAGCCGAGTGCCTCAGTTGCCTTCTGCGACCGGCCTTGGCCCCAGGGACGTTGACGGAGAGGTGCTCCTCCGCCCAGACGGTCAAGGAGGCCAGGGGGATGAGGAGGGCCTTACCGTGGGCGGAGAGCGCGTAGTGGGAACGTGATGGCGTGTCCGGCGCGGTGGTTCGGGTCACGAGGCCGAAGGTGGTCAGTTCCTGCAGCCGCCGGGTGAGCACGCCTTCGCTGAGGCCGGGGAGGCGTTCGCACACCTGGGCGACATCGACCGGGCCCCTGGCAAGGATAGTGACGATCAGCCCGGTCCCGCGTCTGCCCAGCAGGGAGAAGGCCCGGGTAAGGGCCACAAGGGATTCGGGCAGTTGCGGAGGGTGGGGCTGGTCAGGTGGCTGAGGGTGCGGCAGCGTCATGGCCGGTTCCTTCCTGGTACGGCGCGAGGCAGCGCCCTCGCACCGTTCGTCGTGGTGGCTGTCGGGCGGTTGGCTGTGGCTACGCAGTCGACTTCGCAATGCGCGTACCGGTCCGGCGTCCGGGTTCGAGACGGGTGAGCCGGGCATGGGAAGCCTCCTGTTGAACGGAAACGGGTGGAAGGTGGGCGGGGCTCGGTACGTCGCCGGCGGAAGAGGTCAGCCGCTCACGACGTCGTCGAGGCTGCGACGCGGGCTGAGGCCCGCCGCACGCTCGGGATGACCGACGCGGAAGGACAGCAGACCGCTCGACGCGGGACGGCCGAGCAGGACAGCCCACCGAGCGGAGAAAACGTCGCGGGCACCGGAGACGGCATCACGGTCGATGCGCTCGGTGATCTGGTTCATGTGATGCAGACCAAGACCGAGAGCGGTCGCGGTCAGATGCATCCGAGCCAGCAGCCGTCCACCGTTGACCTGGGCGCTTCGGTCGGTGACGTCGTCGACGACGATGACGCCGTACGCGGCGGCAGTCGCGGTGTGCACCTCGCGGGTGGCCTTGACCCAGTAGGCGTCGCCGTCCTTGCGGGACTGCGCGGGGAGGAGTTTCGCTGCGAGCAGGATCAGGCGGCTGAGTCCCTGGCCGTCGAGGGTGAGCCCGTCGCGGTGCTTGTCGATGCTGCTGCGCGAGCTGCGGAACCAGCTGAAGGCCTCCCTCGACTGCGCGGAGTCTGCGGTGATCGCCTCGGTGGCCTCCACGTAGAGCCGGCCCAACTGCTCGCGCGTCGCCCTGTCGGCGATCCACAGCACGCTCGCTCCGTCGACGCGGGAACTCTGCTCGGCGAATCCGTCCAGGTCGACGGGCTCCGACGTGTAAGGGCCGCGGTTTGTGTGTCGGTGCGGGATCGCGTCGGCGAGGTCACGGTCCACTCTGGTGCGGTGCCTCCTGAGTGCGATGCGCGCGACATGGTCCGAGGCCGGGCCGTGCGGGAAGAGGGTGACCTGCGCGGTCAAGCCGACCGATCCGGCGGCGATCACCATGTTCTCGACGGCGCAGCCGAGCCCGGCGAAGTGTTCACGGCCACTCGCGTCGTTGAACGGCATCCTCCTGCTGGGGTCGGAGTGGACGTCGATGGCGTCCCCGTCGACGAAGATCCGCCAGGGCTGGGTGTTGTGCGGGTTGCACGCCAGGATGCCGGCGGCGACCACCCGCTCGATGCCGGACATCGAGCTCCAGTCGTGCCACAGGTCGTACGGATCGCCGGATCCGGCGCTGAAGGCGCCGTTGGTGGCGGCCCGGAGTCCACCGACGCCGACGCCGAGGGTTGCTACCGAGGCGATGCCGAGGGCGGCCAGCTTCAGCCCGTCCCTGCGGGTCAGGGCTATTTCCGGGTGTTCGTCTGGGACGGTGTTCGTGGCCATGGCGTCTCTCCTGTCGCGCGGCCCCGGGTTGCGGCAGGACAATCGCGTTGGACAGGGTGCTCGCGCACCACCCCGCCGCGAGATGTACCCGGGGTGGTCCAGCTGGCAGAATCGGCGCCGGATTGCGGTGCTGGGCGCCGCAGGTCGGGAGAGTCGTGACGTCGAAGAAACCTACGCGGCCACTGCTCACGGTGAAACAGGTGATTCCCCCGGCGCGGGCCGGCGCGGTCCCGCGCGAACGCCTGCAGCGGCAGTTGCGTCTCGCCGAGACCCGGCTGACCGTGGTGGTGGCGCCCGCCGGCTGGGGCAAGACGAGCCTGCTCAGCGGCTGGGCGGCGGATCCCGAAGAGAAGCGTCGCATCGCGTGGGTCTCGCTCGACGAGAGCGACGACGAACCTGTCCGGTTCTGGAGCTACGTACTCACCGCCCTGCACAACGCCGGCGACGCGATCAGCACAGGCCCCCTCCAAGCGTTGGACGCGGCCGCTGTCGCTCCGGTCGACCTCGCGCTGCCGATGCTGCTGAACGAGCTGGCCGCATCCGAGACACCGCATGTACTCGTGCTCGACGACTACCACCTGCTCACCGACCCACGAATCCACGAGGCGCTCGAATACCTGATCACCTACCTGCCCGCCTCACTGCGGATCGTGATCGCCGCACGCACGGACCCGCCACTGCCGATCGCCCGGCTTCGGGCCCGCGGCGACCTGACCGAACTGCGCGCGGCACAACTGCGGTTCTCCCCCGAGGAGGCGACGGCCCTGGTGTCGGCGGTGTCAGGGCACGACCTCGACGGCGCGGCCGCGGCAGGTGTGTGGGAGCGGACGGAAGGGTGGGCGGCGGGTCTGCAGCTGGCTGCTCTCGCGCTGCGCGCGGACCCGGCGAAAGCCCAGGCCGATGACCGGCATCTGGTGGACTACTTCGCAGCCGAGGTACTCCCGGGCCTCGAGCCCAGGCAACGTGACCTCCTCGTGCGGGCCGCGCCACTCGAACGGCTCTCCGGTCCGCTGTGTGACGCCGCACTGCAGGTGACCGGATCAGCCCAGGTGCTGTCCGATCTCGTCAGGGCGGATCTTTTCGTGGCCGCCCTGGACGACGAACAACAGTGGTACCGCTGCCATCACCTGCTCCGGGACGTCCTGGCACACGAGGCCACCACAGACCCGCGGGAGGTCCTCGGCCATGCCGCGGCCTGGTTCACCGAAGAGAACCGGATCGACGATGCGGTGCACCACCTGCTGCGCGCCGGCCGCGACGACGACGCCGCCGAGCTGATGCTGCGCAACGCGGAAACCTGGTTCTTCCCCCGCGGGGCCGCGGCGACCTACCTGCAGTTCGGCGAGCGGCTGCCCGGCCGGTCGGTGGATCCGGCGCTGGCGTTTTCACTGGCCTACACGGCGGCTCTCTGCGGCGATCAGGAGCGGGTCAACCGCTGGCTGGACGTCTGCGAGGCGGGTGGCACCCCCGACACCACCGTCCCCGGCTGGCACAGCTTCCGCAGCGCCGTGCTCTGCGTGCGGGCGGGCTTCGGCATGCCGGATGCCCAGGCCGCGCAATCCGTCGTCATGGTGCAGCAGGCGCTGGACGAAGAAACCGAGGCAGGCACCGCCGGGCATCCGACTACTCAGGCGGCACTGGGAGCCATGCTGGCTCGCGACGGCCGCTTCGAGGAGGCCGCGACCCTCATACTCGACCTGTGGTCGTCACCGACCCACCGCAAGGCGTGGCCGCCGTCGCTGATGCTTCAGGGCGCCGGCACGCTGACGATCAGCCTCGCCGAAGCCGGCCGCGGCGAAGACTGCGACCGGGTCCTGCGCGAGGCCCGTCCGCTCGCCGACGCCGTCGAACGCGACGGGCGGGAGACAAGCACGCCGGGACTGGCGCCGCTGCGCATCGCCCAGGCCAGGCGCAGCTACCAGACCGCCGACATGGAGGCGGCCGCCGTCCTGCTGCGCCGCGCCGTCACCCTCGCCGAACTGCACCCGCGTCCGACCGTACTGTTCCTCGGGCTGGTGTACCTCGCCGACGCCGAACTCGCCTGTGGTGACCGGCCGGCTGCCCGTGCGGCGCTGTCGCGGGCCCGCGAGGTGGTGGACGAGGAGCCGGTGAGCGCCTACGCGAGGCGGCGGCTCGAGGAGAGCGAAGCGCGGCTGGGCCGGGTCGGCGCCCGCACCGCCGTACGCTCGGGTGCTCTTGTGGAGGAGCTCACCGACAGGGAGCTGTCGATCCTGCGGGCCCTGCAGGGGCCGGCGACCCAGCGGGAGATCGGCGCAGCGCTGTTCCTGTCGATCAACACGGTCAAGGCATACAACAAGAGCCTCTACCGCAAGCTCGGCGTCGCTTCCCGGCACGACGCTGTCGTAGCTGCGCGCGGTCTTGGCCTGATCTGAGGCTACCCGGGGTGCTCTTTTCCCAGCCGGTGGTGTTCGGGCACCCGGACCACAGGGTTTTCTGGACGGCATGACCCAAACCCGTTTCGAGCTGACGCTGCGCGGACCGATCGCCCACTCCCTGCTGGACGTGATCCTGACGCGGTTTGACCACGTGTCCACGCCCGGCACGGACGGCACCGTGCTGGTCGCCGAAGCCATGGATCAGGCATCGGTCCGCGCTCTGCTGAACCTGCTCCGGGATGCCGGCCACGAGGTGCTGGTTTTTGAGGCGGTGACGGTCGGAGACGTCCCGCGGCGGACCTGCCGCGGCGGGAGTCCCACGACATACCGGCGGGCGGCATGCGGGTGAGAAGGACTTCGCCGACCCGAACGGCAGTGGGGCACCACTCGCTTCCCGGTGTCCGCCGATGCCGCTACGGGTTTGTGGGCACGCGGGACGGCTGCTCGGTGCGGCGCACGTTCCTTCTGGTGCCGGCGCGTCGGCGCAGCCCGTTCACCGTGCGCGGCGGCGAGGAGGGCGATGTCTAGCGGTAGTTGAGCTCGGCAAGCTCGGTGGCGAGCTTCCTGGGCACCGGGGTATGCCCCAGCAGAGGCAGTGCGAGGTTGCGGACACCGCGGGCCACGGAGCTGCGCGTGGTGGCCACGCGGGTCATGCGGTGGGTGAAGGCGACCACCCGCTGGGCCACGGGGCGGCGTTGCGCCTCATAGCCGTCGAGGCGGCCGGTGGCGAACGCCCGGCCCAGGGCGTAGCCGTCCTGGATGCCGGTGTTCATCCCCTGACCGCCTGCGGGGCTGTGCACATGCGCGGCGTCGCCGGCCAGCAGCAGACGGCCGGCGCGGTAGTGGTCGGCTACTCGGTGGTGCACCCGGAACCGTGACGACCATGCCATACCGGTGACCTGGGCCTGGCCGGGGGCGCGCTCGTCGAGCAGCTTCTGGACGAAGTCGAGGCCCGGTGCGGCGGGCGCGTCGTCCACGGTGGCGACGACCCGGTAGTGGCCGCCGGGAAGCGGGGCGACGACGGCGAGCCCCAAGGTGCCGAAGGTCAGCGAGACTTCGTCCGGTCCCGGGACCCAGTCCATCACCACGTCGGCGAGCACGAAGGACTCGGCGTAGGCGTTGCCGGTGAATCCGATACCTGCCGCCTCACGCACGGTGCTGTGCATGCCGTCGGCGCCGACGGCGTTGGCGGCGCGCAGAGTCTCGCCTGTGGTCATGGTGAGTGTCACGCCGTCGTCGTCCTGGACGACGGACGCGACCTCGTAGGGGCGGTGCACGTCGCCGCCGAGTGCGCGCAGCCGGTCCAGCAGCACGCTCTCGGTCTCGTACTGCGGGACCATCAGCGTGTACGGATGGGGCGTGGGCAGCTTGTCGAACGGCACTGTCAGCAGTCGGCGCGCGCCGTCGCGGACGGCGAACCGGGTGACCTTGACGCCTCGCGCGATCAGCTCCTCTGAGGCTCCCAGCTCGTCCAGGACCTCCAGCGTGCGGGCATGCACAACGGCGGCGCGCGAAGTGTTGGCGCCCTCTGCCAGCTTGTCCAGGACAACGAAGTCGATGCCTGCGGAAGCGAGCGTGACGGCGAGTGCGAGACCGGCCGGTCCGGCGCCGACGACGGCGACTTCGGTGCGGGCGGGAAGTGCGGTGGCGTTCATGGCGGAGCCTTCCGTTTCTGATCCGGGAAGCAAGTCAACAGGCGTTGGCCTACACTCGTTGACAGGATGCTCGAATTCTCGGCGAGAGTCAACACCCGTTGGCCCACATTCGTTGGCGCTGAGAGGGCCGGGGACCTCCGGCGCGGCGCGGCACGGGATCGAGGGATGGCTGGTGGGTGGCGCCGAGGTGCACGGACTGCGGGCGGACCGCTCGTGCAACGGCCGGCAGAGCACACCGACGGCCGCCTCACCAGCCGCGAGACCCCTGCTACCGGGGGTCATCCGTCTGCTGCCTAGCCCACCCCGGAGGTTGGAAGGGACCCGGTGCGTCCCAGTCCGGTTCGGCCGAGACTCCTCCTCGTCGCGTCGTACCCGGCGGTTCGGAGCAGCTCCGTGCGTTCTTCCTCGCCGGTTCCGCCCCACACGCCCGACGTCTGTGCGGTGCCGAGGGCGTAGGACAGGCACTCGAAGCTCACCGGGCAGCGGGCGCAGACACGTTTGGCGGCGGCGGCCTCCCGCAGCGCCGGCCCGGTCGTGCTCACGGGGAAGAACAGCTCGGGGTCCTCGCCCGCGCAGGCGGCGGCGCGCAACCACTCCATCTCACTCCACGGCATTGCTCTGCCTTCTTTGCTGTAGAACGCGTGGCGCTGCAGGGCTGGCATTTCTCGACCATCACCGACCGTCGGTTTCACCCGAGAGCGGCCGGCCTCAAAGCAAGGTGCGAAAGCGATCTGCGCTCAGGAATGCTCAGGTGGGTCCGATGTCACGGGCGCGTCTGCCGGCCTGAATCTCAGCCAGTACGAGCTGTCGGCGTCGAGCTGGGCCGGCACGACCAGGCGGTGGCGATCAGGAGGAGGCCGCCGGTCCAAAGGCCGTGGGCACCTCGCCGGGCGACCGGGCGAGGGCTGAGGCGGAGGCTGGGTCATCGCCGCGGACATCGGCAGCAGGCTCACGGCGGCCATGAGGGTGGCTGCCGAGCCGATGCCCGGGCCGGCCAGCTTCAGCCCGTCCCTGCGGGTCAGGGCTATTTCCGGGTGTTCGTCTGGGACGGTGTTCGTGGCCATGGCGTCTCTCCTGTCGCGCGGCCCCGGGTTGCGGCAGGACAATCGCGTCGGACAGGGTGCTCGCGCACCACCCCGCCCCAAGGTATACCCGGGGTGCCCGAACTGGCAGAATCGGCGCCGGATTGCGGTGCCTGGCCGCAGGTCGGGAGAGTCGTGACATCGGACAGGCCTGCACGGCCACTGCTCACGGTGAAACAGGTGATTCCCCCGGCGCGGGCCGGCGCGGTCCCGCGCGAACGCCTGCAGCGGCAGTTGCGTCTCGCCGAGACCCGGCTGACCGTGGTGGTGGCGCCCGCCGGCTGGGGCAAGACGAGCCTGCTCAGCGGCTGGGCGGCGGGCCCCGAAGAGAAGCGTCGCATCGCGTGGGTCTCGCTCGACGAGAGCGACGACGAACCTGTCCGGTTCTGGAGCTACGTACTCACCGCCCTGCACAACGCCGGCGACGCGATCAGCACAGGCCTCCTCCAAGCGTTGGACGCGGCCGGCGTCCCCCCGATCGACCTCGCGCTGCCGATGCTGCTGAACGAGCTGGCCGCATCCGAGACACCGCATGTACTCGTGCTCGACGACTACCACCTGCTCACCGACCCACGAATCCACGAGGCGCTCGAATACCTGATCACCTACCTGCCCGCCTCACTGCGGATCGTGATCGCCGCACGCACGGACCCGCCACTGCCGATCGCCCGGCTTCGGGCCCGCGGCGACCTGACCGAACTGCGCGCGGCACAACTGCGGTTCTCCCCCGAGGAGGCGACGGCCCTGGTGTCGGCGGTGTCAGGGCACGACCTCGACGAGACCGCGGCGACAGCCGTATGGGAACGGACCGAGGGCTGGGCGGCAGGCCTGCAGCTGGCCGCCCTCGCACTGCGCGCGAACCCGGCGAAAGCCCAGGCCGATGACCGGCATCTGGTGGATTACTTCGCAGCCGAGGTACTCCCGGGCCTGGCGCCGAGCCACCGCGACCTCCTCGTGCGGGCCGCGCCACTCGAACGGCTCTCCGGTCCGCTGTGTGACGCCGCACTGCAGGTGACCGGATCAGCCCAGGTGCTGTCCGATCTCGTCAGGGCGGATCTTTTCGTGGCCGCCCTGGACGACGAACAACAGTGGTACCGCTGCCATCACCTGCTCCGGGACGTCCTGGCACACGAGGCCACCACAGACCCGCGGGAGGTCCTCGGCCATGCCGCGGCCTGGTTCACCGAAGAGAACCGGATCGACGATGCGGTGCACCACCTGCTGCGCGCCGGCCGCGACGACGACGCCGCCGAGCTGATGCTGCGCAACGCGGAAACTTGGTTCTTTGCGCACGGGGACGCCGCGAGCTACCTGCGGTTCGGTGAGCGGCTGCGCAGCCGGGCGGTCGGCCCGGTGCTGGCTTATTCGCTGGCCTTCGCGGCGGCGCTCTGTGGCGATCAGGCCCGTGTGAACCACTGGCTGGACGCCTGTGAAGTCCGGGGCACCGCAGAGACCGTCATGACCGGTTGGCGCAGCTTCCGCAGTGCCGTGCTCACCGTGCGTGCGGGCTTCGGCATGTCGGATGCCCAGGCCGCGCAATCCGTCGTCATGGTGCAGCAGGCTCTCGAACTGGAAACCGTCGGCGATGTCACCGCGCACCCTCACGTGCCCGCAACACTCGGTGGCGTGCTGGCTCGCGACGGCCGTTTCGACGAGGCCGCGACCCTGCTGCTCGACGTGTGGCAGCAGCGCCACCGCGACTCGTTGCCACTGTGGACTGTGATGGCCGTAGCGGGCATGCTGACGGTCAGCCTTGTCGAGGCCGGCCGCGGCGAAGACTGCGACCGGGTCCTGCGCGAGGCCGCTCCGCTCGCCGACGCCGTCGAGCGCGGCGGGCGGGAGGCCAGCACGCCAGGGCTCGCCGCGCTGCGTATCGCCGCCGGCCGACGCGGCTACCTGCATGCCGATGTGGAGGGGGCCGCGGTCCTGCTGCGCCGCGCCGTCGAGCTCGCCGAATTCCACCCGCGGCCGACGACGCTGTTCCTCGGCCTGCTGTACCTCGCCGACGCCGAACTCGCCTGCGGTAACCGCTCCGCCGCCCGCACCGCACTGGCGCGGGCCCGCGAGGTCGTGGAGGAGGAGCCGGTGAGTGCCTTCGCGGTTCGGCGCCTCGAGCAGGCCGAAACGCGGCTGGGCCGGGTCGGCACCCGCACCGCCCTACGCTCGGGTGCTCTCGTGGAGGAACTGACCGACAGGGAGCTGTCGATCCTGCGGGCCCTGCAGGGATCGGCGACCCAGCGGGAGATCGGCGCAGCGCTGTTCCTGTCGATCAACACGGTCAAGGCATACAACAAGAGCCTCTACCGCAAGCTCGGCGTGGCCTCCCGGCAGGACGCCGTCAAAGTGGCACGCGAACTCGGCCTGATCTGATCCCACCCCGGGTACCTTTCCCGAGCGGGTGGTGCGCGCACACACGGGCGACGGGTTTCCTGTACGGCATGGCCCCCACCCGCTACGAGCTGACCCTGCGCGCACCGATCGCCCGCACCCTGCTGGACGTGATCCGGACCAGGTTCGACCACGTGTCCACGCCTGGCGAGGACGGGACCGTGCTGATCGTCGAAAACATCGACCAGGCATCGGTGCGCGCCCTGCTGACCCTGCTCTGGGACACCGGCCACGACGTACTGGCCTTCGAGGAAACAAGGACCTGAGACATCCACCGACATGCGTGATGACCTCGGCGTCCGGCTGTCAGCCGGTTCACGCCGGGGGCCGGACCCGGCACGCCGGCCACCTCCACGAAACCGATCAAGACACTCGGGTGGCCCCCTCGCACAGCGACTCGGCCGGACGAATGCCCGTCTCTCTGACGCTGGTCCTTTCAACGGGCAGGCCGAACCAGATCATCTGCGATCACAACCGGGCGGATGGGTCAGCCGGTGGAGTGCGCCGAACTCGCCATCGGCGTCCGGCCGTCCACCCGTCCAGGTCCATGCCGTCGGCTGCAACTCGGCGGGGAAGCGCCGTCGGATGTGAGGAAGCCCGCCCCCTCCCGGCCGACGGCCTGCACCACACCGCCTGCCCGTCATCGGCCTGTCCGGCGGCAGCACCCTGCTTTCAGGCATGCGCCGCCAGGAGGACAGCGCCGATGCACCTCACCGCCCCGCGCCGGCAGGGGCACCGCACGGGCGAACAGGGCTGTGACGCGGTCGGGGCACGGACGCAGACCGACCTGACCGTCCAGCCGCAGCCCGGCCCCGAGCGGTCGGCATCGTTGCCGCCGCCCTCGAACCACGCGAGGTGACTCGCTCGCTCACTGACTGCGGGGTCTTCGGCCATGGCGAAGTCGCGATGGACCAGGACGCGACCTCGCTCGCTTCCTGAGCCCCCGCCGGGCTGCTCTCCTGAACCGTGGTCGAACTGCCGGCGAAGACGACCAGGCGCAGAACGAGGAATCGCCCGATTCCGGCGAGCCCTGAAGCACTGAGGTAGACGGCCTGCTCGCTCAGCGTCCCGGCCGATGGCTGCATGAGGTGCAGGATGAACATCGCCGCGCAAGTCACCGCGTAGGCGGCCAGGGCCGACCCGGCGGACTGCCAGTGCCGGCGCCATCCGGCACGCCGCCCGGCCTTGAAGGTGAAGCGCGCGTGGAGTTCTGTGCAGAGGATGGTGGAACCTGCGGTGACCAGTGCGTTCGCCGACGCCCAGGGCATCAGCGTGGCCAGCAGTGCCACGGCCGGGCCGGAAGCGAGTCCGACACCGCCGCCGCACAGGACGAACCGGGAGAAGGAGGTGAGCGGGCCGGGAGCGGCTGCGGTCCGGCGTGCCTCGTCCATGGCGGCTTCCGTCCGGCCGGTGTGCTGCGCCTCGTACGCCGTACCGGGCTTCGAGGGGAGCAGCGGTTTCATGGCGGTTGTCCTTCCGGGCCGGGGGCACCTCGGTCTCCGGGCCGGGCGCAGAGCAGATGCCAACAAGCGTTGGCCATCACTTGTTGACAGAATGCCCACCCCAGGCCGGAAAGTCAACGCCAGTTGGCCTACGCCTGTTGGCGATGTGCAGGAGGCCGGAAAACCCGCTGCCCCCGGCGCTCCGACCGCACCGGGTCGCCATACCGAAAGCCGCCCGGCGACGCTTCGCCGCCCAGGGGTACGAGCGCTATGCGATCCGCGCCATCGCCGCTGACGCCGACATCGACCCCTCAAGGGTCATGCGCTACTACCGAAACAGGTCCCACCTCTTCGACGCCGCCCTCGACGCCGTCCTGCACCTCCCTGGCCGACCTCCCCGCAGACGACTTGCTCCCGTCTGCTCTGCTCCGGCCATCGGCGGACCCACCGCCCCGATTTCTTTCTCTTCAGCCAGCCATGCGGCCCACTCACCCGCCCTCACGTCCCCTGGCGAACCTGCCGCACCCAGCGGGGATTTATGGGCATCGTTTACTCATGTGAGGGGCTCGGAGCCGCAAGGACGATGAGTACCTGAGAGGACCCGCACCTGAGGTGCGGCGCAGTTCTCTGACCTGAGTGGTCAAGGAGGCAGGCCGACCCTGTTCCTCTCGTCCCCCTCAATGAACAGGGAGCCCTCGTGGCCTCGTTTCTCTACAGACTCGGGCGGCTGGCCTTCCGTCGCCGCAGGCTGGTAGCCCTCATCTGGGTGGCCCTCCTGGCGCTCGCCGGCTTCGCCGCGGCGTCCGCGCCGGCGGCCACCTCGTCGTCCTTCTCCGTTCCCGGCACGGAGGCCCAAAATGCCTTCGACCTGCTGGAGGAGCGTTTCCCCGGTGGCAGCGCCGACGGTGCCACCGCCCGCATCGTCTTCAAGGCGCCCGCCGGCGCGAAGATGACGGACCCCGGTTCCAGGGCCGAGGTCACCGGCGTGGTCGCCGCGCTGAAGTCCGGCTCCCGACAGGTCGCCTCCGTCACCGACCCGTACACGACGCAGGCTGTGTCGAAGGACGGCTCGACGGCGTACGTGTCCGTCACCTACCGGGTCGGTTCCATGGAACTCACCGACGACACCCTCCACGCCCTGAAGAAGGCCGGCGTACAGGCCCGGCACGACGGGCTCACCGTCGAGATCGGCGGCGACGCGCTGCAGGCCACGCCGGAGACGGGTGCCGGGGAGATCATCGGCGTGGTGATCGCCGGGGTGGTCCTGGTCGTCACCTTCGGGTCGCTGATCGCCGCGGGTCTGCCGCTGCTCACCGCGCTCGTCGGCGTGGGCATCGGCATCTCCACGATCACGGGACTGGCCGCCGCCCTCGACCTGGGCACGACCACCTCGACGCTCGCCATGATGATCGGCCTCGCGGTCGGCATCGACTACGCGCTGTTCATCGTCTCCCGCTACCGCTCAGAACTCACCGAGGGACGCGAGAAGGAGGAGGCCGCCGGACGGGCCGCCGGCACTGCGGGCTCGGCCGTGGTGTTCGCCGGCCTGACCGTGGTCATCGCCCTGGTGGGCCTGGCCGTCGTCAACATCCCCCTGCTCACCAAGATGGGCGTCGCCGCGGCCGGCACCGTCGTCATCGCGGTGCTCATCGCTCTCACCCTGATTCCGGCCCTGCTGGGCTTCGCCGGGGACCGCGTCCTGGGACGCAAGGCCCGCCGGGGCAGGGCCGTCGCGCACCAGCCGAACATGGGCACCCGCTGGGCGCGTCTGGTGCTCCGCCACCCGGTCGCCGTCCTGCTCATCGGCGTCGTCGGCCTCGGCTCGATCGCCCTACCGGCCGCCTCGCTGGAGGTCGGCCTGCCCGACGACGGCTCGCAGCCCGTCCACACCACCCAGCGCAAGGCCTACGACCTGCTCTCCGACGGCTTCGGCCCCGGCTTCAACGGACCGCTGACGGTCGTCGTCGACGGCGACAAAGCCGAGGCCGACCGGACGATCAGGCTCATCCGGAATCTCCACGGCGCGGCCGCCGTCACCGAGCCGACCCTCAACAAGGCCGGCGACACAGCCGTGATCACGGTCATCCCGAAGGACCGGCCGTCCTCGCTGGCCACCGAGGACCTGGTCCACGAGATCCGGGACAAGAGCAGCGACCACGTCTACGTCACCGGTGCGACCGCGCTGAACACCGACTTCTCGCAGAAGATGAGCGACGCACTGCTGCCCTATCTGGCGCTGGTCGTCGGCCTCGCCTTCCTCCTGCTGATGGTGGTGTTCCGCTCGCTGCTCGTGCCGCTCAAGGCAGCGCTCGGCTTCCTGCTCTCGGTCGTCGCCGCGCTCGGCGCCGTCGTGGCCGTCTTCCAGTGGGGCTGGCTCGGCTCGCTGTTCGGCGTCGAGCAGACCGGCCCGGTCATGTCGATGATGCCGATCTTCATGATCGGCGTGGTCTTCGGCCTCGCCATGGACTACGAAGTCTTCCTGGTCACACGGATGCGAGAAGCCTTCGTCCACGGCCAGCAGCCCGGAGACGCCATCGTCACCGGCTTCCGTCACAGCGCCCGCGTGGTGATCGCGGCGGCGGTCATCATGATCGCGGTCTTCGCGGGCTTCATCGGTTCCAGCGAGCAGATGATCAAGATGATCGGTTTCGGACTCGCGATCGCGGTGTTCTTCGACGCCTTCGTGGTCCGCATGGCGATCGTTCCGGCCGTGCTGGCTCTGCTGGGCCGGCGGGCCTGGTGGCTGCCGCGCCGGCTGGAGCGGAGTCTGCCCAACGTCGATGTGGAGGGCGAGCAGCTCGGCAAGGAACTGTCCCAGAGCCCGGGCGGTTCGGACGAGGACCGCGGACTGATCCCCGTCTGAGCCAGGGACGATCCGAAAGGGATTCGGGGCCTCTGTGCGGTGCGGTCGGCGCCACCGCACCCGCCCGGGCATCGTCTGCTCGCGGCGCGCCCCGGAAAGCGGCGGCCCGTGGGGACGAGACCGCCGCTGGAAAGGATGGCCGTGCTGTCGCTGCAGACAGCACGGCCATCACCCACTGGCTTTCGAAATGCCGCAGCGCTCAGTGCCCGGCCAGGAGTCCTGCCGAGGAGGAGCACAGCCGGCCACGGGTGCAGTTCGGCGGGAGGGACGGCGCGGCGCAGCAGGACGGCGGACGCCTCCGGCGTTGTGGTAGCTGCGCCTGGCCTGGGCGATGCGCAGCGGAGCCAGCCCCGGCGTGCTCGTCTCCCGCCCGTCGCGCTCGACGGCGTCGGCGAGCGGACGGACCTCGCGCATGACCCGGGTCGCAGTCCTGCCCGCGGCCGGCTTCGACGAGGGGTGATCGTCAGCGTGCCGGAGCGCCCTGCCGCATCAGCGACGGCGGCCACGCCTTGCGGTGGTGCGGCGACGACCGCAGATCGAGCAGCAGGTCGCAGCCTCGTCGAAGCGGCCCTCTCGGGCCGGCACAGCCCCCGGCGCCGCCCGTACGGCCGGATGCCCGGCGAAGCCCGCTGCGGTCCCCTCGTCCAGCGCCTGCTGCATCACCACGACGGATTGCGCGTCCTCGGCATCCGGCCCGCCGAAACCCGCAGGCACACAGAGCACAGCGCTGCGCAAGCGGGCCGGCCGGAGACGGCGGTGCCGCGGGCGTCACCCGCCTCTCAGACGTCCCATCGGTGGTTGGCCGGCTCCTGATCGCCGCAGAGCACCGCTGTGCAGGCCGGTGAGTACGCCGGCGCGGGCCCACCGCCTGGCCGGGCAGCCGCTCGCCGAACTGCAGGTACGTCGCGGCGGCCACGGTGTCGCCGCTGACCAAGGCGACGTCTGCCTGCCCGGAGGCAGCCCGTCCTCGGGGTGGAGGCAGGCCGCAGTCGTGACTGCGCCCGAAAAGCTGCCCAGACACCGCTTCCTCTCGTGCGTTGCGTCAGATCAGGCTCTTCAGGAGTTCTTCGACCGCGTCGACAAGGAGATCGCCCTCGGTTCCCGGACGTCGGACCATTCCGAGTTCTACGTCGGGCAGTTCGGGCAAGCCGCGCGCCGCCATGCCGGACTCGACCTGGGCGGGAAGAAGGGCCGCGGCGCCCAGCCCGGCGCGAACCGCGCTCTGCACGCCGGCCAGGCCGGTGCTCTCAAAGGCGATACGCCAGTCACGTCCGCTGTCTTTCAGAGCGTCGAGTACCGGCATGCGCCAGCGGCACGGCTGGGAGAACAGCACGAGCGGCAGCGGGTCCAGGCTGAGGTCCACCTCAGGCCCGGCGGCCCAGACGAGGGGCAGCCGCACGGTCCAGCGCGGAGGTTCGGGCAGATACGCCGGGTCACACAGCGCCAGGTGGATGCGGTTGGTCGTGAAGGCCCTTCTCATTGCCGGGCCGGGCGCGCTGACCAGTTCCAGCGTCGCCTGCGGATGCATCCGGCCGAAGTCGGCCAAGGCCTGTGCGAGCGGAGCAGCGGCGAGGTCCTCGATCAGACCTACGCCGCAGTGCCCGGCCACGGTCTCCCCGGTGGCCCTCATAGCCTGTGCCGACAGGGTAAGGATGCGTTCCGCGTACGGCAGCAGAGCCTCCCCGGCTCTGGTCAGCGACACACCTGTGGCAGACCGGTGCAGCAGCGGTTGACCGACGGCGCGTTCGAGTTTCCTCAGCTGTCCGCTGAGCGCCGGCTGGCTGTGCCCCAGCACGTTCGCAGCCCTGCTGATGCTCCCCGAACGGACGCAGCTGACAAAGGCCCGCAGGAGCGATGTCTCAAGATCCGGCCCCATAAGCACAGGTTATATCCGCCCGATGAAAGTTGCCGGTTCCTTGTACCTGCGACAGACCGTACTGTCCGAAACATGCGCTACCTACACGTTGACGTCTTCAGCAGCCGGCCGTACAGCGGCAACAGCCTGGCGGTGTTCCCGGACTCCGCACAGCTCAGCGCGGAGCAGATGGTGCACATCACCCAGGAGATGCGCCACTTCGAGTCGGTCTTCCTGGCCCGGGACCCCGCCAGTGACCGGAGCTGGCATGCGCGCGTCTTCGACCTTGCCGGGGAACTCGACTTCGCCGGCCACCCTCTCATCGGGGCAGCATGTGTCCTGCACGCGCTGCACGGTGGCGATGACACCGAGACCTGGTGCCTGAAGCTCAAGGCCCGAACGG
This sequence comes from Streptomyces sp. NPDC041108, assembly GCF_055592645.1. NCBI lineage: Bacteria > Bacillati > Actinomycetota > Actinomycetes > Kitasatosporales > Streptomycetaceae > Streptomyces > Streptomyces sp. NPDC041108. The sequence goes on along the minus strand of NZ_JBVIYK010000025.1, from coordinate 17,477 downwards.
TCGACGTCACCACCCGACGCCGAGCAGCGGGCCGCTACAGCGCCGTTCTCGACCAGGGCCCCGCCGCATTCCTCGGCCGCCCCGACATCGCCGAGCTGGCCGCCTGGTTCTCCTTGGACGCCGACGACCTGGATCCGGACCTTCCTGCGGAAGTGCTCTCCACAGGACTTCGGTACCTCATGGTTCCTGTGCGTGGCGACGCGCTGGAACGCGCCCGGATCACCCAGGACCTCGAAGCCCCCCTCGCTGCGCATGGTGCACAGTTCGCCTACCTGCTCGACGCCACCACACTGGAAGGACGTCACTGGAACAACGACGGCGTCCTGGAGGACGTGGCCACCGGTTCCGGCGCCGGTTGTGCCGCCGCCTACCTGCGCCGACACGGCCGGATCGGCAACGGGGAGAGCGTCACCCTGCACCAGGGGCGCCTCACCGGCCGCGCCAGCCAGATGACGATCAGCGCACACGGCGAAGGGCAGGACATCCGCTCCGTCACGGTGGGCGGCGAAGTGGCGTTCGTTGCTGAAGGGCATCTGAGGGAGCTGCCCGCATGAGCCCCTCCGCACTGCCCCACGTCGGCCCTGACGCCATCCGGGCCGCAGTCGGATACGAAGACGTCCTGGAACCGGTGGCCCAGGCGCTCGCCGACTACAGCCGGGGCATGGGCGACTCTCCGGTAGTGGTCTTCGCACCGGCCGGGCGGGACGGCGACGTCCACGTGAAGTCGGCCTGGCTGCCCGGGCGCCCCGTGTTCACCGTGAAGGTGGCGACATGGTTCCTCGAGCGATCCCGGCGCGGCGGTACGCCGGCATCCGGCATTATCGCCGTCTTCGACGCCCAGACCGGTGATCTGCGGATGCTGCTGGAGGACGAGCACCACATCTCCGACATCCGTACCGCTGCTGCGGGCGCCCTTGCCGCACGTACCCTGGCCCGACCGGATTCTGCCGTGCTCGCCGTCCTGGGCACCGGTGTCCAAGCTTATTTGCAAATCCTGGCGGCCGCCCATGAACTTCCCCTGCGGGAGGTACGCGTGTGGGGACGCAACCCCGACCACGTGCTGCGCCTGACAGCCGCTGTCATGGCCCGCCACCCTGAACTGCACGTGAGGGCCGCGGCCGATGCCCGAGAGGCCTGCCAAGGGGCCGACGTCCTGGTCACCGCAACCGCCAGCACAGAACCGCTGGTCGAAAGCGCGTGGCTCACGCCAGGCATGCACATCACCGCAGTCGGTGCCGACGATCCTTCCAAGGCCGAACTGTCTCCCGACTGCCTGCTGAAAGCCGATCGGATCGTCGTCGACAGCCGTGAACTGGCCGGCATCCACGGGGACCTGGCGCGAGCAGGAATGGACGCCGCGGAGCATGCAGAGCTCGGAGAGGTCCTGGCACGGACCGCACCCGGCCGGTCGGACAACGCCGAGATCACTGTCTGCAAACTCATCGGCCTCGGGGTGCAGGACCTCGCCGCAGCCGAGGTCACCCTCAGGTACCTCGACGACGGCGCCCCGTCACGCAAAAGGCCACCGGCGAGCGCAAAGGACGTGGGCGCCGCCCGGTAGGAGAACCAGCGGACCTGCAAGGCCAGGTCGCATCGCCGGTTGTCCCCGGAGTGTGTCCAGCAGCGGAGCAACCGCTTGACGTCGCTGCGGTTTCCGCCGGTCAGCGACAGCGGGAGCGGGCGCCCGGACGTGGCAGAAGTCATCACGCCCGCGACCAGTCCGGATGCCGGTATACAGCACGAACAGGATCCCGCACAGTGCCTGCCGGTCCGGCACCTGCAGTCTGCCTTCCACCGACTTCGGCGCAGGCCAGGGCAGCAACGGCTCGATCAACGACCACAGTTCATCCGACACGATCCAAGGACGCGACTGCCGTTTCCCCACGACAGAGCAACGACCAACCACGCCGAAAGCCACATGATCAACAGCCCGATCCTGCCGTTGATCATTGCGTGGCCCGGGTTGTGACCCCGGCGGCCGCTTCGCGGCACTACGAACCATGACCGCTGTCGGGCGCGGCACGGTGTTCCGAGGCAAGGAGTCCGAAGAAGACGTCGTCGGTCCACTCCCCCTTGAACCAGGTGCTCTGGCGAGGTGGCCCTCGCGGCGGAACCCCACGCGCCCCAGCAGCTTCGCCGAGCTGACGTTACACCTGTCGCAGTTGGCCCAGACGCGGTGCAGCCCTTCCTCCACCAGCAGATGTTCCACCATCCGCGCCACCGCCTCGGTGGCGTACCCGCGGCCCTGGAACACCGGCGCGAAAGTGAAGTCCAGCTGTGCCTGCCTGCCGTCCTCGCTGAGGCACACCCCGATATCGCCGATCAGCCCCGGAACGTCCCGCCGCTCGACGGCGTACTGGAACCATCCCGGATCGCGGGCACCGATGCCGGCTCACCTCCGGATCCGACCGATACGCCGCCAATGCCAGCGCGTCTGCGGGTGTGAACCTGCGCAGTACGAGCCTGGCAGACTCCAGGCCCTCGTTGTCTTTCATGAGCGCTTCCCTTCTTTCGCGCCATGGCCGGCTGCTGTGAACCGCATGTCCGCGCTCGCCCTCTCCCCCTTCGCTTCTTCGCACCCGGCTGACGACCCTCCGACGCCTGCGCTTGCCCACCGGCGGCCAGCGGCCGGCCATGCGACAGCCGAGCAGCCGGGGTGCTTGCCGCGTGCGCTCGGCTCCCGTACACGCCGCGCAGGGCCGATCGGGGGCTGCAGGGGAACGCCGACGGACCCGTGCGCCGTGTGCTCACTTGCCCGAAGAGGTTTCTACAGCCCACAGAATGTCAGGGGCGCCCACGGGCAGGCCGGGGGACTTGGACGGGACCTCGGCGCGCTGCCCCGAGAGGTGATCGCGATCGCGCGACCGGAGGACACCGCGACGTGGTGAAACTCAACCGCCGGCTTTCATGCGCCGCCGATAGCCGACGGACGGACCGCCCTGAGCGAATACAGGATGGGCAGATAGGTGTCGCTGAAGGGGAACCGGTACAGACCGTCCGGGCCCTGCGGCAGGAGGTGGCGCCCGCCGGTCTCGGTCTCCGTGTGCTCGCCCAGGCGCTCCACGACCAGTCCCGCCGACGTGGCCGCCCTGACGATCTCCCCCAGCGAATACGGGGACTGGGTGGACTTCTTCGGCTCCGCGGGTACGTCGGCGTGGGCGTAGGTGCCCGTCATCGCATCGTGCCGGGGCGCACCGCCGCCGCGGGGCCAGTCGGCCACAAAGGAATCAAAAGTAAGCACCGTCTGGAAGACGGGGTGGGGGTCGACGAGCACCAGCCTGCCTCCCGGCCGCAGCGCCGACGCGGCGCCGGTCATCCAGGCGTCCAGGTCGCCGATCCACGACAGCACCCCGTAGGTGGCGACCACCAGGTCGAACCTTGCGGCCAGGGCATCGGGAAGACGCTGGGCGTCCGCTTCCACGAACTCCGCTTCCAGACCGGCCTGTTCCGCCAGTCGCCAGGCTCGTGCGACCGCATGGGGGGAGGAGTCGACGCCGGTGACGCGGGCGCCCAGGCGGGCCCAGTTCAGGGTGTCCATCCCGAAGTGGCAGTGCAGGTGCAGGAGTTCCTTGCCGGTCACGTCGCCGGCGAGTTCTCGCTCGATCCCGCGCAGGGTCTGCCCGCCTGCAAGGAATGCCTCCACGTCGTAAGACCGGTCGTCGGGGTCGGCGCCGTGGAACTCGGCGAGGTCGTCCCAAAAGTCCCGGTTGGCAGCGAGCCGGTCTGCGTCCGCCGCCACGGCGTCGTCGTCGGAACGCAAGCCGCCAGCTCGGTCTTCAGCGGCCATTGCCGGCCCCTCCTTCTCTGTTCTGTGTGGCGATGCGGCCGGCTACCGGAGCGGCAGGCACCTTTCCTGATCGTCCGCGTTCCGCATGGTGACGCTGGGCATGCTCCGGGCCGCTGCGGATGCCGGGTGCGGGAGCGGGGCCGCCGCCTCGGCCCGCCTGCCCGCCATGCGGCACCCGAGGCAGTCCGGATGTCCGTGCCGGGCGCGGAGGTCCTTCACCCGCCAGTCCCACTGGTCGGCCGGGCGCGGGCCGCTCGGCTTTCCCCATCCCGCCAGGTGGAGGAGCCAGGTGATGGCCGCAGCCAGGGCGATCACTGCGATCCCGGAGAGTACGAGCGGCGCGGAGACAGCGATCACTCCGACACCGGTGACGCAGAAACCGGCCAGGGCGACGGCTGTGCCGGCCCAGCCGGCCACCGTGTGCCCCAGGTCCACGTTCTCGTGTGCGCTCATGTCCTGTCCTTTGTGCGATGCAGTGGGCCGGATTCCGGCGATGTGCGGGGGGCCGCGGCCCAGGTGTGCGCGGGGAGATCCTGTGCCCACACGGTCAGGGCCACCAGCGGTATGAGGAGGGCCTTGCCGTGGGAGGCAAGTGCGTAGACGGTGTGACGGGCGGTGCCTGGGTAGGCGGTTCGCTCCACCAGGCCGAGGGCGGTCATCTCCCGCAGGCGTCGGGTGAGCAGACCGTCGCTGAGGCCGGGGACGCGCTCGCGCAGCAGGGGCAGGTCGGCCGGCCCTTGGGCGAGGGCGGTGATGATGAGTCCGGTGCCGCGTATGCCGAGCAGTGCCAGGGCGCGATTGAGAGCTTCCAGGGACTCCGGGGCGCGGGGAGGGCCGGGTGGTGGTGCCGTCCGGGTGGGCAGCGAAGTCATGTCGGTTTCCTTCCTTCCCGGTGCGGCGCCAGAGACCGGATCGTGGTCTGGCGCCGCACGACTTGGACGTGTCGGATGTGTTCAGCGGGTGGCTAGGCCGTGGCCTTCGCCGCGTCGCGGCCCGTGCCGCCCGTCGGGCCGTCCGCAGGGTCGTGCGTCTGCGTCTCGACGCCGACCGTGCCGGGCTTGCCGGTCCGGCGCAGCAGGAGGGTGACGACGACGGCGGCCAGGAGGGTGGTCGCGGCGCCGCTGAGGAGGGCGAGGTGCATGCCGGAGGCGAAGGCGTCGCGGGCCTCGTCGATCAGTGCCGGGTTGGCGGTGGCGTGGCCGATGTGGTCGGCGGCGGCCAGGGAGGAGCGGGCTGCTTCCGCGACCGGGGCGGGGAGGCCGTCGGTGTCGAGGGAGTCTCGGTAGCGGGCGCTCATGAGGCTGCCGAGGACGGCGATGCCCAGGGCTCCGCCGAGTTCGCGTGAGAGGTCGTTCACCGCGGAGCCCACGTTCTGCAGGCGGGGCGGCAGAGCGTCGGTGATGGCCGCGGTGGCCGGCGTCGTGGCCAGACCCATGCCCGCACCGAGCGGCAGGAGCCCGCCGACGACCAGCCAGTACGAGCTGCCGGCGTCGAGCTGGGCCAGCACGACCAGGCCGGTGGTGACCAGGATCAGGCCGACGGTCCAGGGGCCCCGCATGCCTCGCCGCGCGACCAGGAGCGGGCTGAGGCGCGCGCTGGGGATCATCGCCGCGGACATCGGCAGCACGCTCACCGCAGCCATCAGGGCGCTGTCACCGCGCACCAGCTGGAGGTACTGCATGGTGACGAAGATGAACCCGAAGAACGCGAAGAACTGCAGCGTGGTCGAGATCGACCCGGCCGCGAACAGCTTGTGCCGGAACAGCCGCGGATCGAGCAGGGGGTGCGGGTGCCTCAGCTCCCAGGCCACGAAGGCCGCCAGGACGACGAGCCCGAGGGCCATGCCGATGAGGGTGCGCGTGCTGCCCCAGCCGTGCTCGGGCGCCTCGATGACCGAGTAGACCAGCACCCCCAGCCCTGCCACCGTGAGCACGGCTCCGGTCACATCGATGCGCTGCTTGCCCGGCTGCGCGGACTCCGGGACGAAGAGGTAGGTGCCGATGAACGCCACTCCGGCCATCACCGCGTTCAGCCAGAACACCGATCGCCACGACCACACCTCCAGCAGTGCGCCCGAGGCGAACAGTCCCAGCGCGGCGCTGGCGCCCGCGACCGCCGCCCAGATACTGATGGCACGCGCCTGCTGATCGCGGGGAAACGTGCTGGTGATCGTGGACAGCGTGGCGGGCATGACGAACGCGGCTGCCACCCCGAGCAGGGCGCGCAAGGTGATCAGGACGCTCGGCTCGGCGGTGAAGGTCGCGGCGAGTGATATTACGGCGAACAGTCCGACGCCGCCGAGCAGCGCTTTGCGGCGGCCGAAACGGTCGCCGAGGGTCGCGGCGAACAGCAGGAACGACGCGAAGATCAGACTGTAGGAGTCGATGATCCACGACAGCTGGGTCTGGTTGGCGTGCGTCTCCCGGGCGACGTCGGGCAACGCCACACTCAGCGAAGCCATCGCCGACACGACGGTCGCCAGGGCCAGACAGGTCACTGCCAGAACGGCACCGGGGCGCAATGCGCGTACCGGTCCGGCGTCCGGGTTCGAGACGGGTGAGCCGGGCATGGGAAGCCTCCTGTTGAACGGAAACGGGTGGAAGGTGGGTGGGGCTCGGTACGTCACCGGCGGAACCGGCGGAAGAGGTCAGCCGCTCACGACGACGTCGAGGCTGCGACGCGGGCTGAGGCCCGCCGCACGGTCGGGATGACCGACACGGAAGGACAGCAGACCGCTCGACGCGGGACGGCCGAGCAGGACAGCCCACCGAGCGGAGAAAACGTCGCGGGCACCGGAGACGGCATCACGGTCGATGCGCCCGGTGATCTGGTTCATGTGATGCAGACCAAGACCGAGAGCGGTCGCCAGGATGCCGGTGGCGACCATCCCCTCGATGCCGGACATGGAGCTCCAGTCGTGCCACAGGTCGTACGGATCGCCGGGTCCGGTGCTGAAGGTGCCGTTGGTGACGGCGCGCAGTCCCCCGAGGCCCTCGCTGAGGAGGGCTGTCGAGCCGATGGCCAGGCCGGCCGGCCTCAGCGCGTCCCTGCGGGGCACGGTGATCTCTGGAGGGTCGTCTGGGACGGTGTTCGTGGCCATTGCGTCTCTCCTGTCGCGCGGCCCCGGGTTGTGGCAGGAGACTCGCGTCGGACAGGGTGCTCGCGCACCACCCCGCCCCAAGGTGTACCCGGGGTGCCCGAGTTCGGCGTAGACGTTGCCGGTGAACTCGATGTCGGGCAGCTGGTCGAACGGCACAGTCAGCAGCCGACGCGGGCGGCGGATCGGCTGACCTTGACGCCGTGCGTGATCAGCTTCCGCGAGGGTTCCGAGTTCGTCCAGGACTTCCCGGATGCGGGCGGGCACGACGGCGTGGAGCTCGGTGGTGTGTTCATGGTGGAGTCTTCCGTTCTGGTCCGGAAAATATACCAACGACCGTTTGCCAACATCTGTAGGCCAACGTGCGTTGATATAGTGCGCAGACCCCCTCCAGAAAGTCAACAGATGTCGGCCTACAGCCGTTGGCAAGACCCTGCGTACCGAAAGACCAGCACCCACGCACGCTCCGATCGCACCAGAACCGCGATCCTGCGCGCCGCACGCGGACGGCGCGGCCAGCGCTAAGGCACACCACGATCCGCGCCGTGGGATGCGACGCAGGCATCGACCCGTCGATGATGCTTGGCCTCGAGTCGGGTGACACGGCAACCGCAACCGTCGTAACCAGCCGCCGTACTCCTCGGACTGCTGGGCCGGTTGCTGGCGGCCATCGCGGCGAGAAGCGCATGGGGAGAACGGCCTCGACATCCGGCACGGCACAAGGCACTTCCGCGCAGGCGCCCTGCTGTGCCCCCAGATGATCGCGTCCTTGATCTGCTCGGCGTCCTGCAGTTGCAGGGACCGGGCGGCCCCGAAGACGGGCCGTGCCGTTCAAGGGGCAGCTGGTCCCTGCTCAGTGCCGGGCCTCGTCGCCGCCACGGCCGGACGGCTCCCGGTCAGCGGCCACCACGCGCTGCGGGCACCTCGACGCCAGTCCCGGCGGGCAGCCGGCTCGACGACCCATGACTGGCCGACCAGCCCCCGCTGTTCCGGATCGTCTCGACGCCCCCGTCAACCCGCCCGGGGAGCTGCGAAGGCGCGTCCTGACAAGGACAGCATCCCTGGAGCCGAGCGCCCGTCTCACGCCTTCGCATTCCCTTCCCGCCGGCTCTCCGTAGACGGCCACTGCCCCAGCGAGATCAACCTCGTGACGCGGACGATGAGGCAGCCGGCCAACGGCAGCTCCGCGAACACCGCGAGCGCCGCCGACAGCCACACGCCTGATGTGCCGAACGTGAGCGACACATCGAACCAGGCGTCACAGACCAGCAGCACGGCCAGGCCGACGGCCGGCACGATGACAGCGTTGTTCCGCAGCCAGCCCAAGATCGCCGTGGCGGTCACAGCGACCACGAGAAGGACGTCGAACCCCACCCAGGCCAGGCGCCACTGTGTGGACCTGGTAGTGGGACGGCAGGGTCAGCGCCAGCACAACTGTCCAGGGCACCAGACCCACCGCGCAGACGGTGAGCAGCCCCACTGTGCGACGCTGCTCCCGCCGGATCCGCTCCAGCCGCTCCAGCCACTCGGGGACAGGATCCGGTCCCGGGTACCCCGGGCGGGATTCCCCCTGCGCCTCACTCATGTCGGCTGCTCCGTTCTGATCGGTGCGGCACGCACCGCTGTTCGCTGTTGTACGTCAGGTGACCTCCGGGCGCTCCTGGACGACGAGCGCCACCTCTCGGACGTACGGACGGCCGCCGCGGGAGCTCTTGCGGCGCGGGATGGTGCGGCGCGACTCCCACGTCCTGCGGGTCATCGGTCACTGGCACCGGCACTCAGGCCTACCTTCAGACGCTCGCTGCGGCCGACGCGCTCCCGCTGCGCGCGGTACGCGTGCGGGGACGGCGCGTGTCCCATGTCCAGCCGCTCGCCGCCGCGTTGCATGTGCCCGCGGCCGGAGCTGTGCGTCATCGGCGTGGACAGAGCCCAGTCCGCGTTCGACAGCGCCGACGTAGCGGTGCCGACGACCTCACGCACCGAACGTCCGCGCGTCATGGCTGACACCCGGAGTGCACATCACCGCGGTGGGCGCCGACGATCCGACGAAGGCGGAGCTGACATCCGACAGCCTGGGGCAAGCAGACCGGGTCGTGGTCGACAACCGTGAACTCAGCTCCATCCACGGCAATTTGTCACGGCTTATGGAAGAGAACCGCCGGGTCAACGCGGAACTCGATGAGGTCCACGCCGGATCGGCCACCCGGCCGGGAGAACGCCGAGGAAATCACCATCTGCAAACTCATCGGCCTCGGCGTCCACAATCTGCCCGCCGCAGACGTTGCCCTCAACATGCCCGGTGCCCCCGCGTTCCACAAAGATTCCTGCGCACGCGCGGAAGGTGCATCGGCACGCAGCGGAGGCGACGCCAGCGGTCGCCTGAAGTCCTGCTGGCGGACTCAACGCGACCTCCTGGCCGGACTGGTCTCGCCGCGTGGCCGACTCCTCCCCCGTCAAGACCCATAGGGGGACACACCGCCCACCCCTTCACCGACAACGCCGACCGGCTTGCAGGACGGCACGCCCCTTTCGCGCGCATTCATCTACGGAATCAGAACGATCTTCCCTGTGGTCCGGCCCTCCTCGCCCAGGCGGTGAGCGTCGATCACCTGACCAAGAGGAAATGTGCGATCGATGTGGACCGTGATCCGGCCTTCGTCGGCGAGAGAAGCCAGGGCATCCAGGTCGGCCCGATCAGGTTCCACCAGCATGAAGTCGGCTCGGAGACCCTTCTGCGCGGCCCATTGCACTGTGTCCGCATCGGCGCCGTTGAGCGCGACGACCCGGCCACCAGGCACCAACAGCCCAGCCAGGCCCCGGATCTGCCCCGCGATGGTAGCCAGAAGGATATCGACCTCCCTCACCTGGGAGCTCACTTCAGAGCTCCTGTAGTCGATGACCTCATCAGCGCCAAGGCTCCTTACGAAATCGTGCTTTGCTCCACTAGCGGTCGCAATGACGTAGGCACCATGAGCCTTGGCGATCTGAACGGCCAAGTGGCCCACGCCTCCCGCCGCGGCCGGAATGAGTACCCGCTCTCCGACAGCAACCCCAGCCACCGTCACCAGCGCCTGCCAAGCGGTAAGACCCGCCAGGGGAAGACCCGCCGCTTGGGCATGGCTCATGCCGGGCGGCTTGCGAACCAGGTGTCTCGACGGAGCGGTCACGAACTCCGCGTACGCTCCTGCCTCGGCCGGAAACCGTGGCATTCCGAAGACCTCGTCTCCCGGCCTGAAGCGCGTCACACCGGCTCCGACGGCCGCCACCACTCCTGAGACGTCCCAGCCGACCGAGAAGGGCGGTTCGCCCACGCCTCCCCCGGTGCGCACCTTCCAGTCGACCGGATTCACACCGGCGGCCTTTACCTCGACCAGGACCTCCGCCGGTCCCGGTTGCGGCACATCAACCTCGACAACCTCGAGAACATCCGGACCACCCAACCTGCTCTGCATTACTCGGCGCATGTATCCATCGATATCAGGCCGACACCGCGGACATGTGAGTAGCACATACTCAACATCCGCCTCCGCCAGTCCTTCAGATTCATGCCGATCCCAGGAAGAACACTCCCGTCGGAAGCGTGTCGCCAGACGCGTTGCGTCTCCGGCGATGGAACCCGCTGTCCTGCGGATTTGCTTCCGGATGAGCAGTGACTACTCAGGTGCACTGAGGATCCCGACCAGGATGAGCGTTGACCGAACGGGCCAACGGGCGCCGTCGAGCCGGGGGCCGCGGACGCGGCCGCGTGAAGAAGGACTCCCTCGTCCCGGACCGATACAGCTGACCACCGGCTCTGGTCAGCCCCCAGGAAGGCCACACGCTTGGCCTTGGCACCGCCGCAGAGCCGACACTCCCTCGCAGCCAGGACCCGCCAGACCAGCGCATACCCTTCGCCTGAGCCGGCGCAGCAATAAAGAAATCCCGCACGGGACTGTAAGACGTTCGGTGTAACTCCCGATCATGGAAGATGCTTCGATGACCAGTGAAAACGTGTCCGGATCCGAGGCTGTCGAGCCCGTGGCGGTTGTGCGGGCAAAGGCTGTGGACGACCAGTTGATCGACGAGGTGGTGGGCCGGGCCCAGGCCGAGGGTCTGCAGCTGACAGGCGAGGGCGGGCTGCTACAGCAGCAGCTGACCAAACGCCTGCTGGAGTCCGCTCTGGAGGGCGAGATCACGGACCATCTTGGCTATGACAAGCATGATGCGGTCGACAAGAACGGTGGCAACTCCCGCAACGGCAAACGCTCCAAGACCGTGCTGACCGATGTCGGCCCGGTGGAGATAACGGTGCCGCGCGACAGGGACGGCTCCTTCGAACCGAAGATCGTCAAGAAGCGGCAGAAGCGCCTGACCGGCGTCGATGAGATGGTCATCTCGCTGGCCGCGAAGGGCTGACCACTGGCGAGGTGCAAGCCCACCGGCCGAGGTCTATGGTGCCGAAGTCTCCCGCCAGACCATTTCGTCGGGGCAGTTCAGCCCTGCCGCGACGCAGGCGTTGCCCTTCGCTCCGTTGACTGCCAGTGCGTCGGTTCGGCTGTTGCCGTCGGCGCAGGAGGCGCGGCCGTAGGTGCACAGCTCGTCGATCTTGTCGTAGAAAGCTTCGGTGTAGATCTGTGCCTGGTCCCAGCCGACGGGGACGTGAACGGCGGGGTAAATGGTGACGTAGCCGTGGTTGTTGAGGCCGACTCCTGAGTCGCCCTCCTGCTGCCACGATCCTCCGAGGATAGTCTCGCGTACCCATTCAAGCCATGCCATCCTGAATTTCGCAGGTCACGGGGGCTGGTGTGGCTGTGTGGTGGCCGGCTCGTGCTGGCCGGAGGCGAGATCGTTAGCAGGTGATCGTCCGTCTCAGGCTCGTTCTGCGGGAATCGGTTTTCGGGCGGTGGTCTCTTCGTACGCTCCGAGAGGGAAGGCCGGACCGGAGAGGGGCTGTTCATGGCGGATGTGCTGACGTGGACGATCGAGCGGCGGGTGATGTTGGCTGAGCGGGCCGAGTTGCTGCGCAAGGAGCTGGCGGAGATCGACGTCGAGGTGGCCCGGCTGGAGGCTGCCGAGGTGGTGTACGGGCAGTGGGCCGAGGCAACGGATGGCGGGCGGAGTCCATCAGGCATCGTGGAGCCGGAGCCGGAGCCGCTGGTCTTGACGCCGGGTGCGGCCGGGATGCGGCTAGGTTCTGTCTCTTTGGTCAGCGTCGGGCCCAGATGAGGATGCCGACGAGGTGGAGTGCGGCCTGGTAGGCGATCGCGAGTTTGTCGGTTCGGGTGGCCAGGCCGCGCCACTGCTTGAGGCGGTTGATACACCGTTCAACTGTGTTCCGCTGCTTGTAGGCTTCACGGTCGAAGCTTGGCGGGCGGCCTCCGTGGCAACCCCGCCGCAGGCGGTGGCCGATCTGGTTGGACGGCTGCGGGATGACCGCTCGGATTCCCCGGCGCCGCAGGTGGCTGCGGATGGCGTGGGATGAGTAGGCGCGGTCGGCCAGCACGGTGATGGGCCGGGTTCGTGGCCGGCCCGGTCCGCTGCGGGGCACGCGAATGCGAGACATCACCGTCTCGAATGCGGGTGCGTCCCCGGCCTGGCCTGCGGTGACCGTGAAGGCCAGAGGCCGTGCACCGCCGTCCGCGGCCAGGTGGACCTTGGTGCTCAAGCCCCCGCGAGAGCGTCCGAGGGCGTGATCAGCAGGCTCGCCGGAGCGGATCGCCCCTTTTTGCGTGCGCCTGCGGCGTGCTGGTGGGCCCACACGACCGTGGAGTCCACCGAGACCGTCCAGTCGATGTCGTCGTCGGCATCCACCGCTGCCAGGACGGCGGCGAGGATCTTCTCCCAGGTGCCGTCGACGGCCCACCTGATCAGCCGTTTGTGGGCGGTCTGGAACGAGCCCAGCTCGTCTGGCAGGTCCCGCCAGGGCGAGTTGGTGCGGTACTTCCACGCGATGGCCTCAAGGGTGCGGCGGTGATCGGCCCACCTTCGGCCGCGGACCGGATCGACCGGCATCAACGGCTCGATCCGGTCCCACATCTCATCGGTGATCACTAATCGGACGGACACAACTGATCAACTGACGAACCCATCCAGCAGGCACGCTAGACGTGCACCTCGGGAGGAAAGCCCGTCCAGCGCAGCTCGGGAGGCAGATGCCGCATGTCGTTCGAGACGAGGACAGAGGCCGGCCGGCCGGGCGCGTACCGGATGACCGTGAGAGCGGCGTTGCTGTGGTTGAGGCCGAGCCAGCGCCAATGCGGCGCATGCATGGCGTCCCGGACGAGCCAGGCGACCAGGAAGTTGTGGGTGACGACCAGTTCGTGCCGGTCCTCTTCACCGTGCACAGGCCCGGTGAACATCTCCAACGCCTGCCGGGCCAGAGCAGGTCCGTGCTTTCGTTCCTCCTCAGTCGCGCCAGAAAGGAAGCGGAGGAAGAAGTCTGCGGATTCCGCTGGCAGCTCGTCTCTCATGGGCACGTAAGGAACGTAGTCACCGGCCACTTCCGAGACACGCAGGGGAACGTTCTGCAGCTGGTCACCGATCAGACGCGCGGTCTGCTCTGCCCGGGGCAACGGGCCATGGTAAACAGCCGCGAAAGGGATCTCGCGCAGGCGCTGACCCAGCAGCACGGCTTGCCGACGACCCACCTCCGTCAGCCCGCTCTCCTCCGACGCCGCCTCGCCATGCCGCACCAGATAGAGGTAACGGGCAGCCGTGCCGGTCATCACACACTCCTCTGCACCCACTAGCGATCTTGTGTATCGATGGACGCAGCCTGCTTCGGCGCCGGTTCCCGCATCAAAGAGACAGAACCTAGTCCCGGACCGCGTTGACGGGATGGGTCTGGAGGTCCTGACCTCGGACTATCGGCGGATTATGGAGATCGTCACCAATGCGGGCGGTCCGGTGATGGCGAAGGACGTGGCCCGCGCGCTGGGCCGGGAGCTCACTCCCGGCAAGGTCGAGCCAGTCCGCGGCCAGCTGCGCAAACTCGCAGACCGGGGCTGGCTGTCGAGGACCGGTGCGGGCCGCTACCTGCCACGCTGACCGGCCCGAACGCGAGTGGACCGGCTGATTCCTGCCGTAACAAGAGGGCCGCCGACGGAAGTTGGGGTGTGTGTGAAGACAACCAGCCCCGCCGAGGGCGCTCAGCATGCTGTCTACCAGGTCCGGCTCCCGATGTCGAAGCGGACCCTGGACCTCGTCGGGGATCTGATACGCCGTGAACGCAACCGGTTGGGCACCCGCTGGCGCAAGGTCCCCGCAGGCACTCAGGCGTTGATCGTGCTCGCTGTTCTCCGCCATGACCAGCGCCTCGCCGACATGGCCGGCGGCAGCGCCGTCTCCGCTTCCACCGTGCGCCGCTGGGTGCAGGAGGTCCTGCGTCTGCTGGCCACCCGCGCCCCACGCCTGGACCGAGCCCTGAAGAAGATCGCGCAGCGGGGCGGCGTGGTCGTCCTGCTGGACGGCACCCTGATCCGCACCCGGCGCCGCACCGGAGCGGACAATCGCAGGAACTACAGCGGGAAATACAAGGCCCATGGCCTGCTGTTTCTCGCGCTGACCGACGAGAAGGGCAATCTGATCTGGATCTCCTCGGCCCGGCCCGGCCGGTCCAGCGAGATCACCACCGCCCGCCACGACAAGATCACCGCGCACCTTCGCGAAGCCGGCCTCGGCGCCCTGGCCGACCTCGGCTTCGTCGGACTCGATGACCAACCCGACGACGACCCGGTGATCATCACCGGCCGCAAGGCCACCCGCAACCACCAGCTCACCGACGCGGAGAAGGAGGCGAACCGTCTGCTCAGCCGCGAACGCGCGGCCGTCGAGCACGGCTTCGCCAACCTCAAGACCTGGCGCATCCTCACCAAGGTCCGCATGAACACCCACCACGCGACGACGCTCCTGCGGGCCCTCCTTGTCCTGGCGAACACCGAAGTGCAGAGGTGACCGACGATCTCCCCAGGACGATCATGATGCTGACCGGCACGAGTCCGTCACCCCCGACCCACACCAGCGCCGTGACCTGCGAAATCAGGAAGAAAATCTCTCAGTGACTCCTACCTCGTGGGCTCGTTCGGCGCAGTGCCTGGGGTCTCCACGGGGCAGGCGGGCCGCCGGATGCTGTCGGCGGAGCAACGGAGCAGCAGGTGCACGCGCCCTGAGGGCGAGACGCAGGGGTGGGATTCGTTGGACCGCGAGGAACGGACGCGGAGAGGCGGAGACTCCCAGATCTGCTTGGGGCCAACCGAATCCCGCGGGCAGTGGTGATGGCCAAGCAACTGCTCCGCGGCAGGGTGTAGCCCGCCGGACCCACTGCCAACCACTTGCCTGCCGGGAAAGCAATTGATAACTTTCCCGACAGGCAAGTGGTTGGTTGGAAGGCTGGCCGCGCTGATCAGACGGGGAGTTGAGCGTGCCATGGTGGATCCGCGCAGTGCCGCGGAGGACTTGCGCCGGATTGAACGGGTGCAGGACCGGATCGCCGAGCAGGGCAGGATCGAGCAGGACGGCCCGCGCAGCATCCGGGCAGTGTGGGCCTCGGCCGCGACGCTCTGGGTGTTCCTGGCGATACAGGGTCTGCCGATGCCCAAGTGGCTGGAGTGGACAGTGCTTGCCGTGTTTATGACCGGCATGATCTCGCTCGGAATCCGCAGTGGTCGGCGGACACCGTTTACGCCGCACCGGTCGGACATCTCGGCGGGGTGGCTGGCTGGCTGGGTAAGCTCGCTGGTCGTGGTGACGATCGCTTCCGCGGTGGTGCTGAACGTCTGGGAGCCGCCGTTTAGTTCACTGATCTGGGCAACGGTGACGGCGGGGGCGTTCGTGCTGCTCGGCTACGCGATGCAGGGCCGCTGGCTGCGGCCGGGCCGCGGTCGCAGCGGGGCCGCGCAGTGACCACTCCGTTCGGCTTCGACGAGCTGATCCACCCCTCCACCCGGCTGGCTGTGGTCTCCCTGCTGGCCGCCACCGAGTGGGCTGAGTTCGCCTTTGTCCGCGACCAGCTGGAGCTGAGCGACTCCGCGCTTTCCAAGCAGCTCCACACCCTGGAGAGGGCTAGCTATGTCAGGCTGAAAAAGGAGGGCACGGGGCGTCACAAGCGCACCCGCATCCTCCTCACCAAGCACGGCCGCGCCGCCTTTGAGGGGCACGTCGCAGCACTCCGCCGGATCGTCGGCGGCGCCGCCGCGGCAACTGGGGAGGCTGGGGCGGCTGAGGAAGCGATCAACCCAGGGCAGAGTCCCCGGTGAAGAAGGTGAGGCCGGCCAGAGTAGCCAGGGCGCCCCTGCGCGGGCACTGACGGCGATCACAGAGGGCCGTCATTCCGGGTTATGAGAGCAGGGTCATCTTCCTGATGAAATCGAACTCTGCCTAGCCGAATAGATGCCTCTTGAGTTTCTTGATGCGATTCACGACGCCCTCAGTGCCGCCCGAGTTCCAGCGCAACGTGAGCCCGGCGGTCACGGCATCGAGATCGCTGGTCAGACCGCGGGCGAAGCCGGTCAGACCAGGAGGTTCACTGCGAGAGCCTCGTTGATCCAGGCGGGCGGGAAGATGCCGGTCTGCTGGGTGAGCATCTCACCGAAGTCACGGACCAGGCGGTGGGCAGCAGCCAGCTCGGGACAGGCGTCCAGGACCGCCTTGAGCTGCTGGTGTTCATCGTCGGTCAGTGAGCCGGAGTAGCGGGTGAGCCAGCCGGCGGCCTTGCGGGTGCTCGGGGGGGCAGGGGGCGGGGTGGGACGTGTCCCACCCCGGCAAGCCGCGGCTGGACCGGGCGCTGAAGAAGATCGCCCACAGCGGCGGGGTGGTAGTGCTGCAAAGCCCGGTCGGTCCAGCGAGATCACCACGGCCCGCCACAACAAGATCACCGGTCATCTACGCGAGGCCGGACTCGGGGCCCTGGCCGACCTCGGCTTCGTCGGCCTGGACGACGACCCCGACGACCCGATGATCATCACTGGCCGCAAGGCCACCGCAAACCACCGCCTCACCGACGCGGAGAAGGAAGCGAACCGCCTGCTCAATCGCGAACGCGCCGCTGTCGAGCACGGCTTCGCGAACCTGAAGTCCTGGCGCTTCCTGGCCAAGATCCGCATGAACGCCCGGCACGCCACCACCCTCCTGCGCGCCCTGCTCGTCCTCGCAAACACCGAAGTCCACAGGTGACAGACGATCTCCCGATGAAGATCAGGCCCCAGACCGGCGCGAGTACATCACCGCAACCTCACACCAGCCCCGTGACCTGCGGAATCAGGATGAAAACTTCTCAATGCCCATCTGCCGACCGCCCCGCACTATTGCGACCGCGAGGAAACGGCTGATTAGCCCCGCCCGGCCAGGGCTGCCCTACGGGTCCAGCTCACCAATGCCGCCTTCTAGTCCGGGGCGTTTCGTGGACGTCCGACCCAGGCTTGGTGGTGAGACGCGACGCGCAGCCCCTCGCGCAGGCGTCCACGCAGGACGCCGACACGTGTTCTGCCCTCCAGGACCTGAAGGCCGCTGTTTGATGGGGCTAAGACGTCGTCTCATTTGGGGTGCTGGGTAGTCTGCCCGTGTGGTGATGGTCGAGCGCATGGTGCCGGACGAGTTGTGGGAGCTGTTCGAGCGGGT
>NZ_JBVIYK010000024.1:0-85835 GCF_055592645.1 Streptomyces sp. NPDC041108 | reverse complement strand
GCGGCGGGCGGCGGTGCGGAAGGTTCCGTGGGGCTGGTCGGGGGTGCCCTCGGAACGGGGGAAGAACTCGTACCAGGAGCCGAACAGGGCCCGCTCGCGTTCCACCAGCAGGGGCAGCGGCTCGGAGGAGGTGACCAGTTCCCGCAGGGGGTGACGGGCCAGGACCTCGTCAACCTCCGGCGCCAACGCCGCCGCCAGCCGGGAGGACACGGGCCTGGCGGTGTCCCGCAGCGCGTCCACGGCGGCGAGCAGGGTGCCCCGTCCGCTCCGGCCCTCGGGAACGCCGTCGGCGGCGCGCTCGTGGAGACGCGCGCCCTCCTCCAGGACGAGTTCGGTGTCGATACCGGCCGGGATCTTGATGCGGGCGTGATGGCGCCAGGTGGTGATCGGATCGCCCCAGCCCTCCACGGCGTAGGACCAGACACCCTCGCTCGGTACGGAGACGGTGGCGCCCCAGCGGTCCGTGCCGGGGGCGAGTTCGCGCATCGGGGCCCAGTCGGCCGGGCGGCCCTCAGGATCCCTGAGCACCACGTTGGCGGCGACCGCGTCGTGGCCCTCCCTGATGACGACGGCCGAGATCTCGAAGGCCTCGCCCACGACGGCCTTGGCCGGACGGCGGCCGTGGTGGACGGTCGGCCGTACGTCGACGACCGGTATCCGGCCGATGGTGGGGGCGCCCAGAGTCCCGGGAGTCTTCGGGGGTGGCGCAGCCGGCGCGGGCGAGCCCTTGCGCGCCCGGCGTGCGGGTCGTGCGGCGGCGCTCTCCGGAGCGGCGCTGGAGGTACTGGTCGTCGGGGGTGGTGACGAGTGGTGCGTGGCGGGCATGACCGCTCCTGTCCGCGTCAACGTGGGTGGGCGGATAAGGGTGTGGGGAGGTGGGGCCAGCGGGACTACCGGTGGAGCCTTCCCACACGGTGCGGGTGGGCATTCCGGCACTTTGTTAACTACTCACGCGTATGTCTACACACAAGACCGGCCTCGTCCGAAGGGGCGAGGCCGGTCACTGTAGTCGCTCTCGGTAAAGAGACCTTCACCTCCGGTGTTACGGACTCCTACGAACGGTCGACCTGCAGAAGCCTGTTCGGGGAGCCCGCCTTCCTCTTCTTCACCTTGCCCGAAACCGCTCGCTCAACCAGGAACCCGGCCACGTCGGCCGGTGAGGCCCTCGGACGGTCGGCCAGATACAGGGCCGCCGCGCCCGCCGCGTGCGGGGCGGCCATGGAGGTACCGGAGTGGGTGGCCGTCCCGGTGTCGCTGCGGTGGGAGGCGGAGGCGACGGACACGCCCGGGGCGAACAGGTCCAGGCTCGGGCCCCAGTTCGAGAAGCCGGCGCGGACGTCCTTCTTGTCGGTGGCGCCGACGGTGATCGCCTGCTTCACACGGGCGGGTGAGTAGCGGCTCGCGGCGAGGCCGTCGTTGCCCGCCGCGACCGTGTAGGCGACCCCGGACGCGATGGAGTTGCGTACGGCCGCGTCGAGCTGGGCGTTGGCGGGGCCGACGAGGCTCATATTGGCCACGGCAGGCTTCCCGGCGTGCCGGGTGACCCAGTCGACACCCGCGATGACCTGGGACGTCGTCCCGCCGCCCGCGTCGTCGAGCACACGTACGGAGACGATCCGGGCCTTCTTGGCGACGCCGTGGGTGGTACCGGCGACGATGCCCGCGACATGGGTGCCGTGGCCGTTGCCGTCCTGCGCGGTCCGGTCGTTCTGGACGAAGTCCCAGCCGTCGGCGGCCCGGCCGCCGAACTCCTCGTGCGTCACCCGTACGCCGCTGTCGATCACGTACACGGTGACACCCCTGCCCGCCGACCGCGGCCAGGTGTAGCTCCTGTCGAGCGGCAGGTCCGGCTGGTCGAGGCGGTCCAGGCCCCACGCGGGCGGGCCGGGCCGTGGCCGGCCGTCGCCGGTGCGGTCGTAGGTGACCTTCGTGTCCTGGACGACGGAGGCCACGCGGGAGTCCGCCGCGAGGCGCCTGGCCCGGGTCTCGTCCGCCGTCACGGCGTAGCCGTTCAGGGCGGCGCCGTACATGTGGCGTATTCTCACCCCGTACGTCCCCGCTACGCCCTTGCCGGCCGCCGACGTGGCCAGGATCCCCGCGCCGAGGGTCACGATGTAACTGCCGTTGACGGAACCGGGATCGCCGGCTCCGTGGACGACTCCCTCCGCGGCGGCCCACGCGGGCAGGGTGCCGGCCGCGAGCACCGCGGCGGTCATGACCGCCGTGAGCCCTCCCGCCCGGCGCGCACGCCTCGCTCTTGCCTCTCCCGGGTGACGCATGTGTGCCAACCCCCTCCTCGGACCGGGTGACGCCACGGGGCAGCCTCTCGTGCGGCGTGAAGTGCCACAAGGCCGCACCGAGGGAGGTAATCGGCCATATCCCCTGTGGAGTACATGCGCGGGTACGGCCGATTGCCGCCGCCTCGCGGTTCGGTGCGGCGAATTCAGGACTGAACGCCCGGGAAGGGACTGCCCGACGGGGCGGCCGGGGTACGGATGCGCCGTAATCGCATACCGGGGGACGCCCCGTGGTTACCGGGCCCCCACGCCGCTACCGTCGGGGGTGACGAACGGCGCACAGCGGAGTGCGTCCCCCCGGCCCGTACGTCCTGGCGCGAAGGTGGAACCCTCTGTGAAGGCCATCCGCAGATTCACCGTCCGACCCGTCCTCCCTCAAGCCCTGCATCCGCTCAGCGAACTGGCGCGCAATCTGCGCTGGTCCTGGCACGCGGAGACCCGTGACCTCTTCCAGTCGGTCGACCCCGAGCGCTGGGCCTCGTCCGGCGGCGACCCCGTGCGCCTCCTCGGTTCCGTCCCCACCCGGCGTCTCGCCGAACTCGCCGAGGACCGGCGTTTCCTGCGCCGGCTGACCACCGCCGCCGACGACCTGCGTGACTACGTCGGCGGCGACCGCTGGTACCAGGCCCAGGCGCAGACCTCCGAACTCCCGGCCGCCGTCGCCTACTTCTCGCCCGAGTTCGGCATCACGGCCGCGCTGCCGCAGTACTCCGGCGGCCTCGGCATCCTCGCCGGCGACCATCTGAAGTCCGCCAGCGACCTCGGCGTCCCGCTGATCGGCGTCGGGCTGCTCTACCGGCACGGCTACTTCCGGCAGTCCCTGTCCCGCGACGGCTGGCAGCAGGAGCACTACCCGGTGCTCGACCCGCACGAACTGCCCCTGGTGCCGCTCCAGGAGGCCGACGGCTCGGCGGCCCAGGTCGGCCTGGCGCTGCCCGGCGGCCGCCGGCTGCACGCCCGGATCTGGCAGGCCCAGGTGGGCCGGGTGCCGCTGCTGCTGCTCGACTCCGACGTCGAGGACAACGACATCGGCGAACGCGGCGTGACCGACCGGCTGTACGGCGGCGGCAGCGAACACCGGCTTCTGCAGGAGATGCTGCTCGGCATAGGAGGTGTGCGGGCCGTACGCGCGTACTGCCGGCTCACCGGCCACGCCGGGCCCGAGGTCTTCCACACCAACGAGGGCCACGCCGGTTTCCTCGGCCTGGAACGCATCGCCGAACTCGGCGACGAGGGGCTGGACTTCGACTCCGGTCTGGAGGCGGTCCGCTCCGGCACGGTCTTCACCACCCACACCCCCGTCCCCGCCGGCATCGACCGCTTCGACCGTGAGCTGGTCGCCCGCCACTTCGGCCCCGACGCCGAACTCCCGCGCATCGACGTCGGCCGCATCCTGGGGCTCGGCATGGAGACGTACCCCGGCGGCGACCCGAACGTCTTCAACATGGCGGTGATGGGGCTCCGGCTCGCCCAGCGCGCCAACGGCGTCTCCCTGCTGCACGGACAGGTCAGCCGGCAGATGTTCTCCGGGCTGTGGCCGGGCTTCGACCCGGACGAGGTGCCCATCACCTCCGTCACCAACGGCGTGCACGCCCCGACCTGGGTGGCCCCGGAGGTCTTCCGTCTCGGCGCCCGGCAGATCGGCGCCGAACGGACCGAGGACGCCATGAGCGTCGGCGGCTCGGAGCGCTGGGACGCCGTCGGTGACATCCCCGACCAGGACATCTGGGAGCTCCGCCGCGATCTGCGCGAACAACTCGTCGTCGAGGTGCGCGAGCGTCTGCACGCCTCCTGGCGGCAGCGCGGCGCCGGCACCGCCGAACTCGGCTGGATCGAGGGCGTCCTGGACCCGGACGTCCTGACCATCGGTTTCGCCCGCCGCGTCCCCTCCTACAAGCGCCTGACCCTGATGCTGCGCGACCAGGACCGTCTGATGGACCTGCTGCTCCACCCGGAGCGGCCGGTGCAGATCGTGATCGCGGGCAAGGCGCACCCGGCGGACGACGGCGGCAAACGCCTGATCCAGGAACTGGTGCGGTTCGCGGACGACCCGCGCGTCCGCCACCGGATCGTGTTCCTGCCCGACTACGGCATGGCGATGGCACAGAAGCTGTACCCCGGCTGCGACGTCTGGCTGAACAACCCGCTGCGCCCGCTGGAGGCGTGCGGTACGTCCGGCATGAAGGCCGCGCTGAACGGCTGTCTCAATCTGTCCGTCCTGGACGGCTGGTGGGACGAATGGTTCCGGCCGGACTTCGGCTGGGCGATCCCCACGGCGGACGGCACGGCGACGGACGAGGACCAGGACCGCCGGGACGACGTGGAGGCGGCGGCCCTGTACGAGCTGCTGGAGCAGCGGGTCGCCCCGCGCTTCTACGAGCGCGGGCAGGGCGGTCTGCCCGACCGCTGGATCGCGATGGTCCGCGAGACCCTGACCCACCTGGGTCCGAAGGTGCTGGCGGGCCGCATGGTCCGGGAGTACGTCGAGCGCCTGTACGCCCCGGCCGCCCGCGCCCACCGCTCGCTGGTCCCGGACGCGGCCCGTGAGCTGTCCGCGTGGAAGGCACGGGTGCGGGGGGCCTGGCACCGGGTGGGCGTGGACCATGTGGAGACCTCGGCGGCGCCCGCCGGCACGGCGGCCGAGCTGGGCGCGACGCTGGTGCTGCGCGTCCGGGTGGGCCTCGGTGAGCTGGTCCCGGACGACGTCGAGGTCCAGGCGGTCTCCGGCCGCGTCGACTCCGACGACCGCATCACGGACGCGACGTACGTCCCGCTGAAGCCGGTGAACGGCCCCGACGAGGAGGGCCGCTGGGTCTACGAGGGCCCCCTGTCCCTCGACCGCACCGGCTCCTTCGGCTACACGGTCCGCATCCTCCCGTCCCACCGCCTGCTGGCCTCCACCGCCGAACTGGGCCTGATGACGGTGCCGTCGGCGGAGCTGGGGGAGGGGGCGGGGGTGCTGCTGCGGTAGGGGTGCGCTGGTGGCCGCGTCCCGTACGGGGATGACCTGTGCGGGGCGTTTGCCATCCGCAGGTTCGGACGAGCCGCTTGACCGGATCGGTGATCCGACCCATGCGTGCCCGATCACCACGCGTAACAGTTCGGCAAGCGCTACTGCCGCTACTTGGCCTGTTCTTGTCATCCAGTCATCCCACTGCGTGGAGACGGCGCCTGAAACTTGCCGAGTTCACCAAGGGGATGGGTGATCTGCCGACTGCGCGGTGGTCTTTGCGGACGTGGATGGTGGGGATGGCGTGTTTTGCATGTTTAACGTTGAATCGCATACGTAGAGTGGTCATGTCATGAATGAGTGGGCATAGGGGTGGTGGCTGACATTCGCCCACTGTCATCGCAGGTCAGGGCCCTCTGTCACTTCGCGTTGTGATGCGGGTCACATTGACGACCAGAGCTGAGGTGGCGTTAGCTCGCGGGACCTATGAAGGTTCTGTGACTTGTGTGACTACGGGGTGGGGTCGTGGTGTTGAGGCGGGGGCATCGCCATGTTCATATGCGAATAGATCGTTGTCGTCGTGTGGTCGGCGGGATCGCAGCGGCGGCGACGTTGCTGTCGCTGTTGCCTGTTGTCTCGGTTGCGACCGCCGGTGATGCTACGGCCGCTTCAAACAGGAAACTGGCCGATCAGTCGGCGTCGGCGCGGGCCGCGGCGACCGGTGAATCCGTCGAAGTGCCGTCCGAGCGGACCGAGTACACGACGACCGTCGCGAACCCTGATGGCACCTTCACCCTCACCCAGTCGACGCAGCCTCAGCGAGCAAGAGACGAGAACGGCACCTGGCAGGACATCGACGTCACGCTTGAAGAACGTCCCGACGGGACGGTCGGTCCGAAGTCCGCCGTCGTGGACGTGGCGTTCTCGGGCAGGGGCGACGGGTCGGGTCTGGTGCGCCTCGGGCGGGATGGCCAGGAGCTCAGGATGGGCTGGCCCACATCCCTCCCCGCCCCCACGCTGGACGGTGCCACGGCAACGTACGCCAATGTGCCGGTCGAGGGCGTGGACCTGCAGATGACGGCGACGGCCGAGGGGTACCGCGAGGTGCTCGTGGTCAGGTCCGCCGAAGCCGCTGACAGCGCCGAGTTGGAGAAGATCAGCCTCACGGCCACAGGTTCCGGACTGAGTATCGTGCCCGGAGAAGGCGGAGGCCTGCGGGCGGTCGACGCCGACGGCAATGCCGTGTTCCGAGGACCAGCGGGACAGATGTGGGACTCGGCCGGCACCGGCGCGGAGGCCGGACCGCGAACTCAACTCCTGTCCAGGGCTGCTGCGGATGGATCCGAGGCCGAGACTACTGGAGAGGATCTCTCCCATCCCGGAGAGGGGGATGCCAGCGCTGAACTGCCGGTGACCGTGGGCGAAGGCACCGTCTCCGTGAAGCCGGATCTGGAGCTTCTCCGAGGCCGGGATACGGTCTACCCGGTCTTCATCGATCCGCCCGTCGGGCTGGGTGTCTCCGAATGGACGAAGCTGTCGTCGGACGGGGACAAGTTCTGGAAGTTCACCGAGCCCAAGGGCGTCGGGCGCTGCGGCGTCGCGGACGGGTACGCCTGCGGATCCGGTTACACCGACCGCATGTACTTCGAGTTCGGTCCCGGCAAGCTGGCGGGCAAGCATGTGCTGGACGCGACGTTCAAGGCGAAGGAGACGTGGTCCTTCAACTGCACTCCGTACTGGGTGGACCTGGAGCGAACCGACAACATCTCGGAAGGCACGCGCTGGCCCGGCCCCAGACAACTCGACCAGATGGGCGACAAGTACGTCTCGGCGGGCCGCGGTGATCTGTGCAGCCCTGAACAGCCGAACGAGTGGGTCGAGTTCAACGACAACCCCGGTGAGGCGGACGAGAATCTCACCTCCACCGTACGTGCCTTCGCGGCGGGCAAGTTCCCCCGGCTGACGCTGATGCTGCGGGCCAAGGACGAGACCGAGCCGCGTGCCTGGAAACGGTTCGACAACAACGCCGAGCTCAAGGTCTGGTACGTGCACAAGCCGGGGGTACCGACCACCGTGGGCGCGATTCCCGGGACCGGGAGCAAGACCGGTCCCTGCCGACCCTCGTCGGATCCGCTGACGGTGACAGTGCTTGCCCCCACTGTGCACGCGAGGGTGCAGACCCTCGTGCAGCCGGGCGCGGACGAGACGGCGTCCGCCCTGCAGGCCGAGTTCGCCATGCAGCGTTCCAGCAATGACACGGCCAAGGGAACTTGGTCGCAGGTGTGGAGCGGGTACAGGCCGGCTGAAGGATGGGCCACGGATGGCGACTTTCTGTCGATACCCACGTCAAACCGGGCAGACGGAGGTCTGTATCGATTCCGTGCCCGTACCCAGTCCCACTGGAGCTACAACGGCCGGTCCGGTGACCTGTTCTCTCCGTACTCCTCCTGGTGCTACCTGCGGATCGACTCAACCGCACCCAAGGCGCCGACCATCGTGTCCGGGCAGCCGTACACCGAGTGCACGGTCAATGCCTGCGCGCCGCACGGCGCCCCCGGTGTCGCGGGAACCTTCACCTTCCGACCGAACGCGGCCGACAAGGATGTGAAGGCCTACCGCTGGCGCTTCCTCTCCACGGGCGCGAGTGCGACCAAGCAGGTCAATGCCGCGACCACAAACGCGCCGGTGACTCGGAAGGACGTCACACCCGGTCTCTCCGGCATACAGACCTTGTCGGTGGAAGCCAGCGATCTCAAGCTCGACAAGGACGGACGCGTGCGCTGGGGACCGCCCGCGGAGTTCGACCTCAAGGTGGGCCTGCCCGAGGGCCCGACGGGCCGTTGGCGGTTCGACGACGGCAAACCGGGCTCCGGTGTGACAGTTGCCAAGGACACGGGTGAGGCTGGCGCACGCCATGAAGCCGTACTGCGCGACACGGCGGGTACTGGCTGGTCGACGATGGGCCGTCGTGGCGCGGGCGACTACTCGCTCTGGCTGAACGACAGCACGGACCCGGCCAAGCAGACCGGATACGCGTCGACCGACGGGCCCGCCGTCAACACCCAGGACTCCTTCACCGTGTCGGCGTGGACATACCTGACGGACGGGTCCGCGAACAAGACCGTGCTGTCCGCGCCCGGCGACCGAGGTTCGGCGTTCACCCTCTACTACTCGTCCGCGTTCAAGAAGTGGGTCTTCAACCGGACCGACCAGGACAAGGACGCCCCGGTCTATGTGCGCTCGGTGGCTGACGAAGCCGATCCTCCGCTGCGGGTCTGGACGCACCTGGCTGCGGTCTTCGACGCCAAGAAGGATGCCGACAAGGCCAATGACACCATCCAGCTCTACGTGAATGGGAAACCTCAGGGAGAGCCGATCGTGCTGTCGCAGGCGGCTTCGACGTACACGCCTTGGGCGGCGGACCGAAACCTCATGGTGGGCGTTTCGAAGGTCGGCGGAGCGTATGGCGAGTACTTCCGCGGCCGGGTGGACGAGGTGGCGGTGTGGCAGTACGCCCTGCCTGACGAGGAGATCCGGGTGGAACAGGAGCTCAGGAATGAAGGGGTGCCGACCAATGAGCTCGTCGCCCACTGGGACGCCACGATCTCGTCTGGTGCACAGGTGTCCGAGAGCCCTGAGGACTCCGATGACCCGGCCAGCACCTCCTTCCCGTACCGACGCGGCGGTCTGACCTTGGCCGGCGGTGCTGCGCTGTCCGGCGAGGACGCCACGGCACTCGTGCTCAACGGCACTTCCGGTTATGCGTCGAGGACGGGCCCGGTGGTCGACGAGACCGGATCCTTCACCGTGTCCGCGCGCGTGCGGCTCGACAGGACTCTGTTGGAGTCCAAGCCGGACGGCTATCGGGGGGTGATCGCGGCGCAGGCGACTCCGGTGGGCAAGGAGTCCTCTTGGGCCGTGTGGGTGGAGAAGGTCGAGGGCGGTGTCTACCTGTGGAAATTCGGGCGTACGGCCGTCGATTCCACCGGGAAGGTGGTCGACACTGCCGTAACTGTGGCCCAGGAGCCGGTCGGTGACCACGAGTTTGGAACGTGGGTCGATGTGACTGGAGTCTTCGATGCCACACAACCCTTCAGCGCCATTGATGGCTCGCAGGGTTTCGGGGTGACTCGGTTGTACGTCGGTCAGTTCCCCCAGCAGAGCGAGGATGACAACGGCCTGGAAGCCGCTCAGCAGGGTTCGGGTCCGCTCTCGGTCGGTAGAGGTACGGCCAACG
This sequence comes from Streptomyces sp. NPDC041108, assembly GCF_055592645.1. Taxonomy (NCBI): domain Bacteria; kingdom Bacillati; phylum Actinomycetota; class Actinomycetes; order Kitasatosporales; family Streptomycetaceae; genus Streptomyces; species Streptomyces sp. NPDC041108. The sequence continues at coordinate 76,351 of NZ_JBVIYK010000024.1, read as the reverse complement.
GCACCACCGGTGGCTACCTGCCAGGCGACTTGGCGAAGTTCCGGGTGTGGTCGGGCGCCATGCCGAAGGAGCAGGTAAAGAGCCAGATCGCTGAGCCGTCCACGTAAATCGCGCAGGCATGGCGCGAAGCGCCTCCCGCGACCCTCTTCCACTGACCTTTCAACGGCGCGCAGCCGCTTACCCGGAGCCGCCGCCGCAAGGAGACTTGTCATGACCCAGTTCGCTCGAGGCTCGTCCGGAGCGGCGAGATCCGCACCGGCCAGACGCTTCTGGACCCGGCGCATCGCCTCGCTGGTGGGCTTCGCCATGCTGCCGGGCCTGCTGACACCGGTTGCCTTCGCCGCGGACGTGGATCCGCTGGGCAGGCCGGACCTGGAGACCCCCAAGGCGGCCAAGGTCTCCCCGTGGACGGTGGCAACGAACAAGAAGGTCGCGGCGCTCTCGGAGAAGATCGAGGTCGCCAACCGTGCTGCGGCGAAGCGTGCCGGTCAGGACCGTGCACGAAAGGTCACCTGGCCTGCCAGCGGCTCGGCGACACTCTCGTTGCATGGATCGGGCAAGGCCAAGGGCACCCCTGGTTCGCTTCCCGTCACGTTGACCGAACCGAAGGCGTCCAAAGCCAGGAAGCAGTCGCGCACCGCCGACGCCGTCAAGGTCGAGGTCCTCGACCAGAAGACGGCCGCGAAGCTCGGCATCAAGGGTGTGGTACTCAAGGTCACTGGCCCGAAGACAGGCGGTCAGGCCCAGTTGGGCCTTGACTACTCGGCGTTCGCCTCCGCCTACGGCGGCGATTGGGCCGGCCGTCTCAACCTGCTGAGCTTCCCCGCATGCCTGCTCAGCGACAGCGGCACGGCGAAGTGCCGTGCTCCCAAGCCCTTGACGGCGATCAACAACCGTGTTGACGAACGTCTTTCGTCGACGCTGACCTTCAAGTCGGCCACAGCGAGTGGCCAGACGATGGTCCTCGCTGTGGCGGCAGGCACCCAGTCCGGAGGCGGTGACTACAAGGCAACCCCACTGTCGTCGTCCTCGACCTGGGAAGCAGGTAGTTCGTCCGGCACGTTCACCTGGTCCTACCCGCTGCGTACGCCGCCGGCCGCGGCCGGTCCCGCCCCCGGTCTGTCGATCTCGTACGACTCCGGTGCCGTGGACGGCCGTACAGCCAACACGAACAACCAGAGCAGTCAGGTCGGTGAGGGCTTCGACCTCACCTCCTCCTACATCGAGCGCAAGTACGGTTCCTGTGACGACGACGGGCAGGACGACAAGTTCGACCTGTGCTGGAAGTACGACAACGCCTCGCTGGTCCTGAACGGCAAGGCCACCGAACTGGTCAAGGACGACACCACCAAGCAGTGGCGCCTGAAGAATGACGACGCCTCCACGGTCACCCACTCCTTCGGCGCCGACAACGGCGACGACGGTGACGCCAAGACCGACACCTCGGCGGGCGACAAGGGCGAGTACTGGACGGTCGTCACGGGCGAGGGCACCAAGTACGTCTTCGGCCTGAACAAGCTCGACGGGGCGGGCGCCGACGACCGTACGGAGTCGGTGTGGACCGTCCCGGTCTTCGGCGACGACTCGGGCGAACCCGGCTACAGCAGCGGCAGCGGCTTCTCGGGCCGGGAGAAGAAGCAGGCATGGCGCTGGAACCTCGACTACGTCGAGGACACGCACGGCAACGCGATGAGCTACTGGTACCAGGCCGAACGCAACCACTACGACATGCTCGGCGACGACACGACCGGCACCGAGTACGTGCGGGGCGGATACCTCAAGGAGATCCGGTACGGCCAGCGCAAGGGGGCCCTCTTCTCCGCCACTCCCACGGCGTCGAACAAGGTCGTCCTCGACTACACCGAGCGCTGCGTCGCATCGGGCACGGGCTGTGACGCGCTGACGGAGGACAAGCGGGACAACTGGCCCGACGTCCCCTTCGACGCCGTATGCAAGAGCGACGACAAGTGCACCGGCAACACCGGACCCTCGTTCTTCACCCGCAAGCGGCTGACCGGCATCACCACGTACGCGTGGAACGCAGCCGCGACGACACCCGCGTACGCTGCCGTCGACACCTGGGCGCTCCAGCACAGCTACCCCGACCCGGGCGACACCGGCGACTCCGCGGACCAGTCCCTGTGGCTGAAGGAGATCAAGCACACCGGCAAGCGCGGCACCGACCTGGCTCTGCCGCCGGTGACGTTCGAGCACACGCTGCTTCCCAACCGTGTCGACGGTCAGAGTGACAACATCCTCTCCTTCGACAAGCCGCGCCTGAAGAAGATCACGTCCGAGGCGGGTGCGGTGACGCTCGTGTCGTACATGGAGGCCGACTGCGTCCACGGGCAGACCATGCCCAAGGTCGACGAGAACACCAAGCGCTGCTACCCGGTGTACTGGTCACCCAACGGGGAGAAGACCCCGATTCTCGACTGGTTCCAGAAGTACCCGGTCACGTCCGTGACCACCTCGGCCCCGGACGGCGGCACGGAGGCGGTCCAGCACACCTACCAGTACTCGACGCCCGCCTGGCACTACAACCACGATCCGTTCGTCCCGGCGAAGGAGCGCACCTGGTCGGCCTGGCGAGGCTTCCAGCGCGTCACCCACCTGACAGGCACCAGCGGCACCGCCCAGCTGAAGACGGTCACGGTCTACATGCAGGGCATGAACGGAGACCGGGTCCTCGGCACGGACGGCCGGACACCGCACCCGGACAACCGCAAATCGGCATCGGTGACGGGCATTTCCGCCGGCGCGGCCACGGACCACGACCAGCTCGCCGGCTCCGTGCGTGAGTCCGTCACCTACAACGGTTCTGCCGAGGTCTCCGGAACCATCAGCACCATGTGGTGGCAGAAGACCGCGACCCAGCACAAGTCCTACGCCGACACCGAGGCCTACATGGTGCGCGTCGCGGACACGACCGACCGCACCCGGGTGACGACCACCGGCACCGCCGTCGACCGAGCGCATCGGGTCTCCTACACCTACGACGACTTCGGCATGGTCAGCACGACCGAGGACGAGGGTGACACAGCCGTCACCGGCGACGAGAAGTGCACGCGCACCTGGTACGCACGCAACGCCGACAACGGCATCAACTCCCTGGTCTCCCGGAATCGTGCGGTCGCCAAGACGTGCGCCACGGCGGACTCGGCCCTCGACCTGCCTGCGGACGCGACCCGTCCTGGTGACGTCATCTCCGACACGGCCACGGTCTACGACGACGCCACCGCCACGGCCTGGTCGGCATCGCAGAAGCCCACGAAGGGTGAGGCGGTCTGGGCAGGCCGTGCCAAGTCCTACGGCAGCGACGACGCACCGGCCTGGCAGAAGGTCGCGACCACGACGTACGACGCGTTGGGCCGTCCTCGCGCGGTCAAGGACACCAACGACTCGCTGGTCACGGACACCGCCTACGTCCCGGCCGGGCCCGGGCCGCTGACCTCCAGCAGTGTCACCAACATCAAGGGTCACAAGGCCACCACCGCCGTGTCCTTCGCGACCGGCGCGCCCCTCAAGGTGACCGACCCCAACAACAAGATCACCGAGACCGAGTACGACAGCCTTGGCCGTGTCACCAGCGTGTGGCTGCCCAACCGCCTCAAGTCAGCCAGTCAGAAGGCGAACTTCGTCTACGCCTACAACATCACCAACTCGGGCCTGTCGTGGGTGTCGACCGGCGCCATGAAGGGTGACGGATCGGGCTACAACACCACGTACGAGTTCTACGACAACCTGCTGCGCACCCGGCAGGTCCAGACCCCCAGCCCGGTCGGTGGACGCCTGATCTCGCTGACCCGCTACGACAGCCGCGGGCTGGCGATCAGCGCGCAGGGCGACATCTGGGACGACACCTCCGCCCCTTCGGGCACTCCGGTGCAGACGGAGGGCAGCCAGGCCCCGATCCAGACCGACACGACGTACGACGGCGTCGGCCGGGCCACCAAGACGGTCACGAAGGCACACGGCGTGACCCGCTGGACCACCGAGGCGACGTACACAGGCGACACGGTCACCACGTCCGCCCCGCCCGGCGGCCAGGCCACCGCAGTGATCAGCAACACCCTCGGCCAGACGACCGAGCGCCGCGAATACGCGGGCCCGACGCCGACAGGCACGGACTACACAACGACCACCTACACGTACACGAACGCGGGCCAACAGGAGAAGATCACCGGCCCGGACAAGAGCGTGTGGTCGTACACCTACGACCTGTTCGGGCGTCAGCTCACCGCGACAGACCCCGACAAGGGCACGGCGAAGTCGGTCTACGACAGCCTCGACCGCGTCGAGTCCTCCTTCAACGTCGAGGAGGAGGGCAAGAAGCTCCTCTACGGATACGACGAGCTGAACCGCAAGACGGGCCTGTGGCAGGGCACGAAGACGGACGCGAACAAGCTCGCGGCCTGGACCTTCGACTCGTTGGCCAAGGGGCAGCCGGACACCGCGGTCCGCTATGACGGCGGCTCGGCCTCGGCGGGCAAGGCCTACACGAAGAAGATCACGTCGTACGACCCCCTGTACCAGGTCAAGGAGAGCCAGCTTCTGCTCCCCGAGACGGATGCGCTGGTGGCGGCGGGTGTGCCGAAGACGTTGTCCTTCGCGACGGGTTACCGCCTGGACGGGACGATCAGTATGACGTCCCATCCGGCGGCGGGTGGCCTCCCTGCGGAGCAGGTCGGCTACGAGTACAACGCGACGGGACAGCAGATCAAGTCGGCCGGTGCGACCGGCTATCTGCAGGGCGCGGTGTTCTCCCCACAGGGGGACCTGCGTCAGTTGGCCCTGGGCAAGGACGGGGCGGCCACGGCGAAGAAGGCGTACCTCAACTGGGTGTACGAGAAGGGCACGCGCCGCCTGACCCGCTCCTTCGTCACCGACGACGTGCACGGCTACATGCCGCAGGAGCTGCAGTTCACCCAGGACGACGCGGGCAACGTCACGTCGATCTTCGACGCCTCCACTCAGGGCGGCACGACCAAGCCCGACTACCAGTGCTTCACGTACGACGGCCACCGCCGCATGACGGAGTCCTGGACTCCGAAGACGGCCGACTGCGCGGCTTCGGGCCGCACGACGTCGAACCTCGACGGCGCGGCCCCGTACTGGACGTCGTACACCTACACCGGTGCCGGTCAGCGCAAGACGGAGACCAAGCACTCGGGCACGGGTGACAGCACCACGACATACACGTACGACGACACCAGCGCGGCCGGCGACAAGAAGCCCCACACCCTGGACAACACGACGGGCGCCACGGCGGCTGCCTACGACTACGACGTGAACGGCAACACCACGTCCCGCCCTGGTCCGAAGTCCACCCAGTCGCTCCTCTGGAACGGTGAGGGCAAGCTGGCCAAGACGACTGAGGGCACGGCGGAGACGAGCTACCTCTATGACGCCGACGGGGAGTTGCTGATCCGTCGCGCCAAGGGTGACGGCGACACGATTCTGTACCTGGGCGGTACGGAGGTCCGCCTGACGGTCAAGGGAACGGCCAAGACCCTGTCCGGGACGCGGTACTACACGGCCAACGGCCAGACGATCGCGGTCCGCACGGCGGTTGCCGGCACCTCGGGTACAAAGCTGAGTTTCCTGGCGGCCGACCATCACGGCACGTCCAGCCTCTTGCTCGACGCGACGACGTACGCGGTGACGAAGAGGTACACGTCGCCGTTCGGCGCCTCACGTGATCTGAAGCCGGGTGTCAGCTGGCCGGACGACAAGGGTTTCCTGGGCAAGTCGGCGGACGCGGGTACAGGGCTGACCCACGTCGGGGCCCGCGAGTACGATTCGAATACGGGCCAGTTCATCAGCGTCGACCCATTGCTGGAACTCGACAAGCACCAGACCCTTAACGGCTACACCTACAGCATCAACAACCCCAGTACCTTCTCCGATCCGTCAGGCCTCGGCTTGAAATGTGGAGGAAAGGACGATCCGGCTTGCCCGAAACGCCCTGACGGGACGAAAGGAAACGGGCGTCCCAACGAGGCGGTGGATTACACCAAGAGGGGTGGGACGGCCAGCACCAACAGTTCCGGTGATACTGCGGATAACAATTCAGGCTGCACGCAAATATGGTGTACGGGGCCGATTCAAGGGCCGCTGGATACTGATTACGTCGTGCGCGGAGATGTGTCGAATTTGAGTAAATTCCCCCCTGTCTTCAACTTCGGTAAGCTAATCAAAGGCATCAAGGATGTTTTGACCTATGAATATCGAAGCTCTGGCTGTTACGGGGTAGCAAGTGATGGGGGTATAGGGGCTCCGTGCCCAGAACCCAAGATTGGGACGTTTGAGATCGGCCCCGGTGGGCTCCTCGGGAGAGGGGGGAGGGTACCTGTTCCTCCGAAAGGCAGGCCTATCGGCTTCCCTAGTTGGAAAAAGGTCGATATCGACATGACTCATATTCTTGATCGGCATACTGCTTCAGGTAAGACGTATCAGCAGAGTGTTAGGGAAGTCGAGAAGTCGGGTGGAGTGAAGTATAAGGATAAGTTCTATGATCACATGAGTCCTGAGCAAGTGGAAAGGGCAGTTCGTCAGGCATATCGAACTGCGGATTCTCCGATCAAGGTGCAAGGGGATCGCTATAAAATGAGAGGCTCAAGCGGTGGGATGACTATAGAATTCTGGTACAATAGGAGAAGTGACCTGATTGAAACTGCTTATCCGGTGGGGCGTGGGTAATGTTTGATCTTATTGTGGAGATTGAATCGCTGGAGCGCGCCAGATCCGGCGCGATTTGGGGGAATGTGTGGCATGAATTTAATGGTCAAGCATTTCCCCATAGGCGATGGAACGACATGGTCATCCCATATGTTCTGGCGCTCGCGCACGGTGTGCGCACGGCATTGGATGATGAAAAGTCTCAAGTGATGTTTTTCGACGGCCCCTTCTCGGTCCAGCTTGTGCCGGATGGGCCTATTGTTCGATTGACTCCTGAGGGGGTGGCTGGTCTCCTTGGTTGCGACGTAGAGGCTAAGGAGCTGTCCTCCAAAGTGGTGCGAGTGGGTAATGAGCTGATCGAAGCGTGTGGACAGAAAGGGTGGGGTGGCGACGACGATGTTTGCCAATTGAGGTCTGCTATACACCAACTTGGCTAGCTGGATGGGGTTCAGTCCTTCTTGGTAACTGTTCATTGCGGGCGATATTAGTGGCGAGTTCAGGAATCGCGTCTATCAATATTTCCGTGATGCGTTCCGGATTTCAGTAACCACTGCATGAGCTGCGTTCTCATTGCGTGACCGTGATCCACGATCAAGGATCTGACGCCTCGTTGTCCATGCCGCATGAACTTGCAAGGGAACCCCGGCGAAGATGCCCGGTCGGAGACACCTCTCCCGCTCAGGCCTGATCCTTCCGGAGATCCGGTCTGTTACGTGGTGTGGCACTCCTGTGAGTTGGTGTCGCCAGATCGCCTCTAACGAGCTCGTGCACGGTAAGTGGTGGGACGTCGAGAACTTCGTTGTGGCCTGTGTTCACGTCTGCGGTGTCGGATCCAGGTCCGTGATCTGCTGGTGGGACAGCAGGCTGGCGACGGCCTGGACGGTGTCGCTGATGTGCTCTCGGCGACCGAGGTGTCGGGCCTGGGCCCGCCAGTTTTTCAGGTGGGCGATGCCGTGTTCGACCCGGATGCGGCGTGAAGAGTGAGCTTTGCGCTGTCGTTCGTGCATCTCCTCGTACCAGTCCGGGGCATTCTTCTTGAATTTGCGGTGTGGTGGTGTGATCATCCGGCCGCCGGTCTGTGTGCCCAGTCCCTGGTAGCCGGCATCGGCGAGGATCTCGACCGCGGGCCCGTCGGCCAGGAGCGTGACCAGCCCTAACTGGCGGGCGTGGGTGATGTCCGCACAGCTTGCGGGCCGGGCCGGGCCGGGCTGCACCACAGCACGCGGCCTTCACCGTCGGTCACGATCATGGGCTGACGGCATTCTGCTTGTTCTTGCCGGAGATGAACGTGTCCCGGTCCTTGCGTCCGGTGGCGGGCCGACGGACGCGGATCTCGGTGCCGTCGATGATGCCAGTCGTCCCGCTTGAGCCGAGGTGGTCGACGACCTCGGCCAGGGTCCGCAGCCGTACTCCGGGGCTGACCGTGCAGCCTCGCTCGGCGAGCAGGGGCCGCACCTCGCTGATGGCCCGGGTGGTAGTGGAGCGGTCAACGCCGAACCAGCAGGCGAGCACGTCGTGGGTGGTGGCATGCCGGAGGTGCACGAGCGTGGCCAGGAGCCGATCGACGAACACCAACCGGTGCTTCGCGCCCGCGCCCACAGCGCGCTTCCGCGGCCGGGACGCAAGCTTGGCCTGGTGCCGTTCGTGCCACAACGGGCCCAGCTCTGCGACGAGTTCCGCGATCACGTTGGCCGACAGGCCCGTGATCCTCCGGTCGCTGGTGATCGCTGCACGAGACGCGTTCCCCACCACGCGACCATGATCGACGATCAGAGGCTCGACGCCCCACCGCTTACCGTGCACGAGCTCGCTAGCCTCGATCGTTCATGAGTCCTCGTCTGTGTGCTGACGGGGACTCTGTGTTTGTGTGGTGCGGTCTTGTTGTGGACCGTCTCGACCAGTCCTTCATGCGGGCGAAGGTGTGCTCGACGCGGGCCCTTACCTGCTTGTGTGAGCGGTTGTGCTTCTCCTTCCAACCCGGGAGGTCTTCGCCTTTGCGGCGGCGGTGCGGGATGACCAGCCCGGTGCCCTGGTAGCCGCTGGCGGTGATGGTCATCGTCTTGCCGGCGGCCTTGGCGCCGGATTCCTCCCAGCCGCGGGAGTCGTGTCAGTTGCCCGGCAGGTGCCGGCCGACCGCGGCGACCAGGCGGGTGTCGGCATCGATGACCACTTGATGGGCCGTTGAGTAACGATAGTTTTTCGATTGCTCTGTGATCGTGTGGTCCCGGGTGGGCACCAGCGTGCCGTCGGCGATGCGCGCGGTGTCCTTCGCGAACCGCTTTCTTGGATGGAGTGCGAGAAGCGGTCCGAGGTGGTCGATGATTCGGTCAGCCGCCGACTTGGAGACGCCGAACAGCGGGGTAATCTGGCGCATCGTCAAATTCGTACGGCCAGTACATAGGGACCAGCAGGATCCGGTCCTCCAGAGACAGGCTCCACGCTCGGCCGCGGTGCCTGTCGGCCGCACCCTCGCGGCGCACGATAGGCACCAACTTGCCAAAGCAGCGCGGGGTCAGCCCGGGAAACGGGGCCGTCCAGGACGGTTCCGATGCCGTGATCACGCCTGCCATCGCGAGATCATCCCACCTACGGCCAGGTATTACAGGAAAGCGTCGGGCGACCCTGTGATCGGTCCATGGCGAGGACCGACGCCTCAAGTACCTCTGAGCTGCGGACTAGAAGCAAGGTTCCTCATCCGTCCCGAGGACGACCTGGCGGCAGAGGCCGAGGGGCTCCTTGAGCGTGGCTGGCTGACCCAGGACACCAAGGACCGGCTGTGGCTCACCCCAGAAGGGGAGCACGCGTACGTCGACTGGGCCCGCAATGCTCCCGCGGTCCGCGCCGCCCTCCACGAGGGCATCGACGATGAGGACTACGTCACCACGGTGAAGGTGCTCCAGCGGCTGATCCGCAACGCGGGCGGGACGGTCGCCTGATGGACCGCAAGCCCGGAGCAAAGCGCCCCGGTCCGGATACTCAAACCGATCTTTGCGGGACAGCCACTAGTTAGACAGAATCTGGGTCGCAGCCCAGTACGTGGATTCACTCTTTCGGCTCCTCCACCAGCCGCCGCAGCACCACCCCGCACCGCCGCGCGTAAGCCTGCTGCAGCCCCCGCGTCGCCGCCCCGCCCGCCCGTGCGTACCACTTGGCGCCGCGGCTGAAGGCCGAGATCGTCAGCCAGACGGTGCCGTCCCCGGTGCGGTCGACGATGAACGCCTCCTCGCCGCATTCCGGGTGGCCCGGCAGCGTGCCGTACGCCCAGCCCTTGCGGCGGGGCTCGTCCACCGTGTAGACGATGCGGCAGGGGGCCTTGATGACGCCGCCGAGGGTGACCGTCACGTCGACGCCGGGGGCCGCCTCGGGGGCGGAGGCGTGGATGCCGACGCCCAGCGCGCGGTGCATCTCCCAGGTGCGTACGGCGTGCGCGGCCCGCTCGAACACGTCCGTGCCCTCGCCTATGCGGGAGCGGACGTGCAGGCGGTTGAAGTCGGGCGGGCAGTGACCCTCGCGGGTCGCGCCGACCGCTTCGTAGGTGAAGGGGCCCTCGGGGAGCGGGCCGTGTGATGCGGGCATGGCGCAAAGCCTAGGGCGGCACCCGGCGTCGCCTTCTCGCCGGGTGCCGCCCCAGTCACCTATCCCTGCACCACCACGTCAGGTCAGGCGTTGACGTTGACCGCCGCCCACGCCGCGTTCACCGCCGCGTACTCGGCGCTGGAGGCGCCGTACAGGGAGGAGGCCGCGTTCAGGGTCGCCGTGCGGGCGCCCTTGTAGTTGGTCGTCGAGGTCATGTACGTGCTGAGCGCCTTGTACCAGATCTGGATGGCCTTGGCGCGGCCGATGCCGGTGATCGTGGCACCGTTGGAGGTGGGCGAGTTGTACGAGACGCCGTTGATGGTCTTGGCGCCGCTGCCCTCGCTCAGCAGGTAGAAGAAGTGGTTCGCCGGGCCCGACGAGTAGTGGACGTCCAGGCTGCCGAGGGACGAGGACCAGTAGTTGGCCGAGTCGCCGTCCTTGCTCGGCTGGTCCATGTAGCGCAGCGGGGTGCCGTTGCCGTTGATGTCGATCTTCTCGCCGATGAGGTAGTCACCGGGGTCGCTGGCGTTGGCCGCGTAGAACTCGACCGCCGTGCCGAAGATGTCGGAGGTGGCCTCGTTCAGGCCGCCGGACTCGCCCGAGTAGTTCAGGCGGGCGGTGTTGGCGGTCAGGCCGTGGCTCATCTCGTGCCCGGCCACGTCCAGCGAGGTGAGCGGCTTGGTGTTGCTCGTGCCGTCGCCGTACGTCATGCAGAAGCAGCTGTCGTCCCAGAAGGCGTTGACGTACGCGTTGCCGTAGTGGACCCGGGAGTACGCGGCGACGCCGTTGTTCTTGATGCCGTTGCGGCCGAGGACGTTCTTGTAGAAGTCCCAGGTGACCTGGGCGCCGTAGTGGGCGTCCACGGCGGCGTTCTGGTCGGTCGAGGAGCTGGAGATGCTGCCGGTTCCCCAGACGTCGTCGGCGTCGGTGAAGAGCGTGCCGGCCGACGACGAGGTGGAGCGGGCCTTGTTGTACGTCTTGTGGCCGCCGCGGCCGGCGTCCGTCAGGTTGTACGTGGAGCCCGACAGGGTCGTGCCGAGGGTGACCGAGCCGTTGTACTTGCTCTTTCCGGAGCCGGTCTGGACGGCCTCCCACTCGTACAGCTTCTTGCCGGTCTCCGCGTCGGTGATCACGTGGAGCTGCTGCGGGGTGCCGTCGTGCTGGAAGCCGCCGACGACCGTCTCGTAGGCGAGCGCGGGCTTGCCGCTCGCCGCCCAGACGACCTTGCGCGGGGCCTTGTCGGCCTCGGTCTTGGTGGAGCCCTCGGCCTTGGCGGCCTTCAGTGCCTGCTTCTCGGCGGTGGCCTTGGTGACGTCCGCGGTGAGTTCGGCGACCTCGACGGTGGCCTTGGTCGCTCTGGTGACGCTCTTGATGGCGCCGGCCTTGGACTCGTGGACGACCAGGTCGCCGCCGAGGACCGGGACGCCGCCGAAGGTGCGCTCGTAGCGCGTGTGGACCGTGCCGTCGGCGTCCTTGATGACGTCACGGACGACCAGGTCCTCCTTGGCACCGAGACCTATCTCGTCGGCGGTCTCGGTCGTGGCCGCGTCCGCCTTCTTGATCAGGGCGGTGCGCGCGGCGGGGGTGAGCGCGACCGGGGCACCGGCGGGCTTGGCCTTGTCCGCGACGGGCGCGGGCTGGGCGGTGGCGCCGGTGGTCAGTCCGGTGGTCAGCAGTGCACCTGCGGCGACAGCGGTGGCGATGGCCAGCGTGGTGCGACGGCGACGCGCGTAGAACGGAGTCACTCATGCTCCTTGGTGGGGGAGGCCGGACGGCCTGGGGAGTCGTCCGGGTATCTGGGTTACGAGTGCGGCGGGTGGGTGAAGCGTGCCAGTAGGGCGCGTACATGTCAGGAGGGCAAGGTGATGTTGGCCGAAAATCAACAGTCCGGAAATATTGCGGCCATGTAAAACCGCTCCGACCACGGCAAAGGCGTGACCAAGGCGCGGCAAAGCGGCTCCCGGAGAACGGCAAAGAAGGCGCCGCCCCGGGGGAGTTGGATCCCCCGGGGCGGCGCCCTGTCACGTCACGCTCACGACGGGCCCCCGTGGACGAGGAGCCCTGCCGCGACCTACGGGAACGTCAGCTTCCAGCTGTTGATGTAGCCGGTGTCCCGGGCCGCGTTGTCCTGGACCCGCAACTGCCACACGCCGTTGGCGACTTCGGACGACGCGTTCACGGTGTACGTGGTGCTGATGTTGTCCGCGCTGCCGCCGGTGCCGTACGCCTTCAGCGTGTAGGCCGTGCCGTCGGGGGCGACCAGCTGGACCTGGAGGTCACCGATGTAGGTGTGGACGATGTCCACGGCGACCGCGAGGTTCGAGGGCGCGTTGCCGGTCCGGCCGGAGACGGTGATCGGCGAGGTGACCGCCGCGCCGTTGTCCGGAATCGATACGTCGGTCGTGCTCTCGAACGACGTACCGCCGCCCCCGCCGCCGCCGGGACGCGAGCCCACGTTGATGCCGGCCCACGCGTTCTGCACCGCCGTGTACTCGGCGGACGTGGTGCCGTACAGCTCACCGGCGACCGCGAGCGTGCCGGTGCGGGCCGCCGCGTAGTTGGTCGTCGACGTGAACTTCGTGGTCAGCGCCTTGAACCAGATCTGCTCCGCCTTGGCGCGGCCGATGCCCGTCACGGGGAGGCCGTCCGAGGTGGGCGAGTCGTAGTTCACGCCGTTGATGGTCTTGGCGCCGCTGCCCTCGGAGAGGAGGTAGAAGAAGTGGTTGGCCGGGCCCGAGGAGTAGTGCACGTCGATCGAGCCGATGCCCGAGTACCAGGAGTCCTTGGACGAGCCGTCCTTGCTCGGCTTGTCCATGTAGCGCAACGGCGTTCCGTTGCCGTTGATGTTGATCTCCTCGCCGATGAGGTAGTCACCGACGTCGGAGGAGTTCGCCGCGTAGAACTCGACCGTGGAGCCGAAGATGTCCGAGGTGGCCTCGTTCAGACCGCCGGACTCGCCGGAGTAGTTCAGCCCGGCCGTGTTGGACGTGAGGCCGTGGGTCATCTCGTGCGCGGCCACGTCGATCGACGTCAGCGGGTTGGCGTTGCCCGAGCCGTCGCCGTACGTCATGCAGAAGCAGGCGTCCTGCCAGAACGCGTTGACGTAGTTGTTGCCGTAGTGGACCCGCGAGTAGGCGCCGACGCCGTCACCGCGGATGCCGTTGCGGCCGTGCACGTTCTTGTAGTAGTCCCAGGTCAGTGCCGCGCCGTAGTGGGCGTCGGCGCCGGCCGACTCCAGGTTCGACGGGGAGCCGTTGCCCCAGACGTCGTCGGGGCCGGAGAACAGGGTCCCGGTGCCCGAGGTGCCGCGGTTCAGGTTGTACGTCTTGTGGCCGCCGCGCGCGCCGTCGGTGAGGTTGAACGTCGAACCCGACTGCGTGGTGCCGAGGGTGACCGAACCGCTGTACACCGTGTTGCCGGTGCCGGTCTCGACCGCCTCCCACTCGTACAGCTTCGCCCCGCTGGTGGCGTCGGTGATGACGTGCAGCTCCTGCGGGGTGCCGTCGTGCTGGAAGCCGCCGACGACCGTCTCGTAGGCGAGGACGGGCTTGCCGCTCGCGGCCCAGACGACCTTGCGGGGCGCGCGGTTGACCTCGGGGTTCTTGGCCTTCTCCGCCTTCGCGGCACCGAGTGCCTGCTTCTCGGCCCTGGCCTTGGTCACGGTGGGCGTCAGCGACGACACCGCGATCTTCGCCTTGGTGGCCTTGACGACGCCCTTGGTGGCGCCCGCCTTCGAGGTCTTCACGACGAGGTCGCCGCCGAGGACCGGGAGGCCGTCGTAGGTCCGCTCGTACCGCGTGTGCACGGTGCCGTCGCGGTCCTTGACCACGTCGCGGACGACGAGCTTCTCCTTCGCGCCGAGATCGAGCTTCCCGGCGGTCTCCGCCTTCGTGGCGTTGGCCTCGCGTATCAGCTCGGCCCGCTGGGCGGGGGTGAGCTTCATCGAGACCGCGCCCGGGTTGGCCTTGCCCGCCGCCGACGGTGCCTTCTCCGGGGCGGCGGAGGCGGCGCCCGACTGGACGGCCGCGGCCAGCAGGGCGGTGACGGCGACGAGCGCGCCGGCGGCCGCGCGCCGACGGGCGCTGTGGCCGAAAGTGTTACCGGTGTGGGAGGTGCGTCTGTGGGACTGGCGTCTCAACACTGACTCCTTCTGCATGGCCGCGGGGGGCGCGGCCAGGGGAGACCGGGCGGCTGGTGGCCGCCCGGGCAGAACAAGGTGTGAACTGGTGAACGCTTAAACCACATGCGTGGGGGGTTGCTTCGCGGCACGGCCGGCCCCGCTGTGAGGTTGCTGTGTCGCGGTTGTGGGCAGAGTGGCAGGAGACCGTGGGTCCTGTCAGGAGCGCGTCAAGAAGTTGGCTGGAAATCGTCCGTTGCCCGGTTGGTCATGTTCGCTATACGGACTGTTCGCCGTCTGTCATGCGAGGCGCTCCAGCGCCTCGGCCGCCGTGAACTCTTTCAGCCGCTCGGCGAGGGGCGCGTGTGCGTCGCAGAACCAGACCGCGTTCTCCGGGTGTCCGACCCAGCCCTCGTCGTACGCGGGGGCCGCCCGGGTCGCGCGGAAGTACACCAGGGTGAACTTCCCGAACGGAGCGGTGCCGAGCGGGTCGGGAGGACAGACGGCACACATCGGCGGCATCGCGGGACGAGAACTCCAAGTCGTCGTAGGGGTGTTCGGCATGCTGCCGCGGGCCCGCGGCCTGTCAGGACTCCCCCTCCCCGTGCCACCGCCGCCACAGCGCCGCGTACGCGCCCTTCGCCGCCACCAGTTCCTCGTGCGTGCCGAGTTCGGTGAGCAGACCGTTCTCCATGACGGCCACGCGGTCCGCGTCGTGGGCGGTGTGGAGGCGGTGGGCGATGGCGATGACCGTGCGGCCGTGCAGGACGGCGGCGAGGGCGCGTTCGGTGTGGCGGGCGGTGGTGGGGTCCAGGAGGGCGGTGGCCTCGTCGAGGATGAGGGTGTGGGGGTCGGCGAGGACCACCCGGGCGAGCGCCAGCTGCTGGGCCTGGGGGCCGTCCGTGCGGCGGCCGCCCTCGCCGAGGCGGGTGTCGAGGCCGTCGGGAAGGTCGCGCACCCAGGCGTCCGCGCCCACGGCCGACAGCGCCGCCCACAACTCCGCGTCCGTGGCCGCCGGTTCGGCGATCAGCAGGTTGTCGCGGACCGTGCCCAGGAAGACATGGTGCTCCTGGGTGACCAGCACGACCTGGCGGCGCAGGCGTTCGGGGCCGAGGTCCACGACGGGGACCCCGCCGACCGTCACCGAGCCCTCCGTCGGCGCGTCGATACCGGCCAGGAGGCGGCTCAGGGTCGTCTTGCCGGCGCCGGACGGGCCGACCACCGCGAGCCGTTCGCCGGGCCGGACCGTCAGGTCCACGCCCCGCAGCACCTCGCCGCCCCGGTCGTACGCGTAGCGCACGCCCGCCACGTCGATACGGTCGTCCGCCGGCTCCGGGGTCTCGGCGGCCCCGGCGCGCGGGGCACCGGCCAGCCCCTCCACCCGGGCGAACGAGGCCCCGCTGCTCTGCAGCAGCTCCACCCGCATCAGGATCTCGTCGAGCGGACCGCTCAGCTGCTGCAGATACAGGGCCGCCGACACCACCGCGCCCAGACTGACCGAACCGCGCGCCAGCAGCATCCCGCCGAGGAGGAGGACCAGAACCTGCGGCACGAAGTACGAGACCTCCACGCCGGGGAAGAACACCGTGCGCAGGAAGAGGGTGTGGAACCGGCGCCGCCGGGAGACCTCCAGCGCGTCCCGGCTCGCGGTGATCCGGCGTCGCTCCAGCCGCAGCGCCTCCACCGTACGAGCCCCGGACGCGGTCGCCGCGACGATCTCCGCGACCTCCGACTGGGCCGCGCCCTCCGCGAGATACCCGGTACGCGCCCGGCGCAGATACCAGCGCAGCACCACCGCGATACCGCCGAGTCCGGAGAGCGCGCACAGCCCGAGCCGCGGGTCCAGCGCGAACACCGCGCCGATCAGGAACAACGCCTGCACCGAGCTGATCAGCAGCTCGGGTCCCACGTCCCGCAGCGTCCTGCCGACCGCGTCCACGTCCGCCGTGCCGCGCGCCGTCAGATCACCGGTCCCCGCCCGTTCCACCACCGACGCCGGCAGCGCCAGCGTCCGGTCCACGAACTCCTCCCGCACCCGCGCCAGCGTCCGCTCCCCGAACCGGTGCCCCACGTACCGGGCCCAGCGCGCCAGCAGCAACTGCGCCCCCGCGCACAGCAGGATCGCCACCGCCAGCCGGTCCACCGCTGCGACGCCGCCCCCGCCGCGCACCTCGTCGATGATCCGGCCCAGCAGCCACGGCCCGGCCAGCCCCAGCGCGGCCGCGGCCCCGTTCAGCCCCAGCACGGCGAGGAACGCCCGTCCGTCCGCCCGCACCAGCCGTACCGTGGCCCGCCGCACGGCGGCCCGGTCGGCGACGGGCAGCCGGCCCGTGGCAGGGGGTGTGAGTTCCGTGGTCACCGCAGGGCCTCCTCGACCGCGCTCTCGTCGGCGTCCCCTTCTTCCCCCGCGTCCCGTTCCTCCCCCGCGTCCCGCGCCACCAGCGCCCGGTATCCCGGCTCGCCCGCGAGGAGATCGCGGTGGGTGCCGCGGGCGGCGACCTTGCCGTCGACCAGGTGCAGGACGGTGTCCGCGTGATCGAGGACGAGGGGCGAGGTGGTGGTGACCAGGGTCGTACGGCCCGCACGGGCGGCCCGCAGCCGCTGCGCGACCCGCGCCTCGGTGTGGGCGTCGAGCGCCGACGTCGGCTCGACGGCGAGCAGGATCTCGGGATCGGCCACCAGCGCACGCGCCAGCCGTACCCGCTGGCGCTGACCGCCGGAGAGGTTGCCGCCCCGCGCGTCGACCGCCGCGTCCAGACCGTCGGCCAGGCCCTGGACGATGTCCTCGGCCACGGCCGCGTGCAACGCCCGCGCGGCCGCGGCGTCGTCGACGTCGCCGTGCCCGCCGAGCAGGTCCCGCAGCCGGCCCGCGAACAGGTCGGCCTCGTGATCGGCGACCAGGATCCGCGCGCGGACCTGCGCCAGCGGGATCGCGTCGAGCAGGGTTCCGCCCCAGGTCACCGCCGTCGGCGCGTACCGGCCGAGCCGGTCCACCACCGCCGCGGCGTCGGCCGGCCGGTCGGCGGCCAGCGCGACCAGCCGCCCCGGCGGCACCCGTACCCCAGACGCGGGGTCGTGCAGCGCCGAGGGTTCGGCGGGCGCGTCCGTGGTGCCGTGGTCCGGCAGCGGTTCCAGGGTGAGGAAGCGGATGACGCGCCGCGCGGCCACCACCCCGCGGCTGACCTCGTACCCCCAGTCGACGAAGTACGACACCGGCCGCACCAGCACGGTGACGTACCCGTACACCGCCACCAGCTCGCCGACCGTGATGGCCCCCTGGGCGGCGAGCCGGGCCGCGAGCCAGGTCACCACCGCGAGGAAGACCGTCGGCAGCCCCACCCCGAGCGCCTGCATCCAGCTGGTCACCGCCCCCACCCGGTAGCCCTGCGCCCGCAGCCGCTGCGAGTCCCGGTGGAACGCGTCGGCGACCAGCCCCTTGCCGCCGAGCCCGTTGAGCACACGCAGCCCGCCCGCGAGGTCCGCGATCCGCGCGGTCAGCACGCCCTGCCGCTCCCGGTACTCCGACTCCGTGCCCTGCAGCCGCCGCATCAGCGGACCCACGATCACGGCGATCAGCGGCATCCCCAGCAGCACCACCCCGGCGATGGGCAGGGACACCGACACCAGCAGCCCCGCGACCACGAGGTACGCGGCGAGCGCGCCGGCCCCCGGCCCGATGACCGTCAGCGAGGAGGAGATCGTCTGCACGTCGCCCACGCCGATCGTGACGACCTCCCCGGCGCCGACCCGGCGCGGCAGCGCCGCGCCCAGCCGGACGGCGTGCGCCATCACCACCTTCACCGTGCGGAAGTTGGCGTCCATCCGGACCCGGGTCATCGTGCGGTGGCGCATGATGCTCAGCCAGGCGTTGAAGGCGCCCACCCCGAAGAGCGCGGCCGTCCAGCCGACCAGCGCCGACCGGTCACCGGGTTCCAGCCCCTCGTCGATCGCGCGGGAGAGCAGGTACGGGGTGGCCGCGAGCAGCACCATCCACACACAGGAGATCAGCGAGCCGAGTGCGGAACGGCCCGCCTGTTGCTTGACCAGCCACCACAGATACCGGGCGCCGCCCCGGCAGTCGGGCGTGCCGGGGTCCTCGTACGCGTTGATCATCGGCCCCCGATTCGTGTGGATCCGTTCCGCCGGGTGAGTTCTTCCGGCACCGCTACGCCAGACTGTCCCGCCAGGCCCGGTGCAGGTCCGCGAACCTGCCGGTGCCCGCGATCAGGTCCGCCGGCGTGCCGTCCTCCACGATCCGGCCGTGTTCCATCACCAGGACGCGGTCGGCGATCGCGACCGTGGACAGCCGGTGGGCGATCACCACGGCCGTACGGCCGCGCAGGACCGTGGACATGGCCCGCTGGACCGCCCGCTCGCCCGGGACGTCGAGCGAGCTGGTCGCCTCGTCCAGGATGAGGACGGCCGGGTCGGCCAGCAACGCCCGTGCGAACGCCACGAGCTGGCGCTGTCCGGCGGAGATTCGGCCACCGCGCTTGCGTACGTCGGTGTCGTAGCCGTCGGGCAGGGCGGCGATGAAGTCATGGGCGCCGATGGCCTTGGCCGCCCGCTCGATGTCCTCGCGGCCGGCGTCGGGGCGGCCGAGGGAGATGTTCTCGGCGACCGTGCCGGAGAACAGGAACGACTCCTGCGTCACCATGATCACCCCGCGCCGCAGCTCGGGCACCGAGAGGTCGCGCAGGTCGACGCCGTCGAGGAGGACCCGCCCCGAGGAGGGGTCGTAGAACCGGGCCACCAGTTTGGCCAGGGTCGACTTGCCGGCGCCGGTGGACCCGACGACCGCCACCGTGCTGCCCGCCGCGAGCGTGAGGTCGAAGCGGGGCAGGATCTCGCCGCCGGTGCGGTAGGCGAACCGCACGTCGTCGAACACGACCTCGCGGCCCGGCATGTCGCGGGCCGCCGTCGGCAGCTCCTTCGGTGCGGCGGGCTCGGGCACCGACGGGGCCTGGGCCAGCAGACCGGCGATCTTCTCCAGCGAGGCCGCCGCCGACTGGTAGGAGTTGAGGAACATGCCGAGCCGGTCGATCGGGTCGTACAGCCGCCGCAGATACAGCACGGCCGCCGCCAGCACACCCAGCGCCAGCGTCTGCGAGGCCACCCGGTACGCGCCCCACAGCACGATCGCCGCGACCGTGATGTTGGCGACGACACGGGAGCAGACCACATAGCGGGCCATCTCCAGGATGGCGTCGCCGTTCCTGCGCTCGTGGAGCCGGTTCAGGGCGGCGAACTCCGTGTCGTTCGCGGCCTCGCGGCGGAACGCCCGCACCGGCCTGATGCCGTTCATCGTCTCCGCGAACTTCACGATCACCGCGGCGATCGCGGTGGACCGGGCCGTGTAGACGCCGGCCGCGCGCCGCCGGTACGTCCGCACGAACCCGTACAGCGGCACGAACGACGCCAGCGCGGCCGCGCCCAGCCCGAGGTCCAGCCAGAGCAGCATGGCCGAGATGTAGACGAAGGCGAGGATCACGCCGATGAGTTCCTGCAGACCCTCGTCGAGGAGTTCGCGCAGCGACTCGACGTCCGTGGTGGAGCGGGAGATGAGCCGGCCCGAGGTGTACCGCTCGTGGAAGTCGATGCTCAGGGCCTGCGCGTGGCGGAAGATCCGGCCGCGCAGATCCAGCAGCACGTCCTGGTTGACCCGCGCGGACGCCCCGATGAACGCGAACTGCAGCCCGCCGGCCGCCAGCGCGCACGCCAGATACCCGGCCGCCACCGCGATCAGCGGCCCGTGCCGGCCGTCCCGGAGCGCGGGTACGGCACTGTCGATGGCGTACGCCACCAGCAGCGGGCCCGCCTGCACCGCCGCCTGCTGGAGCAGGAGCAGCACGCTCGCGACGACCACCCGGGTGCGCATCGGCGCGAGCAGGGAGCGCAGCAGCGCGAGGGTGGCGCCCGGGGGAGTGGGCAGATCGTCGTGGTCGAACGGGTCGTCGGCGGACGCCTCGCGAGGGGCGGCGGACAGGCCGCCGCCGGCCGGCTTCTCCGGGGCGGCGGCCTGGACGGCCGTGCCCTCGGGTTCCTCGTTCGGTTCCTTGTCCGGCGCGGTGGTCATGGGCGCCGTCATCGCTCGTCCTCCTCGGTCCCGGACATCAGATGGGCGTACTCGGCGTTCGTGCGCAGCAGTTCCTGGTGGGTGCCCACCGCGGCGATCCGGCCCCCGGAGAGCAGGGCCACGCGGTCGGCGAGCAGCACCGTCGACGGGCGGTGCGCCACGATCAGCGCGGTCGTCTCCGCGAGCACGCGGCGCAGCGCCGCCTCCACCGCGGCCTCCGTGTGCACGTCGAGCGCCGACAACGGGTCGTCCAGCACCAGGAAGCGGGGACGGCCGACCACGGCCCGCGCCAGCGCGAGGCGCTGCCGCTGGCCGCCCGAGAGGCTCAGGCCCTGCTCGCCGACCTGCGTGGCGGTGCCCTGGGGGAGCGCGTGCGCGAACTCCGCCTGGGCGATGGCGAGGGCGCGGTCCAGCTCGGCCTCGCCCGCGTCCGGCCGGGCACCCATCAGGACGTTCTCACCGACGGTCGCCGAGAAGAGGGTGGGCTCCTCGAAGGCGACGGCGACCTTCGCGCGCAGTTCCTCGCGGGACATCCCGGTGATGTCCTCGCCGTCCAGCGTGATGCGGCCGGAGGTGACCTCGTGGAGGCGGGGGACGAGCGCGGTCAGGGTGGTCTTGCCGGAGCCGGTGGCGCCGACCAGGGCCATCGACTCGCCGGGGCGGATGTGGAGGTCGACGCGGTCGAGGGTCGGGGTGGTGCCGGGGGCGGCGTCGGGATACCGGAAGGTGACGTGGTGGAACCGCAGCCCGCCGCCGCCCCCGGATCCGGCGGTGACAGCGATGTCGGCGGAGGCGGAGGTGGCGGCGGAAGCGGAAGCGGAGTTGGAGACGGAGGCTGAGTTGGAGACGGACGTGGAGTTGGAGACGGACGTGGAGTTGGAGACGGACGTGGAGGCGTTACGCGCGGCGTCGGCCGACGACTCCGGCTCCTCGTCCATCACCTCGAAATACCGTTCCGTCGCCGTCGCCGCCTCCTGGCTCATCGCCAGCAGGAAGCCGATCGAGTCGACGGGCCAGCGCAGCGCGAGGGCGGTCGACAGGAACGCCACCAGCGTGCCCGCCGACAGGACACCGTCCGCGACCTGCACGACACCGAGGACGAGGGCCGCCCCGATCGCCAGCTCGGGGAGCGTGATGATGACGCCCCAGATCACCGACAGCAGACGGGCCTTGCGCAGCTCGGTGCCGCGCAGGGTCCGGGACAGCTCCCGGAAGGCCAGGGCCTGGCTGCGATGGCGTCCGAACCCCTTGATGATGCGGATCCCGAGGACGCTCTCCTCGACGACCGTGGTCAGGTCGCCCACCTGGTCCTGGGCCAGACGCGCGACCTTGGCGTACTTCCGCTCGAAGATCACGCAGGTGACCATCACGGGAATCGCCGGACCCAGGATGACCAGCCCGAGCGTCCAGTCCTGGAGCAGCATGATGATGACGCCGACCACGATGGTCACCGCGTTGACCAGCAGGAACGTCAGCGGGAAGGCGAGGAACATCCGCAGCAGCATCAGATCCGTCGTGCCGCGCGAGAGCAGCTGCCCGGAGGCCCAGCGGTCGTGGAACGCGACCGGCAGGCGCTGCAGATGACGGTAGAGATCCGCGCGCATGGACGCCTCCACCCCGGCGAGGGGCCGCGCCACCAGCCAGCGCCGTAACCCGAACAGCAGCGCCTCGGCCAGACCGAGCAGCAACAGGTACAGCGCCCCGAGCCACACACCCGCCGGGTCCCGGTCCGCGACCGGCCCGTCGACCATCCACTTCAGCACCAGCGGGATGAACAGGCCCACGCAGGAGGCGACTATCGCGACGAGCGCGGCCACGGACAGCCGCGCCCGCACGGGCCGCACATACGGCCACAACCGCAGCAGCGTGCGTACGGCGGACCGGCCCTCGGCCTTCTCGGGCGCCTGCGCCCTGTCGCAGTCCTCGGGCTCGGGGGCCGTCTCGGGTTCCAGGGTCCGGTCGGGTTCCTCGGGGGTTGCACGTGTCGTGGCCATCAGCAGCGAGCCTACGGATCGCCACTGACAACGCCCACCGAGTTTTGGCCGGACCGCTCTCGGCCGTCAGTCCTACGACCTCGCGCGGCCACGGACGCGTACGGAGAGACCGGCGAGGTCGTACCGGCACATCGACCGATCGGCTGATGCCCGTTCGAGCGCGATGGACGATGTGCGCACCCGCGCGCGGCCGGGATTCTCGACACATGCCACACACGTCGTCCGCATCCGTCATCGAGGTCACCGGCCTGACCAAGGCCTACGGCGGCCGCAACGTCGTCGACGGTGTCTCCTTCAGCGTCGCGGAGGGCGAGATCTTCGGGATCCTCGGCCCCAACGGCGCCGGCAAGACCACCACCGTCGAATGCGTCGAGGGCCTCCGGGTGCCCGACGCGGGCCGGGTCCGGATCGTCGGCCTCGACCCCGTAGCCGAGCACGAGGCCACCCGCCGGGTGCTCGGCGCGCAGCTCCAGTCCTCGCCCGCACGCACATCACCGCCCACCAACTCCGCGTCGCCGACGCCACGTTGGACGACGCGTTCCTCGACCTGACGAAGGCGGACCCGAAGGCCGCCGCGCAGGCCGACAGCAAGCCGGGCACCCAGGAGGCCGCCGCATGAGCACCACCCTCGTCAACACCGCCGTCCTGCGGACCGAGGCCCGCCTCCTCCGCAGGGAACCCGGCAGCCTCTTCTGGATGCTGGGATTCCCTACCCTCCTGCTGGTGCTTCACGGCGGTCCGCGCGGCGGCCGAGGGCCGCACCGTGCTCTCCCCGGCCGTCGCCTCCCGGCTGGTGACGGCCGTCCGCACCCCGCGCGCCCCCGGCGGCGAACCCCTCTCCGCCCGCGAGCGCGAAGTCCTCGCCCTGGTGGCCAGGGGCACCGCCAACCGCGAGATCGCCCGTGAACTCTTCATCAGCGAGGCGACGGTCAAGACCCCTCTCACCCATCTCTACGCCGAGCTGGGGGTCAAGGACCGGGCCGCCGCGGTGGCCACCGCCTACGAACGGGGCATCCTCGGCTGACCCGGGACACCGGACCGCTCACCCCAGCACCCGCAGCAGCAGCACACACCGTGCCGGGACGATCACCTCCGCCCCCGCCTCGTGCACCTCCCCCACCGGCTCCCCCTGCTCCTCCCGCGAGGTGTCGACCACCACCTCGTACCGCTGCGCCCACGGCGTGCCCGGCAGGACGAAGCCGGCCGGCCGGTCGCCGGCGTGCAGGACGATGAGGAAGCTGTCGTCGAGGATCGGTGCGCCCCGGGCGTCGCGGCCGGGGATGTCGCGGCCGGAGAGGTACATACCGAGGGTCGCGGCCGGCGCGTACCAGTCCCGTTCGGTCATCTCGGCGCCGCGTGCCGTGAACCAGGCCAGGTCCCGCAGCCCGTCCGCCGAGTGGGCCCGGCCGGAGAAGAACGCCCGGCGGCGCAGCACCGGATGCGCGTGGCGCAGCGCGATCAGCCGGGCCGTCAGATCGAAGAGGCCCTTCCAGGCCGGGTCCTCCAGCAGCCCCCAGTCGACCCAGCTGATCTCGTTGTCCTGGCAGTAGGCGTTGTTGTTGCCCCCCTGCGTGCGGCCCAGCTCGTCGCCGGCGACCAGCATCGGCACGCCCGTGGACAGCAGCAGCGTCGTCAGCAGGTTCCGCAACTGCCGTCGCCGCAGGGCCCGTACGCCCTCGTCGTCCGTCTCGCCCTCGGCTCCGCAGTTCCAGGACCGGTTGTCGTCCGAGCCGTCCCGGTTCCCCTCCCCGTTCGCCTCGTTGTGCTTGCGCTCGTACGACACCAGGTCGCGGAGCGTGAAACCGTCGTGCGCGGTGATGAAGTTGACCGAGGCGTAGGGCCGGCGGCCGCCCCACGCGTACAGGTCGCTCGACCCCGACAGCCGGTAGCCGAGATCCCGTACGTCCGGCAGCGCGCCCCGCCAGAAGTCCCGTACCGCGCCCCGGTAGCGGTCGTTCCACTCCGTCCACAGGGGCGGGAAGGCGCCCACCTGGTAGCCGCCCGAGCCCACGTCCCACGGCTCGGCGATCAGCTTCACCCGTCGCAGGACCGGGTCCTGGGCGATGACGGCGAGGAACGGGGAGAGCATGTCGACGTCGTGCATGGAGCGGGCGAGGGCCGCCGCCAGATCGAAACGGAAGCCGTCCACCCCCATCTCCGTCACCCAGTACCGCAGCGAGTCGGTGATCAGCCGCAGGACGTGCGGCTGGACCACGTGCAGCGTGTTCCCGCAGCCCGTGTAGTCCGCGTAGCGCCGCGCGTCGCTCTGCAGGCGGTAGTAGCCCCGGTTGTCGATGCCGCGCAGCGACAGGCTCGGACCGCGCTCGTCGGCCTCGGCCGTGTGGTTGTAGACCACGTCGAGGACGACCTCGATACCGGCGGCGTGCAGCGCCCGCACCATCCGCCGGAACTCCCCGACCTGCTGCCCGGCCGTGCCCGACGAGGAGTACGCCGCGTGCGGGGCGAAGTAGCCGACCGAGTTGTAGCCCCAGTAGTTGCGCATGCCCCGGCGCAGCAGATGGTCCTCGTGGGCGAACTGGTGCACGGGCAGCAGCTCCACCGCCGTCACCCCCAGCTTCACCAGGTGCTCGATCGCGGCGGGGTGGGCCAGACCGGCGTACGTGCCGCGCAGCTCCTCGGGGACGCCCGGGTGGGTCATGGTGAAGCCGCGTACGTGCAGTTCGTAGATGACCGAGTCCGCCCAGGGCGTCTTCGGTCGTCGGTCGTCGGTCCATTCGTCGTCGGGGGCGTCGTCGTGCACGACGACGCCCTTCGGGACGTGCGGCGCCGAGTCCCGTTCGTCGCGCACGGTGTCGGCGACGTGCTGCTCGGGCCAGTCCCGGACGTGTGCGTACACCTCCGGCGGCAGACCGAACTCGCCGTCCACGGCACGCGCGTACGGGTCCAGGAGGAGCTTCGCCGGGTTCCAGCGGGCGCCGGTCCACGGGTCCCAGCGGCCGTGCACGCGGTAGCCGTACCGCTGCCCGGGCAGGACACCGGGCACGAAGCCGTGCCAGATCTCGTGCGTCAGCTCGGTCAGCCGCAGCCGGGTCTCCTCGCCCGCCGCGGAGAACAGACACAGCTCGACGGCCTCCGCCCCGCCGGCCCACAGCGCGAAGTTGGTGCCCGCGACCCCGTCGGGGCCCACCCGGAACCGCGCTCCGAGCGGCGTCGGCGTCCCCGGCCACACGGGCCTCGTCCCCGGCGACGGCTCCTCGCGCCGGCCCCCGTTCAGCACGACGGCCGGACGCGCGGCCGGCACCCCGCGCGTCCCCGTCACTTCCTCCTGCTCGGCTGCGCTCGACACCTCAGGCCTCCCGCGGCTCGGTGGGCGACGGGAAGGGGGAGCCGGCCGTCCCCGCGCCGCTCCCCATCACGTCGTCCTCCCAAGTGTTCTGCCCAGAGCACGCCTCGCACTCACGTTTCCCGGGGGCGTGCGCCGTCGTTGGGCCGCACGTGAACCACGCACAGACGCACGCGCGCCGCGCCGTGGCCGCCCTGGCCGCCGCGCTCACCTGGGCGGCCCTGCTGGCCGGAGCCGCAGGATGCACCACCGGGCCGCCGCTGACCAGCGGAAAGGCACCCGACGACACGATCAGGGTCACTCCGGAGGACGGCAGCAAGGGCGTGCGCCCGGAGCGTCGTCTCGAAGTGCGGGTGCCCAGCGGGCGCCTGGAGTCCGTCAAGGTGGTGAAGTCGCAGGACGCGCAGGAGTCACCCGTGCCGGGCCGAATGTCCGCCGACGGGCTGACCTGGCGCCCCACCGGCTCACCGAAGCTCGCGCTGGCCGCCCGGTACACCGTCGACGCGGTCGCTCTCGACGGCCACGGCCGCCGCTCGGCCCGGCACGTCACCTTCACCACCTACGTCCCCGACGAGCGCTTCATCGCCTACGTGACGCCCGAGAACCGGGCCACCGTCGGCACCGGCATGATCGTCTCCCTGGAGTTCAACCGGGAGATCGAGGACCGCGCGGCCGTCGAACGCGCCGTCGACGTGACCGCCGAACCCGCCGTCGAGGTCCGCCCGCACTGGTTCGGCGCCGGGCGCCTCGACTTCCGTCCCGAGACGTACTGGAGGCCCGGCACCCGGGTCACCGTCGGTCTGCGGCTGCGGGACGTCGAGGGCGCGCCCGGCGTCTACGGCCAGCAGTACAAGACGTTCTCCTTCACCGTCGGCCGGCACCAGGTCAGCGTGGTCGACGCGGCGCGGCACACCATGCGCGTGGAACGCGGCGACGGCGTGCTCGCCACGCTCCCCATCACGGCCGGGGCGCCGAGGACGACGACGTACAACGGGAAGATGGTCGTCACCGAGATGCTGGAGGTGACCCGGATGAACGGCGCCACCGTCGGCTTCCGCAAGGCCGACGGCAAGGGCGAGTACGACATCCCCGACGTCCCGCACGCCATGCGCCTCACCACCTCGGGCACCTTCCTGCACGGCAACTACTGGGCCCCGGACGCCTTCGGCAGGGCCAACGTCAGCCATGGCTGCGTCGGCCTGCGCGATGTGAAGGGCGGCGATTCGGGCACGCCCGCGGGCTGGTTCTTCGACCGCAGTCTCGTCGGGGACGTCGTCGAGGTCGTCAACAGCACTGACAAAAAGGTCTCTCCGGACAATGGTCTCGGAGGGTGGAACATGGGGTGGAAGGAATGGAAAGCGGGTGCTGCGGTGAAGTAGACGGACATAGCCCGGACATGGGGGGTGCGCGCGTGATCATCGAAGTTGGGACTGAACGGTGACATACGCCGAGGCCAATTCATCCCGATCATCTGGTTAATGTTCGTGCGTACGCGCGCTCTGCGCGTAGGGGTGCGGGCCTGATCAGGCCGTGCGAGGGGAGAACAGAGAGTTGAACGGGCGACCGATATCGGGGGCGTCGGTTGGCGCGCGGACGCGGCGGCGCAAGGGGGCCCTGGCCGTGCTGCCGGTCCTGATGCTGCTCGCGGTCACCGCGTGCGGCGGGGGCGGGGGTTCGGGCACCGGCTCCGACGGCGACAAGGGGAAGGGCTCCGACAGGACCGCCTCCGACAAGACGGCCACCAAGGCATCGGAGGCCGTGGTCTCCATCGCGCCGAAGAACGGCGCCGACTCCGTGGCCACCAGCGGTGCCCTCGAGGTGAACGCCACCAAGGGCAAGCTGTCCGAGGTCACGGTCGAGAACGACAAGGGCGCGAAGATCGCCGGCGAGATATCCGCCGACGGCGCCAGCTGGACGCCGTCGACCCACCTCAACTCGGCCACCGAGTACAAGGTGCACGCCGTCGCGAAGGACTCCGAGGGGCGTGAGGCGGCCGAGGACTCGTCGTTCACCACGCTGACCCCGAAGAACACCTTCGTCGGCATCTTCACCCCCGAGGACGGCTCGAAGGTCGGCGTCGGCATGCCGTTCTCGATCCGCTTCACCCGGGGCATCACGGCCCCCGACGCCGTCGAGAAGGCCATCACCGTCAAGACCGAGCCGCCCGTCGACGTCGAGGGCCACTGGTTCGGCAACGACCGCCTCGACTTCCGTCCGGAGAAGTACTGGAAGGCCGGCACCAAGGTCACCGTCGACCTCAACCTCGACGGCGTCGAGGGCCGCGACGGCGTCTACGGCGAGCAGAGCAAGAAGGTCTCCTTCACCATCGGCCGCAGCCAGGTCTCCGTGGTCGACGTCAAGAAGCTCACCATGAAGGTGAAGCGCGACGGCAAGGTCATCAAGACCATCCCGGTCACCACCGGCCAGCCCGGCATGGAGACCTGGAACGGCCAGATGGTCATCAGCGAGCGCCTGCGCGTGACCCGGATGAACGGCGAGACCGTCGGCTACGGCGGCGAGTACGACATCAAGGACGTGCCGGACGCGATGCGCCTGACCAACTCGGGCACCTTCATCCACGGCAACTACTGGGGTGGCGGCGCCTTCGGCAACTACAACGCCAGCCACGGCTGCATCGGACTGCGCGACACCCGCGGCGGCTACGACCGCAAGGCGCCGGGCGCCTGGTTCTTCGACCACTCCATGGTCGGCGACGTCGTGGTCGTGAAGAACTCCAACGACCGGATCGTGGACCCGGACAACGGCTACAACGGCTGGAACATGGACTGGGACAAGTGGAAGGCGTAGGCGCCACCGCCTGACGGCCCGAATCCGCGACGCACGGCCCCGGTGTGATGTACGGCACCGGGGCCGTTGCCGTTAGTCGCCGTTAACCTGCCCTCATGACAGTGCATCTCGAAGTCGCCGAGGGCGTCGGCACCATCCGCCTCGACCGGCCGCCCATGAACGCCCTGGACATCGCCACCCAGGACCGCCTCAAGGAACTCGCCGAGGAGGCCACGCGCCGCGACGACGTCCGCGCGGTGGTGATCTACGGCGGCGAGAAGGTCTTCGCGGCCGGCGCCGACATCAAGGAGATGCAGGACATGGACCACGCGGCGATGGTCGCGAGGTCCCGCCCCCTGCAGGACTCCTTCAGCGCCGTGGCCCGTATCCCCAAGCCGGTCGTCGCGGCCGTCACCGGCTACGCGCTGGGCGGCGGCTGCGAGCTGGCGCTGTGCGCGGACTACCGGATCGCCGGGGAGAACGCCAAGCTCGGCCAGCCGGAGATCCTGCTCGGCGTGATCCCGGGCGCGGGCGGCACCCAGCGCCTCGCCCGCCTCGTCGGCCCCTCCAAGGCCAAGGACCTCATCTTCACCGGCCGGATGGTCAAGGCGGACGAGGCCCTCACCCTCGGCCTGGTCGACCGGGTCGTCCCGGCCGGCGAGGTGTACACCGCCGCGCACGAGTGGGCCGCCCGGCTGGCGAAGGGGCCGGCCATCGCGCTGCGGGCCGCCAAGGAGTCGATCGACGCGGGTCTGGAGACCGACCTGGAGACCGGGCTCGCCATCGAGCGGAACTGGTTCGCGGGGCTGTTCGCCACGGAGGACCGGGAGCGCGGGATGCGCAGCTTCGTGGAGGAGGGGCCGGGCAAGGCCAAGTTCGTCTGAGGGCGAGGGCGAGGGCGAGGGCGAGGGTGAGGGCGAGGGGCGAGCGGGCCGGGTCCGGGGGCTTCCGGAATTCGGCCCGCAAGTTCTGCTGACGGACTTGCAGTTGACGCGATGTATGACCCGTGTCCCCCGAAGGGGCGGTGTCTCCGAGCCTTAAGGCAGCCTTAAGAGAGCCTTGCCCAACGCTCGTGCCGTTGACCGAAGTTCAGAGCGTTCGCGCAGGTCGGACGGACTTTCGTGGGCGGTTCGCTGCCTCTGGCATATGTCACCCGAAAGTCCCGGAATGGTTGGTTCCGGGGGTTGTATTCCTGCGGAACGGCCCCGAAAGGGGCCCGGGGCGGCCATGATGGAGGGCATGGCGGGGCTGGAGGGTATCGAACAGCCGCGGCGGCACGGGAGTGCGACCGCGGCGCGTTGGTCACCTGCGATCGAGGACGAACGGGCGCAGAAGGCACTGGAGTTGTTCGGCAACCCGACCGAGGCGGAGGTCCCGCTGCCGTCCCGTCCCGAGTCCGCGGCCACGGCCCGGCGGCTCGCCCAGGTCGTCGTACTCCGCCAGTGGCGGCTGTCGCCGAAGATGACCGAGGACACGGTCCTGCTCGTCTCCGAACTCGTGGGCAACGCCGTACGGCACACCGGCGCCCGTGTCTTCGGGCTCCGCATGCGCCGCCGGCCCGGCTGGATCCGGGTCGAGGTCCGCGACCCCTCGCGCGGCCTGCCCTGTCTGATGCCGGTGCAGGAGATGGACACCAGCGGGCGGGGCCTGTTCCTGGTGGACAAGCTCTCGGACCGCTGGGGGGTCGACCTGCTGCCGAGGGGCAAGACGACCTGGTTCGAGATGCGGGTCGCCGACCGATGACACCGGTCGCCGACCGGTGACGGGGCCGAGGCGGGCGCGGGGCCCGGCGGCCGCCGCCACGCGCATCTCCGTCGATCGGGCCAATCGCCGGAATTCGGGGTGAACCTCCCTATAAAGGTCGCGTGACCACGCCCCGCAGCTCCCTCATGCAGTGCACCCTCGTGCAGCGCGCCCTTCTCGCGGCCACCGTTCTCGCCGCCGTGGCCGCGTGCGGCGCCGGCGCCGGGAACACGGAGCACGAGCAGCGGACCCGGGCCGACCGGGCCGCCGCCGAGGCCGAGGCCGCCGAGCGGAAGAAGCGACAGCGGACGGCGGCCCGGGGTCTGCACGGCATGCCGCCCGTGCTGGATCCCAAGGACGTCTACGCCGCCGACCGCCCGGGCCGGCTCTCCCCGGTCGTCAAGGACTTCCCGTCCCGGGTGTACGTCCCCAACAGCGAGTCCGACACCGTCTCCGTGATCGACCCGGAGACGTACGAGATCGTCGAGACGATCCCGGTGGGCCGCCAGCCCCAGCACGTGGTGCCCTCCTGGGACCTGAAGACCCTGTGGGTCAACAACAACCGGGGCCACACCCTCACCCCCATCGACCCGGCGACGGGGAAGGCGGGCGAGCCGGTCGAGGTGCACGACCCCTACAACCTGTACTTCACCCCGAACGGCGAGTACGCCGTCGTCATGGCCTCGCTCGACCGTGAACTCGTCTTCCGCGACCCGCACACCATGAAGCGGGTCAAGACCGAGCCGGTCAGCTGCTACGGCGTCAACCACGCCGACTTCTCCGCCGACGGCACGTACTTCATCGTCTCGTGCGAGTTCAGCGGCGAACTGCTCAAGGTCGACACCGCGAGGATGAAGGTGATCGGACAGCGGAAACTGCCGTTCGAGGGGGCCATGCCGCAGGATGTGAAGATCTCCCCGGACGGCAAGCGGTTCTACATCGCCGACATGATGGCCGACGGCATGTGGGTCCTCGACGGCGACACGTTCGACGAACCGAAGCTGCTGCCCACCGGCAAGGGCACCCACGGGCTGTACGTCGGCCGCGACTCCCGCGAGATGTACGTCTCCAACCGGGGCGAGGGCACGGTCTCCGTCTTCGACTTCACCGAGAACAAGCTGACCGAGAAGTGGCACCTGCCCGACGGCGGCAGCCCCGACATGGGCGGCGTCTCCGCCGACGGCAAGGTCCTGTGGCTCTCCGGCCGCTACGACTCCGAGGTGTACGCCCTCGACACCCGCACCGGGGAGCAGCTCGCCCGCATCCCCGTCGGCAGCGGCCCGCACGGCCTCGCCGTGTACCCGCAGCCCGGCCGCTACTCGCTCGGCCACACCGGCATCTTCCGCTGACGCCCCGAGGCCCGCAGCTTCCGCCGGTCTTCCGCCGACACATGACAACCGGGCGGGCTGACACGCCTCCGTACGAGTGAGGGTCCCCGGCCCGGCGCCGCGCGGCCGGGATCGTGCTGAGCATGATCACCGCCACTCTGCGGCGCCGGGCCGCCGCCGTCGTCCTGTCCCTCTCCGCCGTCCTCACGGCCTCCGCCGCGACCGCTCCGGCACAGACGCCCGCCGCGGCCCCGGCCAAGGCCGCCGCCCCCGCCTGCCCCCGCTTCGACGACCCGGTCCACGCCGCCGCGGACCGCCGCGTGGACGTCGACCGCATCACCCCCGAGCCGGTCTGGCGCACCACCTGCGCCACCCTGTACCGCAGCGACAGCCGGGGCCCGGCGACCGTCTTCGAGCAGGGCTTCCACCCCAAGGACGTCATCGACGGGCAGTACGACATCGAGCGTTACGTCCTGGTCAACCAGCCCTCGCCGTACGTCTCCACGACCTACGACCACGACCTGTACAAGACCTGGTACAAGTCCGGCTACAACTACTACATCGACGCCCCCGGCGGTGTGGACGTCAACGGGACCATCGGCGACCAGCACAGGTGGGCCGACCAGGTCGAGGTCGCCTTCCCCGGCGGTATCCGGACGGAGTTCATCATCGGCGTCTGTCCGGTCGACAGGAAGACCAGGACCGAGAAGATGAGCGAGTGCGAGAGCAACCCGCACTACGTGCCCTGGCACTGACACCCACCGCACTCCCCGCCGGCTCGGCCGGTGGTCCTAGCGGGCGCTGAGCAGAAGCTCCGAGCCCACCGGCACATAGCCGGCCGACTGGAACGCCCGCACGCTGCGGGCGTTCCCCGGCGCGATCTGCGCCCACAGCGGCTCGTCGGCGAGATGCCGTGCGGCCGTCACCAGCGCCCGGCCCAGCCCCCGGTGCCGTAGGTCCTCGTCCACCTCCACCGACACCTCCAGCCGGCCGGCGATCCCGCGGCCCGTCGTCAGGACACCGCCGTCCGTCACGAAGACCCGGACGCCGTCACGGCGCCGCCGCGCGTACGCGACACGGGGGTGTCCGGCGTCCTCGATCTCCTTCAGCGGCAGCGGTGGCTCGCCCGGCAGGGGCGCGGCGACCAGCATCGTGTCGACGGTCTCGGTCGTACGGCCCGTGCGTTCCATCAGGGCCGCCAGGAACCGCGGGTTCAGGCTCGCGGACATCGGGTCGCACTCCGCGGCCGCCAGCCTCTCGTACACCCACCGGGGGTCCTCGTCCGTGAAGACCACGGAGTGCCCCGTGAAGCACAGGACACCCGCGTCCCGGGGGGAGACCTGTGCGACGACGGTCGTACGACCGTCCGCCGGGGGGAAGTCCCCCCGGGCCACCCCGTCCAGAACGTCCCGCAAGCTCTCCGCCACCGGACTCCTCCGCCCCGCTCCTCGAGTCTCCACCCACTGGAGGGCCCACACTCGCAGACATGATCGAAAACGGCACCGGCCTTTTCACCATCGGGCAGCTCGCCCGCACCTCCGGCCTGTCCGTCCGCACGATCCGCTACTGGTCGACTTGATGGAGGACAGCTTGGGGGGACTCGACACCGCCGACCCCGACATCCGCACGCGGCTCCGGTTCAGCCTCGCGGATCTGCCGGAGGACCCCACGCCCGGGCAGGTGGACGCCTGGGTGGAGCCGGCCGAGATGCTCCAGGACCCCGGGTTCCGGGCACGGATGCGGGAGACGGCCGAGTTCGACGCGGCGGACCGGGGGCCGGAGGGGCCGTCGGGCACCTCCCTGGGGTTCATGAGCCGCCTGGTGCAGCTCGCCGGGGAGGCGCTGCGCGGCGGTGTCGACCCCGCCTCGTCCGCCGCCGAGGAGGTCTTGGCCGGGCTGCTCGGCGACACCGACCGGGCCGTCCTGCTGGAGCGGGTCGCCTCGGCGGCCCACGCCGAGCCGGCCCGGTTCCGGGAGCCGGCCGCGCTGGTACGGGGCGTCGAGCCGCTGTAGGCGCACGCCGGGGAGTTCGCGTGGGTGGTCGCCGCACTCCGGGCTCGCCCGGCCGGTTAATCTGACCTGCGTCAGTAGGACCGTAGGCAGGACTGCCCGCAACGGGCAGGGCACCAAGAAGGGGCGGATCGGTGGCGGACATCGAGGCAGCGCGCAAGGAGTTCCAGCGGATCGACGCGGACGGTGACGGGTTCATCACCGCCGCCGAGTTCAAGACCGCCCTGGCCCAGGAAGGCGACTGGAACGTCACCGAGTCCGTGGCGGAGGTCATCATCCGCACCCGTGACCTCAACGGCGACAAGCTCCTGTCGTTCGACGAGTTCTGGGCCCACCTGGACAAGTGAGTCCGGGGGCCGAGGGGCGTCTTCCGTCGCGTGCGACGGGGGCGCCCCTTCGTCGTGCGGGGGCGGAATAGCGCGGGCCGCTCCGAGGTTGGCGAGTACTGCATGCACGTGCATGCATATGTGGAGCCCTCGGGACATGCGAACGTCCCGACTCCCGGAACTCCCGAACGCGAAGGGCGGCCTGACATGAAGATCGGCATCATCGGCGCGGGCAACATCGGCGGCAACCTCACCCGGCGGCTCACGGCCCTCGGCCACGAGGTCTCCGTCGCCAACTCCCGCGGCCCGCAGACCCTCACCGCACTGGCCGAGGAGACGGGCGCGACCCCGGTCACGGTGGAGGAGGCGGCCCGCGGCGCCGAGATCGTGGTGGTCACGATCCCGCTGAAGGCGGTGCCCGATCTGCCCTCCGGCCTCCTCGACGGGGCCGCGGACGGCGTCGCCGTCATCGACACCGGCAACTACTACCCCCGCCAGCGCGACGGCCGGATCGCCGCGATCGAGGACGACGGCCTCACCGAGAGCCGCTGGACCGCACAGCACCTGGGCCACCCCGTGGTCAAGGCCTTCAACGGCACCTACGCCCAGGACATCCTCGACCGCCCCCGCCCCGCCGGGGCCCCGGACCGCATCGCCCTCCCCGTCGCCGGCGACGACGAGGCGGCCAAGACGAAGATCCGCACCCTCATCGACGAACTCGGCTTCGACACCGTGGACGCCGGCGGCCTCGACGACTCCTGGCGCCAGCAGCCCGACACCCCCGTCTACGGCCTCCGGGGCGACGCCGAGGCCGTGGCCAAGGCCCTGGCCGAGGCTTCGCCGGAACGCACGCCGGACTTCCGGGGCTAGCCGCGGCGACCGGGCCGGCGGACGGCGGTCAGCCGCCGGCCCACTCCCGCAGCGCGGCCCTGCTCGCGAAGTCCGCCACGTTCTTGTCGACCGGGTGGTCCGTGTACTGGTGGAAGCGCCACCTGGCCTTGATGCGGGGCTTGCCCGCCGCGACGTAGTCGGCGATCCAGAGGCCGTCGCCGGCGTAGGACGTGGAATCGACGGTCAGCCAGTAGCTGCGGTCGCAGTAGAGGATCACCCGGTGATCCGGGCGGAGCTCCTTCACCTTGCGCAGCAAGCGGTCCTTCTCCGCGTTGCCCGCGTGCGTGCCCTCGCCCGTCGTCTCCCAGTCGACGGCGAGGATGTCGCCCGCCCGCTCCGGGGCCCTGTCGACGAAGTACTCGGCCTGGGCGGTCAGGTTGCCCGGCCAGAGGAAGTGGCAGAAGCCGACGACCAGGCCCGCCCCGCGGGCGGTCCTGGTCTGCGCGGCGAGTCTGGGGTTGGTGTAGGTACGCCCCTCGGTGGCCTTGATGAAGACGAAGGACAGGCCGGTGGTGACGCGCCGCACCGCTGCCACCACCTCGGTGCCGTCCGGCCTTCTCGCCACAGTCCCACCCGCCCCTCGTACATGCCGAATGCCCACCCTGGAAGGGGGGTTCGGGCACTCGTCACGACGAGGGACGGCAGGTTGCCGCAGGGCGTTCTAGCTGTTGCTGCTGGAGCGGCCGAAGAACTCGATCTCCGCTATCGCGACCTGCTTCTTGTCGTCGGCGCCGTAGGAGGAGCGGATGGTGAAGCGGACGGACTTGGCGTCTCCGACGCGGAACTTGCGGCTCTGGCCGCCGGCGGCCTGGTCGAGGGTGAGGATCTTGGTGGAGGTGGAGCCGTCGGCGGCGGTGACGGTCGCCTCGATGCGGTGCGGGCGGGCCGACTCCGAGCGCTGGTCCGCCTGCTTGGAGACGCCCGGGGTGATGACCACGTCCAACAGCCGGATCGGCTGCTCGAAGTGGGCCTCCAGCCACTCACCCTCGCCGGACTGCGTGACACCCGGACCCCACCACGTGTTGCTGTACGTGTCGAAGGCCAGGTCCGGCTTGTGCCCGGGGTACGAGCGGGACGCCTTGAAGCTGTCCGGGACGACCGACGCGCGCTTGGCGAAGTGGTCGCGGGCCGCCCGGTAGCCGTCGTCGGCCTGGAAGGCGAGGGTGACGACCAGGGTGAGGACCAGGGCGGCGACCACCCAGTTGAGGATCCGGCCGAAGCCACGGCGCAGACGCGGGCGGTCGCCGGCCCACGGGGTCTGCGTGCCGCGGCCGTTCAGCATCCGGCGCCACCACGGCAGCCGTCCCGGGGCCTGCGTACGGCCGGCCATCGGCATCGCGCAGCGCGCGCAGAAGTGACGGTCCGGCCGGGTCGGGGTCCCGCACCAC
This sequence comes from Streptomyces sp. NPDC041108, assembly GCF_055592645.1. Taxonomy (NCBI): domain Bacteria; kingdom Bacillati; phylum Actinomycetota; class Actinomycetes; order Kitasatosporales; family Streptomycetaceae; genus Streptomyces; species Streptomyces sp. NPDC041108. The sequence continues at coordinate 40,130 of NZ_JBVIYK010000024.1, read as the reverse complement.
GGGCAGGGCACACCGCCCTCCGTGCCGAACTCCGGGCCGGGGGTGCGCACCTGGGGCCGCTGCACGTCCGGGCGGCCCGGCAGTACGGGAGCTACGGCCGGCTCCGCCGGGGCACGGGGTTCGGGGTCGGCGACCGGGACGAGCAGGGACCTGGCCCGGTCGGTGTCGGAGGGGGAGGGCGCGGCAGGCGGTGCCGCGGGGGCCGGCAGGGGGGTGGTGGGGGCCTCGTCGTCGTGCCGGGGGCGGGGCGCGGGGACGGGCTCGGGTGTGGCCGCCGGGGACGGGGTCCGGGGCTCGGCCGGGGGAGCCGCCGCCGTCGTGCCGTCGGCGGGGGCCGGTGCGGTGGCGGGGGGTGCGTCCGTGCGTACCGTCGTGGCGGCCTCGGGGCCGCGGACGGGGGCCGCGACCGTCCCCGGCCGGCCGGTGTCCTGGCCGGCGTCGTGGCCGGTGCGGGCAGTGCCCGTGCCCGCGCCCGGGAGCGCGAAGGCGTCCCAGCCGGGCTCGCCGGGGGCCGCCGCACGACCGGCGGGCGCGCCCGCGGGGGCGGCGGCCGGAGCCGGGTCGCCCGGGCGGTCGGCAGCCGGGGCGGCGGTCGCCGGGGCCTCGCCCGTGGTCGTGCGGGCCGGGGTTCCGGTCCAGCCGAGCACCGCGCCGCAGGCGTCGCAGAAGGACTGGCCGGGCTCCCCGCGGGTTCCGCACTCGGCGCAGCTCCGGGCCTGGCCGGTGCCGGGGGTCGGGCTGGTCATCTCTCGGGGATCCTTTCGGCGGCGGTCACCTGGACCGTGTAGGGCATGTGGGCGGGACGGGCGGCGGCGACGAGGCTGTCCAGCCGGTGTTCGTCCGCGGGGGTGGGGTCGGGAAGGCGCAGAGTCACGTGCAGGCGCGGGCGGGTTTCCCCGGGGACCGGGCCGAGGGGACGGGCGTCCCAGGCGGCGGCGCCGCTCTCGGTGATCTCCGGGGTCACGCCGAACACCAGGCGTACGGCCTCGGACAGGCCGCGCCGGGTGCCGCGTACGCGGTGCAGATACGCGGCGGCGGCGACAGCGGCGCGCAGCCGGGCCTCCGGTTCCGTGCCGTCGGTCTCGGCGCCCACCCAGCCGGCGAGCCACTGGGTGAAGTCCACGGGGGCCAGGGACGGCCTGAAGTAGGAGTCCAGGCAGTCGAGGACGGACAGGATCGGGGCGATGACGTCGTCCAGACCGCCGACGAAGCGCTGGGCGAGGTCGTCGTCGGCGAAGACGGCGGGGAGCATCGCGCCGATGGGGTGCGAGGAGCCGAGACCGTCGATGGAGCCTCTCACCGGCGCTCGCCTCCCGTGCCCGGGAGCCCGGGGCTCACGGCTTGTCCCCGATCACGCGGACCCGGTGGTCGAAGGAGAACACCAGCGACGGGGGCGAGAGGTCGATGCGGTTGGTGGGGTCGCCCCGTTTGCCGGTGAGGGGGTCGGCGGGGTGCAGCTGGACGTCGTCGACGAGTTCGACGCCGGGCACCCGCTGGAGGACGGCGAAGACCTCGCCGGACTGGACCGGGCGGCCGAAGGGCCAGCCGCGGCCGTCGGCGCCGCCGGTCAGCGGGTCGAGGTGGCGGTAGAGCGCGTCGTGGGCCTGACGGCGCACCCGGTCGGTGTCGGCGCCCCGGAAGGCGTGCAGCGTCGCGACGACGGTGACGCCCTGGTAGAAGGGCGGGCCGACGGCCAACCGCGTGCCGATCAGGCGGCGTTCGTCCAGGTGACGGGTGATGCGGCGCAACAGCGCGTCGCCGGGCACCAGTTGCTCGAAGCGCAGTCGGCCGCCCGGGTCCGGCACCGCCTGGGGGACCACCAGCACCCGGACCGCGTACGCCCCGTGCTCGCCCTCCTCGCCCTCCAGGCAGGTGATGCGGGCGGTCTCGGGGGCCGCGCGGCGGGCGAGTTCCTCGTAGTCCCGCAGGGTCACCGCGCGTTCCTGGGCGCGCAGGGTGATCGGCGCCCGGACCTTCGCCTCCTCCACGGTCTCCGCGTCCACACCGCCGCGCGCCGCCTCCCGGTTGACGACCTCGGAGACGTACGGGACGGAGGTGCGCAGCACCCGGATGGCGCCCCGGGCCACGTTCCCGGCCCGGCCGCCGCCGGTGCGATAGCGCACCGCGCGGATGACGGCGCCCTTGGGGGCGACGGCCCCGTACGAGCGCAGGGTGCCGTCGGGCTCCCGTACGGCCGGGCCGAAGGCGATCTCGCCGGTGGCGGAGTCCAGGGTGATGTGGCGGTCGTAGGAGGTGGACGCGGCGAAGGACGGGACGACGTCCCAGTCGGTCCAGCCGTCGTGCTCGGCGGTCTGCAGCAGCACGGGCGGGGTGTCGCCCACCACCGGGAAGTGGGCGAGGCGCAGCCGCTGACCGGGCAGGCCGGTGGACTCGCCGAGGGCCTCGTCGTACACGGTCTCGGCGTGGACGGCGGTCGTGGTGCCGCCGATGGTGAAGGCCTCGGCGGCGCGGACGGTCGGCGAGGTGGTGTAGAAGGGCTGGCCGGGCAGGGGTTCGGTGACCCGGCAGCGCAGCCAGCCGGCCTCCTGTCCGCCGGTGCGGGACAGGGTGTGCCCGCCGGGCATGTGCAGGACCACCTCGCCCGGCCGGTTCAGGCCGCCCGTGCCGTCACGGTCGACCTCGCACTCCGTCCAGCCGTCCTCGGTCCACGCCTCCCAGACCAGCGGCGGCTGCCGCGGGTCCACGCCGACGCCGTCGACCACGCTGTCCAGCTCCAGCACGATCGCGCAGTACGGGACGGCGGCGGTGAGCCCGAACAGCACACCGTCGCCGGGCCGCGGGGACTCGGCGAAGCACATCAGGTCCTTGCCCTCGGCGAGGTCGGCCGTCCGGTCGGTGACCGGCTCACCGGGCCGCTGGGTCACCAGGTGGCGCAACGCGCAGGGCACGACGGACAGTTCGCGCTCGGTGGCGAAGACGACCGCCTCCTCGCTCTCGGTGCGCAGCGTGGCGACCTCGGTGCCCACCGGCAGCGGCACCGGCTCCTCCTGCGGCGCCGACAGCCAGAACGTCACGTCCGTACGGGCGGCCGAGGGCGGGAAGAGGGTGATGCCCACCAGGTCGAGGAACGCCAGATGGTTCTTCTCCGGCACCCGGTTGAGCCGGTAGACGATCTGGTCGGCCATGTGGGCGACCGTCTCCACCAGGGTGACACCGGGGTCGGAGACGTTGTGGTCGGTCCACTCCGGCGCCCGCTGCTGGATGTAGCGCTTGGCGTCGTCCACGAACTGCTGGAAACGCCGGTCGTCGAGGTTCGGGGAGGGCAGGGCCATCAGCGGTCGCTTTCGGGACGGTCGGAGCCTTCGGGAGCGAGGTCCGGCTCGTCGTGGGAGGGGATGACGTAGAACGGGAAGACCAGGCTGCGCGGGTTGTTGGTGCCGCGGATCGCGTAGCGGACGTCGATGAAGAGGACGCCCTGGTCGGCGCCCGCCGTCACCTCGACGTCGGTCACCTCGATCCGCGGCTCCCAGCGGTCGAGGCTCGTGTACACCTCGTGCTGGATACGGCCGGCGGTGGCCTCGTTGACCGGCGCGAACACCAGGTCGTGGATGGCGCAGCCGAACTCGGGGCGCATCGGCCGCTCGCCCGGCGCGGTGGCCAGGACGAGCCGGATGGCCTCCTCGACCTCGCGCTCCCCGCTGACCAGGGCGATGCCCCCGGTGGGCCCGATGCGCAGCGGGAACGCCCAGCCGGATCCGACGAACTGCTCGGCCATCAGCGGGCCACCCCTCTTTCTGGGACGTACGACTTCTCGGCCGACGTGTGGACGTGTGGGCAAGTGGGGCGTGTGGACGTGCGGGGCATGCGGGGTGTGCGGGGCAGGTAAGTCATGTGGGCTGTGCGGGGCGTGCGGGGCATGTAAGTCACGTCGGCTGTGCGGGGCGTGTGCACGGTGGGCGTGCGTGCGGTGGGCGTCACGGGATCGGATACGGCTTCTTGTTGACGAGCACGATGCCCGTGATGTCGACATTGGCCGCCCGCAGCGCCGCCTGGCCGACCGCGTTGATCTGCACGGTTCCGGCCGCGCTGATCGTCGCGGCCCCGGCCGCGCTCATGGTGAGGGCGCCCACGGCGTTCACGTTGACCGCGCCGCCGAGCGACCGGAGGCCGACGATGCCCTGGCCCTGGAGGTTGAGGGGGCCGCCGCTGCGGATGGTCACGGACCGGCGCGCGCTCAGCGTCAGATCGGTCCCGGCCTTGACCGAGACCGAGGTGCCGCCGGTGATGGAGACGGCACCCTTGCTGTCCACGGTGATCTCGGTCTTCGTCCGGTCGAGGTTGATGATCAGCCGGTCGTTGCCGGTGGCGAGGCGCACGCCCTGCTTGCGCAGGCCGGTCTGCTGGCTGAGCAGGTCGACCCGGTTGCCCTCCCGGTCGGACAGGGTGTGGCGGATCGCCTTCTTCTTGACCGGGTCGTGCAGGTGCACGTCCTTCACGGGGGTCGGCTTGTCGACGCCGTTGTAGAGGCCGCCGATGACGAACGGGTGGTCGAGCGCACCCCGGTCGAAGGCGACCAGCACCTCGTCGCCGACGTCCAGCGGGAAGATTCCGCCGCCGGCCTTGCCGCCCAGCTGCACGGTCCGCGTCCAGTCACTGACGTACGCGTCGTCCAGCCACGGGAACTGCAGCTTCACCCTGCCCTGCTTCAGCGGATCCTGGACGTCGGTGACGAGGGCGTTGGCGACACTGGGCAGCCGCGGGGCCGCCGTACCGCCGCCCGAGGTCAGCCCGAACAGCGAGCGCCACTGCCGGCCGCTGACGGTCACCCACGTCTCGTAGTGGCTGCCGTCGCCGAAGGTGTGCCGTACGGACGTGCAGGTGTACTTGCCCTCGAACGGGGCGCCCACGTCGGAGAGCGTGATCGGCACACCGGGGCGCAGCAGCGGGTTGCCGCGCACCATGACCTCCAGCTCGGCGAAGGCGGAGGTGATGTCGTCGGCGAGGGAGCCGGCGGCGTGCGTGACCTCGCTCTGCAGGTCGTACGGCGTGTCCGTCTCGACCAGCTTGGCGGCCTTGAAGGGGGTCGCCGCCTTCTGCGGGGTGGTGCCGATGGCGATACCGGGGTTGGCGTCGGCCTTCGTCGTCGCGGTGAGCTTCTTCTTCGTCGTGACGTTCCAGCCGCGCGCCTCGACCTTGCCGACCTGGTCGGCGGCGGTGACGGCGGCCCGGCAGCGCAGGATGTCGACGCCGGCCTTCAGCTCGTAGGGGTTCTTCCGGCCGGGGGCGCTCGACGCGGGCGCGCCGGACGCCGGCTTCGGCTCGACGAACTGGAACTTCCCCTTGGCGTCCAGCGACATCACCATCTCGTTCTCGTCGGCGAGCCGCGCGAGGAAGTCCCAGTCCGTCACGTTGGACTGGCTGATGAAGTCGTAGACGGTCTTGGTGGACTGCACCTGACCGATCGGGACGCCGTTCATCGCGGCCAGCTTGCGGGCGATGTCGGCGGCCGTCTGGTTGCGGTACGCCGCCACCCTGCGCACCCGCATCAGCCGGTGGCCGGCGTCGTAGCCGCGCACGACGGTGAAGGTGCCGGTGCCGTCGTAGTCGGTCTCCATCCCGGTGACCTCGCCGGTGAACACCGGGCTGCCCGCGCCCTGTCCGCCGGCCACGGGCGAGATGACGACCAGGGAGCCGAACCTGACGTTCAGTTTGCCCAGCAGCAGCCCGTGCGGGTCCCGGAAGGTGACCCGGAACGCGCCGGGCACCCCGGCCCCGAGGTCGACCCAGCCGCCGACCAGCAGGTCGGCGTAGTCGGTCGGCAGCTCCCTGCCGTCGATGGTGACCCGGATGATGTTGGAGAAGGACGGATTTCCCGCCTCGGCCCCGCCCATCAGCGGCCCACCTCTCCGGCCGCCGGGAGGACGAGTTCGGTGCCGGTGGGCAGATGGGTGGGGTCGTCGATGCCGTTGGCCTCCGCGATCGCCCGCCACGCGGACGCGTTCCCGTACTCCCGCCACGCCAGCGACTGCAACGAGTCGCCCGCCACGACCCGGTGCACACTGCGCGCGGTGAGCGCGCCCGAGGTCGGGTTCTGCCCCTCGGTCCGGCTGGGGATCTCGTGCAGCGTCATCCGGCAGGCGGCCCGGATCGGCACACCGGTCGTCCCGAACAGGGAGTACGTGACGTCCACGGAGCTGACGTACGCCGTGAAACGCGCGGTCGAGAACGACCCCCACTGGAACACCACCCACGGCGGCGACGGCTGCTTCGCGGCGAGGCTCTTGGCCGTCACCTCGCAGCACGACAGCAGCGACTCGACCTTCTTCAGCACGGTGGTGCCGCTCGGCTTGTCGGAGGAGTCGAGGAAGATCTCGACGTTCATCTCCCGGGGGTCGGGCCCCATGAACTCCGGCAGCGCGCCGTCGCGCACCGCCGCGCTCGTCGTCCGCTTCCACTGGGCGCCCTGGCGCAGCGTCAGTTCGGAGGGGTTGAACTCGAAGTTGAACGTCTTCTTCAGCCCGCCCGGTGTGGTGCTCGTCCCCACCGGCGGCTCGTGAATGGCCAGGGTGGCCCGCACGAGACTCTTGCCCGCGCCGCTGCCCTTGCTGCCCTTCGCCATGGTCTGTCCCCGCCCCTCAGTCCGTGAACCCGTGGTGCGCGATCTCCAGCACCTCGGTCGCCACGCTCGGGTTGGACGGGTCCAGGGACGGCCCTTGCCAGCTCACCGGCAGGACGTCGATGAGCCCCCAGTGCGCCACCTCCGAGCCGTCCGCGCGCAGCGCCGCGATCTGGGCCGTCGGCCGCTTCACGCCCGTCGCGACGGACGAGATCCACGCGGCGACCTTCGCCGTGTCCGGCGTCAGCGGCCTCGTCAGCCGGATGTTCGAGAAGGTCACCCGCGACGGGAACTGCCAGACGAACCCGTTGTTCCCGCCCTCCTGGCGGTGCTCGATCTCCACGGTCGAGGACAGCCCTTCGCACCCGTTGAAGTAACCGAGGCTCTCGCCGTCGATCGTCAGCGTGAAGAAGATGGTGGAGCCCGGGTCGAGATCGCGGGACATCTGGGAAGGGCCTTTCTGGTGGTGCGGGGCGTTCGGGGGCGGTCAGTGGCGGGGGTCGCGGAGTCTGCCGACGCGTTCGCGGTCGAGGCGGAGTTCGGTGCGGACGAGGCGGGTGATGCGGCCGATGAGCTTGTGGGTCAGTTCGTCGAGCTGGAAGTCGGTGAGGGAGCGAGGGTCGAACGGGGGGCTGGGGGAGTCGTTCTCCGCCGCGGGGGAGGGGGATGCGGGGGAGGTGGTGGGGGCGGTGGTTGTGGGGGTGGGGCGGAGGGGGGCTTCCGGGGCTCGCTGGATCGGTGCGGGTGCGGGTGCGGGTGTGGGCGCTGGCGCTGGCGCTGGCGCGGGTGACGGTGTGGGCGCGAGTGCGCGGGGGGTGACGGGCGGGGTGGCGGGGGCCTTGGGGGCGACGGTGAGGGGACGCGCGGTGGGGGGCGGGGTGGTGGGCTGGGCGGGTTTGGCGGGCTGGTGGGCCTTGAGGCGTTGTACGGCGGGGCCGGTGCCCGGGGTCGCGGGGCGGCGCAGGGGTACGGCGGGCCGGGGGGTCTGACGCTGGATCACGGGGGGTGCCGTGGGCGTGGGCAGGGCCGAGGTGAGGGCGCGGGTGGGGGTGAGGGGGCGCGCGGGGAGGGGCGCGGTGGCGAAAGAGGTCAGGGGCGTGGCCGTGGGGGCGGAAGAGGGCAGGGCGGCAGGGGTTCTGGAGCCGGAGCCGGGCGCCGGGGCAGCGCCCGGTCGCCCGAGGGGTTGCCGGGTGGGGGTGATGGGCGACTGCGGGGTGGGGGTGACGGGTCGCGCCGTTCCCCGCGCCCCTTCAGGGCGCTGTTCCTGGCCGGGGGGTCTCAGGGGGACGGCCGGCTGCTGTGTCGTCGTCGCCCGCTGCAGGGGGAGGGGCGAGGCGGGGCCCGCGCCGCCGGAGGGCTTGCGGGGGGAGAGGGGCTGCGCGTCCTGGGGCGGGGTGGAGAGCGGGGCGCCCAGGAGGGGGCGCTGACGGGGGGTGGGTGCTGGTACCGACGGTGTGAGGGGGGTCGGTGCGGGGGGTGTGGGGGCGGGGACGGCCGACGGGACGGGGCCGGAGGTGGGGGCGCCGAGACCCAGGCGCTTTGCCGCGCCGGGGGTGCGGGAGCCGGTCGGGGCGGGGGAGGAACGACGGGGGCCTGCGGCCGCGGCGGGCGTGGTGTCCGTACCGCCCGGGGCGAATGCCGCGTGGGCGGCCGTCCCCTGACCGCCGGCCGCTGTGCTGGTGGTGGTCGGTGCGGCGGGGGGTCCGGCGGGCGCGGCTGCCGTACGGCCGGTGCCGGTTGTCGCCCGCTGGACGTCCACGGCTCCGAAGGCGGGGGCGGTCGAGGTGGGGCGGCCGGAACTGCCCGCAGCCCTGCTGGCGCCGGTGGTGGCGGTCGTGCCGGAGGGAGAGGTACGGGCTGTGCTCGGCGTGGCACCGCCCGTGCCGGATGCCTCGGCCGGGACGCGGCCGCGTCCCGCCACGGGCTGTTGGGCATCGCCGGGAGCAGGGGCAGTGCTCGTGCTCGCGTACGGGGCGGTCGGTGGGGTGACGGTCACGTCGGGGTGGGCGGGCGTACCGCTGGACCCCGTCGCCGCGCGCTGGACGGTGTCGGCGGTGGTGGGTCCGGGGGCGGCAGAGGCGCCGTGCGGGCCGGTGCCCGTACCGGTTGAGAGGGTTGCCGGGGTGGCAGGGGCCGTGCTGCGGGTGTCCGCTGCCGTACGGCCCGGGTGGGCCGCCGCCCGCTGGACGGTGCCTTCGGTGCGTCCAGGTGCGGCGGGGGTGCCCGCGCCGGTCGCTGCGGCCGGGGTAGCGCTACCGCCGGGGTGCGCTGCCGTACGGCCGGGGTGGGTCGCGGTCGGCTGGACGGTGGCCTCGGTGTGTCCGGGGGTGGGCGGGGGGCCCTGGGGGTTGGTGGGCGTGGGGCCGGGGTGTGCCGGCGTGCGCCCCGGGTGGGCTGTCGCCCGCTGGACGGTGCCTTGGGTGTGTCCGGGGGCGGAGCGGGTGGGTTGCGGGCTCGTGCCCGCGCTGCCCGAGTCGGTTGCCGTCGGCCGGACGGTGGCCTCGGACTGTCCAAGGGGGGCGGGGAGGTTCTGGGGGTTGGTTGGAGTGGGGCTGGGGTTCGCTGCTGTGCGGCCCGGGTGGGCCGTCGCCCGCTGAACGGGGTCTTCGATGCGTCCGGGGGCGGTGGGGGTGCGATGCGGGCTCGTGGCCGGGCGGCCCGAGCCGGTTGCCGTCGGCTGGGCGGTGACCTCGGACCGTCCCGTGACCCGGGGCGATCCGGAGGACACGGGGGAACCCTGGGGCGAGTCCACCGCCGTACGGCCCGCAGGGGACGCAGGGGTCGCCGCCCGCTGGATGTCGAGCCTCGCGCGACCGACGTCGGCCGCCGCGTCGGCGGAGCCGCTGGACGTGTTGTCATTGCTGCCCACGGCGGTGTCGCTGCCAACTGCCGCCGTCGGCTGGACCGTTGCCCTCAGAGGGGCACCGGAAGCGTCGACCTGACTCACACCCGAGGCCGCCGACCCCGACGCGCCGGACCCCGACGCGCCGGACCCGGACGCCGTACGCCTCGACGCCGTACCCCTCGGTGCGGCGTCGCCCGGCACCGACCGTTGCAACGAGACATCGCCGGAGGCGGCCCGGGGCCCGGACGAGGCAGCACCAGGGCTCTTGTGGTCGGACGGGGCCGCCGCATGGACGGTGGGGCGGCCGGACGGCTCGGCACGGACGACCGGGCGGCCGGACGGTGCCCCACCGACCACCTCGTGGCCGGATGAGGCGGCACTGCCGACCGTGGGCCCGGACGTCGGGCCGTCGGCGATCGCCGCGTGGCCTCCCGTGGTACCGCCCGATGCCGTGGGCCCACCAGGGGATCGGCCCGGGGCACTGCTCGGTGCCGCGGGCCCACGCGAAGCGTCGCCCGACGTCCCGCCCGGCACCACCGGCCCGGACGACACATCGCCCGCTGCCGTGGGCCCCGTTGAGCCACCCCCCGCGCCCCCGCCCCCCATGTCCCCGGCAGCCTGCGGCCGCACCGTCGGCAGCACGCGACGCTGGACGGCCGGTGAGGCGGTGGGGACCTTGGTCAAGGGCGCCCGGCGGGTGGTGCGGGGCGGTACGGGAGTCACCCGGGGGCCGGCCGGGCGGGACGGCGTGACCTGGTACGGCGCGCGCTGCACCGGCCGTACGTCGCCGGGCGCGTCGGGCTGGGGGGCGGGCTCGTCGAGCGCCACCGGGAGGGTGCGTACGGGCAGTTCGAGGCCGGCCACCGGTGCGGCCGAAGTGGTGAGGACGTCCCTGACCAGTCCGCCCGGCGCTCCTGGCAGGACGGCGTGGGACAGGGTCCCGGTGAAGGAAGGGTTCTGCCAGGTGCTCAACCGCCCGCTGAACCCGGCGTCCGCGACGGCGGCCCGCCCTCCGAGGGCACGCTGGATCGGAGCGAGCCCCTCCCAGCCACGCCCCGCGGCCGAGCCACCGCCCGCACCGGCGGCCGGAGCCGGACTCCCCTCCGAACCCGAACCCGCGCCCGAACCCGCGCCCGAACCCGCGCCCGAATCCGAACCCGAATGCGACGGCGAACCCGACGCCGAGCCCGCACCCCCGGCGGCAGACGTCACCGCACCGACGGCACCGACGGCACCGACGGCACCGACCGAGCCGACCCCACGTCCTGCCGCCCCTGCCGCGCCCGCGACACCCCGTAGCCGATCCAGGAACCCCACGTGTCAGCCCTCCGACCCGCCCCGTGTCACGAGGGACGCGATCTGTTCGGTGTAGCGGCGGCGGTCGCGGTGTTCGAGGTCGAGGATCTCCTCGAAGCCCCAGTGGAAGTGGTAGGCGACGTACGCGATCTCCTCGTGCAGCCGGTCGGTCGCGTACGTCACGATTCCCCCAGGCGGCTCCCGCCGAGTTCGACCTCGAACGGCTCGGAGCAGTGGGGGCACTCCACGGCCGCGCGGGTGTGGCCCTCCGCGTTGACCTGCCGGTAGAAGTCCTGGAGGAACGCGAGGTCGGACGCGAACATGTTCTCCACGATCCCGTCGTGGACCATCGGGAGGTTGCCCAGCCGGGTGATGACCCGGCCGAGCAGCACGACCGACAGATACGCCGGGTTCTCCTGGACGCGGACGTCCCGCAGCGGGATCAGCTCGTCCCGGGCGGTGGCGAGACGCATCACGCCCTCCCGGTGGACGTTCCCCGCCTCGTCGACGTACCCGCGCGGCAGCTCGAACGGGAACTCCGTCCGCAGCCGCTGCGCCACCGGCGCGACCGCCGGGGCGGCGGCGGGAGGGACGGCGGTGGTGGGGAAGGGGGACGCGACCGAAGCCGCCTCGTCCCCGGCTCCCGCCACCACGCCCACCGCACCCGCACCGGGGACGTCCACGATCGAGCCGGCGCCCGCGCCCGCCCTGCCAGCCGTGCGCCGCATTACTCGATGACCAGTTCTTCGAAGACGATGGTCACGGTCTCGGTGAGCGCGGACGCCTCACCGGCCTTCAGGGTGCTCGCGTCGATCTTGCTGCACCAGGCGTTGCGCATGTTGTACCGCTTCACCGGGTTGTTCTGATAATCCATCATGATGATCGACGCGTTCTTGCGCGCCGAGCTCATCTGGCCGTTGATGGAATCGTTGATCCACGTGTTGAACGCGGCCGACTGGGTCATACCGCGGACCACGGTGCACTGCCCGTTCTTCTGCACACCGGGCAGCAGATTGACCTCGGGCCGGCCCTGCGCGGAGTTCTGCTGGTAGGTGATGACGTCCTGTTCGAGGGTGAGGCCGCTGACCTCCGCGAGGTACTCGACCATCACCCCGTCGATCTGCAGGCCGAAATTGTGTGAGGTAAGGGCGTCACCCGGCGCGAGACTCATCTGTTCTGTGTCCTTCTAAGGGAGCGGGCAGGGGCTGGGGCGTGGGAAAGGGCTGGTGCGCGAACGCTGGTGGGCGCGGGCCGGCGACGGCCTACTCCTCCAGCTCCCCGCTGCCGCTGGAGAACTGCGCCAGCCGGAAGATCACGAACTCGGCGGGCTTGACCGGGGCGATACCGATCTCGCAGATGACCCGGCCGAGGTCGACCGACTCCGGAGGGTTGGTCTCCTCGTCGCACTTGACGTAGTACGCGTCCTCGGGCCGCTGGCCGAAGAGGGCGCCGCTGCGCCATTCGTTGACCAGGAAGGCGGAGACGTTGCGCCGGATCCGGGCCCACAGGGCGTGGTCGTTCGGTTCGAACACCACCCACTGGGTGCCGATCAGGATCGACTCCTCCAGGTAGTTGAAGTACCGGCGGATGTTGAGGTAGCGCCAGGCCGGGTCGGACGACATGGTGCGGGCGCCCCAGACGCGGATGCCGCGGCCGGGGAAGGCACGGATGCAGTTGACGCCGATGGGGTTGAGCAGGTCCTGCTCGCCGCGGGTGATCTGGAGTTCGAGATCCACCGCACCGCGTACGACCTCGTTGGCGGGCGCCTTGTGGACACCGCGCTCGAAGTCGTTGCGGGCCCAGACGCCGGCGACATGGCCGCTCGGCGGGATGACGCGGGACTGGCCGCTGGCCGGGTCGAAGACCTTGATCCAGGGGTAGTAGAGCGCCGCGTACTTGGAGTCGTACCCTGCGGTCTCCTGGCGCCAGACCCGGATCTGCCGGGCGTTGAGGCCGGGCGGCGGGTCGATGACGGCGACCCGGTCGCCCATCAGCTCGCAGTGGGCGATCAGACCGAGCTGGACCGCCTTGACGGCCTCCAGGTCGATCGCGCCGCGCTGGTAGGCGGCCATCAGGTCGGGCACGGCGACCATGGAGATCTCGTCCACGGCCTCCAGCCCGCCGAAGCCGGTGCGGTCGGCGGAGTCGCCGAGGTACTGGGCCGGGCCGGGGTGGCCGTCGTCCGCCGCGACCGGCGTGACGGGCGCGGGCGCGGCGGGGGCCGCCAGTGCCACGGTCTGGTTGTCGGGGCGCGCGAGCTGCGCGGCCGGTGCCGTCTCCTGGACCGTGATGAGCTTGGAGCGCTCCTTGACCTGCGTGACGACGTAGTTGCGGCCGCCCTTCTTGGCGGTCACGTCGAAGGTCTCGACCGGCTTGTCGCCGTCCTTGACGATCAGGCGGAACCGTTCGGCCGGACCCTCGCCCTCGGGGTCGGCGACCTCGACGCTCAGCGAACCGCCCGCGATGGCGGTCACGCTGAAGGTGCCCAGCTGCTTCGGCTCGCCCGGCGGCAGCGCGGCCGGCGCGGCGGTACCCGTCACCGCGGCCGGACCGCCCGCGGACGCGCCGCCCTGGCCGGTGCCGCCGACCCGGACGACGTACGCGGCGCTGCCGCCGTTGTTGAAGAACCCGTACACCGAGTGCGCGAGGTAGTAGCCGTCGGTGAACTCGCCGAAGGCGGCGACGTACTGGGACCAGTTGGTCACCAGCGTCGGCTCGTTCAGCGGACCGGTCGGGGCCAGGCCGACGAAGGCGGCCACCGAGGTGCCCACACCCTCGATGGGACGCGAGCCGCTGGCCACCTCCTCGACGTAGACGCCCGGCGACAGGTAGGACGGCATGCTCTGCTCTCCTTGGGGTACGAGACAGGTCGCCTCTCACCCTCACGCGCGAAGCGCGTCCGTCGAAACGTCCTCGGGGACCTGATCGGGGGCATGTCCGTTGCCCCGAGGGGCAGTCGGGCCGATCGGCGCGGACACACCCGGGCCGCCCCCCGGCACCGGCCCGGCGGCAGCGCCCCCGTGAGCGCCCCCGAGCCCGCGCACGCTGCCCTTTCGGGCACCGCGACCGTGCACCTTCTCCTCCTGACCCGGCTCCCGCGCTCCCGGTAGCGTCCTGACGTGAGCCTGTGGACTTCCCTCGAACCCGCCTCCGCGACTGTGGACCCCGGGAGCAGTACGACGGTGCGGCTGCGTCTGCGCAACACCGGTGACGTCGTCGACGAGTACCGTTTCGAGCCGGTGGGTGACGTCGCGCCGTGGACGACCGTGGAGCCGCAGACGCTGCGGCTGTATCCGGGGACGACGGGGTCGGTGGATCTGACGTTCGCCCCGCCCCGCACCCCGGACGCGGTGGCCGGCCCGAACGCCTACGCGGTGCGGATCACGCCGACCGAGCATCCGGAGGCGACGACGGTTCCCGAGGGGAACCTGACGATCACCCCGTTCACGGAGGTGCGGACGGAACTCGTCCCGCCGACGGTGAAGGGACGCTTCCGGGGGCGGCCGAAGCTGGCCATCGACAATGTGGGCAACACCAAGGTCACCGCGTCGATCAGCGGCAGTGACAACGGCGACCAGCTGTCGTACGACATCCATCCGAGCAATGTGCAGATCGAGCCCGGCCGTGCCGCGTTCGTGAAGGCCACGCTGAAGCCGCGCCAGATCACCTGGTTCGGGTCGAAGGAGGAGCGGCCGTACACCCTCGCGGTGAAGCGGTCGGGGGTCACACCGCTCGACGTCGAGGGCACCTACGTCCAGCGCAGCTTCCTGCCCGGCTGGCTCGCCACCTGCCTCGCGATCTGCCTGGCCCTCGCGATCACCTTCGTGACCCTCTGGCTCGCCTACAAGCCCAGGGTCGTCAGCGCCGCCACCGAACTCCAGAAGGCCGGGGTCAGCACGCTGGCGCCCAGCCCCTCGGCGCCGGCGTCGACCCCGCCGCCGCCCACACCCTCCGCCCCGCCCGCCTCCTCGCCGCCCCCGCAGGCCACGGAGACGGAGGCCGCGACCGCCGGTGGCGGAGGAGGCGGCGGCGACGGCAGTGGCGGCGGGTCCGGTGGCGGATCGGAGGAGAAGAAGAAGCGCGCGCCCACGGCCGCGACCGCCGTACGGCAGCTGGCCGCGGCGGACCCGGGCGGCCGGCACATCTGCTACCGCGCGTTCGTGACCGGCAAGGGCTGGACGGCCCCGGAGTGCGACGGCGACACGGCCGGCACGGTGGGCCAGGGCCGGTCGCTCAAGGCCCTCAACATCGCGGTCTCCGGCGTCAACGGCACGGCCAGTGCCGCGTTCGTCCACAACCCCGACTCCACCAACGGTCAGGGCCACTACCCGAAGCCCTGGTCGAGCGCGAAGGACGGCTTCGACAACTACTTCGGCAGCTCCAAGGCGGGCGCCCCGGACCTGCTGGGCTTCACCATCAACGTCGACAACGGCGGCAAGGGGGTCTGCCAGGCGGTCCACCAGAAGGACCGCGGCTGGCAGAACCTGGCCTGCGACAAGCCCGGTGAGGGAGAGCACTTCATCTTCGGCGGCACCCTCGACAACGGCATCTGGCTCGAAGCCGTCAAGTTCACGGTGTGACAAGGCCGTCGGGGCGGGATCCGGTGGCCGTCGGGGCAGCCGGGCCTGCCCCGACGGCTCCTGACCGGACGCCGTCCGCCGCGTAGCGTCCTGACGTGAGCCTGTGGACTTCCCTCGAACCCGCCTCCGCGACCGTGGACCCGGGGAGCAGTACGACGGTGCGGCTGCGGCTGCGCAACACCGGTGACGTGGTCGACGAGTACCGTTTCGAGCCCGTCGGTGACGTCGCGCCGTGGACCAGGGTGGAGCCGCAGACGCTGCGGCTGTACCCGGGGACGACGGGGTCGGTGGAGCTGACCTTCGCCCCGCCCCGCACCCCCGACGCGACGGCGGGGCCGAACCCGTACGCGGTGCGGATCACGCCGACCCAGCATCCGGAGGCGACGACGGTTCCCGAGGGGAACCTGACGATCACGCCGTTCACGGAGGTGCGGGCGGAGCTGGTCCCGCCGACGGTGAAGGGGCGCTTCCGGGGACGCCCGAAGCTGGCCATCGACAACCTGGGCAACACCAAGGTCACCGCCGCCGTCAGCGGCAGCGACAACGGCGATCAGCTGTCGTACGACATCCATCCGAGCAATGTGCAGATCGAGCCCGGCCGTGCCGCCTTCGTCAAGGCCACCCTGAAGCCGAGACAGATCATCTGGTTCGGGTCCAGGGAGGAGCGGCCGTACGCGCTCGCCGTCCAGCGGGCCGGGGTCGCACCGCATCCGGTCGACGGCACCTATGTCCAGCGGGGGTTCCTGCCGGGCTGGCTCGCCACCTGCCTCGGGGTGGCCGTGGTCCTGGCGGTCACCTTCGTGACCCTGTGGTTCGCCTACCAGCCCAAGGTCACCAGCGCCGCGACCGATCTCCAGCAGGCGGGTACGACGGCCCTGCCGAGCGGCAGCCCGTCCGCCATGGCACCGGCGCCGAGCATCTCGGCGGCGCCGCTCCCGTCACAGACGCCCGAGGCTCCCCCGCAGGAGAAGCAGGAGAAGCAGGAGGAACAGCCCGAGAACCCGGGTTCGGGATCGGGCTCCGGATCGGGCTCCGGGGGCTCCGGCTCCGGGTCGCAGCAGGAACCGGACACGAAGCCCACGACGAAGAAGCCCGCCGCCGCCAAAGGCTTCGCCATCATCGGCAAGGGCTCGAACCGCTGCGTCGACGTCACGGACGCGAAGAACGGCAAGGGCAAGGACGGCACCCCCCTCCAGATCTGGGACTGCGCCGGCACCGCCAACCAGAAGTGGGACTTCCGGGGCGACGGCACCGTGCGCTCCCTCGGGCTGTGCATGGACGTCGCGTGGGGTTCCCGCGACGACGGCGCCGTCATCCAGCTGGCCCGGTGCAGCGGCAACCCGGCCCAGCAGTTCGTGCTCAGCACCGCCGGCGACCTGGTCAACCCGCAGGCCGACAAGTGCGTCGACGTGAAGGACAACGCCACCGGCGACGGTGCCAGGCTCCAGCTGTGGACGTGCGCGGGCACGCCCAACCAGAAGTGGCGCGTGAAGTAGCCCCGCTCCGGGACGGGGGGCGCGCCACCAGCGACGCGCCCCCGTCGGCCACCGGGCCCGACACAACGGCTACCAGTTGCCCTCGCCCGGCACCAGCCGCCCGGCCTTGCGGTACTCGCGCTCGGCGCCCTCCCGCAGGTCGGCCGTGGTCACCGGACCGCCGCGCCCGGCGGCTGCGTAGGCGGCGGTGACGACCGCGCTGCGGATGGAACCGCCGGCCAGCTCGAAGTCCCGGGCGACCGCCGCCGGGTCGGTGTCGTCCGCGCCGGGCACCGCGGCGAGACTGTGCCGCCACAGGGCCAGCCGCTGGGCGGTGTCCGGGAACGGGAAGTCGACCACCAGATCCAGCCGCCGGGTGAACGCCTCGTCGATGTTGGCCCGCAGATTGGTGGTCAGCAGGGCGATGCCGTCGAAGGACTCCAGACGCTGGAGCAGATAGGCGCTCTCCATGTTGGCGTACTTGTCGTGGGAGTCCTTGACCTCCGAGCGCTTGCCGAACACGGCGTCCGCCTCGTCGAAGAGCAGCACGGCGTCCGTGCGGTCCGCCTCCGTGAAGATCCGTTCGAGGTTCTTCTCGGTCTCGCCCACGAACTTGTCGACGATCGAGGAGAGCTGCACCACATAGAGGTCCAGGCCGAGTTCGGCGGCCACGACCTCCGCCGACAGCGTCTTGCCGGTACCCGACTCGCCCGCGAAGAGCCCCAGGACCCCACGGCCCCGGCCGCCCCCGGCGCTCAGCCGCCAGTCGCCGAGCACCCGGTCGCGATGACGGGCGCGCAGGGCCAGCTCCCGCAGCTCGGCCAGGGGCTTGTCCGGCAGGACGAGGTCGTCCCAGCCGACGTCCGGGCGGATCCGGCGGGCGTGCTGCTCCAGACCGGAGGCCGACTGCAGCCGCGCGGCCAGCCGCAGATGGTCCGCGGTCATCCGAGTGCCGTCGAACGCCGCGAGACCGGCGGCCGCGCGCGCCGCCCGCTCGATCCGGTCACCGCCGAGCCGGTACGGGGCGACCGTGGCCGCCAGGTCGAACCCCGGCCCGTCCGCCCCGGCACCGAGCGCCGCCGCCCAGGCGTCCACGGCACCCGAGGGCGGCCGGGGCACGTCGAGGACCAGCGGATCACGGTCGCACCACTGCGGGTCGTACGGCTGCGGCCCCGTGAACAGCACGGACACGTCGGGCGCCGTCAGCCCCCGGAACAACGGCCCCGGCTTCTGCGGGAGCGGCGCCACCACGACCGCGCACCCGCGCAGCCGGGCCTCGCGCAACAGCGGGGGCAGGAGCCGGGCCGCCTCGTCGCCGGCCGCCGGGGGCGTGAAGTGCAGCGCGTCCATTCCGGCCGCGCCCAGGGCGGCCGAGGCCCGCACCAGCCCGTCGCCCTCCCGCCGCTCCCGCAGATGCACGGTGACCGGGGCGGCGGCCAGCCGGCCGGCCAGCCGCTCGGTGAACCCACCGTCCTCCGCGGACGCGGACGCGGCAGCCGACGCCCCCGCCCCTGCCCCCGCCGACGGTGCCGACGGCGAGAGCGGACGCACGTGGCCGACCAGCGCCGCGTCCATCGTGTCGTCGCCGAGGAGATGCGCGACCAGTCGGTCCGGCACCCGCAGTTCCCGCCCGAGGAACGGCCGCTCGGGCTCCTCGACGGTCAGCAGCCCGAGCGCGCACAACGGCGCCGAGGGCAGGAACCGGGCCCGCGCCGGGGCGAGATGCACCGGCAGCCCGCACAGATCGAGCGTGAGTCCGACGGTGGCCCGACGCCTGCTGACGTCGTCGTTCAGATATCCGTACAACTGCTCGTAGGAACGGTCCAGATCGGGCGCCAGGGCGATCAGCAGGATGCGAGTGTCCAGCTCGGTCAGCCCGAGCCGCCCCGTGAGCCGCTCCAGCGGACCGCTCGGGGCCGTCCGGGCGCCCCGGGTGTCCTCGTCGCCCTCCACGTCCGCGAACACGGGGGCGGACGGCCCCGTCGACGGCTCCAGCAGACGACGTACGCCCTCCTCGGACACGTACAGCCCGCGCAGTGGATCACCGGCCGTCGGGTCACCGGCACCTCGCTGGGCCACCAGCTCGGCCACCCGGTCGCGCAGCCGGGCGAGCCGGAGAAGGAGCGCGTCGGCGGCGGGGGAGCCGAGGGGGACGGAAGAGACGGCGGAGGCGGAGGAAGCGGGGGAGGTGGGGGAGGTGGAGGAAGCGGGGGAGGTGGAAGTGGTCAACGCCGTCCCTCCCCGGTGTCCGGTGCGGACGCCAGCCGGTCCGGCCGGTGCGCGCGCTCCTCCGAGCCCTCCAGGGAGCCGTCCATGCCGCGCACGCGGATCGCCGCCCCCTCGGTGACCGGGGGACCGGCGTCGTACTCGGGGAAGGCCGGGAAGGGGGCGGTGACGACGAGGTCCAGGGACGGCTTCAGCTCGCCGCCCAGCGCGGACCAGATCTCGGCGAGGGACCGCGACTCCGAGTGCAGGCCCGCCACGGACAGCGGCACGGTCAGGCCCAGCGCCCCGAGCGCGCCCGGGAGTCGGTCGGCGGGCAGTAGCTCGTGCGGCAACAGCGTGGCCAGCACCGCCGAGAGCAGCCGGTGCTCGTCCTGGGGCTGCTTGGTCCAGGCGGTGACCAGGTACGACAGCCGGAACCAGCGGGGCGGCTGCCGGCGGCGCACCACGATGTCACGCTCGTCACGGACCGGCATGTGGCCGCGCTGGCGACGGGAGACGTCCTCCCGGATGTCGTACAGATAGGCGTTGACGGCGGGCGCGTTGCGCCGGGCCGCCCAGTCGCGGGTCGGTGCCTCGAAGGAGACGTCGATGCCGGAGCCGGCCAGGGCACCACCGCCGATCAGTCCCTTGAGGACCTCGTCCACCTCGTGGATCACGGTCGTGCTCCTGCTGTGTGTCGTGTGCCTGTCCGTCGATCCTGTCCGCCGGGGCGTCCCCCTTCCAGACATACCGGGGACGACGAGGGGGCACGGTGGGCTGCCCAACAGGCCCGGTCCGACTGCCCGTTCGATCAGATGTAGCCTTCCCGGAGGGCATAGGCCACCGCGTGCGCCCGGTTGCGCAGATGCAGCCGGGTGGTGAGTCCGTGCATCACGTTCTTGACGGTGCGTTCGGAGTAGGAGAGTTTGCTCGCGATCTCGCCGGTGTCCATCCCCTCGGCGACGAGCCGGAGGACGTCGATCTCACGCGGCACCAGGCCGGACAGCGGCGCCCCGGTGCGGCCTGCCACGGAACGCTGCAACGTCCCCACCTGGTTGATCAGCCGGCCGAGCAGATCGGCGGGCAGGTCGCCGTCCCCGCGCGAGGCCGCGAGCACGGCCTGCGCCAGCCGGTGCGGGGTGGCCTCGTGGCGCCACACGATGGCCCCGACCCCGCACTCGATGACCTCCAGCAACTCGGTCTCGCGGATCAGGCTCACCACCAGGACGGCCCGCGCCCCCTCGCTGCGCACCATCCGGCGCAGCGTCGACAGCAGCGGCTCGTCCGGGGTCTCCCCGACCAGTACGGCCACGGTGCCCGGCCGTACCGCGGCGTCGTCCCTGAGGTCGATCACCGGATGCCCGCGCAGCTGGCTGAGCACCCCGGCGCGGGAGAGCGGGTCGAGGGTGTGGACGACGACGGGGACACGGCGCCGGGGCTCCTGGTGCTCCGCCGTGGCGGGGACCGGGGCGACGACCGTGCCGGCGACCGCGGCCGTGGCCGTCGCCGTGTCCGCGGTCCGGAATGTGCTGCGCAACCGTTTCTCCCGTATGCACGAAATCGCCGCTCCTGTGAGGGGAGTGGCGGAGGGGCTCGATTCACCCTTCTGTGTGTCGTGTGCGCCGCGCAATCGTGGAGGACCACGAGACACACCACGAGATTCACCACGGGCCCGGCCGCGGAACTTTCCCGCCGGCTCTCCACGAGCGGTGCACCCGGACGGCCCCTGCCCCGTCTACGGAAGCGGAGAACGACGCTCCACGACAGCCACGACAGCCACGACAGCCACGACAGCCACCACGGCCACCACGGCCATGACGGTCACCACAGCGACGACAGCCACGACAGCCACGACAGGAGACAGCGATGTGCGCGCCGGAACCGCTTCTCGAACGCCGTGAACCCCTGGAGCTGCTGGCCGCCGAGGCGGCCCGCGCCCGGACCGGCTCCGGCCGCCTGGTCCTCCTCCGGGGCGCCACCGGCACCGGCCGCACCGCGCTCCTGGAGGCCGCGGCCGGCCACGCGGCGGCGAACGGCATGCGCGTCCTGCGGGCCCGCTGCTCACCCGAGCACCGCTCCGTCCCCTTCGACACCGTCTTCCAACTCCTCGCCCATGGGCCGGAGTTCGACCAGGCCGCGGGCGAGGCGCCGGACCCGCCGGGCACCCAGCCGCACCGGGGCAGGCCCGCGCGCCTGTGGCGGCTGCTGCGCTCCTACGCGGCCGAGTCCCCGCTGCTCGTCGCCGTGGACGACGCGCACCTCGCCGACCCCCCGTCCCGCCGCTGGCTCGTCGAGGCCGTCCGCCGCATCGACCGCCTGCCGGTGCTCCTGGTGGTCACCGAGCGCAGCCAGTACGACATCGACCCCCCGGCGGACGGCTTCGCGCACGCCCTTTCCCCCGCCCTCGTGCACACCCGCACCCTGGCCCCGCTGAGCCCGGACGCCGGTGCGCGGCTGGTCCGTTCGGTCCACGGCGACGCCCCGCCGGACTGGGTCGACGCCTGCTTACGGGCGGGCGCGGGCAGCCCCCTGCTGCTGCGCGCCCTGCTGGCCGACCTCCGTGACTCCGCCCCCGGGGCCCTCCCGGCTGCCCTTCCGGACACCTGCGCCGCGCTCTATCCGGGCACCTACGCCGCCGCCGTGTCCTGGTGGCTGGACAGCGCCGGGCCCGCGACCACGGGCGTCGCCCGCGCGCTCGCCGCCCTCGACGACGAGGGCGCCCCCGTGCCGGCCGACGCGGACCTGCTCGCGCGTACGGCCGACGCGGACCCCGCACGCGTACCGGGCTGGCTGACCGCGATGACCCGCCTCGGCCTGCTCCGCCCCGACTCCGAGGGACGCCCCCGGTACGCCCACCCGCTGCTGCGGGACGCCGTGCTCGGCGGCTGGGCCGGCGCCGACCGCCAGGGCGCGCACCGCCGGGCGGCCGAGGCGATGCTGCACCGCGGCGACCCGGCCGAGGCCGTCGCCGGACAACTGCTGCGCTCCGGCCCCGTCGGCGAGGCCTGGGCGACCGGCGCGCTCCTGGACGCCGCCGACCTCGCCGTCCGCGCCGACCGCAGCGACGACGCCCTCGCCCACCTCCGGCGCGCCCTCGACGAACCCATGCCGGCCGCCCGCCGCACCGTGGTCCTCACCGAACTGGGCTCCCTGGAGTACGCCACCGTGCGGTCCACCGCCGGCATCCCCCGGCTCGCGGAGGCGATGCGGCTGCCCGGGCCGCCCCGGGAGCGTGTCCACGCGGCGGTCGCCCTCGGCACGGCCCTGGCCCGGCGGGGCGAGGCCCGTGCCGCCGTCGACGTGCTGCGCGGACTGCGCGACGAGCACCTGACGGGCCATCCGGACCTGATCCGCACCGTCCAGACCGCCTCCGCCCTGCTCGCCGACCACGACCAGGGCGTACGGCAGGAGGTGTACCGCTGGCTGCGCGAGACCGCCGAGCGCTCACCCCACCTGGTCGGCACCGCCGGACAGGCCCTCCTCGTGCGCTACGAGGCCACCGCCGGCCTGACCTCGGCGGCCTCGGCGATGCACCGCGTCCGGGCCCTGCTCGCCCAGCCGGCCGATCCGCTGTCCGAGGTCTTCCTGCTGGGCACCGCCGCCGCCGTCGCCCAGTGGGCCGACCAGTTGGAGGAGGCCGAGCGTCTCGTCGACCGCGGCCTCAGCGGCCAGCGCACCTCCCTGCTGCACCCCATGCACCTGGCCCTGCTCAACGTCCGGATCGACATCGCCGCCGCCCGGGGCGCCCACGCGGAGGTCCTCGCCGATCCCGAGGTCGCCCGCGCGGTCACCGGCGGCCCCGAGTCCGCCAACGCGCTGGCCCACGCGGTCGTCGCCCTCGTGGAGACCGGGCGTACGGAGGAGGCCGCCCGCCTCGCCGACGGCTTCGACGTCCGGCACGCCCACGACTCCTGGGAGGCGAACCGCTTCCTCCACGCCCGCGGCCGTCTCCGCGCCGCCACCGGCGACCCGGCCGCCGCACTCGACGACTTCCTGGAGTGCGGCCGCCGCCAGTCCGCCCGGGACGTCACCAGCCCCGTCGTCACCCCCTGGCGCTCCGCCGCCGCCGCGTGCCACCTGGCTCTCGGCCGCCCCCAGGAGGCCCTCGCCCTCGCCGAACAGGAACTGCGTCTCGCCACCGTCTGGAACACCCCCCGCGTCCTCGGCCGGGCCCTGTCCGCGCTCGGCACGGCGACGGGCGGCCGCCGGGGCCTGGAGCTGGCGGACCGGGCGGTACGGGCCTTGCGGCAGGGCGTCGACGGGGTACCGGAGGAGGCCGTGGGGACCGGCGCGGCCGCTGTCGTCGCGCTGGGCAGCGTCGCCTCGGCGGGCGGGGGGCGGCTGTCGGCCAGGGGGCCCGCGACGGCCAAGGGCGGCTGGAAGCAGGGCGGCACCCGCGTGACGGCGGCCTCCGCACGCGGCTGGGCGCCGGGCGGAGCCCCGGCACGGGCCGTGGGCGGCGGCCCGGCGGTCGGCGAGGTGTCCGCGGTGCCGTCGGGCGGCGCCTGGGCGGCGCTCGCCGCGCCGGACGCCGGACGGGCCGGGGCGCCGGGCGGCTCCCCGGTGATCTCGGAGCTGATACCGGCCCTCGTGGCGCAGGGGCGGGCGCTCGCCGCCGCCGGGGAGCGGGCGCGGGCCCGCGACGCCTTCCGGGAGGCGGCCGGACACGCCGAACGCCTCGGCGCGCTCCGCCTGCGCGCGGTCGCGGAGGAAGCCCTGCGCGAGGGCGGCGCCCGCCGCCCGGCGACGGCCCTGACGGGCCCGTCCGCGCTCACGGCGGCCGAACGCCGGATCGCGGAACTCGCCGCGCAGAGCCACACGAACACCGAGATAGCCCAGCTCCTCCACCTCGCCCGCCGCACCGTGGAGACCCATCTGACCAGCACCTACCGCAAGCTCGGCATCCGCCGCCGCGCGGAACTCGGCGCGGCCCTCGCGACATCCGCCGAGACCACGTGACCGGCCACGGACCGACTGAACCGAAGGGCGGGCGCATGCGTAGGGAGAACCGGGACCACCCACGCACAGCCACCGCACCCGAGGAGCAACCATGAGCAGCACCCCGCCCCTGCACGCCTGGCTCGACACGCGCCGGCCCCTCGTGCTGGGCCTGTTCCGCATCGTCCTGGGGCTGCTGTTCGCCAGCGAGGGAGCCGCCACGGTCTTCGGCGTCCTGGACCGGAAGGCGAGCCCGGTCGGCGACTGGCCCTTCTGGTACGCCGGAGTCATCGAGCTGGCCTGCGGCGTCCTGGTCCTCCTCGGCGTCGCCACGCGCGGCGCCGCGTTCCTCAGCTCGGGCATCATGGCGTTCGCCTACTTCACGGAACACCAGAAGGACGGCCTCTTCCCCCTCCAGAACGGCGGCCTCGCCCCCGTCCTCTTCTGCTGGGGCTTCCTCCTGCTGGTCTTCGCCGGCCCGGGCGCCCTGTCCCTGGCGGGCCTGATCCGCCGCGAGACCGGCACCCGCCCCGTACGGAGAACCACGTAGCCCGCCACGGAGCTTCACCGTGACCGGGCAAGTCTCACCTCGCTTCGATAGGTTGAAGAGTTCGATGAGGAGCGGGAGTTGGGGGTTCGGCATGAGCAAAGGCCAGCAGGGCATGCCTCTTGAGGTGCAGCACATCAGGAGGGCGCTGCTGCGGGAGTTCCAGAACCGGATCTCCATGGACGACTTCGAGAAGAAAGATCCCAAGGAGCGCGAGACCGCCCTGCTGTCGAGGGCCGTTTCTGCGAAGGCCGCCCGTATCCTCGCGGACTGTACCCCGGACGAGGCAGCGGCCTGGGTGATCGACGGCCGGGACGATTTCGGCATCGACTGTGTCGCGTTCTCCGCCTCGGGATCCGAACTCTGGCTGATCCAGGCCAAGTGGAAGGACAAAGGGACGGCCGGCTTCGACACGGAGGCGGCACTCAAGCTCGTACACGGACTGAAGAAGCTCGACAATCGAGATCTCGACCACTTCAACGAACGGCTTCAACTGCTCGCGGACCGTGTGCACGGGGTACTCCGGCTGCCCACGTGCAAGGTGAACCTGGTCGTCGCGCTCATGGGCGACGGCCGGCTCTCTCCCGAGACCCGCAACATCCTGGACGAGGCGGCCAACGAGTTCGGCGGACGCGGAAGGAGCGTGGAGTACCGGGTCCTGGACCAGAGGGACTTCCACCGGGCGATCCGGGAGGACCTGGAGCCGCAGCCGATCACTCTCAAAGCAACCATGGACCGGGAGTGGTATAGCCGGGAGAACCCGTACAAGGCGGTGATCGGTGAGGTCAGCGCCGATCAACTGGCGCGCTGGTACGGCGGTGGAGGTGATGACGAGGGTCACGAGAAGGGGCACGGCGAGCGTCTCTACGACCGCAACGTCCGGAAGTCGCTGGGGCTCACCGGAGTCAACCAGACCATGGTGGAGTCGATGCTTGAGGACCCGGAGGGCTTTCTCTACCGCCACAACGGCATCACCGTGCAGTGTGACAGGATCGAGCAGGACTGGCACGCTAAGAGAGCGGTAGGCCAGCCCACCACCCTCACACTGCACAATGCCAGCGTGGTCAACGGCGCCCAGACGGTGTCCTCCGCCTTCCGGGCGTACGAGAGAGATCCCGAGGCCGTCGCGGACGCCTATGTCCTGGTGCGGATCATCTCCCTGGACGGAGCACCGGAGGGCTTCGGATACTCCATCACCAAGGCCACGAACACGCAGAACCACATGGAGCGCCGGGACTTCATCGCGATCGACACGGTCCAGAGTGAGATCCAGAAGGACTTCCGTCTCTCGCTCGACAAGGAGTACGTCTTCCGACGAGGCGAACTGGACCCGGCACCCGAGTCGGGCTGTTCGGTGACGGAAGCGGCTACGGCTCTGGCTTGCATGCACCGGGACTCGTCGCTCGCCGTGCGAGTCAAAGGCTCCACGAACGCGCTGTGGGCTGAGGGCCCGGGGGGCGCCTACACGAGGCTGTTCGGCCAGCAGCCGACCGCCCAGCAGATCTGGCGCGCGGTGCAGGTCTTCAGGCAGGTGCGGGACCAACTGACCGAACTGAGAGCCAAGTTCGCCGGACGTCCTGCCGCGATTGTGGACAGCGGGTCACTGCTGGTGGCCCACCTGGTGTTCCAGCGCATCGGCAGGGACCGGTTCGACGAGCCGGACGACGAGTGGGCCGCGGTGCTGGCCGAGGTGCCAAAGCACGTCAGCTCCGTGCTCCTTTGCCTTATCGCCATGGTCGACACTCTCTTCACGAAGAAGAGTTACGTCACCAGCACCTTCGCCAACGAGGAGCGCTGCGCGCGACTGGTCTCCGCGGTCCTGGGGGTTCTCGAACGCGGCACCGGCCCGGACTCCCCCATGAACCTCAAGGCCCTCATGGAGGACACGGCCCCCAAGCGGCAGCGTCGGCCCCAGACCGTCCGTCTGCTCGTGGACCACGACGCCATCAGCGACGGTACTCCTCTCGTCTACGCTCCGAGTACGGTGGAAGAACTGGCCATCGGCGCGTGGCTCGACGAGGATCCCCGGCGTCGCAGGGCGAGCTGGGTGAACGACCGGAAGACGCCCATCCTCTGGGAGGCCGACGGCAAGCGGTACTCGCCGACCGGACTGGTCTCCCAGATGTGGAACGCGGCCGACTGGAAGGAACAGTGGAGCGCGGTCCAGGGGCCCAAGCAGTGGATGGTTCAGGGTGAGGGGACGCTGGTGGAGATCGCCGAGCGGCTCTGGCGGGAGATCGCGGGCGAGGACGAGTCGGGGGAGGACCGGTTGGGGTAGTGCCCGGCTCGGGGCCTGGCTGCCATGGGCCGTGGCTCACCCGTCGCCGCCTGCCACCCCCTGGCGGCCTGCACTCTGGCCGACCGGGAGATGCGGCTGGTCACCGAGACCTGCCGGCGACGCTTCGGCCCCGACTACCCGATCGCACCCTCGGCCCAGCAGCTCCTCTCCCGCATCCAGGCCGAGCTCGGTCATGTGGACGTGCGGGGGCAGAGCTGATGACGGACGTCGCGGCCGGACGGGAACGCAGCCTGGGTTCCGACCACCCGCTCACGGTTGCCGGACGGGATCTGTTGAACGCGTTCATGTCGGGGCGGTGGCGCCCGCCCGGCGCGGAGGGGTGACGGGCAGATATACGGCTGCCAGGGCTGACCTCGGCGCGTTGGCGGGCCGTTCTCAGCGGAGGTGATCGACGAAGGCGCCCCAGGCGCGCGGGGAGAAGGCGAGTGCGGGGCCGCTGGGGCGCTTGCTGTCGCGGACGGGGACGAGGGCTGGGAGGTTGTCGGCGACCTCGACGCACTCGCCCTGCCCGCCGCTGTAGCTGCTGACGCGCCATATCGCTTCTGCGTAGACGTGTGAGGGGCGGCGGTCCTGGCTCATGGTGTGCTCTCCTTGGCGATGTGACGGATCAGTCCGAGAGACTCCGTGGGCGGCAACGCGGACGTGCGGGCGTCATCGAAGAGTTCGCGGTAGTGGGCCACCTCGGACTCCTGCTCCATCCAGATGTTGCCGATCGGGGTCTCCGTCAGGACGAGGTCCAGTGCTGACACCCGCGGGAAGCTCAGCAGTAGGTATGGGCCGAACATACCCGAGTGCGCACCGCGCGAGAACGGCAGTACCTGGACGGTGATGTTGGGCTGTTCGGCCATTGCCGCCAGGTGTTCAAGCTGGTCACGCATCACGGCTGGCCCTCCGACCTGCTGACGGAGAACGCCTTCGGCGAGTACGGCCCAGAGCTCCAAAGGGGCCTCGCCGGTGAGCCGTTCCTGCCGGGCGATCCGCACCTGCACGAACTGGTCGATCTCCTCCGCTGTCTGCCATGCCCGAGAGGCCACAGTGACCGCCCGTCCGTATTCCGGTGTTTGGAGGAGTCCCGGGATCAGCTGAGCCTGGAACGTCTTGATGCCGTCACAGATGTTCTCCATCTCGATGTAGTCGCGGTAGGTGTCAGCGAGGACGGCACCGTACTGGTGCCACCAGCCCTCACGGCGACGCCGGTTGGCTCTGCGAGCGAGGGAGCCGAGACGCTCGCGTGTCTCCGAGTCCTCCACCCCGTACGTCTGCATGAGAGCGATCAGGTCCGGGGTACGCACGGGCACGTGACCGTTCTCGATGCGGCTGATCTTCCCCTTGGTGCAGTCGAGGGCATCGGCCGCCTGCATGGTGGTCAAGCCTGTGGCTTCTCGCAAGCGCCTTAGCTCATCGCCCAGTTGGCGCCCAAGTACGGTGGATGGTTTGACATTTGGCATACGTAACTCCCTACCAGGGATGTTGCGGGGCTGCCCGCAGATTACCCGAAAGGGTGAATTGAGGCCCCTCCTTCCCTTCAACGTTGCGCCCTACTGCTGTTTCGCGGCACCCTCGTCATGGCGGGAGTCGGAATTCCTCTCGGCTCGCGGGGACTTGATCACCAGCTATCGACCCTCAGGGGGCGTCATGGCAGAGAAATCCAGCTCGAACGAAGTCACCTTCCGCCTGCCCCGGTCCCGTCAGAGCGTGCCGAGGTCCCGGGCCGCCTTACACGCCGTGCTCGGAGGCTGGGGCGTAGGCCAAGGCACCCTGGAGTCGGCGGAGTTGGTGCTCTCCGAGCTGGTGACCAACGCGCTGCGCGTGCCCGTGCCCCGTGACCGACAGGTGGGCGTCCGGATCGCACGGGCGCCGATGGACGGGCTGCTGCGGCTGGAGGTCAGCGACGCGGGTTCCGGCACGCCTGAGGTACGGGCGCCCGGCGACGAGGAGACCGGCGGGCGCGGGCTGCTGCTCGTGGAGGCGTTGGCTGACCGTTGGGGTGTCGAGGAGCGCGCGGGCGGGATCGGGAAGACGGTCTGGGCCGAGCTGAAGGCGCCGGACACCGTGGTCGAACCCGTCGGGCGAGAGATCGCGGCGGCCACTGTGCGGCCCGGGCAGCACGTGAGGGTGCGGGGTGAGTGGCGCACTGTCCGCACAGTACGCACCGAGCCGTATGCGACGGGTGGTCTCGCCGTCCTGCTCGGACTGGACGAGGGCCCGGCGCTCCGCGTGCCTGCGGCGGATCCACTGGCCGTCCGGGACAAGGGGGTGCTGCGATGAGCCATTACCGCCGCCCGGAGTGGAGAACCCCGTCCTCGACCCCTGCCGTACAGTGAAAACCATGTCGCGTGAGTGCTGAGATGCTCCCGGCAGGAGTGCCAGTCAGGCAACGAGAGAGGTGATGCTTTGAGCACTGCGGCTCATCACCCCATTCCCGTCCGTCGTGGGCACCTGCGCGAAGCCGCGGAGAGCATCGAGCAGGCCACGGGCATGAGTGTTGAGATCATCGGAGGAACACTCGTGATGTCCCCCAGCCCGAGCGGTAGGCACGCCGGGATCATCATCGACCTGCGCGATGCCGTCCGCCCCGGGCTCTCGGCCCCCTACGAGGCGTTCGAGAACGTGTCCGTCCCGATGCCCGGTGATCCGGACGACTACGCGACCCCGGATCTGACCATCGGCCCTCGTGCGTTCAAGGACGACGACGGCTGGCTCCTGGACGCGGACGCGGTCGAGCTGGCGGTGGAGGTCATCTCTCCGACCGAGCGGCTCAAGGGCATCAACGAGAAGACCGCATGGTACGCGGCGGCGGGTGTCGCACTCCTGCTGCAGGTCGACCCCCGGACGGGTACGTGGTCGCTGTTCGGCCGCCCCGGTGAAGGCGAGTACAGGAGCGTCGTCCACGGCAAGTACGGGGAAGAGGTGCCGTTGCCCGCCGAGCTCGGCGGCGATCTGTCCACGGCCGGCCTGGGCCTGTACGGGACGCGGCCGGGTCGCTGACCGGCAACGTGCTCTCCGCGCGGGACAGCGGGCAGGGCACGCGGAAGTGGCCGGCCCCTGGCTGGGTTCACTGGGGTCGTGAGCCGGGCGGGTCGTCGTCGGTCGGACCGAGTCCTTACCTGCGGCGACCCGCCTTCGCGGTCACTGGCCCGGCAGCGCCTCCGCTACTTGGCGGAAGTGGGCGGCGGCCTCGTCGAGCCGGTCCGCCACCTCTGAGGCGATCTCCTTGGGGGAGCCGAAGTCGCCTAGTTCCGGGGCCAGATGGGCCTTGAGGTCGAGGCTCGTCTTCGGGTGGGCGAGGAGCTCCGCCACCGGGTAACGACGGAAACGTTTCGACGCCGACTCGGTCCGTGCGGTGAAGCCGCCCTCGGGGAGGCAGGAGGCGATGAAGTCCTCGAAGTCGGCCTCGGTGACGGGGTTGCCGGTGTCGGTGTGGTGGTTGCCCGTCCGGGCGTCGTACACCCACAGGTCCCTCGTGGCGGGCTCACCGCTTGGCTTGGGAGCGGACTTCGTGAAGAAGAGGATGTTCGTCTTCACACCCTTGCGGTGGAACAGCCCGGTAGGGAGCCGTAGGAGGGTGTGCACATCGCAGTTCCTCAGCAGGTTGTGACGTACGGTGGCCGCCGCGCCGCCGCCGAAGAGGACTCCGTCCGGGACGAACACGGCCGCCCGCGCGCCCTGGGGCAGGGTGATCGCCAGGTGCTGGAGGAAGTTGGTGGGGAAGTCCCCGTAGGCCCAGAAGTCGTCGCGCATGGTGGCGTCGGGCTGGACGCCGTTGCTCTTGAACGGCGGGTTGCAGATCGCCACGGTGGGCACGACACCAGGCACGGAGCGGACCACCGGGCTCCTGCGCTTGAGCGTGTCCGCGAGTTGGACAGGGGCGGGGGCGGCGAACGGACGGCCCGTGTGCAGCAGGATGTTCAGCATGGCCAGTCGACACATCTGCGCGTCCAGGTCGGCGCCCGCGAGGGCGGTCGATGGCAGCTGGCGGTTCGCGGCGAGCATGGCGTTGTAGGCGGCGATGAGCGTTGTGCCCGTGCCGCACGCCGGGTCGATCACGATGTCCTCGGGGCCCACGCCGAGCACCTTCGTGATGGCGTTCAGGATGGGCAGGGGTGTGAGGGTCTGGCCGGTGTCGATCTTGAGGTCGATGTCGTCGCGGCAGTCGCGCAGCATCCGTGAGAAGGCGCCGCCCAACTCGGCCTGGCGGACCGCCAGCCACTGGTAGGGGTCGATCTGCTCGACGATCAGCTTGTTCAGCTCGGCCATGCGGTCGAGGTCCCAGGGCTGGGAGTCGCGGAAGACGACGCTCGCGGTCTGCCGGTCGGGGCGGTCGGTGAGGCTCTGGTCGCCGAGATCGTCCATGAGCCTGGTCAATCCGGTGTGCAGTGCGTCACCGCTGAGCAGGGCGAGGTTCGGCCAGGCATCGGCGGGCGCGACGGGCGGGTGCGCGAAGCGGGCGGAGCGCTGGGCGCGCTCGTGGTCCAGCTTGAGGAACAGCAGATAGCCGACGTGCTCCACGAACTGGAGGCGGGTGATGGCCCGGGTGCTGGTCTCCTCGCGGTAGAACTTCCAGAAGCGGTTTGCTATCTCGTCGCCGTCCCAGAGCCTCTCCGGTCGCCCGCCTGCCGCTGCTGGCGCGCTGTTGCCTCGGCCGAACCCGTTGGCCATGTGTCACCCAGTCCCTGTGTGAAGTCCCTGGCCTGGCTGTCCGTGTCCGTACCGTCCGCACGGATACAGGGGCCATGCCTCCCGTTACCGGGAGCGGGCTCCGGCAGACCCTCGGGCCACCGGAGCCCGAGTGAGGCTCGGCAGGGAGGAAGACCGGGTTACCGCTCCTGGGATGTGCTGTCGTCCGTGGTGCCGTCTTCGGAAGTGCTGGTGGTGGTGCCGGTGGAGCCTTCGGTCGCCCTGGCGTTCGCGGCCTTCTTCAACGCCTGTGCCACGGCGGTGAACTCGGCCAGGGCCGTCTCCAGGTCCTCCACGATCTCCTGTGCGATCACGTCTGGGGGAGCGAGCGCGGCGGAGGAGGCGGAGGCCGACTGAAGGACCGTCAGGTCGAGGTTGACCTTGTCACGGGCGATCAGTTCATCGTACTCGTATGCACGGAAGCGCTCACTTGGCTTTCGGGCCGAGTAGTCCGTGCCCCCCGAGTGGAAGGCGGCCACGAACTCGTCGAGGTGCTCGCGGCGCAGGGCACGTTGCTTGAGTGTGAAGCGCTGGTCGGTGCGGAAGTCGTAGACCCAGAGCTGCTTGGTCGCGGGCTTGCCGCCGGGGCGGGGTGGGCGCTTGTCGAAGAACAGCACGTTCGCCTTGACGCCGTTGGCGTAGAAGATGCCGGTGGGCAGGCGCAGCAGGGTGTGGACGTTGGTCAGGTCCAGCAGACGGCGGCGGATTTCGGCGCCCGCCCCGCCCTCGAACAGCACGTTGTCGGGCAGGACCAGGGCGGCCCGGCCGTTCGTCTTCAGCAGGGTGTAGATGTGCTGGACGAAGTTGAGCTGCTTGTTCGTGGTCTGCGTCCAGAAGTCCTTGCGGGAGGTGTACGCCTCGCCGGTGACCGAGCCGACGCCGAAGGGCGGGTTGGCGAGCACGATGTCGTAGAACTTGTGCGGCGCCTTCGCCAGAGAGTCCTGAATGGTGATCAGCGGGCGGGCTTCGGAGGTGCCGATGCCGTGCAGCAGCATGTTCATCAGGGCCAGCCGGGCTGTCTCCCGGACCAGTTCGTAGCCTGTGATGGCACCCGTCTGGAGCTTGCGTGCCTCGTCGCCGTACAGCTGCTCCTCGTAGTGCTCGACGATGTGCGCGTGTGCGGCGATGAGGAAGCCGCCGGTGCCGCAGGCGGGGTCGGTGATCGACTCGCCGGGGCGCGGCTGTAGGCAGTCGACCATGGCGTCGATGAGCGGACGGGGCGTGAAGTACTGGCCGGCGCCAGTCTTGCGGTCCTCGGCGCCGCGCTGGAGCAGGCCCTCGTAGGCGTCGCCCTTGAGGTCCTGGTTCTCGCGGGTCCAGGTGTAGGGGTCGATCAGGTCCTTGATGAGGCGTTCCAGGACGGCGGGCTCGTGGATCTTGTTCTGCGCCTTGGTGAACACCTCACCGAGCATCGTGCCGCCGTTGCGGCCCAGCTGCCGCAGGACGTGTTCGTAGTGGTCCACGAGGTCTTCGGCCGAGCGGCTGGTGAGGCTCTGCCAGTCCAGGCCCGGTGGGACTAGCGGCTCCTCCGGCATGTTCTTGCGGAACCTGGCCGGCCGGTTGGCGCGCTCGTCCGCCATCTTCAGGAAGAGGAGGTACGTCAACTGCTCGACGTAGTCGAGGGTGGAGACGCCGGAGTGGCGCAGCAGCTCGCAGTACGACCAGAGGCGGTTGATGAGGGTGGAGGTCGTCTCGCCTGCGGAGCGGCGGGGGCCTGGGGTGGTGGCGCTGTTCATGAGGGCGGGGGTGGTGCTCATTCGGGCAGTTCTCCCTGACCGGGCGGGGCGGGGCGCGGCTTGCGGGGGGCACGCTTGCGGGGTGTCTTCTTGGCGGTCGCGCGTTGGGCGCGGATCCGGTCGAGCAGGACTGAAGCGGGCTCGTCGGCGGGGTCCTGGGGGACGAGGGTGCCGGTGAAGGCAGCGTGGAGGAGAGTGGCGCGGAGTTTCGAAGAAGCGAGGCGGATCCTCACGATTTCATCGGCGAGTGGTGCATAGGTAGCTTGGGCCTGCGTCACTTCCTCGACGATTCGCTTCTGATCGCTTAGAGATGCGTACGGTACTTTTATGCCTCCGAGGATCGACTGGTTGATCTTGTAGATTCCTGCTGTTGTTCGAGCTTGGCGCTCAATCTGTTGCCTGACCTCTCTGGAATCCCAAACCAGGCTAAGGTAATTCGGCGTTGTGAATTCCGTGTCGACTCGCACTCTGATTAGTGTGTCAGGATAGGCGATCGGATCATCAAGGTCTGGAACCAGTGCTCCGCGTCCCACGAGTGCGAGTGTGCCGTTCCCGCGTGCGACTAGGAAATCGCCCGGTGAAACGAGGTAAGCGTTGGGATCGACATCCCCCCAGTCACCCCCCTTTTTAGCGGAAATGTCGACAATGCGTCCGTGGATTGCGTTCAATCTCAGGACGGGGAAACCGTCGAGAAGTGTGCGTACCGATTTCCCATTCGTCAATGGCTGTGAAATCAGGTTTTTGAGGGGGCGCTTCGAATCTGCTGTATTGGCCAAGGTGGATTCGAGGATGGCTGAATTTAGTTGGTTCACGGCGTGAATAGCTTGATCGACAGCGAGATCTCCTGCCTCGATATGGCTGATCTGCTCCTCGACTTCGGCGACAATGCGGTGCTGTTCTGCCAGGGGAGGGATCACAAGTCTGGTGGCCAGGAGCGATTTTGAAGCCACGCTTGCCTGATTGACGTGATTGTTCAGTACGGTCTTGAAGTAGCCAGTGGCCCACAGCCAGTGAAGCTGAATGGCCAGAAACTTGCTGTCCAGGCCCTCCGGCCCCCGCAACCGCGTCATGTGATTCGAGTACGCGACCGGCTCAAGAGAGTCGATCCAAGCTGTCTTCCCCACAAGTGCAGGACTGTTCGTGTTGTTGAAGAGGACGTCGCCGTACTCGACTCGCCGGTCCGACTCGTCATTTACGTACCGTGCGTCCGACAAGTCGATGACACCGTTGCGCGTGATGTTCATCGGCCGAAGATGCACGATGCCGTCACCGTCGCGGTTGTGTTTACCACTCGCGAAGCCTGGCTGGACTTCCACGCCGAGTTCCCCCAGCGTCGCCCGAACCCACCCCCCAGGCAACTTCCCACCAACCCCGCCCGGAAGCTCCTGGCCGCCGTCACCGGAATCCGAACCAAGCCCCAGCCCCAGCGTCACGCGCCCAGCTCCCTTTCCAGTTCGTCGAGGATCTCTTCCGCCCGCTCCTCGCCGAACTCCGCGAGGAATCCGTCCGTTCCGTTCATCCTCGTGAACGGGGCGTAATCGAGGTCGGCGGTGTCGAAGCGTACACGCTGGATCGTGGCCTCGGCGATGCGGTCGAGCCACCACCGCTCGGTGTCCGTGAAGGTCACGCCGGTCTGTTCCTGCCTGGTCAGCCAGGCCGTGTACCGCTCCTCCACCGCCTCCGCGTGCGGGCGCGGCGGGGTGGCGCCCTCGTTCGCGCCGCCCTCCAGCTCGTACCGCAGCAGGGCCAGCAGGTCGGCCGCTGTACGGGCAGCGGAACGGTTCGCCGTCACGGCCTCGCCCACCTGCTCGTACGACCGCCACAGCCTGTCCGCCGTCCAGGCGCGCGGCGGGCGGGCCACGGCCCGCGCCAGATCCTTCAGGCGCCGCAGAGCCTCGTGGGGCGGCACCGCCGAATCGGCTGAGAAGGCGATGGCGAGCGCCGCCATCTCGTCCCGGTGCTCCTTGACGTACGCCTGCCAGTCGCGGACGGTCTCACGTGCCGTCGACTCGTCCTCCGGGACGGCGCCGGCCGACACGAGGGCGTCGCGGCTCGTCTCGTCGTAAAGGATGTCCTTCGCGCGGCGCATCTCCAGCAGCCGGGTGCGCAGCTCGGGGTTGGAGGCCAACGGGCGCAGCGCCCGTTCGGTCACGTCCTTGACCGCCTGGTCGGGGTCGAGGCCGAGACGTTCGGCTGCCTCGCGGGTCTTGCCCTGCTCGTCGATCGAGACGGCGTCCACCATGTTGTGCACGATGTGCTTCAGCGGTACGCCCCCGGTGAGGCCCTCGATCTCGGCGCGCTCGTCGTCGGTCATCTGGATGTCGAGCTTGGCCAGACGGGAGGCGAGAGTGGAGATGTGGGTGTCCTCCGCTACACCCCGGGCGGTGAGGCGGAGGAGTTTCTCCAGGTTGAGGTCCTTCTCCGTGTGCTGCTCCAGCGGACCGGCGTCCACCTTCGGCTTCCGGGTCACGCCGACCGCGTCGACGATCACGAAGTGCGTCTTGGGGCCGACCCCCGGAGTGACGCGCTCGAACTCGGTGAGGGAGAGAGTGCGGGCGCCGCGGCCCTTCATCTGCTCGAAGTAGGCCCAGCTCTTGACGTCCCTCAGGAAGAGCAGGCATTCGAGGGGCTTGACGTCCGTGCCGGTGGCGATCATGTCCACGGTGACCGCGATGCGCAGCTGCGGCAGGTTGCGGAAGTCCGAGAGGCGCTCCGCGGGCTTCTTCGCCGCGTGGGTGATCTTCGCGCAGAAGTCGTTGCCCTTGCCGAAGACGTCCCGGACGACCTCGACGATCTCCTCGGCGTGGTTGTCGTTCTTGGCGAAGATCAAGGTCTTGGGAACGTACATGTCGTCCCACAGCAGTTCGCCGGTCTCTCCGTCGCGCTTGGCGCGCGCCGGGAAGATCTCGGTGAACAGACGCTCGCGGAAGGTCTGGATCACCGTCCGCAGCTGATCCTTGCTGATCACGCCGACGCCGACTTCCGTCGCGCCGTAGGAGACGTCCTCGTCGAAGTCCTCGTAGCGCTGGCGGCGGGTGCGGCGGTCGCGGACCGGGATGACGCCCCGCGCGATGACTCCGCCCTCGCCCGTTATCCGCGTCACGATCTCGTACACCTGGAAGTCGACGTTGACGCCGTCGGCGACCGCCTCCGGGTAGGTGTACTCGCTGACCAGGTTGCCGTTGAAGTAGCCGAAGGTCTGCGCGACGGGTGTCGCGGTGAGGCCGACGACGGGCGCGTCGAAGTACTCCAGGACGGAACGCCACTTGCCGTAGATGGAGCGGTGGCACTCGTCCACGACGATCAGGTCGAAGGACTCGGGCGGGATGCTGGGGTTGTAGCCGACGGAGATGTCGCCCGGGGTGTCGTACGAGTACTCCTCCTCGCCGTCCGCTCCCTGCGTGGCGGGGACGGTCGCCCCTGTCAGCTCCATGTACAGGCGCTGCACCGTGGAGACGACGACCTTCGCAGAGGGGTTCATGCCGTCCGCGCCGAGGCGCTGCACGTTGAACAGGTCGGCGAAGGTGCGGTTGGTGTCGGGCGTCGTGAAGTTCTCGAACTCGTTCTGCGCCTGGGCGCCCAGGTTGTTCCGGTCGACCAGGAACAGGACCCGCTCGGCCTGGGCGTACTTGAGCATCCGGTACGAGAAGGTGACCGCCGTGTACGTCTTGCCGGCGCCGGTCGCCATCTGTACGAGGGAGCGGGACTGGCCCGTGCCCTGCTGGCCCTTGCCCAGCGCCACGGACTTCTCCACGCCGAGCACCGCCTTGATCTGGGCGGGGCGCAGCGGGCGCTCGTCCAGGTCGGGCATGCGCAGACGCAGCCGGGCGCGGTAGGAGGGCGCCTGCGGGTCCTGTTCGGCCTGGCGGATCCAGCGGGACAGAGTGCGGGGCTGGTGGAAGGAGAAGATCCGCCTGCTGCGCGAGTCGGGGTCGAGGGTGTTGCGGAACCGGGTCTCGCCGCCGTCCGACACATAGCGGAACGGCAGCGGGGTGCGCCAGGCGATCAGGCGTTGCTGTGCCTCGGTGGGGTGGTCGGCGTACCGGTCGGCCTGGGCCTCGGCGGCCGTGAGGTCGGCTCCCTCGCGTTTGGCCTCGATCACGCCGACGAGCTTGCGCTCCACGTACAGGGCGTAGTCGGCGCGGCCGGTGGCGGTGGTCGTCTCGCGGACCGCGACGCCGCTGCCGCGCCGGTCGCCCTGCACGTACAGGTTGAGGCTGCCGCCCGCGTCCTGGACGCTCCAGCCCGCCTCGGTGAGCATCTGGTCGAGGCGGGTGCGTACCTGGGCCTCGGTGAGGGGCTCGCGGGCCGCCTGCTCGGCGTTCTCCAGGAGGCGGGCACGCTCGGCCACTGCCTCGGACGCGGCGGCGGGGCTGGTGACCTGCTCGCGCAGCAGCCGGGCGTCGGCCGCCGACTGGGCCTGCTGGAGAGCCGCGAGCTGGTCGTGCATGGCGGCGACCTGGCGGGCCAGTTCCTCGCGCTCCGCCGCCGCGTCGGAGAGTTCCCGCTCCGCCGCGAGGCGCGCGGCCTGCTCCGCCTGTGCCTGGGACGCCTGGCCCTCGTAGGTGAGACGGGCCTCCTCCAGCGCGCGCCGGGTCTCCTCCACCTGCGCGCGCAGGGTCATGTTCTGCGCTGCCGGGGTGCGTGCCGGGTCCGGCGGAACGAAGGTGCGCTGTTCGCGGGATCCCGTGATCAGGCGGTGGTACCAGACGCCGAGCCGGTGGCAGGTCCGCAACGCCGTGAAGGCGTCGTCCGGATCGTCGTGGCCGTCGTGGTTGGCCTTGTTGCCGAGTACGCGAACCTCGTGGAAGGCGGGGCCCACGTTGCCGTGCAGATAGCCCTCCCGATCGAGGGCGGCCAAGCGCTCGATCTGCTTGCTCCCGGAGAACTGGACACGCCCCCGACGCACCAGGTCGGAAGCGAGGGCCTCACCGAACTGCCGGGACTTGATCAGCGAGGTGTTCGGATCGGCGAAGACGTGGGCCTCGGCGCCCGAACCGTACGCGACGAGCAGCGGCAGATGCTCGTACAGGAAACCGAAGTTGCGTGATGTGCGGGCGAGTTCGGCGAGTCTGGGGTCCGGCGTCTGCGCCGCGCCACCTGCGCTCATCAGAGGGGTACCGCTCTTCCTGGGGTGCTGTACGGCGTGAGGTGCTCGGGCTGTTGAGGTGCAGTGAAGGGATCATCGAGCCTAGCGCCGGGGGTGTGCGGATGCCAGGAGTTTCGCCGTTGCCGACGGCTGAAGTCGTAGGACGCCTGCCCGGCGGTGGTGGTCCCGGCGGGTTCACGAGTGCCTGCAACCGCTGGTTCCGCCTGCTGGGTGTGGGGCCGCAGTGGGAGCAGTTCAGGGTCCACCCGCTCAGCACTCGATGATGTTCACCGCCAGCCCGCCCCGAGCCGTTTCCTTGTACTTGACGCTCATGTCGGCCCCCGTCTCCTTCATCGTCTTGATGACCTTGTCGAGGGACACCTTGTGGGTGCCGTCACCGCGCATCGCCATCCGGGCGGCCGTGACCGCCTTCACCGCGGCCATGCCGTTGCGTTCGATGCAGGGGATCTGGACGAGGCCGCCGACGGGGTCGCAGGTGAGGCCGAGGTTGTGCTCCATGCCGATCTCGGCGGCGTTCTCCACCTGTTCGGGGGAGCCGCCCAGCACCTCGGCCAGCGCTCCGGCCGCCATGGAGCAGGCGGAGCCGACCTCGCCCTGGCAGCCGACCTCGGCGCCGGAGATGGAGGCGTTCTCCTTGAAGAGCAGACCGATGGCACCGGCGGCCAGCAGGAACCGCACGACACCGTCCTCGTCGGCGCCCGGCACGAAGTTGATGTAGTAGTGCAGCACCGCGGGGATGATGCCGGCCGCGCCGTTCGTCGGGGCCGTGACGACCCGGCCACCGGCGGCGTTCTCCTCGTTCACGGCCATCGCGTAGAGCGTGATCCACTCCATGGAGCGGGCCAACGGGTCACCCTCCGCCCGGAGTTGCCGGGCCGACATGGCCGCGCGGCGGCGGACCTTCAGACCGCCGGGCAGGATGCCCTCGCGGGACATGCCGCGCGAGACGCAACGCTGCATCACCCCCCAGATGTCGAGGAGTCCGGAGCGGATCTCGTCCTCGGTGCGCCAGGCCCGCTCGTTCTCCAGCATCAGCGCGGAGATCGACAGACCCGTCTCCTTCGCCACCCGGAGCAGCTCGTCGCCCGTGCGGAAGGGGTACTTGAGAGGGGTGTCGTCGAGCTTGATGCGGTCCGCGCCGACCGCGTCCTCGTCGACCACGAAGCCGCCGCCGACGGAGTAGTACGTCTTCGTCAGCACCTCCGCGCCCGCCGCGTCATGGGCCCGGACGGTCATGCCGTTGGCGTGGTACGGCAGCGCCTTGCGGCGGTGCAGGACCAGGTCCTTGTCGAAGGAGAAGGGGATCTCGTGGTCGTCGAGGAGGCGGATGCGGCCCGATGTCCTGATCGCCTCCACGCGGTCGTCGGCCGACTCCACGTCGACGGTGCGCGGTGAGGCACCCTCCAGGCCGAGCAGCACCGCCTTGGGGGTGCCGTGGCCGTGGCCGGTCGCGCCCAGCGAGCCGTACAGCTCCACGCGGACCGACGCCACGTCGGTGAGCAGCTCCTCGTTGCGCAGTCGGCGCGCGAACATCCGGGCTGCGCGCATCGGGCCGACCGTGTGGGAGCTGGACGGGCCGATGCCGATCGAGAACAGGTCGAAGACCGAGATGGCCACGGTGACTCCTCAGAACGGGGGAGGGCGGTGCGAGGGACGGGGTACCGCGCTCACTCCCCAGTGTGCGCGGTACCCCGGAAACTGCGGGGTGTGGTCCGGTGAAGCCCGGGGTCACTTACCCAGCGTCGGGTACAGCGGGTGCTTGTCGGCGAGGGCCTTGACCCGGGCCTTGAGGGCTTCGGTGTCGTAGGAGGGCTTGAGGGCCTCGGCGATGACGTCGGCGACCTC
>NZ_JBVIYK010000023.1:0-91654 GCF_055592645.1 Streptomyces sp. NPDC041108 | reverse complement strand
AGCGACGAGCTCTCGGCGGTCGAAGGACTCACCAGGCTCCGATCAACTCGAACTCGAAGCTGAGACTGCCGATCCACAAGTCTTGACTATTGCTCCCAAAGCCGCCGTCGGCAAGACACTCACCATCGCCGACGGCGGCTACCCCGGCACCGGACTCGTCATGCCGCACCGCCGACGCAAAGGCGAAGAACTGCCGGAGTGGAAGCAGGCGCACAACAAGTCCCACAAGCAGGTCCGCGCCCGCATCGAGCACACCTTCGCCCGCATGAAGACCTGGAAGATCCTTCGCGACTGTCGCCTCAAAGGCGACGGAGTCCACCACGCCATGCTCGGCATCGCCCGTCTCTACAACCTTGCCCTCGCCGGATAGGCGAGACGACCTCACAGCGGCCGACCCCGCCCGAGGCGACTCAAAGTGATTTACGGGACAGCCCTAAGGACGTCCTAGCAGGCGGCCAAAGCGTTGTCGGTTCTCGTCAACATTTCTGCGGCGTTGATCGCCAAAGTGCTGTCCGAAACCGTCGACAAACGTTGTCCGCTCTCGCTTACGAAACCAGGCGGGCGGTCGACCAGGACGGCAACGTCCTGGACATCCTGGTACAGAGCCGCCGGGACAAGGCCGCGGCCAGGCGTTTCTTGCGCCGCCTGATGAAGAAGACCCGCATGGTGCCGCGGGTGATCGTCACCGACAAGCTCCGCTCCTACGGCGCGGCCCACCGCGAGGTCATGCCCTCCGTCGAGCACCGCTCCCACAAGGGGCTGAACAACCGGGCGGAGAACAGCCACCAGCCAACCAGGCAGCGCGAACGGGCGATGAAAGGCTTCCGCGGCACCGGCGCAGCCCAGCGGTCCCTGTCCGCGTTCAGCGGCATCTCACCCCACTTCCGACCCCGACGGCACCTGATGACCGCCACCGAACACCGCACCGAGATGATCAACCGCTTCGCCATCTGGGACCAGATCACCGGCGCCACCGGCCAGCTCACCGCAGCTTGTGTCGAGACTGACACCCGGTACACCACACCCTGGCGTACCGTCAGACACTCACACGCCCAACAACGTGACAGCGCCGTGCAGGTTAATGCGGTGGTGTCGACGCAGTCGGCGGCGTCGTCACCGTTTGAATGTGACCCCGCTCAGGTCGCTGAAGATCGGGAGGGGGACATGTCGAAGGCGCGTGCCTCGCCGCAGAAGTCATTGCGGTCGTTGACGTGCAGGCTCTCGATGTACTCGATGCCCGCTCATCACGGCGGGCCTTGGAAAGCGCCTCATCCATGAGCTCACGGCCGTGGTCCGCCATCTGGCGACGCCACCTGTCGTGGGCGTGCGTCGGTCGGCTGCGATCAGGCTCCCGGGCCCCGTGCCTCCGGCTGGTCGCTGTTGCCGTGTGCCAGTGACGCGAGAATTTCCTTGCGGCAGACATCGAGGATCTCGTCCGCCAACGGAGAACCGTCCGGGCATGCCCGCGACAACACGATCGCGCCGATCGAATGGGCGAGCATGTCGATCACCATCGTGCGGGCCGCGCGCTGGTCCGCATCCCCCGGCGTATCGCTTTGGGGCTGAAGGGCCGTCAGCAGGTTCTCGATCCCGGCTGCGAACTCTGTTTTGATGTCCGCCGGCTGACGTGCGGCGTCGCCGCCGAGGGCCGCGATGGTGCAGCCGTCGCT
Source organism: Streptomyces sp. NPDC041108 (assembly GCF_055592645.1). Classification (NCBI taxonomy): domain Bacteria; kingdom Bacillati; phylum Actinomycetota; class Actinomycetes; order Kitasatosporales; family Streptomycetaceae; genus Streptomyces; species Streptomyces sp. NPDC041108. Next base: position 89,984 of record NZ_JBVIYK010000023.1, on the reverse strand, counting down.
GCGCCCGTCGCGATGCTCCCGGGAGACGTAGCGCTCGACGAACTCGGCGAGGTCCAGACCTTCTGTCCGTGCCACGGCCTGCGAGAGCCCGCTCGCGGACGCTTCGGCCATCAGGTCGGCCTTGGAGCGGAAGTGCTTGTAGAACCCGCCATGGGTGAACCCGGCGGCTGCCATCAGTTCTGCCACGCCGACACCGTCGTAGCCGCGCTCCCGGAACAGCCTGGAGGCTGTCGCGACGATGTGGGCACGGTTCTGCTCTGCCTGTGCCTTGGTGACCCGCATGTCCAGCCGTCCCTTCCTCGGTCGACGCTCGACGGTCCAGCATACATAGATGTCGATCGGCATCAAAGTGCTTGACTTTTTGGATGACGATCGTCATCGTATTGCTCACCCGCCACAGAAAGGGCCAGGCCATGAGTGACACACACCTGACTGCACCGACTCAGTACATCGAGGTCGACGGCGACCGATTCGCCTACCGACGCTGGGGCAAGCCCTCCGGCGTCCCGATCTTCCTGGTCCAGCACTTCCGCGGAGGGATGGACCACTGGGACCCCCTGCTCACCGACGGCCTGGCCGAAGGCCGCGAGGTCATCCTGTTCAACGGGCGCGGCATCGCCTCGTCATCCGGCACGCCGCGTAACCGGATCGAGGACATGGCCGACGACATCGCCGCGGTCATCCGGGCGCTGGGGCTGGAGCAGGTCGATCTGCTCGGCTTCTCGATCGGCGGTTTCCAGGTACAGGAGGTCACGCTGCGCCACCCTCAGCTGGTGCGCAAGCTCCTCCTGCTCGGCACCGGCCTCCGAGGAGGGGACCCGACGAGTGACCCCAAGGTGCCTGACCACGCGCTGAATCCGGTCCACACGCTGGAGGACTTCCTCTTCCTGTTCTTCGGCCGCTCGGAAGCCGCGATCGAAGCGGGCCGGGCCTTCTGGGAGCGGCGTCACCAGCGGGCCGACCAGGACACGCCGGCCTCGCCCGCGGTCGCACAGGCGCAGGTCGAAGCGGTGATGGCCTATGCGGAACCGCTGCCGGGCGAGAATCCCTATGCGTTCCTGAATGCGATCACCCAGCCGACGCTGGTCCTCAACGGCGAGAACGACGTGATGATCGCCTCGATCAACTCCTGGCACCTCGCCCAGAACATCCCCAACGCTCAGCTGCTGATCTACCCCGATGCCGGGCATGGAGCGCAGTTCCAGTACCCCGAGCGGTTCCTGAAGCACGCCATTCAGTTCCTCGACGAGTAACACCTGCAGGGTTTCGGTGCGGCGGAAGACACTCCTGCCGACGGATCGTCGCCGATTTCGCCTGCTTGATCAGCCGCGCGAGAATCCGCCGGTCGGACCCGGGCCTGCCGGAGCGGCCGACCGAGATGGACGCATCCTGTGTGTCCAGGCGGGGTGCGCTGTCGCCCGCAGGAAGGCGACCCCGCCAACGATCATCGCCGACCCGGCCTTACCTCCGCAGCGAATTGCGCAGCAGAGTCATCATGGCCACTCACCCAAACCGTGTCAACAGTGGTGACACTTTTGCTGACACCACAGTTAACACCGCTGTTGACACCGGTGGAGCGGCGAGCCAGAGTGAGGTCGCCGAAGTTCGGCGTGTCCAGGCGATGAAGGGGCTCAGTAATGCGCATTGAAGTGGGTGGGTGGCTGCTGGGAGCCGCCGCGGCGGGCGCCGGGGCGGTGTGGCTGTGGCGACATCAGGACGAGGTGATGACCCGTCGCCCGGTCAATGAGTGGACGTTCACACACATGAATCTCCTCTTGCCCACCGAAGACGTCCGCCGCGGCGGGGAGGTGTTCCCCCTGCCCCGGCGACCGCGCCCCCTGGAAGTGACCTACGGCTTCGAGGGACGGGAGCGGAGTCTTGCCGAACTGCACGCTCGAACGAACACCACCTCCTTCGTCGTGCTGCATGGCGGCGAGATCGTCCACGAGTCGTATCCGGGGTGTTTCGCCGGCGGCGACGTACGGTTCCAGATGTTCTCGATGACCAAGTCGGTGACGTCGATACTGATCGGGATCGCCCTCGACGAGGGGGCGATCAAGGACGTGACCGAGCCGGTGACGGCGTACTGCAAGTGGCTGGTGGGCTCCGCCTTCGACGGGGTGACCATCGAGCATCTGCTCGACATGAGCAGCGGGGTGGGTGACCTGGTGGAGGACCACACCGTTCGGGGCAGTCTGATCAACCGGTTCACCAAGGCCGCCGCAGGGGGCGGCTCACTGCACGAGGTGGTGTCCTCGGCCGAGCGTTCGACCGAGGCCGGCACGCAGTTCAGCTACTCGACGATCGACACCCAGGTCCTGGGATGGGTGCTGGAGTCCGCCACCGGCCAGTCCCTCGCGCGGTACGCCACGGAGCGCCTCTGGAGCCGCATCGGCGCGGAGCACGACGCGTACTACTGGCTCACCCGTGGGCATCCGCGTACCGCGATCGCCGGCGGCTCGCTCAATGCCACCGCCCGCGACATCGCCCGGCTGGGGCTGCTGATGTCCCGTGGTGGAGAACTGGACGGGCAGCGCATCGTGCCTGGGGAATGGGTGGCGCGCAGCCGGGGTCGCGGGCTGCCGCATCTGGAGGTCGGTGCGCTGGGACCCAGCGGCTACCCGCATTACGGGTACAGCAACAAGTGGTGGACACTCGGCGGCGAGCGACGTCCGTTCACCGCGGTGGGGATCCACGGCCAGTACCTGTATGTGGACCCGGATGCCGACGTGGTGATCGTCAAGACCAGCGCGTGGCCGACGGCGGACGACCCCTCGCGTGACGCGGAGTCCGTCACGGCACTGCGGGCGGTGGCCGACCATCTGCACGAAGACCACCGTTGACAACGCCGTCGGTAGGATGACGGCCATGACACGCGCGAAGACCAATCCGGCAGGAGCTACTCCCGCGCGGCGGAAGCAGCGTCCGGCATCCTTCCTCACCCCGGATCTGATCCTGGACACCGCGATGGCCGTGATCGAGAGAGATGGTCCTGAGGCGCTCACCTTCCGTCGGCTGGGCACTGATCTGGGCGCCGACCACACAGCCGTCCTGCGGCACTTCCGCAGCAAGGACGACCTGCTGCTCGGCCTGGCCGCCCGGCTGGTCGGCGATGCCCTGCACGACTTCGCACCGTCGGAAAGCTGGCGCGAGACCCTCGCGTCGCTCGCCCGACGGATCCGTGCCGCATGCCTGCGGCACCCGGGTGTGGCCGTCCTGGTCGCGGCCCGCACCTCGCGGCGCGAGCCGGAGTTCCAGGGCGCCGACGTGGTCATCGGCGCCCTGCTCGAGGCCGGCTTCCAGGGACGCGAAGCGGCCTCGTACTACCGGGTCCTGGCCGAGACGGCACTCGCCGCCAGCGCCTTCGAGGCTTCCTTCAACGTGCTGGACAAGGGCGCTCAGGAAGGCGACCGGCTGGCCTGGCGCCGCGAGTACCTTACGGCCTCGCCACAGCGGTACCCGAACCTGGCGCAGGTCGCCCCCTATCTCGCGGAAATCGACGAAGAGGACCAGTTCGAGACCGCGCTCGGCCTGTTCCTCGACGCTGTGGAGCTCCGCGCGCAGCGCGCCCGCGGAGAAGGAAGCGAACATACGGAGAACTGACGCCTCGTCGGGCAACGGGGCAATGAGCGGTGTGCATCGTGAAGTTGCTTGCCGGGCACCGTCACCTCAAGACCCAGTTCCTCGCCCGCCGCCCCGGTCTGGACCGGGCCGTCGGCGTCCCGCACGATCGCCCGGATCCTGCGGTAGTCAGCGGGCAGGGCGCCCTCGTGGGGAGTCTCGCTGCGGTACGAGATCAGTAGGACCGCCCGTCCCGTCCACCCGGGCGGGCGGGCGACGGGGCGACGGCCGCGACGACTCCTCCGCGGCCTGGTCCTGATCAGCCGGCCGGTGCAGGACCCGCTCGGCGATCACCAGTTCCACCTGCTCGGCTTGGACCTCCTGCGGTTGCTTGGCCAACTCCTGGGTAATCAGGTCCAGTTCACTTCGGAGAGCGATGATCCGCTCCAGCTCCTGCATCCCCGCGCCTTCGCGGTGTACCGGCCGGTGACGGATCAGCCAGGTCTCGATGCGTTTGACTCCGCTGCGGCGGATTGCGGCCGGCGTCCGGTAGCCGGTCAACAGCAGGATCGTCCCCTTGCTCGTCAGGCTGAGCGATCGCTCAAACGCCGGGAAGATTTCCAGGAGTTGTTCCCGGAGTCGGTGTGATCTGGCGGGTGCGGTCGTTGACGAGGTCGGTGCGGCGTCGGACCAGGATCTTGAGGTCGACGCCTGTCTCGTCACCGGGCCGGAGAACGCCGAGGTCCTTGCGCATGCCGGCCTGGTTGGCGATGGCGAACGCATCCTGCGCATCCGTCTTGCCCTGCCCGCGGTAGGCGGCCGATGCCTGGTGCACGGCGAGGCCGGTGAGGTAGACCATCGGCTGGCCGTGGCCAGCCAGTAGCCCGATGAGCAGGGCAGCACCACCGTGGTTGACGTCCACTGCCCACCACGCGTCCTCGGACAGCGCGAGTACGTCGCCGATCAGCTCAAAGCAGCACGGATTCATCGTTCAGAACCCGCCGCGACAGGAGGTGTTCGCCTTGCGCGTCGATCACTACGCAGTGGTGATGTTCCTTGCTGATGTCCACGCCAGCCCAGATCTCGGGCACGGCCACCTCCGCCAGCTCGTCGTCATTCCGGTCCCGCAGACGACCTCGCCGACGTTGGCCTGCACAGCGATCGAGTCGCGTATCCCCATTCGCGGTCGAGCCGTCAGCAGGGTTCCGAGCGGCCAAGTCATTTGAGCCATCGGACGGCGACAAGCTGACACCCATACCCGGAATCCCTGGATCCGATGATCTTACGAATGATCGCCTCTGACCCACGCTTGGAAGGTAGGACAAGCTGAGGTTGCGGCCCAGGCGGGGATGACCGCCCAGGCCGGATCGGCGCAGCAAGCGGCGGAGTATGCAGTGCGCCCGCGCCGTGACGGCGGGGGGCTGAGGATCTCCAGCTCGCTGCCGTCCGCCCGGATGCCCGCCGCCCATGGCGGGCCCGGGCGGTCGTGGTCGAGCAGGATCCGCAGGGCGCGTGCGCCGGTAACGATGCGCGCTCCGTCGGCGCATGTGTCGGGCAGGAAGGACAACTGCACGCTCTGCTTGGCGCCGGTGGGACAGCCCACCACCCACTGGCAGGAGCCTTGTAGCCCAGTGCGCGCGGCAGGGGCGGTCGCAGGTTCCCCGACCACCTCTGCCGCACGTTCGTCGATCAGGCGGCCTGCTTCGCCGCCGCCCGTCCCGCCGCTCGCCCGGAGAAGAGGCAGCCGCCGAGGAAGGTGCCCTCCAGGGCGTTGTAGCCGTGGACGCCTCCGCCTCCGAAGCCGGCGACCTCGCCCGCCGCGTACAGACCGTCGACGGGTCGGCCGTCGGCGCCCAGGGCGCGGGAGTCCAGGTCGGTCTGGATGCCGCCGAGGGTCTTGCGGGTCAGGATGTGCAGCTTGACGCCGATCAGGGGGCCGGCCGCCGGGTCGAGGATGCGGTGCGGGGTGGCGACGCGGCCGAGGCGGTCGCCGATGTAGCGGCGGGCGTTGCGGATGCCCTGCACCTGGGCGTCCTTGCTGTAGGGGTGGGCGATCTGGAGGTCGCGGGCCTCGATCTGGCGGCGGATCTCGGCCGCGTCGAGGAGCGGCTTGTCCGTCAGCTGGTTCATCTTCTCGACCAGTTGCTCGACGGTGGAGGCGGTGACGAAGTCCGCGCCCTTGCGCAGGAACGCGTCCACCGGCCCCGGGGCGCCCTTGCCGAGCAGCCGCTCCTTGAGGAACCCGGCCCGGTCCTTGGCGGTGATGTCGGGGTTCTGCTCGGAGCCCGACAGTGCGAACTCCTTCTCGATGATCTTCTGGGTGAGGATGAACCAGGAGTGGTCGTGACCGGCGATGTCCGCGTCGGTGCGCAGGTGCTTGAGGGTGCCCAGGGTGTCGTAGCCCGGCAGGCACGGGTCGGGAAGTCGGCGGCCCAGGGCGTCGAACCACAGGGAGGACGGGGCGGGCAGGATGCGGATGCCGTGGCCGGGCCAGATCGGGTCCCAGTTCTGCAGGCCCTCGGTGTAGTGCCACATGCGGTCGCGGTTGACGAGCCGTACGCCCGCCTCGGCGCTGATGTCGAGCATGCGTCCGTCGACGTAGGCGGGGACGCCGGTGATCATGTTCGTGGGCGGGGTGCCGAGGCGCTCGGGCCAGTAGCGACGGACGATGTCGTGGTTGGCGCCGATGCCCCCGGTGGTGACGACGACGGCCTGCGCGGTGAGTTCGAAGTCGCCGATGCGGTCGCGGTTGGAGGCGACTCCGCGGGGCGAGCGGTCTTCGGCGAGGACCGTGCCGCGCACCCCGCGCGCGGAGCCTTCCTCGATGACCAGCTGGTCGACCTGGTAGCGGTGGTAGAAGGTGAGCAGCCCATCGCGGGCGGCCTGCTTGGCGTGGTCGACGAACGGCTCCACGACGCCGGTGCCGGTGCCCCAGGGGACATGGAAGCGGGGCACGGAGTTGCCGTGCCCGTCGGCCCTGAGGTCGCCGCGCTCGGCCCAGCCGACCGTGGGCAGGAACGTGATGCCGTGTCCGTCCAGCCAGGACCGCTTCTCCCCCGCCGCCCACTCGACGTACGCGCGGGCCCAGCGCACCGCCCAGGAGTCCTCGTCGTCGACCCGGTCGAACTGCGCGCTGCCCTGCCAGTCGTTCCAGGCCAGGTCGAAGGAGTCCTTGATGCCCAGGCGCCGCTGCTCCGGGGAGTCGACGAGGAAGAGTCCGCCGAAGGACCAGAAGGCCTGGCCGCCGAGGTTGGCTGCGTTCTCCTGGTCGACGAGCGCGACCCTGCGGCCCCGGCTGGTGAGCTCGTGCGCGGCGACCAGGCCCGCGAGGCCTGCTCCGACGACGATGACGTCCGCATCCATGGCGACCGATCCTTTTCTTGTTGGGAGGGCTGGTTGGGGAACTCATGGCGGGGTGCCGCTGCCGTCGGTCAGCAGCGCGTTGAGCAGCTGTTTGAGCCAGACGCGGGCGCTGTCGACGTCCTGGGCAGTTCAGTGCCGCTCATCGGTCACCGTTCCTGTGATCCGCGAGCGCCTTCACGGTGCGCCGTCCGGGGCGGGCCTGCAGCACAGCTCTTCTTGGATTGCTGTCATGGCTGTCTTATCTATTGATGTGGGTCTGAACTGCTCACTCGTAAGATCGGCGAGGCCCAGGGGCCCGGGGTATGGCTGTCATGGGTGAGCCGCTGGATGGCTTGAAGGACATGGCCGCCCCGGACCCCGCGACGACTCGACCGCCAATTGGGAGACGCGACTCGATCGCTGCATAGGACAACGTCGGCGAGGTCGCCTGCTGGGTTGACGTGACGACGAGCTGGCGGAGGTGACCGTGCCTGAGATCTGGGCCGCAGTGGACATCGGCAAGACGCACCACCATGCGATGGTGATCAACAGGGACGGCGAACGGCTGCGGTCCCGCCGCGTACTGAACGACGAGTCCGAGCTGCTGGAGCTGATGATGCCCTGGCGATATCCACCGACGTGCTGTGGGCGGTCGACCTCAACCACGGCGCCGCCGCCCTGCTGATCGGACTGCTGCTCTCGCACGGCCAGCCCATGGCCGGGTTCGCCAGCCTGGCTCCGCAGCCTCGTGACTGCGGCCGCGTCAGCGGCAACTTGCGCAGACCCCGCCGCTATCACCGCGGCCTGCTGCGGGCCATGTACCTCTCGGCGATGGCCAGTCTGCCGGCGCGCCCGGCTTCCAAGGCGTACTACCGGCGCAAGCGGAACGAGGGGAAGGGACACAAGCAGGCCCTGCTCGCTCTCGCACGCCGACGCCTCAACGTCCTGTGGGCCCTGATCCGTGACGGATCGTGCTATCACGCTTCACCTCCCGTCACGGCTGCGGCTCGACAACACGATTGGGATGTCCTTCGTGGAGTGCCGGAGAAGGGGTCCAACGACCCCGCCGTCATCATGACCGCTCGCCCAAAGTCGTGTCAACAATGGTGACACCTTTGCTGACATCAGCGTAGGCACCTCTGTTGACACCGGTGGAGCGGCGAGCCAGAGTGGGTGCGTCCAAGTCGAAGAGCACGCCGGTGAGGGAATGATCATCGGCATCGTGGACACCGGCTTCGACCCGTCGAACCCGATGCTCGCCCCACTTCCGGAGCCGCGCCCCGACGCCGAGGCCATCGCCAAGAAGTGGCACGGCACGTGCGACGAGGGCACCGACCCCGACCCCGCCAACCGCGTCACCTGTAACAACAAGGTGATCGGCGCCCAGTGGTTCCGCAAGGGCGTGGCCGCGCCCACCCCCGACGACGTGGCCTCGCCACTGGACCGGAACAGCCACGGCACACACACCGGTACGACGGCCGCCGGGAACCACGGCGTCAAGGCGTCGATCCCGGGCACCGGCACCAGCGGAAAGCTCAGCGGGGTCGCGCCGGCCGCGCGGCTGGCGTACTACAAGGCCTGCTGGAGCACGAACTGCTGGGGCGTGGACACCGTGGCCGCGTTCGCCCGGGCCGTCGCGGACGGCGTGGACGTCATACGGACGACCCCTTCAGATTCGGCCGGCGCGAACGCCTCGACAGCGCCCCGCGGCGTCCTCGGCGCCCGGGTGGACAGCGCGGCCGAGGCCGCCGCGCTGCTCCTGGACCCCCGAACCGGACGGCCTCACCATCCTCACTGCCCCCGAGGTCGTCATCGACGCAGACCGCGCGGAGATCGAGGCCGGCCTCGACGGCGAAGCCCTTGTCCTGCCCACCCTGGTGCACTGCCGTATCACCCCCGGCGCGCTGCGCGTCCGCCTTCCCCGCAAGCGGCCCGGTATTCCCAAGCATCAACCGCGCCTGGACTGGCGCCGGTTGCCCAAACTGGCGGCCACGGTCGGGCACACGGCAGCACCCCGCCGCGGACGCGGTCACTCGAGCATGCGCTGACCCTCCTTGAGCGTCCGGGTCCCTTGCACCCGTCAACGCCCGGCCCAGGCTCGCGGGACGTTGCACACGGCGGCCGAGGAGGTCACCTGGGCGTGGAGATGAAACCCCATCTGCCTGCCTTGCAACCGTCGCTGAATCGAACAGTCCGTTCCCGGCGGCGCACGCCGAGCGCCGGCGTCCCATTGAGATGGGTGAACCCCTCGAATGCGACACGGTGGTTGAAGGCCACAGCGACCAACTCGCCCTCACAGGCTGGCAGGATGCCGAGGCAGCCGGGCGCCCGGGCGAAACCGAACCGTCGGGTCCAACACTTGGTGAGGCGGGCGCCCCGCCGCCTCAGGGACTGACCGGAGGAGGCCGACGTCAGAACCGGTGCGGATGCGTCCAGGTGACGCGTAAGCCGTTCGCCGGCATGTCCCCGTCGGGGAGCGCCCGCTGCGCACCGGGGAAGTCACCACGCACGGCGGTCCAGGATCCCATCACGGCCGGTACGAGGGTCATGCGGACGACGAACGCGTCCAACTGGACACCGATGGCGAAGACGAACGATCCCGAGGCGGTCAGGAGGGAGGCTTGGCAGGTGAGGGTTGCCGAAGAACTCCCTGAAGCTGATCAGGAATCGAGGTGCCGACCGAGAACATTGACGAGAGCAGTTCAGCAGCGCGTCGGGGTCCGGCGGGTTGTACGGTGCCCCGCGGACGTATGGCCACCGGCGGTGGGAGCAGGCGGACTCCAGGAAAAGCGGGGAGCGCACCCAGACGTCGTACAAGGTGACGCAGCGGCAGACCGGCGGCGCTGGCTGCGGTGCGCAGGGAGTCCGGGGCACGGATCAGCTCGGTGATTGTCAACGGGGTCCCGTACCAGCTGCGGGGCGGAGCGGCGCGGACAGCCCGAATTATCGGGTTGCCATGGAGTGGTTCGGGTGGCGTCAGCAGCGGCGTGACGCCACCCGGGGCGGGATCAGGCAGGCACAGTCGTGGGCCGCGCCGCCACCGGCTTGTGCAACGGTTCGGAGTGGTCTCAGCCGCCGCCGACACATCGTGGGGCGGGTGTTTCATTCCGCTGGTGCGGCTGGTTTCTCGGTGGTCGTCCTCGCGATGGGCATGGCCTGCGGGTGGGGTGTGACGGATGCGGTGGTTGCTGCCGCGTCGCTGGATGCGGTCATCTTGAGGAGAGGGAGTGCGGCGATGAGTGTTCCGGCGGTGAGGAGGATGCTCAGGACGCCGTCGCCCATGTTGTCCATGATCGCGCCGACGGCCAGGGGACCGATGCCTGCGCCGAGTGCTCCGGCGCCGCTGAGGGCGGCCACCCACCGTCCGGTGGAGTCGATGACCGAGGCGGCGGCGAGTATCTGTACCAGGACGGCCAGCCAGCACGTCTGCCAGATGACGGCGGCGGCGATGAACAGGGTGGGGCTGTGGATGACGATGAGGAGCCCCGTGCTCAACGCTTCGACAACGACGAACCCGGTCATCGAGCGCAGGCGGCCGAAACGCTTCACGGCGAGCGGTCCGGCCACGGCTCCGGCGAGTGCGACGACGCTGGAGATGGCCAGGACGACGGAGAGCGCAGAGGCGGACATGCCGGTGTGGCCACGCCCCAGGACGGAGGCGTAGGACCAGACTCCCTGCGTGACGGCCATCAGGAGGCCGGCACCGGCCAGCAGCACGGCGGAGGGACGGGCCGACCGGGAGCAGTTCGCGTTGGGGACGGGCGCGGAAGGACTGCCCGCCGGGCCCGGGCCGTCGGGGAGGCGGCCCACCAGGAACCAGCCAGGCAGGCAGCACACGGCCAGCAGGAAGAAGCCGGTTCCCCCGCCTGCGGACTCGTTGACGGCCGGGAAGGCGAGGATCAGCAGGGCACTCGCGAACAGCGCGCCGGTGACGGCGATCGAGGAGGTCTTGTCGGCGTCGCCGCCGGCGCCGGCCAGGGCGGTGGTGGAGGCGGCGTAGACGGCTCCGAGTCCGGCGCCGAGCACCAGGCCGGCCGCGATCAGCGTCAGAATGTCGAAGGCGAGGGCGGCGCCGATGAATCCCGCGGTGGCCAGGGCCAGCCCGCTGCGGGCCATCCGGACGCGTCCGGGGCGGGCGGCGCGGTCGGCGAGCAGGAGGGTGGTGATCGCGACCGCCGTCAGCTGGCTGGCGGCGACGAGTCCGGCGCTGGTGCTGGACAGGTCGAAGCGGTCGGCGAAGTCGTCCACGAAGACGGGCATCACGTTACTGCCGCTGCTGCCGAGCGTGATTCCGGCGATCAGGGCAGCAGCGACGGTGAACGTCAGCGCGGTGTCGCTGGTCGTTTTCACTGAATGCCCCTTGCACGGAGGGCCGCCTGGCAGGCGGGCGCGGGAGCGGGAGGGAAGAGGAGCATCGTCAGAAACCTCAGAACTGGTAGGCGGTCGGGTGCCGTGTCCAGTACTGGAGCGGCGAAAGGAGCCTCCGGGCAGAGAGAGTGGCTCGACCCGGACGCGTTCGGGGGCGCAGGCCAGCGGCAGGCGGTCAACCGGCCCAGAGGTAGTCGACGTAGTGCTCAGGGCGTACGGGGCGCTCTGGCGGGCGCTGCGGCAGGTGATGGAACCAGCCGGGGGGCTCGGTAGCGGGCAGGTGCTGGGTGGCATCAGGGCCGGGTGTGCGGTGTGCGCCGAAGGCTTGGCCCGGCCCGACGGTCACCGGGTGATGGCGGCTCGGCACCAGACTGTCAGTGGTACCCGGGCCTGGGCGGTCAGGCATTGACCTTCCGCAGCAGACGGGTCGGGAGCCGGGCCAGCAGGTATTCGACGACGGTCCAGGGCACCCGGGGCACTGTCGCGTGGACGGCGCCGGACTCGATGCGGTCCATGATCTTGCGGGCGCCCGTGCGGGTGTCGATGAGGAACGGCCGTTTGTCGCCCAGGGCTTCGTTGATCGGGGTGTCGATGTAGCCGGGGGCGACCGTGGTCACGGTGATGCCGCTGTTCCACAGCTCGCCTCGCAGCGACTGAAGGTACCTGGTGAGCCCTGCCTTGGAGGCGCAGTACGGCGCCCCGCCCGGCAGGCCCGCCCCGGCCACGACGGAGGAGAAGCCCACCACCTGCCCGCCGCCCTGGCTGCGGAAGTGTGCGACGGCCGCGTCGATGGTCGCCATCGCACCCAGCAGATTGACCTCGACCACCGCGCGGTGCGCCGCGAAGCGGCCCTCCCCGATGTTGCCCCCCATGTCGACCCCCGCGTTGGCGATGACCATTCCGAGGCCGCCCAGTTGCCGGGCCGCGTCGTCGACCGTCCGCGCCACGGCCTCGTGCTCGGTCACGTCGAGGGCGGCCACGGTCACCGAACGCTGCGGGAACGCGGCGGTGAGCTGTGCCCGCAGTTCTTCCAGGACCTCGATTCTGCGCGCGGTGAGGTACACGTCGTAGCCGCGGGCGCACAGCTCGGCTGCCAGCGCCTTTCCGATGCCCGAGCTGGCACCGGTCAGGAACGCGGTTCTCGCGGGCAGCGGGGGCCGGCCCGGGTCGACGAAGGGCAGCTTCCCGAGCAGGCGGCGCGCGGTGGACAGTTCAGTGCCGTTCATCGGTCACCGTTCCTGTGATCAACGAGCGCTTTCACCGTGCGTCCGTCCGGGGCGGGCCTGCAGCACAGCTCTTCTCGGATGACTGTCATGCGCTGTCCCTTCCTGGCGTGTCGGAGAGGGTGGCAGCGACCCCGTCGTCATCATGGCCACTCACCCAAAGCGTGTCAACGGTGGTGACACCGATATTGACAGCAGAGTTAGCACCAATGTTGACACCAGCGGATCGGCAGGTCAGGGTTGATCCTTCCCCGGCTGGCTGCACACCTACAATCACCACCGCGGACACACCGCGCTGAGGCCAACCCCCCTCCGACCGCGTCTGCGCCGTCGCGGTTCCACGACTTCTCTTCGGTTGAGGTCCCGTGGGACGTTGGAGGCCCGGTCCCGAGGTTGGCCTCGGGACCGGGTTCTGAGCGACACGGACCCTGGTCGTCGGGGTCCGTGCCGCTCAGATCAGTTGCATGTGCGAGCCGGGTACGGCGCCTCACTCTCCGTCGAGACGGATTCGCCGTCGATGGTCGCCGAGAGCTCAGCGGATGCCGCTCCCTCCGGCACGCTCACCAGTCGGGTCGTGAAAGCGTGCACCGCGTTCGCGCCGGGGCGACCGACGCCCAGGACTTGCTGCCATACGGCGTCTCGAAGGCGACCGTGATAGGCACCTCCTCCGCGTTGGCCGCGTGCACCGTGACGACCACCTTTCCGGCGAGTCACGGCGCCGGCGCCTTCAGCGTTCCGAGGCGGGCGAGCTCATAGCTGAGCGCTCGCTCAGGGGCGTCGATCTGGTTCTGCGTGCCGACCACCCCTGCTGCCACCGTTCGCGCTTCGGCGAGCGCGTCGCGCATCGCCGCCCACGCTTCGACGGGATAGTCCCCCGAGTCGAGTGATTCGGCGTAGGCGATCGCAGCATCCAGGTCGCCTTCGTCGAGCGGCTGGTTCTGCGATGTCAGCGTGTCGCTCAGCAGGAAGCGGTCGAAGTCGACGTGGCCGCCGGTCTGCTGAGTCGCGTAGTTGAACAGTCCCAACCTGTGTCCCATGAAGTGTATCGATCCGGCGAACTCGAGCGGCCCGACGGCGTTGCCGAGCTTGGTCCAATCGATTCCGTTCAAGCTGTAATAGAAGGTCGTGTAGAGCTGCCCCGGACTCCGGGCGAAGTCCAGATCTGCCTTCAGGTGCACCTCCGTGGCACCCCCGAGCGCCGTAGCGGTGCCCGGGACGAAGCTCTCGATCGCCGACTGGTCGATCGATGCGGTGAAGGGACGTCCGCGATGGACGACTCCCACCATGTTCACCCCGTTCACGCGCTTGACCGCGATATACGAGAAGTCGTGGCCGAACGCTGCAAGACCGGCGACGTCGCCGTTGTTCATGCCCGAGATGTTCAGCTTCGTCTCGGCCGACTGCCGGGGTCCGAAGGAGCGCTGCGAGAGCGTGTTGCGTGCTTCTTCGAGCCAGGTGAGGTCGCCACCGGGGCTGCGGTGGGTGTACGCACCGGTCACGACCTTGCCGGCCGTCAACCGCAGCCACCCCTTGCGGTCAGTGAGCGACCAGTACCGATTGTCGGGCGCGTGGTTCCACTCCCAGGCCAGGTCGAGATTCGACCCGTTCGGCGCGATTTCATCGGGATGCGGCGGCTCGGCGGCTGGCCGCCCGACGAGTGAAACGTCGTCGACGTTGTAGTCCATGAGGTGCGTGCTGGGGTCTGACGACGGATTGCTCACCCAGGGGGTCTCGATGAAGATGCGGACGTCGGAGAGAGCCTGGGATGCAGGAATCGTGAACGATCCCGACACCTTGCCCCAGCTCCCGCGGGTCACGGCCGTGGCGGGCGAGAGGTTGGCGAAGGTCGTGTTGTTGCCGCCGTACCGAGCAGTGATGAGGAACTGCTTGGTCGCCGGGCTCGCAGGGTTGTCGTACTTGATCCATGCCGAGACGTCGTACGTGACGCCGTGCTGCACCTTGTCGGTGACGATCTGCGCCGGCCCCGATCCCGTGGCGTTCCGCCCGGTGACCGCGAGGGCCTTCGAACCCGTGCGTGCGTCCGTCGTCGTCGAGAGCGTCGCGCCGTCGTTGGCGATCCAGCTCGCTGTGCTTCCGGACTCGACGCCGGGATTGCCGAAGAGTTCGACGCCGACCAGCGTCTCGTCGATGTCGGGTGGTGTCGGCACCGTCCACTGCTCGTCCTGGAAGGCACGGTGCGGTGCATCGTTGTCGAAGTCGTCGGACACGACGATGCTCTTGAGCCGCTCGAAGCGCTCCTGCTCAGGGGTGAGCCTGATCGGCTTCTGGAAGATGCCGTCGACCGGCACGACGCCGTTGTTGCCGAAGGTCGGCCACCCGTCGCTCCAGGTCGCCGGGATCAGCGCCGGAATGCGACCGACCGGATACGAGTCGCGGAAGAAGAAGCCATACCAGTCGTCGTCGCCCGCGTCATTCGAGATGGGCACAAGGCCGCCCTGGGCGAATCCGTTCGAGTTCAGCGCTGAACGGGACTCGTAGGGCGCCGGGGTAGCCGCGAGGCGCCCGAGCAGTTCGGTCGAGCGGAACATGACGACCTGTCGACCGTCGCTGCGCCAGGTGATCATCACTACGTAGTAGTACCCGTCGATGAAAGACACCTGGGCGCCCTCGAAGATCCCATCGCTGCCGACGTACGGCTTGCTCGCGTAGTCGCTGCGCCGGATGAAGTCCGGGAACTCCTGCTCGACCGCCGTCAGCGTCGGGTTCAGCCGAACCGCGCTGACGCCGCCGTAGATGATGTACGGCGTTCCGCCGTTAGCGTCGTCGAAGAAGAGCGAAGGGTCGTGGAAGCCTCGACCGAACGCCGTCTTCGTCCACGCTCCGTTCTCGATGTCGTCGGTGCGGTAGAGGAAGGCGCCGCCGAGGTTCAGCGAATTGATGAGCACGTAGAAGGTGCCGTCGTGGAAGCGGATCGACGACGCCCACTGCCCCTCCCCGTAGGAGTTCTTGCCGTTGCGCAAGGACGCGGCATCACTGATGTCAAGGCGATCGAACGCGTAGCTCACGATCTCCCAGTTGACGAGGTCGTACGACTTCATGATCGGTGCGCCCGGGCTGAGATGCATCGTCGTGCTGACCATGTAGTAGACGTCGCGCCCTTCGTCGTTCTGCGACGCGGGGACGCGCTCGACACTGACATCCGGCACGTCGGCATTGAGCATGGGAACCGCGTAGGTGCCCTCGCCGGTGTCCGTCGTCGTATACGACGAATCGGGATTCCATTCTTCGGCGGCGCGGACGAGCTGCCACTGCTGGTTGCTGCCGCCCCAGTCGGCGTACTGCACGACGTTGCCGCCGTCGGCGGTCGAGGCGTTCTGGACTTCGACGGCCTTGCCGCTGTTGCGGTTGATCAGCCTGACGTAGCCGCTGTCGGAGTCGGCCAGCCGGAACTGCTGGTTCGTGCCGTTGTGGTCCGTCCACTGCTGGACCTTCGCGCCATCGGCGGTCGACCAGTTGCTCACTTCGAGGACCTTGCCGGAGTTCTTCGACTTCAACCGGTAGTAGCCATTACCGGAGTCCACGAACTGCCACTGCTGGTTCGCTCCGTCGTGACGAGTCCACTGGTGGATCGCCGCCCCATCGGCGGTGGAAACGCCGGACACGTCCATCGCCTTGCCGCTGTTGCGGTTCACCAGCACGTACCAGGCGGTGGTGTCCACCGTGGCGGCCGACGCCGGCGTCGTGGCCACCGCGAGCAACCCGCCCACAATCGCCATGACTGCCGCGGCGACCACCCCCGACCGCCACCGACGGCGCCACCTCGCGGCGCGCGCAAACCCAACCTGCATAGCGTCTTCCTTCCATCATTGGGATCGCCGACATGAGACGGGCCGCATCGGCGCGGACGCCGACGACACCCGCGCACGGACAACCGCCCGGGAAGTGACGTGTTAGCGTTAACATTTCCGGGGACGAGCCGGGCAGGAATATGTAGGGGTGTAGGTGTTGAGTAGCCAACCGACGGGGCGGCTGAACAATCACGTGCACTGTGATCGACAACATCGGCCGCGTCAAGATGTAACGCTGGCCTCGCCGAGCTCGGCGTCCGTCAAGCCGACCCTCCGCCTTTCGCTGACCGTTGATCAAGGCCGCGATCCGGGTAGTCGATCTCGGGGAGGTCCGCCGGAGTTCGCGGGCACACCGATGGCCCGGCGTGGTGGCCGGGGGTCCTCCGCCGGCTGCTCGTCGGGACGTGGGCCGGTGTTCAGGTGATCGGTCGCGGTGGCGCGGTCAGCCGGGTGAACGCGTTGACAGGCCTCGACCACAAGCCGACCGGCGTAAAACCGCTGGCCAGCCCAGGTCCCATCCTTTGGTGATCCCGCCGAGGGCACAACGCAGAACGCCGCTGAACCGGGGTTTCCTCCCCAGGGAGGCACTCTGTTCGGCCTCGGACTCCTCGTCCGGGGCCGTTTGCGTGAGCGGTGCGTGAGCGGACGGAGAGTTGATCTCCGAAATACCGTTCCTAGACCCGGACTTCGCGGGTAGTTGATTCGTATGGTGTGCCCGGTCGGGGGGTGTCCTGGGCCGGGGGTGTGGCGTTGGGTGGGGTGTGTCGAAGACTTCCCGGTCTCCGCGGCCACGGTCTGAGCGTCAGCGCTTTGAAGTGGCGGTGACGTCCGTGGTGGAGAAACGTCTGGGCGCTCTGCCTGTCGTTTCCGAGTTCACTCGTCGGCTGGATCTGGCCGGGATCGTCGATGAGGTGTGTCCGGGTGGTGCCAGTGCGCTGGTGACGCACGGGCAGGTGATCGAGGCGTTGGTGGCCAACCGGCTGACCGCGCCCGCGCCGCTGGTGCGGGTCGGGGACTGGGCCAGGTGCTGGGCGGTGGAGAGGTCTTCGGGATCGAGGCCGGCCTGCTCAACGACGACCGGCTGGCCTGGGCCCTGGATGCGATCGCCCCGCACCTGGAGCACATCGCGGGCACGGTCGGGGCGCGGGCGATCGCCGAGTTCGGCATCGATGTGTCCCGGCTGCACTGGGACATGACCAGCATGTCCGTGCACGGGGACTATCCGGACCAGGGCCAGGACGAAGACTTCCCCGTCATCGGCTACGGGCATCCCAAGGACCGGCGCACGGACCTGAAGCAGGTCCAGGCCGGACTGGCGGTGACGGCCGACGGCGGTATCCCGCTCCATGCCCGTGTCTTCGGCGGACCGGCGGCCGAGGTCAGCCAGGTCGTCGGCGCGATGAAGGACCTGCGCACGATGGCCGGCAGCCGCGACTTCCTGATGGTCACCGACTCCAAGCTGGTGTCCTACTGCAACATCACCGTTCTGCTGGCCGCCGGGGTCCGGTTCGTCGCCCCGGCACCGACCGCGCAGCTCAAGGACGAGGTCTATGCCGCCCTCGACCTCTGCCGGGCGGCCGTCGTGGACTGGACGCCGCACAGAGACACGGACAAACCGGCCGAGCGGCGGGAGTCCTACCGCGTGCTGGAGGACACCCACACCTTGTCCGGGCGCCGCAAGAGCTGGTGGCCCACCACCGAGGCAAGCCGCCGCAAGTGGCCTGTGCGAGCGGTTGGACGCTGAATTCGGGGCGCTGGCTGGACGCAGGTATTCGGCAGTGGCTGCCCGGCACCGTCACCTACGCCGTCCGGCTGTGGGTGGCCGGGCGCGTGCGGTGTGGCGGTGGGCCGCCGGGGCGCTGCGCAACGTCTGGCCCGGTGCGCTCGCGGACCTCGGCGAGGCTCACTCCAGGGGCGAGTTCGACCAGGGACAGGCCGTCCGGGGTGATGTCGAGGACGGCGAGATCGGTGATGATCCGGTGGACGCACGCCTGCCCGGTCAGCGGCAGCGTGCACTCGTCGACGATTTTCGGTGAGCCGTCCTTGGCGGTGTGTTCCATGACGACAACGACCCTGCCGGCGCCGTGCACCAGGTCCATGGCACCACCCATGCCTTTGATCATCTTGCCGGGCACGGTCCAGTTGGCGAGGTCCCCGGTTGCGGAGACCTGCATGCCGCCCAGCACGGCCACATCGATGCGGCCGCCGCGGATCATCCCGAAGGACACCGCCGAGTCGAAGAAGGAGGCGCCGGGCCGGACGGTGACGGTCTCCTTGCCGGCGTTGATCAAGTCGGGGTCGACCTCGTCGTCGTACGGGTAGGGGCCGGTGCCCAGGATGCCGTTCTCCGAGTGCAGCACCACGTGGACGCCGGGCGGGAGGTGGTCGGGGATGAGGGTGGGCAGACCGATGCCCAGGTTGACGTAGGAGCCGTCGGGCAGTTCGCGGGCGGCGCGTGCCGCCATCTCGTCGCGGGTCCAGGCCATCAGTGCCGCTCCTTCCGTGTGCGGACGGTGCGCTTCTCGATGCCCTTGTCGTCGGTGGGGACGGGGCCCACGACCCGGTCGACGTAGATGCCGGGCAGGTGGACGGTGTCGGGGTCGATGGCGCCGGGGTCGACGAGTTCCTCGACCTCGGCGATCGTGATACGGCCCGTCATGGCTGCCAAGGGGTTGAAGTTGGCGGCGCTGCGGTGGAAGACGAGGTTGCCGTGCCGGTCGCCGCGGGCGGCCCGCACGAGGGCGAAGTCGGTGGTGATGGCCTCCTCCAGGACGTACGTCCGGCCGCGGAACTCCCGCGTCTCCTTGGGCGGGGAGACCACGGCGACGCTGCCGTCGGGGCCGTAGCGCCAGGGCAGTCCGCCCTCGGCGACCTGGGTGCCGACCCCGGCCGGGGTGTAGAAGGCGGGGATGCCGGTGCCGCCGGCGCGCAGCCGTTCGGCGAGGGTGCCCTGCGGGGTGAGCTCCACCTCCAGCTCACCGGCGAGGTACTGGCGGGCGAACTCCTTGTTCTCCCCGACGTAGGAGCCGGTGACCCGGGCGATCCGGCCGGCCGTCAGCAGGACGCCGAGCCCTTGGCCGTCAACGCCGCAGTTGTTGGAGACCACGCGCAGTCCGCCGGTGCCCTGGGTGTGCAGGGCGCCGATGAGGACGGTGGGGATGCCGCACAGCCCGAAGCCGCCCACCGCCAGAGATGCCCCTTCCGGTATGTCGGCGACCGCGTCGGCGGCCGAGGCCATGACCTTGTCCACGTTGTTTCGTTCCTTTCTCCCGGTGCCGGACGGGCGGTCCGGCACCGGGGTCTCGTCCAAGCCGGTTGGTGACCCCGCCCCTGTTTCCCGGACGTGCGGCGGTCATCGCCTGCGGCGGGCAGGGGGCAGAGGAACCGGAGCGACGCCCTCGACGACGGTGTTGCTGAGGGTTCCGATGCCCTCGACCGTCATGGTGACGTTGTCGCCGGGGATGAGCGGTGGGGGTTCCAGGGCGCCGTTGCGGCCCCAGAGTTCGGCCAGGCAGCCACCGTTGCCGCAGGTACCGGAGCCGAGGACGTCGCCGGGGTGGATCCAGGTGCCGCGGGAGGCGTACGCCGCCATCTCCTCGAACGTCCAGGCCATGTTGGCCAGCCTGTCCCGTCCGATCGTCTCGCCGTTGACCTGGACGGTGAGGGCCAGGTCGAGGAAGCCCTCCGCGTCGCGGTGGGGTTCGAGTTCGTCGGTGGTGACCAGCCAGGGACCGAGCGTGGTGGCGGTGTCCTTGCCCTTGGCGGGGCCGAGTTTGACACTCATCTCGCGGCCCTGCAGGTCGCGGGCGGACCAGTCGTTGAGGATCGTGTAGCCGATGATGTGCTCGCGAGCCCGCTCGGGGGTCAGGTCCCGGCCGACCTTGCCGATGACGGCGGCCACCTCGAGTTCGAAGTCGAAGCGGAGGCAACCGGGTGGCACGGGTACGTCATCGTGGGCGCCGATCGTCGCGTACGGGTTGGTGAAATAGAACGCTGGCGCGGCGTACCACTCCTCGGGGACGGTGTCACCGTATCCCCGGGCCACGCCCGCGACATGGCTCTCGAAGGTCATGTAGTCGCGGACGGTCGGTGGCTGGAGCGGCGGCAGCAGCCGGACGTCGGCCACGGGCACCGGCAGCGAGCCGGTCAGGGCGCGTTCTCCTGCCTCGCGCAGACACTCCTCGCCCTCCACGATCAAATCCAGCAGTTCGACGGGGTACTCGAAGGCGTGGACCTGGTCGTCGGTGACGATCCCCGACTGCCACTTCCCGTCGTGCACGAAGGTCGCGAACTTCACGCCGCGCTCCCCTCCGCCTCGGTCGGGGCGAGGCCGATCCGGGTGAGGCGGAGCGCCGGGCATCCGGCGATGACGGTGCCGGTGCGCCGGGCGGGCGAGTCGGCGGACGGGACGGCGGGGGCGCCGTGAACGGGGCTGGTGACCATGTCTTCTCCGAGATCCGGGGGCTGACGCGGCTCAGAGGCCGGGGCAGGGGCAGGCGAGGCCGGCCATGCGGCCGAAGAGCTGGGGGCCGTCGAGCGGGGGCAGTGAGGGGTCGAGCTCGCGGTAGACGGTGTGCACGTTGACCGCAAGGCGTTCGCTCTCGTCGAGGTCGGCGAAGCGTCCGAGGCTGATGTCGCGTGCGGCCGCCTCGGCGGGCATGCCCGCGCCGAAACGGGCGGTGGTCTGTTCGTGGACGTACGACAGGTAGTCGCGGACGGTGCGGACCGCCTCCTTCGTGGTGACCGGGCCGTGGCCGGGCACGATGATGTCCACGTCGAGGCTGAGGAGCAGGTCGCAGGCGGCGAGCCAGTTGGCGAACGGGCCGTGCCATATGACGGGTGTGGAACCGGCGAAGACGATGTCGCCGGTGTAGACGGTCCGCGCACGCGGGACATGGACGATCGTGTCCCCGGCGCTGTGCGCGGGGCCCACGTCGATCAGACGGACCTCCGTCCCGCCGATGTCCAGGACCGTCTCGCCGTCGAAGACCCGGTGCGGAAGCACGGGCTGGACGCCGGAGTAGTCGAAGCGGCCGAAGATCCGGCGGGCGAACCGACCCGCGGCAGTGTCCGCGCTGGTCAGCGCCCGCATCTCGGCCGGGCCCACCTGCCGCATGTCGGTCAGCGAGCCGCGGGCCGCGATGATCTCGGCGTGGGCCACGAGCTGGTTGCCGAACCAGTGGTCGCCGTTGCCGTGGGTGTTGACCACGGTCGAGATCGGCGCGGCGTCGGTCACCGGCGCCAGCCCGTCGAGCAGGGCCCGGGTCAGGCGCAGGTCGTAGAGGGTGTCGACGAGCAGGGACTCGCCCTGGCCGGTGACCAGCCCGGCGTTGCTCATTCCCCATCCGGCCGTACCCGCTACCCACGCATGACAGCCATGGCCGAGGTCGATCCGGCCGGCTGGGGAAAGTACGGAAGCCACGCTGCCTCCTCCACGTCCCGAAGCGGAAAAGTCGAGACTGAGATCCATTGATGGACTGGAGTCCATTCGTGGGGCGTAATCTAAAGAGGTGACTCGGGGAGGGTCAATACCTGCGTGTACCTGTGCTGTACTGGGCCCATGACGATCTCTGAGGCGGGAGGCGCACCCGCACAGGACGCCCCACCCCTCGGGCGGCGCGAGCGGAAGCGGCAGCAGGTGCGCGACCAGCTCTACAGCGCCGCGGTGGGGCTATTCGTCGCCCAGGGCTACGAGGCGACCACCATGGAGCAGATCGCCGAGTCCGCCGACGTCGCCCGAGCCACCGTCTTCAACCACTTCTCACAGAAGGTCGGCTTCCTGGAGGAGTGGGGCGTCCGCCGCCGAGCCCGGGTCGCGGCCATCCTCGGCCAGGAGCACGCCGAGGACCTGCCGGTCGGCGACCGGCTGCGCCGCTACCTGAGGGAGATGGCCGACCTCAACGTCGCCTCCCGTGCGGAGACCACCGTCCTGATGGACGCCTCCGCACGCTTCGGCCACCTGCTGCAGGACCCCTCCTTGGAAACCGAACTCGCGAAGATCGTCGAGGAGGGGCGGCAGCGCGGAGAGATCCGGCCGCAGGTCGACCCCGACCAGGCCGGCGCCCTGCTGGCGTCCTGCTACTTCTCCTCGGTTTTGCGCTGGGTCCGGGAGGAGCCGCCGCCGTTCGACCTGCCCGGTCGCCTTGATGGGGCGCTCGAAATCATCCTGCTGGGCATCCTTGCGCATTCCTGACCGGCGCGGGGAGGCGGGACGGCGCCGCTGAAGCCGGCGTGGTTTCCGCCCCTACCGAGGGGTGTGATCTGCCCCCCCCCGAAGGTGGCCTCACCCGGCTCGCCGACGGCCTCGCGCCGCCACCTCGGTCCGACGATCGGCGGACCCGAGGGTAGTTTTGGACCTGAGTCCAAGAATCTTTGCTTGAAGTGTTGACGACCATGTGACCCCGGCTTATGTTCAACCCGTCGATCGGGTAGCAAGCCGCGAAAGCCCGCAAAACGACTCTTCCTGCTTCATTTTCGTGCACGCCGGCGTCCTCCGGATGCGTGTGCTCCTTCCTTCATGCCGTTCCCGCTCCGTAACCGGGAGGTTCCCGTGCGCCCTCGCACCCCCCTTGCTGCTCTCGCCGCCGGTCTGGTGCTCACCGTCACAGCGTGCGGAGGGGGTGCCTCCGGGTCCTCCTCCGCTGATGACGGCCCGATAGAGATCGGCATGATCACCTCGCTCACTGGTCAGCTCCAGACCCTCGGTACCGAGGGCCGCAAGGCCGCGGAACTGGCGGTCGAGCAGATCAACAAGGACGGCGGGGTCCTCGGGAGGAAGCTGGAGCTGACGGTCAAGGACGACAAGAGCCTGCCCGACCAGTCCGTACTGGCCTTCAACGGCTTCAAGGACCAAGGCGTGACCGCGGTCCTCGGCTCACCGTCCGCAGGATCGGCGCTGGCCACGCTGCCCGCCGTGGACCGGGCGGAGATCCCGTACGTCTCCCTGTCTCCGGCCGACGAGCAGGTGGCGCCCGTCCACCCCTACGTCTTCGTGGTACCGGCCCTGGCCTCCGACTACGCCGAGCGGCTGTTGCAGTACTACAAGTCGGAGGGCGTCACCAAGCTGGCCGTGGCCTACGACACCAAGACCGCGTATCCGACCGCCGGTTACAAGGCGATGAAGGCGAAGGCCGGGGAGTACGGCATCAAGATCGTCGCCACCGAGGAGATCCAGAGCACCGCCTCCGACTTCAGCGCCGTCTTCACGCACGTCAAGGGCACCGACGCCCAGGCGCTCACGGTGTGGGTGACCGGGCCCGCCTCCGTCGTCCTGACCAAGCAGTACGCCGCCTCGGGACTGGACATCCCGATCGCCTTCACCGGCTCCCAGGCCAGCAAGCTGTGGCTCGACCCGGCAGGCAAGGCCGCCGAGGGCGCCATCGTCGCCAGTTCCATCGGCCTGGTCGGCAACACGCTGCCGGACGGAGCGCAGAGAAAGGCCGTCGAGGCCGTCAACAAGCCGTTTACGCAGAAGTACAACTACCCGCCGCCGCAGTTCGCGCAGGACGGATACACCGGTGTCCAGCTGCTGGCCGCCGCCATCGAGAAGGCGAAGAGCACCGACCACGAGAAGATCCGGCAGGCGATGGAGGAGCTGACGCTCACCACCCCGAACGGCACCTACCGCTACAGCGAGAAGGACCACTCGGGCCTGTCCCCCGACTACATCTCGGTCAACACCGTCACCGACGGCACGTTCGTTCCGACGGGCTGGTCGAAGAGCGAGTTGGAGAAGGTGGCCAAGTGACCGAGCCCCTGCTCCGGGTGAGCGGCCTGGCACGGTCGTTCGGCGGGGTGTACGCCGTGGACGGCGTCGACCTGACGGTGGACCGTGGCAGCATCCTCGGAATCATCGGCCCCAACGGGGCAGGCAAGTCGACCCTGTTCAACCTGGTCAGCGGTCAACTGCCCGCAGAGCGGGGAGAGATCCAACTCGACGGACGACGCATCGACCGGCTGCCACCCCACCACAGGGCCCGCCTCGGGATCGCCATCGTCTTCCAGGGCGCCCGCACCTTCCACGGAATGAGCGTGCTGGAGAACGCGATGGTCGGCGCCCACGCCACCACCGGCGCCGGGTTCGCGGCAGCCGCACTCAGGCTGCCGCGCCACCGCCGGGAGGAACGCCTGATCGCCGAGCGGGCACACGAGGCGGTACGGCGGGTCGGGCTCGAAGACTGGGCGGACCGCCCCGCGGAGCTGCTGCCGCTCGGGCAGCAGCGCGCGCTCCAGGTCGCCCGCGCCCTGTGCGGAGAACCCACCCTGCTGCTCCTCGACGAACCCGCCTCCGGCCTGCGGGCCGCGGAGCGGGACCGGCTCGCCGACCTCATCGAGCAACTGCGCGCGGACGGACTCACCATCATGCTCGTCGAACACGACGTCGCCCTCGTCGGCCGCCTCGCCGACCGTGTCACCGTCCTGGACCTGGGCAAGGTCATCGCCGAGGGCACACCGGACGAAATACGTACCGACCCGCGGGTCGTCACCGCGTATCTGGGCACGGAGGCGGCCGCATGAGCGCCTCGCAACCGTCCCCGAGCGATGTCGTCGAGGTGCGCGACCTGGTGGTCCGCTACGGCGCGGCGACCGCCCTCGACAGCGTCTCGCTGCGGGTCGCGCCCGGTGAGATGGTCGCCCTCGTCGGGCCCAACGGAGCCGGTAAGTCCACCCTGGTCAACACCCTGACCGGGATCCTGACACCGGCCTCCGGCAGCGTGGAGGTACGGGCCAGGATCGCCCAGGTACCCGAGGGGCGGCAGATGTTCGGCGACCTCACCGTCGACGACAACCTGCGCCTGGGCGCCTGGCAGCTGTCCGGCCGCGGCCGAAGCCGCCGCAAGCAGCGCGACACCTCATGGGTGTACGAGCTCCTTCCCGACCTCGTGCGGGTACGCGACCGGAAGGCGGGCGGGCTGTCGGGAGGACAGCAGCAGATGGTCGCCGTCGGACGCGCCCTGATGAGCCGGCCGGAGGTCCTCGTGATCGACGAGCTCTCCCTCGGCCTCGCGCCCCTCATCGTCGCCGACCTCGCCGAGCACCTGACCGAGCTCAACCGGGAGCAGGGCACGGCCGTTGTGCTCATCGAGCAGAACGCGCGGCTCGCCCTGGACCTGTGCAGCCGTGCCTACGTCCTGGAAGCGGGACGGATCGCCGCCGAGGGCGACAGCGCCGACCTGGCCGCCAGCCCCGACATCGCCCGGGCCTACCTCGGCGAGGCCCAGGGACTCCCGAGCCCACCGGACGCTCAGGACGACCCGGGTCCGGACGCCCCGGGTCCGGACGCCCCGGGTTCGCACGACCGGGCCACGGCCGACCCCGCACCCACGCCCGGCACTGCCAAGACCGCCCGGGGCAACCAGGACACCACCGTCCAGTCCGCGCGGGCAGCGGCACGGGAGGCGAAATGAACGACTTCCTCGTCTACCTCATCACCGGACTGGGAACCGGCTGCGGCATCGCGCTGATCGGCAGCGGCCTGGTGCTCATCCACCGGGTGACGCGGGTGGTCAACTTCGCCCAGGGCACCTTCGCCGTCGTCGGGGCGCTGACCGCCATCTCGCTCCTCGACGCCGGCCTCCCGCACGGGCTCGCCGAACTGCTCGGGGTCGCCGTCGCAGCCGTCGTGGGACTGCTCTTCGGCATGGTCGCCATCGGCCGGCGGGGCACCTCGCCGCAGGCCGCGCTCATGGTCACCCTGGGACTGGGCATTCTGGCCTACGCCGTGGAGGTCATGCTCTGGGGGGACCAGGGCCGGTCCGCCGAGGGGCTCTTCGGTGCCGTGACCGTGTTCGGCGCTCGTATCCAGACCCACTATCTGCTCATCATCGGCGTCACCGCGGCCGTCTTCGCCGCGATGGCCGTGCTGTTCGGCCGTACCGACGCGGGCAAGGCCCTTTCCGCGTGCTCCTCCAACCCGTACGCGGCCCGCGTCGTCGGGATCTCCGTCACCCGCATGGGGCTGATCGCCTTCGCCATCGGCGGCGCTCTCGGCGGTCTGGCCGGCGTTCTGCTGGCGCCCATGAACTCGATGGCCTTCGACTCCGACGTGGCGCTGATCATCAACGGCTTCGCGGCGGCGGTCGTCGGGTCCATGCATCACATCGGCCGCACCCTGGCCGGTGCGCTGTTCCTCGGAGTGGCCGAAGCGATGGTCGCGGGCTATGGAAGCGCCACGTACCAGACAGTGGTGGCACTGGGTCTGGTCCTGGCGCTGATGATCGGGCAGGCGGCCCGTACCCACAGCGTCGTGGCGGAGGCCGGATGACGCCTCATCAGTCCTCTGTGGGACGCCCGCTGCCCTCCGCGTACACCGGGCGTACGTACGCACGGCGCACTCGTTCCGTGCTCGATCCGTATCCGCCGTACCAGAAAGGCAGCACGATATGAGCGCCGTCACGTCCGGCCGTGAAAGGGCCGCCTCCCAGTCCCCCGGCGGCGCGGGGGACACCGAGTCGTCGGACGCCCGAGGGCCACTCGGCGCCCGTTTCGCCGGCCGGGGAAGGCGGGCCGGCCTCGTCGCGGCCGGCGCGGCGGTTGCCGTGACCCTCGCCCTGCCTCCGATGCTGACCGGCAGCCAGCTCTCGGTGTACATCCTGCTCGCTCTGTCGGCCATGGTCACCGTGGGGCTGAGCCTGCTCATGGGCTACGCGGGCCAGGTCTCCATCGGCCAGGCATCGTTCTACGCCATCGGCGCCTACGCGGCCGGCCTGCTGGGCGTCCACGGCACGCCGCCGCTGCTGGCGCTGGCCGCGGCACCACTGGTCGCCGCCCTGTTCGCCGCCGCCATCGGCGGACCGCTGCTGCGGCTGCGAGGGCATCACCTGGCCTTCGCGACCATCGCCCTGCAGCTCATCCTCATCTCCCTGCTCGGCGAGGCGGACTGGGCCGGTGGTTCGGTCGGTCTGCAGGGCATCCCGCGACTCTCCGCCGGAGGTACGGAACTCGGCGAGGACATCCACTACGCCTACCTGGCCTGGGCTGCCGTGGCCGCCACCGTCCTGGTCGCCCGTAACGTCGTCACCTCACGGGCCGGCCGCGGACTGCGCGCGCTGGCCACCAGCGAGACGGCGGCGAGCGCCAGCGGAGTGCCGGTGGCCCGCTACAAACTCGCCGTGTTCACCCTGGCCGCCGCGTTCGCCGGACTCGCCGGAGGGATCTACGCCTTCTTCATCGGCTACATCAATCCGGGGTCTTTCCCGGTCCTGCTGTCCATCCAGTTCCTGGTGATGGCCGTCGTCGGCGGGCTCGGCACCATCTGGGGCGCGCTCCTGGGCGCCACCGCGATCACCCTGATCGTGCAGTTCCTCAACGACCTGGGCTCCAGGCCGGGCATGCCCGCCAGCGCCCCCAGCATCCTCAACTACGCCGTGTACGCCGCCCTTCTCATCCTCGTCGTGCTGTTCCTGCCGCGCGGCATCGTCCCCGCACTGCGCGACGCGTGGCAGCGCCGCATCGCGGGGCGAGCGTCCTCGTGACACGTCGCCGCTGAGTTCGCGGCCGCCGGTTCTCGCCGGGGGCTCCGGATACGGTGCCTGTTCCCGCAGCCATGGCCGCGGGAACAGGCATGTGCTCGCACCGGCGGGGCGCCTCGGACGGGCTCGCCGTGATCAGTTCGGCAGCGAAGCCGGGGCCCGTGCAGGCCCGGACGAGGACGGCCGCGAGGTGAAGTGCGGCCTGGCGAGTGAGGGCCGGCAGGTGCGGTACTTCCACGCGCGCGATGGCCTCCAGGGTGCGGCAGAGATCCGCTCATCGCCGCCCGCGGACCGGATCGGCCGGCGTCATCGGCTCGATCCGGCCCCCCATCGCATCAGTGATCAGCAACCGACCTATCCGGTCGACTGACCAGCCCATCAAGGAGACACGTCCTAGCTAGGGGCTGTCTCCTCGGTGGCCTACGGACGCCACTCCTGGCGGCATCGGGGGTACTCGGCGTACGACTGCGCCGGCACGTCGACCGCGTACGCGAGACCTGCGTGACGTGGATCCGCCGGGTCCATTGCCTGGTAGTCCCAGGCCGGCATGTCGACCGGGTCGAGCATCGGCAGGTGACTGTCGAGGAGGGCGTGGGCGCCGAAGCGATGGGCTCGTAGGCGCAGCAGGAAGACGACGGGTCCCAGAGGACGACGGCGACACGGACCGATGCCCGGGATGAAGCTTGCGGAATTCTCGGCACACCACGGCCGGCAGGCGGAACCCAGGATCCCCGGTGGCGTCATAGGGCTTCGGTCCGTACCCACGATGAGAGTCCACGAACGAGAGGAACCCCGGCCGACGCGCGGCTGGGGTTCCTCAAGGCGGTGAGTATCGGTCAGCGGGTGGAGTCACCCACGCCGTAGACAGCTCGTCCACGCGTCGGCGGACCGCATCCCATCGCGATCACCGTGGAGCAGGCGGGTCAGCGCTGCAGGGTGAGCAGGCCCGGCCGGTACGGCAGGGCCGGGTAGGGGGTGTCCTTGGGGAAGTCCGTGAGGCCCTGGTAGAGGAACTGCAGGTTGCAGGGATCGATGGCCATGGTCTGGTCGGGGTTGTTGCGGATCAGGTCACCGTGGCTGATGCCCCGGGCCCAGGTGGAACCGCTGTTGGCCTGGCCCGCGAAGGGGCTGCTCTCGCTGCCGGCCTGGACGGTCCACGGACCGTCCAGGCTGGGGGCGGTGAACGAGCGGAAGTAGCGGTTCGTACCCTTCGCCTCAACGATCATGAGGTACTGGTCCCGGCCCTGGACCTTGTAGACCTCCGGCGCCTCGAACAGGAGGTCCTCGGTGTCGCTCATGACCGTCGTGTACGAGGAGCCGAAGCTGCTGGGGAAGTTCGCGAGCGGCATGCTCGCCCGGTAGATCTTGCCGTTGTCACCGGCGAAGAACAGGTACATGTTCTGGTTGTCGGCGATCATGGTCGCGTCGAGCGGGGCGTCGTGCTTTGTCGGATCGGGGTTCGGGGGAAGGGTGCCGGTGAACAGCGGCTGCGGGTCGGACCAGCCGTTGGGGTTGGTGGGGTCGCTGGACGTGCTGTAGACGAACGACGGCCACTGGTACACCATCACCCAGATGTTCTTGGTCGAGAGGTAGAACACTTCGGGCGCCACCGCGTCCCGGTTCGTCTTGTTCTGGGTGGCCGCCCCCATGTCCGACCAGTTCGTGAAGGGACTGAACCCCGTCGAGTGCCAATTCGTTCCGTCGGAGGTGGTCGCGTAGACCAGGTGCTTGCCGTTGTACGTGGTGGTGGCGAAGTCCTTCAGCGCGACCTGCCCGTTCGTCGGCTCCGCCAGCGGACCCGTCGAGGTCCAGCGGTAGGTCGACGGAAGAGCACACGCGTTGGTCACTCCGGACAGGCCGGTCCACTTCTGGTTGGCGCCGCCGTGGCACGACCAGAGCCGCACCTCCGTGCCGTTGGCCTTGCCCCAGCCCGAGGCCTCCAGGCACAGCCCGGACCGCACGCCGATGACCGTGCCGTCGGGGTTCACCCGCCACTGCTGGTTCTCGGTGCCGGTGCACGTCCAGATCTGCACCGGGGTCCCGGGCGTGGTGCCGCCGTTCCGGGCATCCAGGCACTTGTTGCCGTACACGGTCAGCTGGGCGCCGTCCGTCAGCGTCCACTTCTGGTTGATTCCACCGTGGCAGTCCCAGATCTGCACGTTCGCGCCGTCGGTCTGGCTGAAGCCCGACACGTCGAGACACTTGCCGGAATCAACACTGCGCAAGTCGCTGGTGGTGGCCGCCTGGGCCGGGCTGGCGACGAGCAGCGCCGCCAGCGCGGCCAGGGCCGCGACCGCGGCGGCGAGCACCGCGGACGGGCGTCTGAGGCTGAAACTACGTCTGTGCATAAGGACCTCGTCATCCTTGAGCAAGCGACTCCGGCTCGGCCCGTCAGGGGCTGTCCGGAGACGGTGTGGTGCGGCCCTGAAGTGTTCGACATAGCGAACACGGGTCGAAGTGTCGAGCAAACTGGATAATAAGGTTCCGGTGATCAGCGTCAATACCTCGCGCAAAACTCGCGGACGGAAACGTTCGCAGGCAGAAACCAGGCGGCTTCAAGTCCCGTGGCTGTACGGGTCTTTGGCGTGAGGGGCAGGTAGCGGGGCGGGCGCGGGCTTGGTGATCATTACGGACCCCGGCCAGGTCGCTCACCTGAGCCTCTGGTTCGGCTCGGTGCCCGACCCGCGCTTGCGGCGGGGCCGGTGGCACTCACTGACGCCGGTCCGGTCGACGTGTGCCTGCGGCGGTCGTCTGCGGTGCGGGGAGCGTCGAGAGCTCACCGAACGGGGTGCGAGGGCCTCGGGTGGGCCGTTCACGGGCCCTCGCTGTGGGCCGTCACCTGCTCGGGTGCGGCGTACACCGTCGTCGTCGGAGATCGGGCGTGCGCCGGGGCGGTGACGGCGACGCCCCGGACCGGGCGGTGGCTGCCTACCTTGCCGACCAGCACCACGCCACCGACCGGCACGGCGGGGGGATCGTCGGCGTCCGCACCCGCAGTTCGCGGTCCCGAAGGAACTGCACGAGGACGTCCATGGGTTGATCTTCGCACCGGCGGGGCGCCTCGGGTGGGGCTCGCCGTGATCAGTTCGGCTGCGGAGCCGGAGCCCGTGCAGGCCCGGACGAGGATGGCCGCGAGGTGAACTGCGGCCTGGTGAGGGAGGGCCGGCAGGTGCGGTACTTCCACGCGAGCGATGGCCTGGCCAGCTCCGGTTTGGTGGCGAAGGTCCTCTCGTCGGGCAGGCCGTCGGGGGTGCGGTGGCCTGCGTGTCCGGCCAGTTGTCAGCCGTTTTTGCGGCCGACCGGGCCGAGGAGGGCGCGGACGGGCACTGTCACGTTGGCTGACCGGTGGGATGATCTTCTGGTTGATCAGCCTGGGAAGGGTCGTCCGTGGGGAGCACGTCGCTGTCGCACAAGGGGCACCGGTACCCGGTCGAGGTGATCTCCCACTGTGTGTGGCTGTACTTCCGCTTCCCACTCAGCTTCCGCGAGGTCGAGGAGCTGATGCTCGAGCGTGGGATCGTCGTCTCCTACGAGACGGTGCGCCGCTGGTGCGCCAAGTTCGGGCAGATCTACGCCAGCGCGCTGCGCCGCCGGCAGCCACGGCCCGGTGGCAAGTGGCACCTGGACGAGGGCTTCATCAAGATCAACGGCGAGCTGAAGTACCTGTGGCGGGCCGTCGACCAGACGGCAACGTCCTCGACATCCTGGTGCAGAACCGCCGGGACAAGGCCGCGGCCAGGCGCTTCTTCCGCAGGCTGATGAAGATAGACGCGCATGGTGGCGCGGGTGGTCGTCACCGACAAGCTCCGCTCCTACGGCGCCGCCCACCGCGAAGTCATGCCCTCCGTCGAGCACCGCTCGCACAAGAGCCTGAACAACCGGGCGGAAAACAGCCACCAGCCCACCAGACAACGCGAACGCGCGATGAAAGGCTTCCGCTCTGCGGGCGGAGCGCAGCGGTTTCTGTCCGCGTTCAGCGGCATCTCACCCCACTTCCGGCCCCGCCGACACCTGATGCCCGCCCACGACTACCGAGCCGACATGACCATCCGCTTCGCCATCTGAGAGCACATCACCGGCGTCGCCGCCCTCGCCGCCACGGCCTGAGCACAGGCCCGGCTCCCAAGCCCACCCTGGCCCTGACGCGCCGCCAGGCAGTCACACAGCCAACAACGTGACAACGCCGTCCGAGGCCTTCCATGCGGCCTACGCCCACCTCCTGCGGGCGTCCGAGCGCCTGGTCCAGAGCGGCCGGGTGCGCCCCGATCAGAACCCGGGGATCGTCGCCGACCAGCTGTGGAGCTGCGTCCACGGCTTCGTCACCCTGGAGCTCGGCGGCCACTTCTCCCACCGGTCCGACCCGGTCCTGCAGCCCATGATGGTCAGCGCCTTCGTGGGCATCGGCGACGACGCCGACCTTGCCCAGGCCTCGCACTCAGCGGTCCTCGGGCCCTGACGAGCGGGGTGCGGTCACATCCTTCGCGTCAATGCCCGCGCTTGGGGCGGAAGGACACCCGACCGCTACGCCGCAGGAACGAGATCGTCGAAACGAGGCGACCGCGCTCCGGGTCGGGCGCGAGCCCGGCACCCATGCGGTGCAGCTGGTCCTCGTGCCACCCCAGGTCGAGCAGTCCGTCGAGTGCCTTGAGATCGGCGATCTTGCCGAGGATGCCGCGCATCCCGTAGCGCAGCTGGTGGGCGACCACGACGTCCGCACGGCCGGTGAGGAGCAGGTCCGCGGAGTCAGGGGTCGTCGCGGTCGGCCGTGCGATCCCGATGACGTCGCACTCCCCCGCGCCCACCGCCTGCTCCATCGCGGCGCGGGACCGGAAGCCGCCGGTGACGGCCACCGGGATGTCGCCGACCAGGTTGCGCACCGTACCGGCGTACTCCAGGAAGTAGGCCTCCCGCGCGCGGGTCGATGCGGCGGCCGAGCCGCCCATCGCCAGGGACTCGTAGCTGCCTCCGCTGACCTCGAACAGGTCGATCCCTTCCTTGGCCAGGGCGGCGACCACACCGCGGGACTCCTCCTCGCTGAAGCCACCGCGCTGGAAGTCGGCGGAGTTGAGCTTGATACCGACCCCGAAGTCGGCGGAGACACGGGCCCGGACGCGGCGTACGACCTCGAGGACGAACCGCATCCGGCGCTCGGCGTCGCCACCCCACTCGTCGGTGCGCTGGTTCGTCAGCGGCGAGAGGAACTGTGAGACGAGGTAGCCGTGCGCTCCGTGGATCTGCACGCCGGCAAAGCCGGCCTTCTCGCACACGGCCGCAGCCGTGGCGAAGCGGTCGATGATCTCCTCGATCTCCGCGCCGGTCAGCGCCCGCGGAGTGGCGGCACCCGGGAGGTTGAGCGCGACCGGGCTCGGCGCGACCGGAGTGTGACCGAGGGCGAGCAGGTTGGACTGGCGGCCGGGGTGGTTGAGCTGGACCCACGTGGGGATCCCGGCGTCCCTGGTCGCCGCGGCCCAGCGGGTCAGCGACTCCAGGTCACGCTCGTCCTCGATGACGACGTTGCCCGGCTCGCCCAGCTGACGGCGGTCGACCATGACGTTGCCGGTGATGACCAGCCCGTAGCCGCCCTCGGCCCAGGTGCGGTAGAGCTGCACGAGCCGGTGGTCTGGGGCGTTGTGCTTGTCGGCCATCGCCTCGCTCATCGCGGCCTTCATGATCCGGTTGGGGAGCACCTGGCCGTTCGGAAGGATCAACGGGTCACGGAGCGAGTCCACCGTCCGCGTGCCGGCCTTGGTCTTGCCTGCGGTGGCGGGCCGTGTCGGCCGACTGGTCTTGTTGGTCATCGCGAGATCCGTTTCCGTCGATCGCCTCGCAACAGGGAGGCATTGTATGCCGATCGTAATATTACGATCGGCAGACAATAGGCTAGAATCGTCAGCGCCGGCAAGTGGGACAGACAGGGAGCAGCTTCGTGGCGCGCTATTCCAAGGAGCACAAGCATGAGACCCGGCAACGGATCATCGAGGCCGCCAGCCGACGCTTCAAGCAGGACGGGGTCGACGGCTCCGGCATCGCGACGCTCATGGCCGATGCCGGCCTGACCAACGGCGCGTTCTACGCGCACTTCGAGTCCAAGGACGACCTCGTCGCCCACGTGATCGCCTACGAGCTGGGTCGGCAGGCCGACGTACTCGCCACCATGCCGCAGACCCGCGCGAGCCTGCGGGAGTTCGTGCGCGAGTACCTGTCTCCGGAGCATCGCGATGCTCCCGCCGCCGGGTGCCCCTCTGCGGCACTTCTCGACGAGATCGTGCGCTGCGCGGGTCCGACCAAGCACGCCTACACCGAGGCCGTCGAGCGGATCCTCGACGAGATGGCGGCCCGCATGGTGCCTCGCGATCCCGCGTCGGGCCGCAGCAAGGCCCTCGGCCTCTACACGATGCTGGTCGGGACGCTGCAGCTGGCGCGCGCAGTGTCCGACCCTAAGCTGTCGGGCGAGGTCCTGGAGTCGGGCATCAAGAACGCCGAGCTCCTGCTCCGCTGACGTCCGCTCAGGCCGCGACGGCGACCGGTTCGGCACTCGCTGCCGCCACCCTGGACAGCCGGAGCGCGACGAGCGAGGCCAGCAGCATGCCGATGGCGACGGCGTACCACGCCCGGGTGAAGGCGGCCTCGTTCTCAGCACTGTCGACGATCGTCACCAGGATGCTCACCCCGAGCGCCAGGCCGACCTGACGGGCCATGGTGACGACACCGCCACCGGTCGAAGCCTGGGCAGGCGGGAGGGTGGCGGTCGCGGCAGCGACGAGGCTGGGCATCGCGAGACCGACGCCGACGCCACCGAGCACCCACGGAGGCAGAAACCCGGTCCAGTACGCCGGCGTGCTGCTGAGCGCCCATGCCTGCCACAGCGCCGCTCCCGCGAAGAGCAGGCTCCCGAGGGCGATCATCCGGCCGGGCTGAGCACGGGGGAAGAGTCGGTGTGCGAGCAGCGTGGTGATCGGCACCGCGAGCGGCCCGAGGGCGATCGCCAGGCCGGTCTGCAGCGCGCCGTACCCCCAGCCGAGCTGGAGCCACAGGATCGCGCCGAGCAGCGCGGCCCCGAACGCGCTGTTGAAGACGAGGGTGGCGAGGTTGGCCCACCGGAACGCCGGTACGGCGAGGAGGTCGGGCGCGATGATCGGGGACGGGTGCTGGAAGGTCCGCACGCTGAACAGGGCCGTCGCCGCGACACTGACCGAGAACGCGCCGAGCACCCGGGCCGATGCCCAGCCCCAGTCACCGCCCTGGACCAGGCCGAGCACCAGTCCTCCCACCGCCAGCACGAGCAGCAGCGCTCCCACCAGGTCGGGTATGGGGGTGCCGTGGTTGTGCCGCACGTCCGGGACGTAACGGACCGCACCGAGGATCAGCAGCAGCCCGGGGAGGAGGTTGATCCAGAACGCCCACTGCCACGACAGCTGGACCAGCCCTCCACCCAGCGCCGGACCGAGTGCGGCCGCCACGGCGCCGGTCATCGCCCAGAGCCGAGCAGCCGGGGCGCGCCGCTCGGGATCGAGCGCGGCCAGGAGCAGGCCGAGGCTGGCCGGCGTCATCGCCGCGGCGGCGACGGCCTGGAGTGCGCGGAAGGCCACCAGCCACCAGATCCCCGGCGCGAAGCCGCACGCCAGGCTGGCTGCGACGAACAGGCTCATGCCGGCGATGAACGCCCGCTTCTGACCGGAGCGGTCGGCGAGCCGGCCCATCGGGACCAGCAGCGCCGCGTAGACGACGGCGTAGGCGTTGAGGATCCAGCTCAGCTCGGAGACGTCGCTCCCGGCGAAGTCCCGGCCGATCTCGTCGAAGGCGACGTTGACGATGAAGAGGTCGACGCCCGCCAGGAAGGCAGCGCCGATCAGCACCGTGGTCACGACGCGCTGGCTTTGGTTGTCCATAGTCAGACACTAGGTGGCTGACTATGGACTCGGCAAGCTAGACTGGTCGAATGAGCGTCCTCCTGGCCGG
Organism: Streptomyces sp. NPDC041108; assembly: GCF_055592645.1. Lineage (NCBI taxonomy): Bacteria > Bacillati > Actinomycetota > Actinomycetes > Kitasatosporales > Streptomycetaceae > Streptomyces > Streptomyces sp. NPDC041108. The sequence continues at coordinate 54,251 of NZ_JBVIYK010000023.1, read as the reverse complement.
TGGTCTCGCTCAGCGCAACGACGAGGCGCTGGGCGACCACTGCCCCCTCGACCGGGTCGTGCAGCAGATCGGCAACCGCACCTCGCTCCTGCTCCTTCGCGAGATCTTCTACGGCGCCTCGCGGTTCGACTCGCTCGTCAAGCGCGTCGGCGTGACCGAGGCCGCCGCGTCCCAGCGGCTGCGGGAGCTGGTCGAGGTCGGCGTACTGACCAAGGAGCCGTACCGCGAGCCCGGCCAGCGGACGCGCCACGCCTACGTGCTGACCGAGGCGGGCCACGGCCTCCTGCCCGCGGTGCTGGCCCTCATCCAGTGGGGCACGGCGCACACCCCAGGCGGCGGCCCCCGCCTCACCCACCACGGCTGCGGCGAGCCGGTGGCCGTCGAGGTGCGGTGCGCCGCCGGGCACGTCGCCGACGAGGAAGACCTGGTGGTCGGTGGCCGTCGATGACATCCGGCTCAGTCGGTTCCCTCGACAGAGGCAAGGAACCCGCGGAGGATCTGGGCGGTCCTCTGCGGGAACTGGTCGACGAAGAAGTGACCGCTCGGCAGGGTGGCGGTGGACATCCGCGACAAGCGGGCCGCCCACAGCGCCTCGATGTCGAACAGGCGGGCGATCCCACGCTCGCCCCAGCACACCAGCGCCGGACAGTCCACCGTGCGATGGAGGTCCGCTTCGTCGAGAAGGAGGTCGACCTCGGCCGCTGCCCGATAGTCCGCGCACCCACCGTAGATCGCCTCTCCCAGTCGCCAGCTGCTCCGGTACGACGCCAGTTGCTCAGGATCGAAGTCCGAGAGGTTCATCGCGCCCCACCCCGTCAGGCACCCCTCGAAGAAGTGGTCCGCATCGGCGGCGATGACCTGCTCGGGAAAGGGCGCGGGCTGCTGGAGGAAGTACCAGTGCCAGTAGGCGCGGGCGGTCACCGCATCGACCTGGGTGAGCATGTCGTAGGTGGGCACGATGTCCAACACGGCCACTGACCGCACCGCCTCCTCGTGGTCCAGCGCCATCCGGTGTGCGGTGCGGGCGCCGCGGTCGTGGCCGATAACGTGGAAGCGCTCGAACCCGAGCGCTCGCATCGTCGACCTGGTCCTGCGCCATCCGGCGGAAGCTGTAGTTGGCGAGGTCGTCGGACGGCACCGGCTTCGCCGAGGCGTCGTCCCCTCGAAGATCCGTACACACGACGGTGTAGTGGAGTGGGAAGCGGAAGTACAGCCACACACAGTGGGAGATGACCTCGACCGGGTACCGGTGCCCCTTGTACGACAGCGACGCGCTCCCCACGGACAACCCTTCCCAGGCTGATCAACCAGAAGATCATCCCACCGGTCAGCCAACGTGACAGTGCCCACTGAGCGCCTGCGCGTGCGCCGAGGGCGGGTTGTCGGGTGCCAGGCGGCCGGCGATGTCGTCGATGACGCCCAGGCCGTCGGTGAATGTCCGCTTGGTCGCGTCCGTGCAGCGTCCGATCTCATCGAGCAGGGCGGCGGTCGGGCAGCCGTTCTCGGGGTCGTCGCGGTGCTCGGCGGACAGGTACGCGCGGACGAATTGTTCGAGCCCTGCGCAGCCCGGCGCCAGCGCCTCAGGGCTCGCGTTCTGCGCGCCCAGCTGGTCGGCGACGGCGTTCGCGACGAGGTCCTCCTTGGAGGTGAAGTGGGCGTAGAAGGCGCCGTTGGTCAGGCCCGCGTCCGCCATGAGCGTTGAGACTCCGGAGCCGTCGATGCGTCCTTCTTGAACCGGCGGCCGGCCGCGGCGATGATCCGCTGCCGCGTCGCCCGCTTGTGGTCTTTCGTGTAGCGCGCCACGCACTCCCCCTCGTCGCTCCGGTCGAGAGGCCGCTTGACGCCCGCTGACTCCCGTTCTAGGGTAATTGCATTACGGTCATAATCTAATCACTGGGGAGGCCCACCATGACCACAAACCGGCCGGTAGCACTCGTGACCGGAGCGTCGTCAGGCATCGGCAAGGCGGCCGCGCTCGCGCTCGTCGACGCGGGATTCGACGTCGTCGGAACGAGCCGCCGAGCCTTTGGGGACGCCCGCCCCGACGGCGTGACGTTCCTCGACCTCGACGTGGCCAGCGACACCTCGGTCGCGGGTGCGGTCGACCGCGTGATCGAGAAGTTCGGAAGGATCGACGTCCTGGTCAACAACGCCGGCATCGGCTCCGTCGGCGCCGGCGAGGAACGCTCCCTCGCCCAGGACCAGCAGCTGTTCGACATCAACGTCTTCGGACTGATCCGCATGACCAAGGCCGTCCTGCCGCACATGCGCGCCCAGGGCCGCGGCCGGATCATCAACATCTCGTCCGTCCTCGGGTTCCTCCCCGCGCCGTACATGGCCGCCTACGCCGCGTCCAAGCACGCGGTCGAGGGCTACTCCGAGTCCGTGGACCACGAGGTCCGCCAGCACGGCGTCCGCGTACTGCTCGTCGAGCCCGCCTACACCAGGACCGCGTTCGAGGCGAACTCCCCGAAGCCCGCCACGCCCCTGCCGGTCTACGAGCAGCAGCGGCAGGTCTTCGAGCGCATGATGGGCGCGGCGATCAAGGACGGCGACGATCCCGCCACCGTCGCCAAGGCGATCGTCGCCGCGGCGACCGACCCGAAGCCGAAGCTGCGCTACCCCGCCGGGCCGACCGCCGGACGCGTCAGCACCCTGCGCCGACTCGTCCCCTCCCGCGCCTTCGACCGGCAGATCCGCAAGCTCAACCAGCTGCCCGCCTGACCGACCCCCATCGATCGACGCCACAACCAGCACCAGGAGCCTTCCGTGGACCTGTCCACCAGCACCGCCCTCGTCACCGGAGCCAATCGGGGCTTCGGGCGGGCCCTCGCCGCCGAACTGCTCAGCCGCGGCGCCACCGTCTACGCCGCAGCCCGCAACCCCGACCAGGTCGACCTGCCGGGCGCCAAGCCGATCGCGCTCGACATCACCGACCCCACCTCCGTCGCCGCCGCCGTCCAGGCCACCGGCGACGTCACCGTCCTGATCAACAACGCCGGCGTCTCCACCGGCGCCGGCCTGCTCGCAAGCGGCGAGGACTCCATCCGGCTGGAGATGGACACCCACTACTTCGGCACCCTCTCGGTGGTCCGTGGCTTCGCCCCCAGATCGCGGCCAACGGCGGCGGCGCGATCCTGAACGTCCTCTCCGTCCTGTCCTGGCTCAGCTTCCCGCAGGCCGGCGCATACAGTGCCGCCAAGGCCGCGCAGTGGTCGCTGACCAACGCCTTGCGCGTGGAACTCGCCCAGCAGGGCATCCGGGTGGCCGGACTGCATGTCGGCTTCATGGACACCGACATGACCCGGGGGATCACCGAGCCCAAGTCCGATCCGGCCGACATCGCCCGGATCGCGGTCGACGGCGTCGCCGCCCGTGCCCACGAGATCGTCGCGGACGACTTCAGGCCGCCAGGTGCAGGCCCAGTTGGCTGGCGGCGTCGCAGTCGTCTACCCGCAGCTGGCCGGTACCACCGGCTAGTGTCCTGCGCCAGAGATCGGTCGGCAGAAGCGGGCGAGGGAATCGAGGATCTCTTCGGCGGTCTTGGTCCAGATGAACGGCTTGGGGTCTGCGTTCCAGTCCTTGACCGGTACCCGGTCGAGGTCATCTCCCACTGTGTGTGGCTGTACTTCCGCTTCCCCCTCAGCTTCCGCGAGGTCGAGGAGCTGATGCTCGAGCGTGGGATCGTCGTCTCCTACGAGACGGTGCGCCGCTGGTGCGCCAAGTTCGGGCAGATCTACGCCAGCGCGCTGCGCCGCCGGCAGCCACGGCCCGGTGGCAAGTGGCACCTGGACGAGGGCTTCATCAAGATCAACGGCGAGCTGAAGTACCTGTGGCGGGCCGTCGACCAGGACGGCGACGTCCTCGACATCCTGGTGCAGAACCGCCGGGACAAGGCCACCGCGCGCTGAAGAAGATCGCCCGTGCCGGCGGGGCCGTGGTCCTGCTGGACGGCACCCTCATCCGCACTCGGCGCCGCACCGGGAAGGACAACCGGAAGAACTACAGCGGCAAACACAAGTCCCATGGCCTGCTGTTTCTCGCGCTGACCGACGAGCAAGGCAACGTGATCTGGATCTCGGCGGCGAAGCCGGGCCGATCCAGCGAGATCACCACCGCCCGCCACAACAAGATCACCAGACACCTGCGCGAGGCCGGTCTCGGAGCCCTGGCCGATCTCGGATTCGTCGGCCTGGACGACGACCCCCGACGACCACCCGGTGATCATCACCGGCCGCAAGACCACCCGCAACCACCAGCTCACCGACGCAGAGAGAGAAGCGAACCGCCTGCTCAACCGCGAACGCGCCGCCGTCGAGCACGGCTTCGCGAACCTGAAATCGTGGCGCTGCCTCACCAAGGTCCGCATGAACACCCGTCACCCGACCACCCTCCTGCGAGCCCTCCTCGTCCTGGCGAACACCGAGGTCGAGCCGTGACGGACGATCTCGCCCCGATGATCACCCCGCCCACCAGCACGAGCACCCCGACCGTGACTCACACATGAGCCCTGACCAGGCAATTCAGGATGAAATGATCTCATTGCACGGGGTGGCCGATCTCGAAGCCGTAGCGACGGCCGGCCTCACGGGGCTTCGCGCTTGCCCGCGGCCGCTGGCAGAGCGTACTGCTGGGCCGGGTCACGGGAGAGCAGCCCCGTGCCACGCTCGCGACTGCGGACGTTCTCATGGACCAGCTCCCCGAGAGCGAAGGGGCAGATACCTGGTTGGTGTACGGCGAGCAGAAGCAGCACATTCACCTCAGTCACACCACGCCTCGCAGACACGGTCCGCACCCACGAGCCGGCAGCGGGCGCTGGTACTGCCGGAGCCGGCCAGCACTGCTGCCCACCGACGCCGCTGTCACGCTCAAGCGTCATGAAGCAAGTGCCGTCATCACCACTGACATGCGGGCAGGATTTTCGGTCCGGCACCGGTCCGCTCCGGCAGCCGAGGTCGTAACCGCCACGATCCGCCAGACCAACCCTGACCAGCACATACCTACCCACCCAGGCCACGCAGCCAGAAGGAAATCCTGAGCCGATCGCTACGCTCCGAAATGATCACTAAACCTGCACCTCAGAGCCTGCCCTCATCTCAACTGTCCCAGGAAAACCCAGGTCAGAACCATGCAGTACCGCAGCAAGAGATCCCGAAACGATCACTAGATACGCATGTCAGCACATCATTCACCTAGTGATCGTTAGCGGATTTGTCACAGTCTTCCGCTGGCACCGCGAGTGGGGACCATCCCCGCGGACGCGGGGAGCACATCCGGGCGTGCCGGATGTCGTCCAGGTCGGGGGGACCATCCCCGCGGGCGCGGGAAGCACGGCGCAGCCACAGACTGGCCCGGACCGTAGGCCGGTTCATCCCCGCGGGTGCGGGGAGCACGGGTACGGCGAGGACCAGGACGACGTACCTGGGACCATCCCCGCGGGCGCGGGGAGCACGACAGGCGCCAGGTCACGTCCTGGTCGACGTCGGGACCATCCCCGCGGGCGCGGGGAGCACGCCTGGATGCCGCGCGCGAACTGGTTGAGGTAGGGACCATCCCCGCGGGCGCGGGGAGCACAAGACAGGCCGGGGCCGCACGTCCATGACGCCGGGACCATCCCCGCGGGCGCGGGGAGCACGGCGTACAGCTTCCGCGCAGCGAGCCGGTGTGGGGACCATCCCCGCGGGCGCGGGGAGCACCTTTGCCACTACGGGGCCTCCGTCCACGCGTCGGGACCATCCCCGCGGGCGCGGGGAGCACGGCGCGGCCCTACTTCGCGGCCCAGCCGCCGCCGGTCGCCGCGGGACCATCCCCGCGGGCGCGGGGAGCACCTGGCGCGGCATCAGTCGATGGCCCGCAGCTTGGGACCATCCCCGCGGGCGCGGGGAGCACTCCGTGTCGCTGATGGAGACCGTGGCGCAGTGGGGACCATCCCCGCGGGCGCGGGGAGCACGCCCAGCCCTGGGCCCGAAAGACTCTTGGCGCGGGACCATCCCCGCGGGCGCGGGGAGCACGGCGCCTTCACCGGCGGCCAGATCACCATCACGGGACCATCCCCGCGGGCGCGGGGAGCACTGCTTCATGTTGGCCAGGATGATCTTCACGTAGGGACCATCCCCGCGGGCGCGGGGAGCACTTCGCGTTCTACGACCCCGGGAACGGACCGTGGGGACCATCCCCGCGGGCGCGGGGAGCACACCTGGGACGCGCTGCTGGAGCGGGGCGCGAAGGGACCATCCCCGCGGGCGCGGGGAGCACTGCTGCTGGCGATGCGCGCGGAGAACGTGCCGGGGACCATCCCCGCGGGCGCGGGGAGCACTTTACGGAGGTGACGTCCGGGAGCAAGAGGAGGGGACCATCCCCGCGGGCGCGGGGAGCACCCCACGACCGGACCGCTGGACGTCCGCACCGAGGGACCATCCCCGCGGGCGCGGGGAGCACGCCATGCTCAACCTGGGCGACGGGGAGGACGAGGGACCATCCCCGCGGGCGCGGGGAGCACCCCCCGCCGAACTGGCCCGGGCGCGCGCCCCGGGGACCATCCCCGCGGGCGCGGGGAGCACCGGGTCTGATTCCCGCCCCGCAGGATCGTCTGGGGACCATCCCCGCGGGCGCGGGGAGCACTTCCACTGCCGGGACGACGCGATCGTCATCGAGGGACCATCCCCGCGGGCGCGGGGAGCACCACGTAGGAGAGCACGGCTTCCTGCACGGTGAGGGACCATCCCCGCGGGCGCGGGGAGCACCAGCTGATGCACGAGGCACGGCGCGGAGCGTCGGGACCATCCCCGCGGGCGCGGGGAGCACACTCCATGACCTGCTCGTTTAGGCTCGGCGGCCCACGTTTTTCAGCACTTTCATGGATTCCGACTTTTGCCCTTTAACCGGCATTCCTTATTTCATTCTCTCGTGAATCGGCGGCGTCTGGCGGCCTTGCTCCAGCCTTGTTTAGGGGTGGTGTGGGTGGTCCTGGCGTTCGGGTTGGGGCGGCGGATGAGGGTCAGGCCCTCGTGGTCGACTGGATGCCAGGCGTGGTCGTGGGTGAGGAAGGTGAAGCCTTGTTCGTTGTTGGTGGTGTGGGCGAGTAGAGCGCGGCCTTGTCCTGCGTATTGCCGGACTTCGTCCCAGAGGGCGTCGCGGATACGGGCTGACGGGTTGCCGATGAAGACGCCCGCCGAGATCTCCAGGAGCCAGCGGGTGAGGAATCCCCGGAGTCCGGGCGGGCAGTTGGTCAGGACGATGACAGTCACCAGAGCACCGCTTCCTCGCTGCCGGGGTCGGCGTAGTTGCGGCCTGAGGCGACCTGGTGGCCGCGGTCGGTTTGGAGGGTGACGCGGTCCACTTCTTCGGCGGTGTGGGAAGTGGTGTCCGTGGCGTCGGGCAGGAGGAGGGTTTTGATGTCGTCGACGCAGCGGTCGAGGAGGGATGTTGCGTTGATGTGGTCGCGCAGAGCGCGGCGTGTTCGGGGGCCGACGTCTTGTTCGTCCTCTGCCGCGATGTCGAAGGCGAGGGGGATGCCGATCTCGGTCTTGTAGAGGTCGGCGATGTCCAGGACGAAGGAGAGTTCGTGGCCTGAGTGGACGAAGCCGAGGGCGGGGCTGCAGCCGAGGGATGCGACCACGGCGTGGGCGATGCCGTACATGCATTGTGCGGCGGCGGTGACGGCCTGGTTGACGGGGTCACCGCTGGAGAAGTCGCCGGGGGTGTACTTCCGGCCCTTCCAGGGGATGCCGGTGCGGGCGGCGTGTTCGCGGTAGCAGTCCTTGACACGGCGGCCTTCACTGCCGAGGAGCCCCTGGCGGGTGAGGCCGGCGGGGTCCTCGTCGGGGAAGCGCATCCGGTACATGGCGCGTGCGACGGCGAGGCGGCTGCGGGGGTTGGCCCATTTCAGGGCCTGGGCTTCGGCGAGGGCTGAGGAGCGGGTCAGTGCGCGGCCGCCGGCGTAGTAGCGCACGCCGTGTTCGCCGACCCAGGCGACGGCTGCCCCTGTTTCGCCGAGGACGCTCATTGCCTGGTGGGTGATGCGGGTGCCGGGGCCGAGCAGGAGGGTGCCGATGGTGGCGGACGGGATGTGGGTGGTGCCGTCCGCGTCCTCGGCGGTGATGGCGTTGGCGTCGCGGTGGACGGTGCAGCGTTCGAGGTAGATGAAGGACAGGCGCTCGCTGGTGCGGGTGAGGTGCCGGGGGGTGAGCGCGGTGCGCTTGCCGACGGTCGTCACCTGGCTTGGTCACCTGCGGGGGCGAGGGTCAGCAACCCGCAGCCGTACGCCTTGGCCTTGCCCAGGCCCTGGAGGAGGGTGCGGCGCAGGAGGTCGGGGTCGGTGACCTCGAGGCGGCCGTCGAAGGTGACGGCGAGCAGGGTGACCGGCCGTCGGCCCGCTGTGCTGCTGCGGGGTTTGGCGAAGGACAGGTTGCGCTGGTCGCGGACGAGGAGTTCGTAGCGGTCGCCGTGGTGCGGGGCTTTCTTGTGGGTGGTGCCGCCGGGCAGCAGTCGTTTGCTGTCGGGTTTTTCGCAGATGCGGAAGCCGCAGCGTTCTTGCCGTTCCAGGAGCCAGGACATCTGGTGGACGGGGGTGATGTGGGCGGTGCGTTTGGTGGGTTCGTCGTCCTTGCGGCGGATGTGGTGCACCGGGTTGGCGGTGAGCCGGAATGCCCAGCGGGTTCCGGGGGTGAGCCGGTCGAGGAACGGGGCGTAGGGACGTGTCTGCCAGCCGGGGTTGGCCGGGTCGGCTGCTGCGGCGGCGGGCCAGCCGGCCTGTTCGACGAGGTGGGTCATGTCGGGCTGGTCGGGGCTGACCACGTACAGGAAGACTTCGGCGGCCGCGTTGCGGTCCAGGCGCCACAGCACCCGCGGCCCTGCGGTCGCTGCCGTGTCGGCTTGGGTGGGCAGCAGGTGGGGGAAGGACGCCATGACGGCGGCGTGCAGGGACTGGGGGGAGGAGAGCAGGCGCCGGGCGCCGGGGCGGGCGGTGTTGATGCGGAAGCGGGACAGATACATCAGGCGCTCTCTTCCTCCAGAGCGGCGAACGGGTCGTGCGCGGGTACGGCCCTGGTCGCGGGGGCGGTCGTCGCGCTGGGGTTCGGTGTCTGCACGGTCGTGGTGACCACGGGGCGCAGGGCGTGGCGGCGGTGGTCGGCGGCGAAGCTGAGGGGCTGGTCGCGCAGCAGGTCCGCATCCGCTTCGTCGGGGCGGGCCTCGCGCAGCACGGTCAGGGACACTGTGGCCTCGCGGCGGCGCTGTCGCCGGTACCAGGCGGCGGCCTGCCAGGGCTCCGCCGTGAGTGCCTCGGTGAGCTGGGCTGCGCGGTGCAGGCTGAGGCGGATGGGGTGGGCCGGCGGGCAGGAGCGGCGGCCGAGGTAGGGGGGATGGGCGGGGCGGTTGAGGGCGGCGCCGATCTCGTCGAGCAGGTCGTCTGTGCCCTCGACGGCGGCGACGAAGACGGCGTCGGCGAGGTAGTACCGCTCCGACAGGGGCATCGGCTTGCCGGTGTCCGCGTGGTGGGCGGTCTGGAAGTCACGCACCCTCGTGCCGGGCTGGTCGATACGGACGGCGAAGCGGAGCGCTGCGAGGCGGGCCAGGCCCGTGTCGTCACCGCGGTCCAGGCCCTGGGCGGCGGCGAGCATGCCGATCACGCCGCTCTTGGTCGGGGCGGACTCGGTGGTGCGGCGGGCGAACCGGGCCGAGGCCCCCCATGCTTGCAGGGGGCCTGCCAGCCGCAGGGTCAGCACGCTCATGCGGGCTTGTCCATGCGCTCGGCCACCGCCTGGCCGACCGCGGTGACGAGCGCGGACAGGCTGGGCGTCTGCTCGCCGAGGCCGGCGAGCTTGTCGGTGGCGGCTCCCACGCGCAGGATCCAGGTTACGGTGGACTGCTCGTCGCCGTAGGCACGTTCGACCTCGGGGATGTACTCGGCCAGGCGGGCGGATGCCTCCCGCAGATGCCCTCCGCCCGCCTCGGCGGTCACCGGTTCCTCGAACGCGGCGACGAAGCTGATGGGCCGGGTCGTGCGGAGCTTGACGACGACGGCGTCGGGCAGGGTGTGGTGCCCGAACGTGTTGACCTTGCCTTTGGGCAGTGAGGCGACGAAGGCGTGCACGAACGCCTCCACGGCGCGCCGTACGGGAGTGGTGAGCGGCTCGTCCTCGCGCAGTCCTTCGCCGAGGTTGGCGGCGAGCTGGTGCACGCTGAGGGCGGCGTAGCGGTAGAGGGTGGCCGAGTTGAAGTCGACCGTTCCGATCATGCCCGCGCCGGTCTCGGCGTCGGTGTTCTCGTCGTCGACGGCCGTGTAGTAGTCGGATTCGTTGTCCACCCGGTGCACGCTGATCGCGTGGGCCACCTGTGTGGCGGCATCGACGTTGAAGTCCGCGGAGTCGGCGACCATCCGCCCGAACAGGGCGATGTCCACGGAGTGGCGGGTGTCGGCGATCTCCTTGGCCCGCGCCTTGTTGGCCTTGTCCTTCAGGTAGGCGGTGATGTCGGCGGCGCCCTCCACGGCGAGCGCGGCGAGACCGTCGAGCTGGCGGGAGCTGAGGAACATCAGGTACTTCGACTCCGGCGCCGCCTCCTTCTCCTCCTGCCCCCCGGCCTCCGTCTTCGCCTTGCGTGTCTTGCGCTCCGGCGCCTGGATCTTCGATCCGGTGGCCGTCTCGATCACCTCAGCCGCCAGCCGCAGCGCCTCAGCGTCCTCGACCGACGGATCGAGGCCCGTGATGCGGGCGGCGAGGAGTTCGGCGACCTTCTTCGTCCGCACACCCAGTTCACTCGGGTCGAGGAGCTGCTCGTTGCGGAAGTACTCGCGGGTGACACGCTTCCACGCCTGGCTGGAGACCCGGGCCCGGGGAACCCCGCCGTAGACGGCCGACTTCGGGGCTCCGGTGTCGTCCCGGTTGATGTTGCTGGGCGGCACGGTCTGCAGGGCGTGCACGTCGAGGAAGATGCGGTTCACGAAGCGTCCTTGGTCGTGGCGGAAGCGGAAGAAACAGTCGCGCCGGGTGCCGGCGCGACCGGGGCGCCGGCTTCGGCGGAAGAGGTGTGGGGCGGACGGTGGGCCTGGAAGGACCGGGCCCACGCCCGGCGCACCGTGTCCCGGCCGCCGGGCTGCTGCCACCGGTAGAGCTGCTCGGCGAGCAGGGCGTAATCGAGTGCGATGTCCTCGCGGCGCAGCAGCAGCACGATCTCCCGCAGCCGCACGGCGAGCGCGGGAAGATCGGGAGCGTGTCCGGCGCGTACGAGGCGTTTGAGGATGGTCTCGTCGATGTCGCCCGCCGGCATGAGACGACGGACGGCGCCGCCGAGCCCGGCGGGCGTCTCGGTGCGGTGGCGCTGGTGCATGCCGGTTCGACGTGACTGCTGATGCAGTGCCCACAGGGTCACCGCCACGTGGACGGCGTCCTCGGCACGCGTCAGGTCCTCCTCACGCGGGGGCCGCCCGCCCTCCGTGACCGGGGTGTGCAGAGGGCCGGTGTCGATCAGACCCCACAGGTCCGGGACCTGCTGGATCTCCTTGCCGGCGCCGCGGCGCAGCCGCGCCAGTGCCGCCACCGCACGCGGCTGGTCGGCCAGATATCCCCGCTGCAGGTCACGAATCTGCTCCGCAGTGATCTCCCGGATCCGTTCCGGGAGCAAGACGAAGGTGGCGGTGCTCACGAGTACGCCCTTTCTGCGAACAGGCCCGCATCGGCTTCAGCGTCGCCGGCCGAGCCGGCGACGGGCGGCTGCTTCTCGTCCGTCCCAGCGCCGGAGACGTCCGCGACACCCAGTGCCTGTCCCAGCCGGTAGCGGAACCACTTCTCGACGTACGCGGAGTTGCACCACACGGCGCCCTTGGCCGTGGACACGATCCGGCCCTCCCACGCAGCATCTGCGGCCTCGTCCAGCAGCCGGTCACCGAGACGGCCGACGAGACGGTGGACCTGGCGCCGCCAGAGTGTGCGCTGCTCGTCGGGGTCCGCCGCATCGGCCAGCGCGCGCAGCCAGATCCGGTACGGGTCATCCAGCGCGTCAAAGCCGCGCTCGCGGGCCCTGGCCCGGGCGCCCTCCGTTTCCGCTCCCGCGGCCCGCGCCAGATCGGTGGCCAAGTCCCCCAGAGCGGTGACCGCGTGCTCCGCGTCCCCCACCGCGTCGATCGCCTGCAGGGCGTAACTGCGGTCCTGGCGGTGCAGCAGCACCACCGCCATGGACAGCTGGTCATCGACGATCTCATCGATCACAGACTGCTGGGTGCCGTAGACCGCGCCAACCACCCGCGTACGGATCAGGAAGCCGCGGGGCAGCTCTCCTTCCGTCACCAGCCGGGCCACCCACTCCAAGATCCCCGGGCGCAGCACCGCGGCCGCCTCACCGCCCTGACCGGCCACCTGCCTCTCGGCGATCAGCGAGGCCAGCCCCCGCCACACCGCCCGCGACGGGTCATGCTCCCGCGGCAGATAGACCAAGGCTTCGCCGCGCTTCTTCTCCTGGGCCTTGCTGCGCCGCCACGCGGTCATCGGCTCACGCGTGTGCAGATTGTGCGCCGTGAGCGGGTCACCGTAGCCGAGGACAACCCCATGGACACCGGCCTCGTCGAAGTGCAGGCGCATCCGCCGCGTCTGCCACGTGTACAAGTCCCGCACCCCGGAAGGGCGCCGCCCTGCCGCGGCAGCGGCCGTGCACGGCTCACGCCGCCAGGCCGGCCGGTCCTCACCGTCCACACGCAGCCCGGCGGTGTCCGCGGCAACCAGGTTGAGCAGCAGCGTCTCGCGCAGCGTGTCCCCCTCGGCGAAGACCCCGCCCAGCGTGCCGGCCCAGCCCACCCCGAGCGGGTACACCTTGCCGCTCCTGGCACGCTCGTCGCCGACGGCGCCGGTCTTGATCCCCGAGGTGTCGTAGGCGTGCGCGTGAACCACCCAGCGGGCGGCCTCCGCGAAGCCGAGCCGCTCGACGAACGGCATGCGGGAGGTGAAGAAAGGCTCTCCGTTGGGGACGTCCGCGACGATCCGGTTGAGCGAGAACACCTCGTCGCGGGCCGTCCGCAGACCGGCCACCTGGAAGAACGGGGCAGTCGGATGCAGAAGGTCGAACCGCCCACGCTGCTCATCGAGGTACGCAGCGACCGGTGCGAAGCAGTCGCCGTCCGCCCACAGCTGCGACCAGCCGTCGAGGTCCTCCGGCCCGTCCAGGGCGTCGTGGACGATCGCGAGAAGCAGCCGCAGCAGGGCGAACTCCTGGGTCGGCACATCGCCCACGATCCGCCGCACGCCGGCGGCCTGCGCGAACACCTCGGTCAGGGACAACTCGTCCGTGCGGCCGTCGCCGTACAGGACCGGGATCCACGGCCGCCGTGTCAGGTCGAACGACAATAAGCCGTCTGTACGGCTCCCACTGGCGTCAGGCACGCGTCACCTCAAGTCCGTCTGAAGGGCTGTAACGGAGTTGGAAGCCTGCCAGACGGGTCTGACAATCCCGTTCCGGAAGCGATGGACCGGCTAGGCGATGAGCCGGTGACTGTCCCTCATGAGGGTCAGGCGGTCTAGGGCATGGGCCTTTGAACCGCTGTCTGACCTGGGCTGACTCTGGGGTTTGTGCTAACGGGTGCTCCATGAGCCTCGGATCCTCTAGAGTGCGTCCATCTGTGATGCAACAGTCTAAGGGGAGAAGAGAGTTGAAGAATTGGATCCGCTGGATCCTCGTCATCGGCGCCGTGGTCGGCACCTTCTGGTTAGGTCTCTTGCTAGGCCGCTGGCTGCCGTTGGCAGGCCCTGACGACGCTTCCAGATGGGGTGTCGCTACAGCGCTCGCGAGTGCAATCTCTGCCGTAGCCGGCTACCCGCTGGTGCGCTGGGCAGAGGGGGCCACAGGCAGTCGTCAGCCATCGAAAGAGCTCTGAGACCGCATCTTCGCCACCGCTGTACGCATGCACCCAGGCAGGAGAACCCGAGCCGTACGATGTGATCACTACTCCCCATTCCCATGGGGATGGCCCCAGTCTGAGGGGCGTACCGGTTTTGGTACTTCACTGCTCCCCGCCTCTGCGGGGATCCCTCGCCCGGCCGCGCCATGCCGCTGCCGTTTCTCCGTGCTACCCCGCGTCACCTCAAGCCCGTCGCTCGAGCTGTAGCGGAGTGAGAAGCCTGCCAGCTGGGTCTGACAATCCTCATCGAGAGCGAGAATCAGCTGGCCGGCGAGCCACGGACTGCCCTGCCAGGCCGGTATGTACAGCTGCTCCAGTTCCTCGATGGCCCGGTCCATGGTCGCGGCGTAGGAGAACTGCAGGGGCAGCCGCAGTCCGCAACTCGCCGCCACACGGCCGACGAAGGGCGCAGGCGGCTGGTCCTGCGGCAGCTCCAGTCCTCCGCGCTGCCTGCCCTTCCGGTCGGCCTCGAGCCACGGCAGGGTGACCAGGCTCCCGTCGTCACGCCGCTGCACAACGACGACCTCCAGAGCCTCCCGGCTGTCCCGGACCTGGGCCCGCCCGACCCGGCTATCGTCGGCGTCCCCCACACCAGCAGCGACCCAGCCGAACAGCGGCCTTCCCGGCCGCCCGACATCACCGAGGCGGAACACTGAGGCACGCTCGCTCTGATCGGCCCGGTGTTCGTCGAACTGCACCTGGGCCTCCCCCAGCGCAGCGGCCCAGGTCTCCGGGCCCACCTGCCCTTCCCCGTACGCGGCCTGCACCAGCGGGCTGATGTCCTGCGGAAGCCGGACCGGACAGCCCGATCCCTCCAGATGCTCCAGCAGAACAGCCGCCGACCGCAGCAGACCATGCGCCCCGTACACGGCAACCGACCCCCGCGCCGGCCGCGGCACCTGACCCGTCCAGTCCACACCGGTCACCAGACACCGCGCCGCGCGCAGCCGCGCCGGCCGCTCCGTCTGGCCTGCGCCCCGGGCGTGCCGGTGCAGGCGCCCCATGCGCTGCAGCAACAAGTCCACCGGACACAGATCGCTGACCAGCAGGTCGAAGTCGACGTCCAGAGACTGCTCCGCGACCTGACTGGCCACCACGATGTGAGGCCCCGGCGGGCGCCCCTCGCTCTTGCCCGGCGGCCCGAACCGGGCCAGCAGCCCGGCATCGTTGGCCGCCCGGTCCACGTCGATGAAACAGGAATGGGCCACCGTGACGGCGTCCTCGCCGAACCGTTCACGCAAGACCCGCGCCGTTTCCAGCACCCGGCTGACCGTGTTGCGGACCACCAGCGCGCACCCGCCGCCCGCCAGCTCGACGGCCAACCGGCCTGCGAGGACACCGAAGTCGTCGTCGAGGCGTTCCAGACACACCTCGACGCCGCGAGCCGCAGCCCGAGGCGACTCCACGACCGGAGTCCCGCCCGGCGGAACTGCGGTCAGCAGCGGGTAGGCAGCAGCCCGCCCCACCGCATCGAACCCTTCGCCGTCAGCCTCGGCCCCGGTGCCCGCATAGGCTTCGGCCATCTGCCGCCTGCGTCCGGCCGGCAGCGTCGCCGACAACACCACCACCGGTACCCGGTACGCCCCCAGCCACGACAGCACACGGTCCAGATAGGCACTCATGTACGTGTCATAGGCATGCGCCTCGTCGATCACCACGACCTTGCCCGCGACCGCCAGGTGCCGCAGGGCCAGATGCCGGCTCTTCAGCCCTGCGAACAGCAGCTGATCGACCGTACCCACGACGAACGACGACAGCATCGCCTTCTTCCGGCCCCGCAACCACGCATGCGCCACCAGTTCAGCCGACGCGGCCCGCCGGTCCTCCGTAGGCCGCCAAGAGCACTCTTCCTCATCCACCTCGACGGCCATGATCCGCTGGGCGCTCCGGCGCATCAGATCCGCGTACTCGTCGTTGAGCGCCGCCTTGGAATGCGCCAGCAGAGCCGACAGCCGCATCCCCTCCCTGGCGGGCAGCCGCTTCAGCCAGTCCAGCAACCGCGGGAACATCGCATTGCCCGTAGCCATGGTCGGCAGCGCGAAAAACACCCCGCCCGCACCCGACCGGGCGGCCAGCACCTCGGCCGCAGCCAGCGCGGCCTCCGTCTTCCCCTCCCCCATCGGCGCCTCGATCACCAGCAACCCCGGCACAGACATCCCCCGCGCCAGCCGCACCGCCGCCTCCTGCACCGGCCGCACCACAGCCCCAGGCGGCAAATCGAACCGAGTACCGAACAACTCCCCTACATCCGCAGGCGGCTCCACAGCCCGCCACGGCTCGGGCAAGTCCAGCCCACGCCACGCGGCTGCCACCCGCTCGGCACCCGTATGACCGGCCGCCTGCGGAAAATACGGGAACAGGTCAGGGTTACTGGCGATCCAGTCAGCGACGATCACCAACGCCGACAACAGCACCTGAACCGGCTGCGGCAGCTTCACCGCCCGCCAGGAGTCGAGCCGGCCCGCGACACCGAACTCCTCGGCACACGCCTTCAGCAACTCCTCCTGCACCCGCTGCCACAACCCGCGACTCGGCCCGGGCGTACGCAACAGATGAGGGCGGTCCTCCAAAGCCTTGAGCTGCCCATGGTCCGGGGGCACACCGTGATGGCCTCCCACGACCACCGCGAACTGCCCCGACTGCCGCCCCGTCCAGCCGTGCCGCTCCTCCAGCCACTGCGCCAGCAGCACCTGCCCGGCCAGGCCATGCGGAGCCAGCCGCCGGTCAGGACCGAACTGCCGCCGTGTCCTCATCTCCAGACACTGGCCGCGCATGACATCGGCGAGCTGGTCCACCTGACACGCGAACGCCGGCGTCGCCTTACCGACGTCATGCACCCCCGCCAGCCACACCGCCAGACGTCGCCCATCGGTCTCGCCGTCCGGCAACACCCCAGAGATCAGCGCCCGTACATTCGCGGGCAGCCACCGGTCCCACAACAAGCCCGCTACCGCAGCACTGTCCTCCATGTGCCGCCACAACGGCAGCCAACCCCCACCATCCCGGTCATGCTTCGCCCACACCGACCGCACCGGACCCGCAAGCCGACCCCCCAACCCAGACCCACACTCCCCGTCACACGCCATGCCAGATACATACAGTCAGACAACCCCGCACAACGCCTCGTTCAAGAAACCGAACACGATCACGGGCAAAACCTGCTCAGCAGGGGGTACCGCCAGGCCTGCCGACATACGATGTCTGATTGCCTCTCGGCAGAAGATCGACAGCATGACGGTTTGCAATCGTTTGGACGGAATGCCGGAATCAGTGAAAGTACCGTCGAACCACATCCTGCAGCGGTAAAGCCGCAGGTCGCCGAGTGTGCTCCCCGCACCCGCGGGGATGGTCCCCGCACCCCGACGACGAGTGGTGATGATCCGGCGTGCTCCCCGCACCCGCGGGGATGGTCCCGAGCGGCGCGAGCTCCGCCGGGGCCAGGCGCCGTGCTCCCCGCACCCGCGGGGATGGTCCCTCGGCATCCCCGAGGGCGAGTCCGTCACCGCCGTGCTCCCCGCACCCGCGGGGATGGTCCCTTCACCCTGACCGTGTCCGACTTCTTCCGGGCGTGCTCCCCGCACCCGCGGGGATGGTCCCCGTCCTTGAGATCCACGCCCATGAACTCGCTCGTGCTCCCCGCACCCGCGGGGATGGTCCCCACGTAGCGGACAGGGCTGGCGATCTTCCCCTGTGCTCCCCGCACCCGCGGGGATGGTCCCTCGCCGTCGGAGATCAGGCCGGGCAGTTCCTCGTGCTCCCCGCACCCGCGGGGATGGTCCCCACCGGATCATCCCCGAGCAGGCGGCCCGGACGTGCTCCCCGCACCCGCGGGGATGGTCCCACGGTCCGAGCCTGGGCCACCGAGGCGAAGTGGTGCTCCCCGCACCCGCGGGGATGGTCCCAGTGAGCGGGCGTCGCAGACCGGCCCGATCAGGTGCTCCCCGCACCCGCGGGGATGGTCCCTCGATGACGATCGCGTCGTCCTTCGGGTGGAAGTGCTCCCCGCACCCGCGGGGATGGTCCCTTCTTCATCGAAGCCACCAACGCGATGCTCACGTGCTCCCCGCACCCGCGGGGATGGTCCCCCGGCGCCGGGGGAACCCAACCCCGAACATCAGTGCTCCCCGCACCCGCGGGGATGGTCCCGCAGCATGCTTCCTCACCACCTGCCCGAATACGTGCTCCCCGCACCCGCGGGGATGGTCCTCCCCTCAAGATGGACATTCGATCTCGCCTGAGTGCTCCCCGCACCCGCGGGGATGGTCCCGTCGCGAACCCCTCGCTCTGCCCGAGGCCCGCGTGCTCCCCGCACCCGCGGGGATGGTCCCGGACGTGCCCGGAGCTGGATCCGGGTGACCGTGTGCTCCCCGCACCCGCGGGGATGGTCCCTGCGCGTCGTGCGCGAGGTCCTCGCGGCCCTGGTGCTCCCCGCACCCGCGGGGATGGTCCCATGTCCGTGCGCGTCGTTCTCCAGACCGCCGGGTGCTCCCCGCACCCGCGGGGATGGTCCCCCGTACACCGTCAGTTCGCAAGTCACCTGCGAGTGCTCCCCGCACCCGCGGGGATGGTCCCCACGAGTACACCGACCCGTCCGGCACGGTGTGGTGCTCCCCGCACCCGCGGGGATGGTCCCCAGACCCGGCACCAGGGCCGCTCGTGCCGGAGGTGCTCCCCGCACCCGCGGGGATGGTCTCCTGGGCACCCTCGCGCGGATGGCCCGGGCGGCGTGCTCCCCGCACCCGCGGGGATGGTCCCCCGACATGCCGAACGACATGCTGGAGCTCCTGGTGCTCCCCGCACCCGCGGGGATGGTCCCGCCGACTTCTTCGCGAAGTCCGCGCGGTCGGGGTGCTCCCCGCACCCGCGGGGATGGTCCCGTCATGAGCGGCTTCTACGGCTGGGTCGCAGAGTGCTCCCCGCACCTGCGGGGATGGTCCCTACCTGGGTTTCAGGGTCCCGCGCTCCCTGCGGTCCTCCCCGCACCCGCGGGGATGGTCCCACCCCGGGCCAACGTCCGTGCAGTACTCGGGCCAGAGCGGCGATGGACCGGCCGACCAGGTATGCAGTGCGGACGGCGTCGGTCATCCCGGCCGGCACGGCCGGGCGCCGGCCGCCCTTCGGCAGAAGCGCCTGGAGTGCTCCCCGCACCCGCGCTCGCGAGCGTGACCAGGAGACGGGTGTCCGTGCGGGCCGCCGCCCACACGGCGGCCCAGGTCGAGTCGCAGTTCCGCGGCGGCCTCGTCCAGCAGCCGACCGTGCAGTAGTGCTGTGATCATCTGGGCGGACTGCTGGAGGTGAGCGGGGCGGGGCGGGTCATGCCCGAACCGTACGAGCGGTCCAGTCGGCCACGAGCTTCCCGGACACGGCGGTGCCCGCCCGGTTCCCCATGTGGGGGGCCTGGCGGGGCACGGCCGTGTCCCGGAAACTTCAGTTCGGGTCGGCCTGTACGAGATCGGACGGGTCGGTGTTGGCTCCGCAGAGGACGACGACGACCTTTTCGCCGCTGCCGGGCCGGTAGCTGCTGCTCGGCTGCTCGGGGGGTGTCGGTTTGCCCCGGTGGGCGGTGTGCTGGTCCGGGCCGAGCAGGGCGGCCAGGGCGGTGGCGGCTCCGTGCTCGACGGCGATCCGGCGGTGGTCCCACAGCGCCTGGCGGGCGCTGACGATCGCCGCGTCCGTCACCAGTACGGAGTGCGCGCAGTCGTGCTGGGCGGCGTGGAGGGCCATGGTCGAGGTACGGCGGGCGCCGAGCGAGTCGGCGGCGATCGAGTCCACGGTGACGTCGACCGGTTCGCCGGCCTCGAGTGCGGCGTTCAGCGCACGGCAGTTCTCTGGCTCGACGGCGACGGTGCGGATGCCGTGGTACTGCGCGGCGGTGGCCACACCAGTGAACAGTCCGCCGCCGCCGACGGCGACCACGACGGTGTCGACGTCGGGGAGGTGGGTGCGGATCTCCTCCATCAGTGTTCCGGCTCCGGCGGCGATCAGATGGTGGTCGTAGGCGTGCGAGGCGAGTGCGCCGGTAGTGGACGCGAACTCCTGGCAGGCGGCGAGTGCCTCGGCGTATTCGGTGCCGGCCAGGCGCACATCAGCGCCGTAGCCGCGTAGCTTGGCCACCTTCACCGGCGGGGCGGTCTGGGGCAGGAATACCGTGGCCCTTACGCCTTGCTGCTGGGCGGCCCACGCGCAGGCGAGGCCGGCGTTGCCGCCGGACGCGATGGTCACCCCTGCCGTGGGGAGGGTGCCGGCGTCCTGGTGGGCTTGGAGGAAATTCAGCGCCCCCCGGGCTTTGAAGCTGCCGGTGTGCTGCATGTACTCCAGGGCAAGCCAGACCCGACAGGGCTGGTCGGGGTCCTTGTCGAGGGGGTCGGGGTGTGCGGTGCGGATCGCTCCGGGATCGACCCGCGCGAGGGTGACCGGGCGGGTGCGCCCATCGATTCGGTCGCGAGCGGCTTTGACTTCGCCGTACATGAGGCGCATGGTGCTTCTCCTGGGGTTGTGGGTTATGACCAAGCGATGAGCTGGCCGGTGGTGGTCAGGGCGAGGAAGAACGCGAACGCGATTCGCCGTTCGCCCTGGGGGGTTGGCTCGACGGCGTGGAAGTTGGCGGGGTTGAACAGCAGGGCGTCGCCGAGCCGCGGGATCACGCTGACGTGCTGGCAGTGCTCGACGGCCTGGGGTCGATAGCCGTACGCGTCGCGGTGCTGTTCGTCGGCCGGCTCCCACCGGTGGCGCCACACTGTCGTGCGTCCGCCGGTTTGGGGGACGGCGACCCACACGTTGAAGGCGAGCTGACAGACGGTGTCCTGGTCGAACAGTCCTTGCGGGAACTCCCGGTTGATGTCGTCGTAGTGGACGAGCGCTCCGGTGTTGATCTCGCGCAGGGTGCCGCCGAAGACAGGGCGGCCGTTGATCGTGGCGGGGGCGATGGCCGCACCCCATGCGGTGCCGAGACGGGCGAGCGAGATCGCGATGGGGTCGGGGCGCATTCCGGCCCGCTGCCAGGCCGCCCGGGCGGCGTCCGCGTCGGACCAGTACCGTCCGGCGTCCAGTTCGCCGGATGGGGTCCGGTAGTCGTTCAGGGCCGGGCCGAACCGCAGAATCGGGGTCGGTACGCGCGTGGGGTTGTAGTCGGTGGTGGGCAGCCGGGTGACCGCGCCCATCGCGGCTGCGCAGGCGGCGGGATCGAGGAAGTCGGGGACGCGGACCGCCGCCAGGGTGCCGGCCGCCAGGGTGGCTAAGTGCCGGTCGGTGAAAGCTGCGGTGGTGACGTTGGTGAAGAGGGGGTCTAGGGCCGTGGTGGTGCCGGTCATGTCGCCTCCGTGAGGAGATGGGAACCTACCGTGACGATACGCTGTACCGTACGCTGACCCGTATGCCTAGGCAATCCGCCTCCCTAGACCTCGCCACCCCCCAACACATCGCCGAGCAAGCCCTGTTGATCGTCGACAGGGATGGCCCCGACAAGCTGAGCTTCCGAACCCTGGCCGCCGCACTGGACATCTCAGTGGCCTCGCTCCAGCGGCGCTGTACGGACCTGGCCGGACTCCTCGACCTGGTAACCGACCACCTCGCCGCCGAGCTGCCCGAGATCGCCCCCGGCACCCCGTGGGCCACGGCCACCGAGACACGGTTCACCGCCCTTTACGGGCTGCTGACGGCTCACCCGGGCCTCGTCGTCCTACGGGGCAGCCGCCCCTGGCTCGGCCCCCAACTGCTCAAACGCCTCGTGGAACCACAGCTCGCCGACTCCCTCGCGGCCGGCATGACCGCCCTGAAGGCAATCACCACCTACCGGCGGATGTACCTGCTCACCCTGGGCAGCGCATCCTTCGTCGACCACCGGGACCCCAAAGCCGCGCAGGCAACCACTCGGCAGGCGCTGGCCGCACTCGACCCCGATCAGTTCCCGGCCCTGACCGGGAACCTCGCCGATGCCCTGTCCGCCGT
The DNA here is from genome assembly GCF_055592645.1 of Streptomyces sp. NPDC041108. Classification (NCBI taxonomy): domain Bacteria; kingdom Bacillati; phylum Actinomycetota; class Actinomycetes; order Kitasatosporales; family Streptomycetaceae; genus Streptomyces; species Streptomyces sp. NPDC041108. The sequence goes on along the minus strand of NZ_JBVIYK010000023.1, from coordinate 32,419 downwards.
TGTCGACCACGACGTCTACTTCGGGGCGCTCCGACAGCTCATCGCCGCCGCCGACCCCGCCCGGCCCGGTGCCTAGCTCACAAGGAACGAACGACCATGCCTGTATCCCCCGCCGCTCCGGACGATTCACAGGTTCGCAGGGAGGCCGCCACCACCCGCCTGCGGGAACCCTGGCCCTGCATGGCCTCGTCCTGCCGTCCCTGTGGCGCGGTGAGCCGGTGCGCGGGCGCGGCTCCGTCGAATCCGGCGGTTGCTCGGCCGACGTCGTGGACGCCCTGGCCGCAGTCCTGGTGGCCGCAGCATCGTGAAACGATCCGCCCACCCGATGCAAGCGCCCTATAGGCACCACGACTTGAGCGTCGCTGGTCACCGCTACGATGTGTGGTCAGTCCGGAACGGGAAACCAGTTTCTTGCGGTTTGCAACTCGGTGGGCGGAATGACGGAATCGGTGAAAGTACCGTTGAATGACACCCGGCGGTTGTGAAACTGCAGGTCGCCGAGTGTGCTCCCCGCACCCGCGGGGATGGTCCCGTCACGTGACGTTCTTCGGTCGTGTGCGACGGGTGCTCCCCGCACCCGCGGGGATGGTCCCCACATGACCGCGTGCGCCTACTGCTACTCGACGTGCTCCCCGCACCCGCGGGGATGGTCCCACACGGCAGGCTTCGATTCGATCGCGCTAGGGGTGCTCCCCGCACCCGCGGGGATGGTCCCGATCATGAAACCGCAAGCGTGGGCGGGTGCCGGTGCTCCCCGCACCCGCGGGGATGGTCCCGGGACGCGGAGTATGTCGCCGAAGCGCGAAAGGTGCTCCCCGCACCCGCGGGGATGGTCCCGTCCGCACCCGGGACACCACCCTGGCCGGGGTGTGCTCCCCGCACCCGCGGGGATGGTCCCACCCTCGACACGATCTCCCCGGCGTTCGTGCCGTGCTCCCCGCACCCGCGGGGATGGTCCCACCTACCGCGACGCCCGCCACATCTGCCAGCGGTGCTCCCCGCACCCGCGGGGATGGTCCCGGGCCCCCGCCGCCGCAGCCCACCGACCCGATGTGCTCCCCGCACCCGCGGGGATGGTCCCACGACCGATGGTGACCCCGAGATCGGCACCATGTGCTCCCCGCACCCGCGGGGATGGTCCCCCGCCTGCCCCACCTGCCTGTGCCCCCGCTCCGTGCTCCCCGCACCCGCGGGGATGGTCCCTACACGCAGGATATTGGCCAAAACTGGGACAAGTGCTCCCCGCACCCGCGGGGATGGTCCCGTCAAGGCGTTCACCAAGAAGATCACCCATCCGTGCTCCCCGCACCCGCGGGGATGGTCCCGCCACCGCCACCTTCGCGACCGACGTGACACCGTGCTCCCCGCACCCGCGGGGATGGTCCCGAGCTGTTCGCCACGCAGGAGCGGTACGGCGTGTGCTCCCCGCACCCGCGGGGATGGTCCCTGCAGGAAGATCTTCGGGGTAGGGATGACCCTGTGCTCCCCGCACCCGCGGGGATGGTCCCACCACCCACACAAGCGGCAACCAAGACCGTGCGTGCTCCCCGCACCCGCGGGGATGGTCCCCACAGTCGAGCCGAATCGTCTACAGATCCGAGGTGCTCCCCGCACCCGCGGGGATGGTCCCTGGCCGCCCGGGGTGGCGGCGTGGTCCTCGGTGTGCTCCCCGCACCCGCGGGGATGGTCCCTCGGTTCGAGTGTTTTAGTGGCGTCACTCTCTCTGCTCCCCGCACCCGCGGGGATGGTCCCCGGCTGGGATCTGTCCCAGGCTGCCCTAGGCGCTGCTCCCCGCACCCGCGGGGATGGTCCTGACACGCAGACGATGACCTTCCTCGCGGACCGCTGCTCCCCGCACCCGCGGGGATGGCCCCACGCCCTGTACCTCACCACGCTCGCCGTGCCGCTGCTCCCCGCACCCGCGGGTATGGTCCCCTGGACACGCTCGCCCGGATGGCACGTGCCGCCTGCTCCCCGCATTCGCGGGTATGGTCCCCCGCTGCCGCTGCCCCTCAGACAGGCCAGCCACTGCTCCCCGCGCGAGCGGGGAGGGCCCCCATCGCACGTACGCGGCGCGCGTGGTCGGGGTGCTGCTCCCCGCACCCGCGGGGATGGTCCCGACGAGGGCGCGGAGATCTTCTCCACTCGGTCGTGCTCCCCGCGCCCGCGGGGATGGTCCCGGCCCGGTAGAGGTTCCACTGTTCCGTTGTTCCCCAACGCCGTTATCGTCGGCGTCGGGCTTTTCGGCGGCCGAGAGCGGACGCTGGGGGATCACGGGGGTGTCCTCCGGGCACGTGGTGTCGGGCTGCCACTTCGCGTTCTCGCCTCTCGCGACGAGGAGGTACGGCCCGGGCCTGGCCCTCGTTGATGTCCCCAATTGGACACTGCGGCGGCGACGGGCGGACGCCGTCGAGACGGACGACCGCGACCTGATGACCGTCACGTGGCAGGACATCGACGCCCGGCACGTCGTGGGCCGTCTGGTCGACCGGCATCCGGGCGGTGATCCACCGCGAGTAGCCCGCGCCCATGACAAGCACCGGCGGCCGTCCGACCTGACCGAAGCCGAGCGGGATGTCGGCCGACGGGAACCACATCTCCCCCGGCTCATAGACCGTCCGCGGGGCCGGATCCGTATGCCGATAGGCCGACCGCAGGTCCCTGACCCGGTCGTTGATGACGGTCAGACCGCGGTCGCAGCCGATCCGCTCGGCGATCACCGTCGCCAGCATCTCAGGCCACTACACAAGCAGTTTACGAAGTCGAAGTCCGCCGTGCGGCAGCTGCGCACAGACGAGCCGCGAGCCGCGATCCCCCCTTGCGCGAGGCTCTCGCCCCAGTGCCAGCTATCGGCGCTGTTCAGCGATCAGATCAAGGTAGCGGGCGTATTGGGTGTCCGCGTGCTGGCGGTTGCGGACGAGGCTTCCCTCTTCCATTCGGTAGGTGCGTTGGGGGTCGCCTTTGAAGGAGAGCCAGTTGAAGGAAGTGGTCACCCAGACATCGTCGTAGACGAGGACCTTGGCATGGGAGCTCTTGAGGCGCGTGAAACTGAACTTGTCCTTGTAGCGGTCGGCGAGGTTGGTGAGCCTCTGGACGGCTGCCGGGTCGGTCTTGGTGTCGTTCTCCTCGTAGCCGTAGGCGATGTCCACCTTGACGCCCTGTTTGACGCGCCGTTCGAGTTTGCTCAGGAAGTCGGTGGTGATGATCGCTTTCTTGATCCACGGCGAGATGATTAGAAGTCGGCGGCGGGCGTTGGTGAGGGCGTCGTTGAGCACGTCCGGGTGCTCGAAGACACCGATGGCGCGGATCTCGTCTGCCTGTGGCTGCTGGGCTGCTGGCGGACCGGGTGTGGGGGCCTGGGCGCCGAGTTGGAAGGCGGCCTGCTCAGCACGGTGCTGGGTGACCTCATGCAGCGGTACGCGGGCCTTTTCAAGGTCGGGGTCCAGGAGGGGGCGTGCGGGGGGCGGCGCGACTGTGATGCCGAGGGCCTTGGCGCCGCCGTGGCCGATGAGGGCGAGTTCGTGGGCCTGGCTGACTTCGCCGTCGACGACGACGCCGATTTCGACGTCGGTGCGCTCCGCGTCGGCGTACACCAGCAGTTTGACCGGCAGGACACGGCGGGCCGGGGCCTGGGAGATGCCTTTCACCTGGAGGACTTCGCGCTTGTCGTTGCCGTTCTCCCGGAGCAGAGCGGTGATCTCGGCTGCGGTGATGTCACCGTCGTTGACGGGCCCGGACCGCGCGGCGGGCAGCATGATCACTCCGCCTTCCTCGGCCTGCCCGCGCGGGATGGTGGTGCGGCGGTCGTAGGGGGCTACTTTCCACAGCATCTGGTCGTAGACGAGGGCCTGGTTGACCCGTACGGGCGCTACCGCGGCGGCCTTCTGAGCGGTGAGGTGGCCTTTGTCTGTGAGCCGAAGGCCGGGGGGCCGGGCAGCTTCTGCGGCGGTCGGGCGGGCCCACTTGAGGTCGTCCGAGCCGAACAGCACGGCGACGGTCTGGTCGACCATGTTTTCGGGCAGGCCGAGCAGACCGGAGATGCCGCGCGCGCTGGTCACGTTGTGCTCGACGAGCCGCAGTACGAATTCCTCCATGAGAGGGAGGTCTTTGCTGTCCTGGGCGAGGACTTCGGCGGTGATCCGGGCGACGGGCAGTGCGGCATCGACGATCTGGATGAGTTCGAGTCCGGGACGGGCGTTGTGGAAGCGGACGGCCAGGAGGCTGTCGTCGCCGAAGGCGGTGCTAGAGGTAGGCATTGCGGATCTCGCAGTCTTCCGGGTGGCCGCTCATGTAGTCGAGGACGGTGCGCAGGGCTCCGGGCTTGCTGCGGCAGAAGCCGGCATCGCCGACGATGATCAGGCCGTAGCGGGCGCGGGAGAGTGCGACGTTGATGCGACGCCAGTAGGGCTGGCCGAGGAATCCGAAGCGGCCGCTGACGTTGCTGCGGGTCACGGAGAACACGACGAGATCGCATTCGCGGCCCTGTACCGCGTCGACGGAGAGCACTTCGGGAGCGATGTGCTTGAGTCGCAGGGAGGCCAGACGCTTGGTCAGTTCTTCGACCTGCCGGCCATAGGGGGCGATCAGCAGGACATCGAGGCGCTTGCCGTCGGGCGTCTTGATCACCCCCTTGTCGATGGCTCGGTCGATGACTTCCAGGCGTCGCATCGCGAGCTGGCCCTCGAGACGGTTGGAGATGCTGGTCTGGGTGGCGGACTGCTCATCCTCGCGGCGATTTGGCAGGGCGCTGGTGTCCAGCCAGAGGACTGGTTTGTTGACCGTGCTGTAGCCGGGGAGGACGTGGTCGTTCGGCGAGATGAGCTTGTTGTCGTAGAAGCAGCTGCTGATCATGTTGCCGATCGCCGGGGTCATCCGGTACTGCTCGCGCAGCAGGTGCTTGACGGGTGCTTTGGTGGAGTCGGCGAGGTATTGGAACAGAGTGGTCTTCACCAGTTCGGGGATGAGCTGGTGATCGGTCATGATCTTTTCGTCGCGCAGCAGGTCCTCGTCGATGGGAGGTAGTTGGTTGGTGTCACCGACCAGCACCCACCGCTTGGCCCGGGCCATCGGCACCAACGCCTCGGTCGCGGTCGCCTTGGACGCCTCGTCGAAGATGCACAGGTCGAATTCGAGATCCCGGGCTGCGGGGTGGCCGAGGAAGCCGAGCGCTGTCCCGCCGATGACGCGCCGGGTGCGCAGGAATCCGGCGATCAGATTCTGGTCGGTGCCGATGCGCTGCAGCCACTCACCCTGCAGACGCAGCAGGTGCATCAGTTCCCGGCCAGTCCCGGCGGGGCCGATGAGCACCTCGACGACATCACGGGCGTCAGCGGCACTCATGTCCTCGCGCAGGGTGAGTTCGCCGTCGAGCATGGTCTGCACTTCGGCGAACAGCTCAGCCCGCTGGTCGAGGAGCTGTTCTCGACGTGCCCGGGCAGTGACGACTTCTTCGCCCAGCTCCCTGGCGGAGGTAGTTCGCTCAGGCACAGGCTGGTTCGCCAGCTTTTCGAGGCGGGCCGTCACATGGGCGAGGTCAGCGGCCACGGCAGCGAGTTCTTCCAGCACCAAGGCCGCCTTGAGGTGGCTGGGCTGCTGGCCGCTTTTGGCGGCCACCTTTTCCAGATGCCGTTCTGCCCGCATCCGAACGCCCTGGGTCCACTTCTTGACTTGCCGGTCGAGCAACAGCGGCTGGGCGCTTTCGGCCACGCGTGGATCGTCGACGCGACCGAGGCGTACGAGTTCGGTGATACCGGCTTCCTCAAGGCGCTTGAGGGCGTTGTCGATGGCGATGTGGGTCTGGCTGACGATGAGGATGCGGGCGGTGGGCTGCCGGCTGAGAGTCTGTTCGACGATCTCCGCAATTACGGTGGTCTTGCCGGTACCGGGTGGTCCCTCGACAAGCAGCAAGTCCTGGGTGCCCAGGGCGTGGGCGACGACGTTTCGCTTGCTCTGGTCGAGATCGGCGCGGACCCAGGTGGCGACCTCGGCGGGCGGGCCGACCTCAAGGGCCTTAGGGCTTTCGATGATCTGCCGCAGGTCAGGGTTGGCGGTCTGGCCAGCGGCGACGGCGGTGAGCGCGTCGCGCTGCCGGTTGATCGCGTTCTGGCTGGGCCCGAGGAAGGGCAGCAGCACACCCCGGGCGGGTAGGACGGCCTGGGGGCGCGTCATCCGCAACACGACCGTGTCATCGGTGCGGTTGGTGATCTCGCCGCGGTCGATGGGTCGGCTGTAGGGGTACTCGGCGACCGACCACTCTTCGCCGATCTCCGCGGTGGTGTCGGGCGCGGCCAGGTGGAATACCCGGGTGCGGCCGCCGCCTTCCATCCGCTCGTACTGGATCGGCTGGCGCCCGTTGGCCGCCGCCTCCTCGCGGGCTTCCAGCACGCGGCGCCAACCGTCGAAGAGATCTCCGAGCTGCTGCCGCTTGCCCTCCTTAGCCTGTGCTTCGCGCGCGTCCAGTTCTCCGTGGAGGCTGTCAAGCAGCAGGTTGAGGCCGACGTACGCGGGATCCTCGCCCGGGTCGTTGAACGTCCACGTCAGGACAGGTCCGAGTTTGAGGGAGGATTCACGACGCTTGGCCATCCATTCCTCTGGCCGTTCCTCCGCCGAGACGATCGCGCACCGGTCGTCGTTGTCCTCGTCGCCGACCAGGCGCAGGAACAGGCTCTGGCCGAACACCCGCACCGTGCGCGTGTCGACCTCACCGCTCTGTGCGTTGTAGCCGAAATCAACGTGCACAGTGCCGGAGATGTCCGCCAGCACCGCGCTCTTTGCCGCATCCCAGTCGATCTCTTCCCCAGCCGGACTGGTACTGAGACTTTCGGCCGCACGGCGGGTCATCTTCAACCAGAGCGCGTTGCGTTGTCGGGCATCGCGGTTCTCACAAACCTTCTCGGCCTCCAGGAGCCGGTGTTCCAGGACGCTGGCGTTGGCGGGCCGCTTCTTCGGGTCGAAGTCGATGCAGGCCCTGAGGACGTTGCGGATCTCGGTGTCCAGTTCCAGACCGTCGAGGACCGTCGCCAGGTCGTGGTAGTCACGAGCCTGGCCACGGGAGAGAACCTGAATGGCCAGGACCGCGTAGGCGTACACGTCACGGACGTACGGGATCGCCTCGCTCTGCTCGGGCGGCGCGTACAGGGCGGATCGGAAGTCCGCCACCGTCTCGTCGGTCACGGCCGCAGCCTTGGAAAGGATCTTGGCGATCCCAAAGTCGGCGAGCTTGACCGTGCCGTCACCGGCCAGCAGGACATTGCCCGGCTTCAGATCACGGTGCTCGATCTCCTTCTCGTGGGCGTACGCGAGTGCGGAAGCCAGCGGCCTGCCGATACGCGTGAAGTACGCCGGCCAGTCAAGGGGGCGGCCGTCTGCCATCTCGTCCTTGAGGCTGCGGTCGATCCACTCCAGGGCGATGAAGTACCGCTCCAGTTCGTGATCCCAGCCCGAGTCGAGCATTCGCACGATGTGCGGGTGGTTCAGAGCCTTGAGCGCCGAAGTCTCCCGCTCCAGGAAGATCCGGGTGATCGCGTCGTCCTCGCGCTGCTTAAGCAGCTTCACAGCGACGTGGTCACCGCTGGCGCTCTTGATGTCCACAGCCTTGCGGACCTCGGACAAACCTCCCGGTCGGGCCTCCTGAAGGAGCAACAGAAACCGGCCGTTGATCGTCGTCCCCACACACTGCTCCTTGCTCCCCCGGCTGCCTCGCAGCCCACCCAAGTCGCCATCTTGCCAGCGCATTTCCCCCGAATCAGCAGTTTGCCCTGGGACAGTTCGGACTTGGCGAGTAATGATCCTCTCGGGGTGCTTGTGCAGGCACGCGCTGCCGCTCGGCCTGCGCACCGAGGGGCGAGTGGAGGGAGCCCCTCGATCACTCCTTCGACCTCGGACTCGACCCGGTAGGGCGGGCTGGCAGGCGGGGATGAAGCTGTGCTCCCCGCGCCCGCGGGGATGGTTCCGTGCACGACCCCGCCCCCGACCGCATGCCGCGCTGCTTCCCACCCTGCGGGGATGGCCCCCAGGCGCTCCAGCTCGCGGCCGACTGCCTGACGTGCTCCCTGCACCCGCAGGGTTGATCCGCGAGGGCGAACCCGATCAGGCTGATCGCGGACTGCTCCCCGCGAGCGGGGATGGTCCCTAACGCTACGAGGGTCACGCTCGCAATCTGGACGGCTCCTTGCACCCGCCGAGATGGTCCCCGGACCCGGATGTATGTCCCCGCTGCATGCCCCTCGCCGCCCGACAACACTCCGGAAATCAGCGCCCTCACATTCGCAGGCAGCCACCGGTCCCACCCAGCCCCGCCACCGCGGCGCTGTCCTCCATGTGCCGCCACAACGGCAACCAGCCCTCACCATCCCGGTCATGCCGTCCAAATAGACCTCACGGGACCCGTGAGCCGATCCCCCAACTCAGAGCTGCCGCTCCCCGCCACATGCCATGGCAGATACATACAGTCAGATAAACCGCAGCGACGCCTCCTTGGGAAAATCGAACACGATCGCGGCCAAACCGGCCCAGCACCACGCAACGCCAGGTCCGCCGACGCGGGATGTCCGGTCAGCCCCAAACTGGAACCCGCTTCCTGACGGTTTGCAGCCCTCTAGGCGGAATGATGGAATCGGTGAAAGTACCGTCGAACGACGCCCAGCAGCCATAAAGCTGCAGGTCGCCGAGTGTGCTCCCCGCACCCGCGGGGATGGTCCCGGGGCCGCCATGGGCGAGATCGAATCCAGCGTGTGCTCCCCGCACCCGCGGGGATGGTCCCTGTGGGCGAACTACGGGGCCTACGACCACGTCGTGCTCCCCGCACCCGCGGGGATGGTCCCGCCCAACACCGGCTTGGAGGCCAGTAGTGGACGTGCTCCCCGCACCCGCGGGGATGGTCCCGGCGCCGAGCCGGGGGTGGCGAGCTGCCCGATGTGCTCCCCGCACCCGCGGGGATGGTCCCCTCACCCAAGAACGCGTCTACTTAGCCGCCGGGTGCTCCCCGCACCCGCGGGGATGGTCCCTCACCGAGGGTGTCGTGGAAGCGCCAGACCTCGTGCTCCCCGCACCCGCGGGGATGGTCCCACCGCCTGCGCCACCCACCACACGGCCTGACGGTGCTCCCCGCATCCGCGGGGATGGTCCCACCAGGCGAAAAGACCGCCCACCTGCGCAATCGTGCTCCCCGCACCCGCGGGGATGGTCCCCACCCCGCCGGTATGGCTTACGGCCTGTCCGAGTGCTGCCCGCACCCGCGGGGATGGTCCCGAGTAGGCCCACCGGGCGGCGCGTCGTGCGCCGTGCTCCCCGCACGAGCGGGGATGGCCCCTCGTCGGCGGGACGGTCCTCGGGGTTGTCCGGCTGCTCCCCGCACGAGCGGGGATGGCTCCAGAACGGGAAGCCAACTTCTTACGATTTACATGCTTCCCGCGCCGTGGGGATGGTCCCCTCGGGCCGGTGGTGGACGACGACGGCCGTTCGGTGCTCCCCGCGCCGGGATGGTCCCAGCATGTCGTCCAGAGGCTTGACGGGGTGGGTGTGCTCCCCGCGACCGCAGGGATGGTCCCCGGACCGTCTTCAACGACGAGCCCCTGGACTGGTGCTCCCCGCGCCCGCAGGGATGGTCCCTCGAACGTTCCCATGAGTATCTCGCCCACCGAGTGCTCCCCGCGCGAGCGGGGATGCTCCCCCTCTCGGCATCCTTGGGCTGGGCCGTGTGCTCGTCTGGTGAGTGTGGTGGTCCCTGCGATGCAGAGGAAGACAGTCCCTCTCGTCGTCCCCGCACGCGCGGCTCGCCGGGGTGCTGCGTTGTACGCACCGGCGCGTCGAGGTCGAGTCATTCCTGCGGCTGCGGGGTAGCTCGGTGTTGGCCGTGCTGGCTTGTCGGTGGCCGGTCGTACTGTCGAGGCAACGACGAGGAGGATTCGTGGCTGACCACAGCAGTGAGGCCCGAAATTACGCCCACTTGGCAGATGAGGAACTGGCTCAGGTAACTGATCCTGGACAACGTGCGACGGCTTATGCCCTGTTGGCTTTGACTCATGCCGTACTGAGCACAGGGGAAGGCGTCGGCAAGATCAGTTCTACTTTATGGGAGATGGAAGACGTCTTCCGCGGCTGAAGACAGAAGTGGTGCAGGTGACCAGGGACGAAGTTTAGGTGCACCGATCGTCCCCGTGATCAGCCGTCAGAGGGATAGCGTTCGGCCGCCGTCGAGATGGGTGATATGTCTAATTCGGTGAAAGTGCCTGCGAACCACACCTGCGTGACGCAAACTCGCAGGTGAGAGAGTCTGCTCCCCCGCACCCGCAGGGATGGTCCCTCCAGCGACAGGGCGCACCGATCACGTTCGCCGTGCTCCCCGCACCCGCGGGGATGGTCCCTACGACGACGCTCTGCAGGCCGATGACCAGCCGTGCTCCCCGCACCCGCGGGGATGGTCCCTACGACGACGCTCTGCAGGCCGATGACCAGCCGTGCTCCCCGCGCCCGCGGGGATGGTCCCCCGTTCTCGGCGCCCGGCCGCAGCCCGAAATCCTGCTCCCCCACCAGTAACAGGGGGTGCTGATCTGTGAGTTAGCTCAGGCTGTGGTCCGCAGTGCAGCCGACTCAGGGGCGGCGGTCGCCGTACCGGACGCCCGGACGGCGCGCTCTTGTCGGGCCCGGCGCAGCGCGGCGGGCTCGGTCGCCGCGGCCTGGCGGCGGCGCTGCGCGCGGGTTGCCTCGATCGGGGTGGGCGCATCGTCCGGCACCGTCTCGGGGTCGGGGAACGCTAAGCGGCTGTGCTTGCGCATCGCACGGTTCTGCCGCTCCGCCGATTCCGGGATCCAGCCGGGACGGCTGCGCGGTCTCACGGTGCGCGGCGAGGGCGCGGTGGTAGCCGTCGCACGCGGCCTCTCTGGTCTTGGCCGGGCCGGTCGGTGCGTCCGGGCCGGTCGGTGCGGTGTCGTCCGGCTCGGGCGCAGGGACGGGAGCCGGGCGCCAAGATCCGCAAGGCGCGAACGACTATCCGGCCCGCTGCCTTGTTGGCGGCGTCGACGATGCGGGTCTGCTCCAGGCGCGTCTTGGCCGCCCAGGCCGACGACTCCGGGCACACGGTGAGCTGGCCGGAGTCGGCGTCGTACCCCACGGCCGTGTCGTGCCCGGCGAGTTCGGGGGCGATGGCCGCCCACCGCTGGCGCAGCGTGGCGCCGGCGGCGGGGAGCTCCCAGGCCCGCTCGGTCACCAGCGCGCCGATCGCGGCACCGAGCTCCATCGGCTCGCGCCCGTGGCGCCGGACCACCCGGGTCGTACGCGGCTTCGGCTGCACCGTACGGCCGCCGCCGTTCTTCTGCGCCGCCACCTTGGCGGCGCGCAGTGCGACGCGGGCCAGGTCGATGCCACTGGGCTGCGGGGTCTCGGTCATCACGCGACCTCCCCGGCCAGCTCCTGGACGCGGTGGACACCGCAGACGCTGCGGGACGGCAGGGGCTTCCGCCTGCACCGCACGTTTCCGCCCCGGCCCGAGCAGGTCTTCTGCCCAGCCGGTACGGCGGGGGCAGCAGACGGTGCGGGCACGAAGGCGGCGCCCAGCGCGGCGGCCTCCTCGCGGCAGAGCTTGCACAGGCCGTCCTCGAGGGCGCGGCCGACGATGACGATCCGGGCGCCACAGTCCCCGCAGGAACCGCGCGGCGGACCCTCCGGCGCGCGCTGCGCCGGGACCGGAGCCGGGTTGCGGGCCGCGTCGTCCAGCACGCAGTCGGCGCACCGGCCGCCCGGGCCGGGACGGGTGCCATGCTCGGGGCACAGGCCCTGCTCGATGCGCTGGGCACGCCGCCGGGCGGCGGCCTTGTCCTGGACGATCTCGGCACACACCTCGCAGTCCTTGCCCGTCGACCACAGCACACCGGCCTCGCAGTCCTGGTAGCCGCAGCCCCAGCGCGGCAGGGCCACCCCGAGCAGCCACCGGCCCGGGTCGCGGACCTCCGAGAGCAGCACCTTGGCGAACCGCGCGGTCAGCCGGTGGTGCAGGCGCTCGGCATCCGTGCCCTCGCGCAGCTGGCGGCCTACCTCACGGGCGATCTGCCGGACGACGAAGTCGCTGGTCACCCGCTCCAGCAGCAGGTGCACCGGCTCCAGCACGGCGTAGATCTGCGGGCTCATGGCCAACTGCGGTCCGTCGTACGACGACCGCGCCGACCCCCCGCCCCTGCTGCTGCGCTTTTCGGTTTCCGGCTTCGAGGGGGAGGGCTGGCTGTTTCCACCCGCGCGAAGCGCGAGACCACCGCTGGCTTCCGTACGCGCAGCCGCGTCAGCCGAGTTTTCCACAGCCCAAGCGGCCTCAACTACCGGTACCTCGCCTACGGCGGATGAGAAGAACGCGCGCTCGTCATCCGGTGAGTCAGTCCTAGGTGATTCCTCATTCGCGAGGGATCCCTCACCAACCGGCGAACCCGATCCCTCACCAACCAGGGAACTAGCCGACTCCTGCGCACCACTGGTCACATCTGCCTCGGCAGCCTCAGCGACCGCCGCGCAGCCACCACTCGGACGGGCCTCGGGAGCGATGTCGTGCGCGATGTAGCGGTGACGCCCCTGCGCCCCCGCACGCCGCTGCACCGTCACCCAGCGCGCTGCCTCCACCTCGTCCACGACCGCCGACGCCGCCGTCACCGACAGCGGCTGACCCTCCTTCTTGCCCGAGTGGTGCCGCAGGCCGGCCGCCAGCTCAGCCTCCGTCAGCGCGATACCCCGCGCCTGCCCATGCGAGATCAGAGCGAACGCGCGCAGTTGCCGGGGCGTGAGGTCCTCCGAGGCCGCCACCGGCAGCCACACGAACGCCTCCGTGCGAGTCATCGCCCGCACCGTCCGCACCGCCGACGTGCCCGTGCCGCCCGGCAGCGTCCGACGCTCGGAGAACAGCTCCACCACACCGTCCGGGCCCGGACGGCGCAGCTGGGTCATCCCCCGCTCCACCGACGCCGTCGACAGCCCCAGATACGAGGCGATCGTCGACGACTTCGCCTGGCACCCCTCGGGCCGCAGCCCCAGCGCCTTCACCTTCACGTACACCGACAGCGCCACGTCCTGGTAACGCGGCGAGGACACCAGCCGCATCGGCACCCGCACCCGCTGCCGCCGAACCGGCGCGGTCGCGTCCACGGCAGCGGCCGGTGCCGCCACGGCGCTCATCGACCCACCGCCGCGACAGAGTTGTGCGGGGGCATCAGCAGGCAGGCGCGAACGATCATCCCGGCAGCCTTGCGCGGACCGCCTGTGGACAGAGGCCAGAAACTGGCGAGACCCCCGATCCCTCCCGCCCGGCAGGCAGGAACTTCAGATCGCGTCCCGCCCCACGGGACGGAACTCCGGAGCACCGCGGCGGTCGGTGCCACCAGGAGGACAGGGGTCCCCTTCTCGGTATAGGTGTGCCGGACCGGGGTCGGTGTGACACTCCAACCCAAAGAATCTTCGTGACTAACACCGTGAATAGGGCAAATGGGGGCAGCGAATCCCGTCACACGGGAAGCACGGAGGGCTCGAATCCGGCTGAAACGGACATGGCCGAGCTGACAGGGGACACGGATCTCGTGCACTATGTGGGGACACCAACCTTCATATGGATCGCCCCGACCGCGACCAGGTCCCTGCCAAGGGACCCGACCACGGTCGAGCGCTCTGTACGGACGGAGCCCCGAGCCCGACGGCCTGCCAAAGCCGCCGGAACCCGGGGTGACGCTGGTGGCTCAACAGAGGCCCCCTGCCAAAGGGGCTCCTGGAGAGCCAGGGGTGGCCCGCTTGCCAAAGCGGACCGGGTGCCCGCCTGCCAAGGCGGGGTGTTGCAACTGAGATGAAGACCCAGCTCGATGAGCTGGAGCCCAGAACCGGCGCCAACCGGGGACTGGGCGGCCGACCCGATGGTCGGCAAGACGGGCCGCGCGAGGCCGAGTGGATTGTCAGTCCGCTCTTCTGGCGCGCGCGGCCGGTGGCGGCTACGTCACCCCGACCCCCTTGATTCCGAGGCCGGCGTCGGCCTGCCCTCATCCGGCTTCGCGGCTTCGGGGTACCGCTCCGCAAGTCGGTTGAGCAGGTGCATGTAGACAGCGCGGTGTGGACGTCGGGGGTGGGTCTGCCCCAGCTCCCAACGAGCCACGGCCAGACGCTTCACGCCCACGGCCTCCGCGACTTCCTGCTGCGTGAGGCCGGCCGCGAGGCGCAACTTCGCGCGCACAGCTGGCGGCGGCAGGAGGTCGTCCAGGAGGGCGTCGACCCGCTTCAAGCGGTCCGGGTCGGTCACGGCGAGCCTTTCAAGATCGATGGTTCCCTGAAAGATACACGACGCGATCTCCGTCCGGGAGCGGACATCACCGTGAGCCGCGCGCCGCACGATGCCCGATAGTGTCCGTGCACGTGGCCCGCCTCGCGTTTTTCGATCTGGACGGCACGCTCGCCGACCGGCAGTCGGCGCTCAGCGGCGTGTTGACTCGACTGTGTTGCTCCCGCGCGCTCTCCCCAGATGCCGAACAGTGGCTGCGCACCGAGCTGGCCGACCGTGCGACCGCCGGCGACTTCGCCCGGCTGCGGGAAGCCTTCGGTCTGGAGGTGTCGGCCGCGGACCTGTGGCAGGAGTACGTCGACCTCATGGCGGCCGCCGTCACCTGCCGTCCCGAGGTCCTTGAGGGCCTGGCCCGCCTGCGCGCGGCCGCATGGACGATCGGCGTCATCACCAACGGGGCTGGCGACATCCAGCGCGCCAAACTCGCCGGGACCGGCCTCGCCTCCCTGGTCGACGGAGTCGCCGCCTCGGGCGACCTGGAGATCCGCAAGCCAGACCGGCGCCTCTTCGAACTCGGGGCCACCCGGTGCGGCGTCAGCCTCGCGGACGGCGGCTGGATGGTCGGCGATAACCCGGCCGGAGACATCGGCGGCGGCCACCAAGCCGGCCTGCGCACCATCTGGCTGCGCGGCCGATCCTGGCCCGACGGACTCCCCGCCGCGCACCACGTCGTCGACGACGTCACCGACGCCATCACGATCCTGCTCGCAGAGACGGAGTAGCACCGTGGACCAGCCGACCGTCGGCATCCTCCACCCCGGCAGCATGGGAGCCGCCGTCGCCTCCTGCGCCGCGACCAACGCGGCCGAAGTCCTGTGGTGCGAAGCCGGACGCAGCACCGCGTCCACGGCGCGCGCCGCCCAGTTCGGACTGACGGCCGTGGCCACGCTCGCCGAACTGGTGGAGCGCTGCGACATCGTCATCAGCCTTTGCCCACCGGCCGCTGCTGAGGATCTGGCCTCCGACGTCGCCGCGCACCGCTTCGCCGGGGTGTACGTGGAAGCGAACGCCATCAATCCCACGCGCGGGCAGCGGATCGCCGGACTGCTCGAACCCGACGCGACTGTCGTGGACGGTGGTGTCGTCGGCTCCCCACCGGTCGGCGGCAAGACGCCGACCCTGTACCTGTCCGGCCCGGCCGACGCGACCGAGAGCATCGAGACGCTGTTCGCGGGCACCGCCGTCCGAACGGCGGTGCTGGGCACGGAGATCGGGAAGGCATCCGCGCTGAAGCTGGCGTACGCCTCGTTCCAGAAGACCAGCCGGGTGCTGGTGGCGCTCGCAGTCGGCATGGCGCGCGAGCACGGCGTAGACCAGGAGCTCATCGAGGTCGCCTCCCGGCGCGCCGACTCGTACCTCGCGGAACCGGAGTACGTCGCCAAGACCGCCGCGCGTGCATGGCGCTGGGGCCCGGAGCTGGAGGAAGCCGCCGACGCCCTCGAGGCCGCCGGCCTCCCGCCGGAGATGCTTCGCGCGGCCGCGTCCACGCTGGCACGGTGGAACGACGCCAAGGACAGCGAGCTCACGCTCACCGACGCCTTGGACCACCTCGCCCAGCCGTAGCCCGCGCTCATGCCGTCGCCGCTCCCGTCCGCTGCGCCAGCAGCTGGTCGATGAGCCGCGCCGCGTCCGGCGGCGCCAACGCCGAGGTGTCCACGGTCAAGTCCCAGGCCAGGTCAGGGTGCGTGTCCAGGTCCTCGCGGGTCGCGTCCCACACCGCCAGGCGCACCGCGGTGTCGCTGTCGCCACGCCCCGCTGACCGCTGCTCAGTGGTCTCGCGCGGGCACCACAGCAGCACCAGCGACCAGTCGGCCGGGTAGCCGTCGACTACGGCGCGGATGCCGTCGACCTGTCCAAGGTGCACCACGGGCACCCCGGCCTCGAACGCCGCGTCCAGGCCAGGCGCGTCAATGACATACGTGTTGCCGTAGCGGCTGTTCGCGTAGACGACGGAGCCCGCGGCCTCCAGTTCGCCCAGCTGCTCCACTGTGCCCATCCGGTAGCCGACCGACTTACCCGTCCCGACCTTGAGCCGAGCGAACTGGGCATACCGGGGACTCAACTCCGTGAGCGCCGTGGTGACGGTGTCCTTGCCCGACGCTGGTGGTCCGTACAGGACCACGCCCTGACGTCCGGTCATGCGTACATCGCCCCCATCGCCTGCCGGGCCTGGTCCGCGAGGCTTACTGCGGTCCCCAGCCGGTTGTCGACGACCAGATGCGGGACTGCCGGGCGCAGGTCCAGGTCGATCGTGGCCATGTACTCGTCCCAGCGCTGGAGCTTCCACGCGTCCCGGGCAGCGGAGCGGAAAGTGATGTACTCCCGCATCGACTCCTCATCGCAGCTGACCCACACCGGGAAGACGTCGACACCCATGGACGCGGCCCGGTTAGTCAGGCGCTGCATCCAGGCCGCGTCGGTCAACTCCGCAATGAACGGAGCAGAGAGCACGGTGCTGATCCCGCACCTGACGTTGGCCATGGCCGACTGCATCAGGCAGTCGTACTCCACCGACCGGACCTGCTCCCGGTAGAGCTCGGTGTGCCGGTCGTTCGGGTCACCGCCCAACGCGACCAGGAGCCGTTCCACCAGCGGCCGGGTGAGCGGGTCCTTATCGAGCAGCGGCCAACCGGTGAGCTGGACGAAGAACCTCGCCAACTCGGTCTTGCCGCTCCCGGCGTATCCCCCGACCAGGATCAGGACGGGGCGGTTCGGGTCACCGCCGGTGTGCCGGCGCTTCCACGCGTCAATGATCCGCTGCTGCAGGGCGAAGTGATCGGCGTCGTCACTGCCAGGCCCGATGCGGTGGATGGCCCGCTCAACAGCCAGGACGTGTGCGCCGTTGAGGCGGTCGTCCATCGGCGTGAGCTTGAAGGAGGTTTCCTCACCCGGCAGCGCGTTGCGGAAGCCCAAGTCCGGCTCCGTCGCCCGGTAGAGGAGGCAGTAGGCGCGCCGGTAGTGCGGGCCCGGGTAGACCTCACCCTGCTCGTGCTGCCACAGGGTCTGAGGATTCGCGGCCGGGATGCCCTTCAGCTTGGCCTGCTCGGCAACCTGTCGAAGGCGCTCGCCGGCCTTCTCCAGGGTCAGGCCGTGGGCCTCCCGCTGCTCCCGCAGCTTGTCCGGCCGCCAACCCGCTCGCTGCTTCCCCACCCTTTGACCCTCCGTGATCGACATGGCCGTGAGCCTAGGGCTCGGCCCGCAGAACCCGTGTGTATGCAGATGTTGAAAACCCGTGAATGAAAGTGCGTACGGGCTTCGACAGGCCTTTGTGATGTTGCACGAAAGTTGCAGCCGGTGTGATGGCCCCCACACAGCGAAGGGTTTTGGAGGGGGCAGATCAGTGGCTATTTACCGAAGGTCAGGAGCGGCCTCCATGCCACACACCGGGTCGGAGAATGTCCTCCCAAACCTCCAGCGGGCCTTCGTCGTCGGAGTAGAAGGTCCGCAAAACGAGAACCGGGACAGGCACATCCGGCGGCATGTCAATGCCGAACTCATCAAGTTCGTTGTTGGAGGCCAGCCGTGCCGTGCTCTGCTCCGGGCCTGCGGTGATCGTCTTGCCGGTGCGCTCAGTGTAGAGATCGTGCCGGAATTTCGGCATCGGTCCCTCATCAAGCAGTTCCGGCAGGGGCACCAAGGCCCGCATGTGAATCATGTTCAGAGCCAAGACCGTGGTTTTGCCGTCCTGTATGAAGGTTCGGCTCCTAAGCACAATCTCGTCGTACAGGTCGATCCCGAGAAGGTTCGCAACCTCGGCATCGGCGCACGAGCGAAGGACGGAGCGAGAGTTCACATAGGTCTCCCGGGGGGCCAGTGGCCTGCCGGTACGACGAAGGCGCTCCAAACGTGCGGCGCCCGTGAGGATCGACGGCGGGATGTCGCTGGGGCCCAGCACGGTGGTGCCGCTGCCCTGTGTCGTGCGAATCAGCCCTTCCGCCTCCAGGGCTTGGTAGGCGCGATGGACCGTCGCTGTGGCTCCCTTGCCTTCGGAGACAAGGGCTTGGACCGACGGGAGTCGATCGCCAGGGCCGTAGTCACCGTTCTCGATTTTTCTCGCGATCTCATCCGCGATCTGTCGCCACTTTGGCGGCTTCGGGGCCGGAGTTGGCATGGCGGCTCCTCTCGGCTCGGCTTGTGTCGACCAGTCAACCACATTCTAGAAGACCTTGACATCTCTTCTAGAAGACTTCATCGTGGTGTCTGCGAACGGCGCTAAGCGCTTTCCGTGACCGCAAGACCGCAGTAGTTGTCCGCCCCTCGGGGCGGCCGGAGTAGTCCTCAGCTCGCTGAGGACGCGAGAGCACCATCGCAGCAGATCGCCACCTCGGTGGCCGGAGTCCAAAGCCCTAGCCACCTCGGTGGCCGGAGCCCGAGGCACCTCTAACTCCTCCGCCCATGATCTGCGGCGAGTACCACCCCGCAGCGCTGATGCGTTGTCTGTCCTTCAGGACGCCGGTTCGCCGTGCGGCCTGGAGGGCGGAGAGAGCACCTGCGATGCACTCCTGCCACTTCGTAGAAGGAGCCCTCATGCCTACGCGAACCCGCGATCTCACCGCTCAGAAGCGTCCGCGCCGAGCCCGGTCCCGCGCCATCAGCACGCTCCCCCCGCTGGTCGTCTCCAGCCTCAAGCCGCATGAAGTCGACCTCGCGTACTCCACGCTGGTCTGCCCCACCTGCCGCACCTGGGTGCCGATCAACGCGCCGCACAGCTCGCGGCCCAAGCTGGTCCCCCACCACACGGAGAAGGCCGGCACCGACGACCCGATCCGCTGCCCCGGCAGCCACCGCCTGGTCACCATCAACCTCACCGTCGACCAGTGGTTCCAGCGGCTGGAAGAGGGCCTCACCCAGACCGCCGGCCGACGCTCCACCCGCGTGATCCGCAAGCCGAAGGCCGGTGCGGCCCCCGCCGTCATGCAGATCGTCGGCGGCACCGTCGACGACAAGACGGCCCGCAAGTTGGACGAAGCCCACGTCCGCGGCTGCTCCACCTGCTCCATCAAGGACGACAAGGGCAACATCCTGCGCGCCGCCGACCTGACCTCCCGGTGCACGGACGGCCGCCGCCTCGCCCAGCTCGCCGCGCACACCAAGCGCCTCGCCCCCGCTCGCCGCAAGGCACAGATGGACCGCGAGGACTGGAACGACCGCCGCGCGTGGGGCCTGCGCCTGCTGCACGAGCAGCAGTGGCAGAACGTCTCGGAGTCGGTCGCCGACGCCGACCTCCGGCGAGTCCGTGACACCTTGGCCGCGCTGATCCGGACGCTCAACCCGCGCAAGGCCGACGCCCCGCAGCTCACCAACTGGGAACGCGCCGACCTGATGAGCGCGATCACTCTCCTGGCGACACAGGAAGAGCAGCTCACCCGGTAGGACTGCACGACGAACGACCACGGCCCCGGCCGCCCCACACGAGGGGCGGCCGGGGCCGTGGCTGCTCGTACGAACAGCCAAAACGGAGACGACCCCGGGATTCCGCCCCAGGGCCGTCAGCAGGTTACTCCGTGAGAGGAAAAACCTTGAGTCCCATCATGACATCTGCCGCGCCTCCTGGTGCACGGGCAGACAGCAGCCCGGACATGGACGACATGTTGCGCCGGGCCCGTATGGACGACCAGCGCCGTTCGCAGCGGCCGGCGCTTCCGGCCTGCGTCCCCGGCCTGTACGTCCAGCACCGCGCTGGCGGGTTCGTCGCCCACATCACGGCCTCCGAGGTCGCCTTCAGCACGGTGCGCGGTCTGACCGCCTCGGTGCCGGTGGCGTACGGGGCCGGCCAGGCGACCGCCGACACCGCTGAGTGGCTCGTCTCCGAGCTGCTCGGCAACGCGAAGCGGGCCTGCGGTGATCACGTGCCGCTGGTCGTAGAGGTGTACGTCACCGGGCGCAGCGTCCAGGTGAACGTGCACGACCCCGCCGCCGATCTGCTGCCTCGCCGCAGCGTGGTGGCGATGGACAGCGAGACCGCGGAGTCCGGGCGCGGCCTGGGCCTGCTGGACATGCTGGCGCCCGGCTGGGACGTCGTGTCCTCTCCGGTCGGCAAGCAGATCCGCTGCCGCATCGACGCCAGGTAGTTCAGCCCGACGCCAACCCATGAGGCAGCCCCGGGGATACCGCCCCGGGGCTGCCTCGTACACGGACCTTCTGGGAGGCCCACATGAAGATGCGAGTGTCCGTCGCCGTCGTCCGTAGCCACGCTTACGCGCCCGTCTCCACCGACGCACCGGAGCGGCCCCGTCCGGCCTGCGTCGAAGAGGACCCCGAGCTGTTCTTCCCGATCGGCGACACCGGCCCGGCGCTGCTCCAGATCGAGGAGGCCAAGGCCGTCTGCCGCCGCTGCCCCCTGATCGAGAGCTGCCTCCAGGGCGCGCTGGAGCGGGGCGAGGACGCGGGCGTGTGGGGCGGGCTGTCCGAGAAGGAGCGCCGCTCCCTCAAGCGCCGCGCCGCCCGCGAGCGCGCCGCGGCCGCCTCCGCCTGACTCCCGCCGGACGGGATCGGTGGGCAACTCCCTGCCCGCCCTGCAGCACCGCCACCGAACGGCCGCCCACGCTACGGGCGGCCGGCCTTTCGCACGCCTCCAGCCCGAGAGAGTCTCGGGCCCGCATCCCCGCAGGAGAGCTCATGCGCAGCAGCACCCAGCTCGACACCGCGACGACCGCCGCCGGTTCCACCCGGTTGCCGACGTCGCTGTGCACACACACCCCGAAGTGTCCGACGGCCGACAGCCCGGACCGGGAGGCGGCGCACGTCGTGGCCGCGTACCCGGAGCAGGGCTGGAGCCTGTTGTGCAACGCCGTCCTTCTCTTCGAGGACACCGGGGAGCTGCTCCCCGACGGCCAGATCATCGCCCCGCGCCGGCCCCTCGCCGCCACGGCCTGACGGCTGCCCCATCCGCTCGCACCGGTCGCTGAACCTCTTGGCGGCCGGGCCGAGCGGTGACAGGGAGCCGGGCAGTCCGGACCACGCGATACGAGGAGAGCACATGGCGCAGCAGCCGCAGACGCAGGATGTCCGGCCGACGACCACCTACACCAAGGGCGACATGGTCCTGTTTCGCGACGTCGAACGGTTCTGGCTCGGCAAGCCCGGCCACACGTTCGTCGGCCGGGTGGAGCGGTCCTGGCAGCACGCCGACACCGGCAAGGTCCTCTACGACCTGACGGAGCTGAGCGGCAACCGGGCCCGCGCCGGGATCGACCCCGACTACATGCGGCCGCTTCCGGCGACGGACGCGATGCACGACATCGATACCGCGCCGCTGAGCGAGCCGGACACCGGGGCGATGACCCCGGCCGCCGTCGCCTGGCTGCGCCGACACCTCGGGCAGGACAGCAGCACGCTGCCTGCCCGGCGCTGACCACCTGCTCACGCAGACGGCCCTCCGAGTCCCCGGCATTTGAGCTGCCGGGGTCCCGGAGGGCCTGGTCCCGACCCTACCTACCCGATGCCGACCGCGGTGACCTCTTGCACGAGGCGCCGGAACGTAAGAGAGGACACCACCGTGGCACCCAAGACCGCCACCCGCCGCAGGCGCCAGGCCGCCCCGGCCGCGAAGCCCCGCGCCAACGGGCGCGCCAAGGCTCCGACGCCGCCGGCCTCCATCCCCGCCCAGGCCACCGCACCCGAGAACACCGCTCCGGTGGTGTACCCGGAGGCCGACCCGGTCCTGGCCGACGCCGCCGACCGCGCCGCCGACCTCCGGGACCTGGCCGCCGACGACGCGGCCCGCATCCTCACCGACGGCCAGGTGCTCGCCGACGAACTGATGGAAGGCGCCCGTACGGAGGCCGCCTCGTTCACCGAGGCGGTCAACGCTGAGCAGGCGCAGATCATCGCTGACGCGATGAAGGAGGCCGACAGGGTCCGCACGGAGGCCGCCGCAACGGCGGTCGCCGACGCCGACCAGCGTCGGGCGGCCGCCGAAGCTACGGCGGAGCAGCTGCTCGCCGACGCGCGTCGCGAGGCCGACACCGTCACGACGTCGGCGGCCGGTGAGGCCGACCAGGTCCTCACCGACGCCAAGGCGGCTGTCGAGCAGCTGCTCGCCGACGCGCGCCGCCAGGCGCAGGAGGTCACCACCACGGCGGCCGCGCAGGCGGAGCAGGTCCAGGCCGAGGCCGCGCAGGCCGCCGCGAAGACCCTCGCCGACGCGGAGAGCGTGCGTACCGAGCTGCTGGCCGGTGCGGAGCGCACCGCGGCGGAGACCCGCACTCGCGCCGCCACCGACGCCGAACAGGTGCTGGAGCGGGCGCGGGGCGAGGCCGACCGGATGCGTGAGAGCGCTGACGGCCAGGCCGTGCAGGTGCGGGCCGGTGCCGAGAAGGTGGCCGCCGGCCTCCGTGCCGACGCCGACCGCGCCCTGGCCGACGCCCGGTCCACCGCTGAGGAGCTGCGGGCCGCCGCCGAAAGGGACGTCGCCCGGCTGCGCGAACAGGCGGAGACGGACGCGAAGACGGCCCGGGAGGCAGCGGCGAAGGCCACGGCCGACCAGGCCGCCGCCGCTCAGGCCCGAGCCGAAGCGGACCGGGTCATGGAGGCGGCGACGCAGCGCACCGTGCAGCGGGCCCGCCGCCGGGAGATCCGGACCGAGTCGCGCGCCGCCCGGCGCAAGGCCCGCAACGACGCCCGTCCCGCTGGCGGCGTTCCGCCGCTGTCCGGCCAGGAGCTGGTACTGGTCGTCGGGATCGTGCTGGCGGCCGCGGTCGTCTCCACCCTTGGTCTGCTCTCCTCCTACACCGCGCTGGAGACCAAGGCCGCCGGGTGGGGCTGGGAGTGGCCGTGGCTGCTCCCCGTCGGCATCGACGTCGCCATCCCCGCCTTCACCGGCGCCAACCTGGTCCTGATCCGCATGGGCATGGAGCTGCGCTGGATCCGCTGGGTGCCCCGCGCGCTGACGGCCGTGACCGTCTACCTCAACTGGAACGCCTCGGACAGCACCTCGGGGCGTCTGGGGCACGCCGCCCTCACCCTGCTGTGGGTCGTCTTCTCGGAGATCGCCTCCCACGTGTACGCCACGCGGATCGGCGCGGTCACCGGCAAGAAGCGGATGGAGACGGTGCGCCGCTCCCGCTGGATCCTCGCCCCGATCCCCACCGCCCGGCTGCGCCGCCGGATGATCCTGTGGGAGATCACCTCCTACGAGGAGGCGCTCACCCGCCTCCAGGAGCAGACCTACCTGCGAGCGCAGCTCAAGGAAAAGTACGGCTGGCTGTGGCGCTGGAAGGCCCCGTTGAACCAGCGGATGGCGCTCAAGCTCGACACAGTGCCCGCCACGCTCGCCGACACGCTCACCCCCGAGGACGCTCACACCACCGAGCGCGCGGAAGAAACCGAGCACGCTCACCCCGACGTGAGCGCGCTCACCGCCGGGGAGGTTCGCGGCGAGCGTGAGCGCCCGGCGCTCACCCCTGGCGCTCACGAGCGTGGGCGCACCACAGAGGAGACGGACGCTCAGCGAGCGGAGAACGCTCGTACGCGCAGCGAGACGGAGGCGCTTACCGAGCGCCGCCACGCACGGATCCGTCTGCTCTACACCGAGCTCGGGCGTCGTCCCGAGTGGACCGAGATCCGCGACGCGCTCACCGACGCGGGCCTGTCCGACACTCCGGTCTCCCGCCCGACCGCGCAGCGCCTGCGCGCTCAGGTCGAAGAGGTCGCCCCGGGCGCGTAGGTGAGCGCCCGGTGAGCGCCGACGCGCTCACCCCCTTGGCGGAACCCCTGCCGCTCATGGTCGCCACCGGCCCGCGCTCGCCCACCGAGCGCGGACCGGTGACGGCCACGGCCGGCAGGCCGCTCGCCCGCACCGCGCCCTACTCGGAGCGCGTTGCGGGCGAGGTTCGTACCGACTACGACTCCCACCCCGCGCAACAGCCTCGGGGACCACGGATTTCTCCCCTCCCCAACCCCGAGACCTGGAGGTCTTCTCGCATGAACAGCAACGACCCGAACTACTCCCCCCTGCGCGATGTGGCGCAGAACCCGGAGGCGACCGCCCGGTACCTGGCCGACGTTCAGCGGGTCCTGCTGGACATCGGCAAGAACCTGGAGACCCTCGCCGAGGAGGTCCGCGTCCACTGCCGCGGCTCCCACGTCGAGGGCGACCGGTTCTACGACGCCTGGCTGCGCGCCCAGCCCGTGGAAAAGGCCTTCAAGGACGTCCTGAAGAACGTCGAGGCCGTCACCAAGGGCCTCGAAAAGGGCGCCTACAAGCGCCGCGCCCACGATGAGGCGGTCGCAAATACCGCCCGAAAGCGAAAGGAAAAGGAGCTGGAAAGGCAGCGCAAGAAGAACCCGCAGCCGCTCCAGGCCGCGCCGAATCCTCCGCAGCATGGTGCACAGAGCCAGAATCTCGGCTATGGTGGTCCCACGTCGATTTACGACATGGGTAACAGGGAGTCGGCGTGACGCGCCCCCTCACCAGCGTCGAACGCTCCATTCAAGGGCGGAACGGCTGGCTGAAGGAAGAAGAGCGCAAGGCGATCGAGAGTCGCGGGGAAATTGGCCGGATGGAATTCTGGCTCCGCCTTACTCGGTCCGAAATCGCCAAGGAAGTCAAAGCCGGTCGCGGCGACGTCATCACCGGATTCACGCTGGTCTGCCGCCTCTTCAAGCTGGTCCTGGAGAAGCGGCAGGCGGGCGACCCTCGGCTGTTCGACCACTTCATGCAGTACGCGGACACCGTCCTGAAGCAGCACGGCCCGCGTAACTGACCGTCACCCACGAAGGCCCCGCCGGGCTCCGGCGGGGCCTCGCGCGCGTAAAGCGTGCACACGTGCACGTGCACGCGCGTGCACACGAGACCCCACTGTCTGTCAAGTCCCCCTGGAGGGAGGTGCACCGTGTCCGACGAGTCCGACGAGACCGGCGGCGGAACCCTGGTCCATGGCCCCTGGAGCGGTGATTCCTCGTACGAGCTGCCGCCGATCCCGGATTTCATCGACACCATTCCGCCGCCGGAAGACATTCCGGAGGCTCCCCCGGAGAGCCCGGAAGAGACGACAATGGAATTGCCGCCGATTCCGGCCGCTCCGGACCCGGCGACGGCGCTGCGTTCGGAAGGAATTACGGCACCGGAAACCGGTGAAGATGACGGCGAATACGAGGAAGGCGAATACGAGCAGCCTCGTTCTCTCGCTGACCGTCTCGGTGACTGGCTGGAATTCCGGCTGGAAAGGGCGCGGGCGCTTCACGAGGGTGAAGCACCTTTCCGTGAGGCTGAAATAGCGCGGAAGGCCGCGCTGCTGGAGGGCCGCACCGCGCAGGAAGTCGCGATGATGGAGCAGAACGGAAAACTCCACGCCGCGATGATGAAAGCGAAGGGCGACAAGGCGGCGGCACGCGGAAAGGCGGACGCCGACCGCATGAAGTCGTCCGGCTCCGGCTCCGGCCTGGGGGCGGACAAGGGCCGCTCGAAGGCCGGCGGCGGAGGCGGCTCGCGCGGCGGAGGGGGCGGCACGGGGCCGTCCCGCAGCAACTCCGGCTCGGGAGCGAACCGGCCCGGGTCCTCGCGCGGCTCCAACTCCAGTAGCCCCGGCGGGCGTTCTGGCCCTGGATCGTCCGGGGGCAGCGGTGGCGGCAAGGGCGGCACGAAGGGCCCTGACCGCTCCTCTGGCAGCCGAACACCCGGCTCCGGGCGCGGCGGTCCCGCCGGGGGCCCGAAAGGCCCTCAGGCGGGCTCTGGCAGCTCCCACCGGAGCGGCAGCGGCGGCTCGAAGGGTGACGGCGGCCGGGGCCAGCACGGCCCAGCCTCCAACGCCCGTGCCGAGCGGGCCCGCGGCCGCCAGGAGCGCGCCGGCACCCGGCAGGCCGGGCGGCAGGAGCGGCGCACCGCCGGTCACGCCGCCGGTGTCGCCGACCGGACCAAGAACCGGGACCAGGCCCGCGCTCAGCGGCAGCAGGCCTGGGAGGACCGCCGCGCGAAGCGGCAGGAGCGGGACGCGGCACGGAAGGCGAAGCGGGAAGCTGCAGCGCTGTCCGAGCCGGGCCGCACGACCTTCGGCAAGGCCGTCGGCGAGGAAGTCCAGCGCCGCTGGGACAAGCGCCGCGCAGACGCGGAGGCCGCCAAGGCCGAGAAGGACGGCAAGGCCGCCACGGAGAAGGTGAGCCTGACCAAGGAGGACAAGGACAAGGCCGCCGACGGCAAGGGTGACAAGACCGCCAAGGACGGCCCTGACGGCGCCTCCAGCGCCGGAAAGGA
Organism: Streptomyces sp. NPDC041108; assembly: GCF_055592645.1. Classification (NCBI taxonomy): domain Bacteria; kingdom Bacillati; phylum Actinomycetota; class Actinomycetes; order Kitasatosporales; family Streptomycetaceae; genus Streptomyces; species Streptomyces sp. NPDC041108. The sequence continues at coordinate 5,930 of NZ_JBVIYK010000023.1, read as the reverse complement.
CCGTGCCGCGTCCGATGAGCCGGGCAAGGCTTCCAAGGCTGGTGACGAGCCGTCTGACGGCTCGAAGAAGAAGCGCCGCCGGTTTCGGCGTCGTCGTACCGCCGGCACCGGCCGGGCCGGACGGCGGCGCCGCCGCACCCGAGGCGCTGGCCGTACTCGAGGCAGTCGCCGGACCGGGCGGCGCGAGAGGTCGGCGGACAGCCCGTTCGGCGCGGACGATCCCACTCCGACGGTGGAGTGGCCCGAGCACGAGACCTGCCCGCCGAAGTCCGCCGACAAGGGCGGGGACGACATCGTCGACGCGGACATCGTCCCCGACAAGCCCGCGGCCGTGACCACCGGCGCCAAAGGCCTGCCGCCCGCGCCGGAGAAGCACACCGAACGGCCCGGCACCAGCCGGCCCACCAGCACGGAAGGGAGCAGCGTGAGCAGCTCGCAAGTCAGCAGGCCGTCCGGGCAGAGCGGCCTCGGTGTCCAGCATCGAACGGACATCACGTTCGACCAGTACCTGATGGAGATGGCGAACATCGCCATCAAGGCCGCCTCCCACCAGGAGCGCGCCGAAGCCATCGCGGAGGCCCTCGGCAAAGTCGCCGACGCCCTGCGGGACATGGCGGCCGACCTGGTCGACGACCACAACATCGACACCCGCGTCACCGACCAGATCACGGACCTGGCCGATGCCGCGGGACGCATGAAGATCCTGGCTCAGCGGTGTGCCGAGCAGTGCGGCATCGCCAAGGAGGCCGCCAAGCTCGCCGCCGTCATGGTCGCCCGGATCTACGGCCAGGACATGGCCGCCAAGGAAGACGCGGGCCTCAAGCACACGTCGGCCGCCGCCCACCACGACTAAAGCCTTGGAGGAAACCCGCTGATGAGCAGCGATCTCGCGCCCCGCAGCAGCACGGCGCCCGTCGTGGCCGACGACGACAACCGGTACAAGGCCGTCCAGGCAAAGCTGGACAAGCTCGGCAAGGCGATGGACGACGCCGTCCTCGAACTCGATGGACTGCTGCGCGACATGAAGGCCAACGCCACCCACACCGAGGGCGTGGCCGGCGACATCGAGAACGCGGACCTGGACCCGAAGTTCGTGGCGGTCACCAACGAGGTGGCCGTCGCCCTGGGCGGCGCCGCCGTCGAGGTGAAGAACCTCGGTGCCACCGCGGAGGAGATCGCCGACCAGACCTACCAGGCCAAGGGCACCCACTCGAAGCTGTACGGCGCGCTGGACGACATCCGCTCGGGTCGGCGCGAGAAGACGCCCAGGCCCGGGTTCTTCAACCGCTGACCCCGCTCCACTCCCCCACCACCCCGCCACGGGCGGCCCCGCTACCTGCGGGGCCGCCCGTGCCCGTTCCCGAAGGAGACACCGGTGACCACGCCGCGCAGTGTCGCGCTCGAACGCCTCGCCTACACCCTCGCCGCGCCCGTGCTGGCCGTGGCCCCGAACATGTACCCCGACAGTCCCGTCAGCTCCGTCGTGCAGCTGGCCGGCGCCGCCGGGATCGGCGGCATCTTCCTCGCGGCCAAGAGCGATGAGCCCGGCGCCGGACGCAAGATTCTGCGCTGGTCCCCGCTGGTTCTGGCCGCCGCCGTCGACGTCGCGGCCGGGCACACGCCCGGCTTCGGCCCGTACTGGCTGGACGCCCTGCTCGCCGCCGGATGGGCGGCGGCCGGCTACCTGGTGATGCCGTTCTCCCGCCACACCCGACGCCGCCACCGCCCCGCCCTCGCCGCCCCGGCCCCGCAGCCGGCGCCCGCCGAAGTCCTCGAGGAGCCGGTGGCGCAGCCGGACGACGGAGCCGACCTGCTCACCCGCGACGCCCGGGTGCTGTGGGAGCAGGCCGGGATGCCCGGCCGCACCCACATCGTCAAGGCCACCCGGCACGACGGTCATCGGCACGACATGACGATCCTGCTGCGCGCCTCGGAGACCGGACGGCCGATCACCGGCCTGTCGGAGGCCGCGGTCGCCGCGCCGTTCGGCGTGCACTCCAGCGACGTTGTCCTGGCGGAGGTCGCCATCCAGCCCGGCCGCCAGGGCGGGCCCGGCTGGATGGAGGCCCGTATCACCCCCGACGCCAACGCCCGCCGCCGCACCAAGCCGACCGCGCAGGAGCGCTGGACGGACCGGGTCGCAGGTCCCAAGGGCGGCGCCCCCGGCTCCGAGCTGGTCCACAAGACCCGCGAGGAGATGCGCGGGGTGACCTTCTACCGGGCGAAGATGGCCGACTCCACCGAGACCCCGCGCATCGACCTTGCCAAGGTCTGCCGCGCGCTGGGCTTGCCGGAGGACGACTCCTGCGTGTTCGTCCTCATCGACGGGGCTGAGTTCCTGATCAGCGCGTTCGACACCCCGCCGCTCAGCGCGATCTTCCCCGCCACCCGCGAGCTGCTCACCCCGGACGCCAAGGGCATGTACGTGTGCGGGTTCACCATCACCGGCCAGCCGGTGAAGAGCATGGTGTACCAGCACGACAAGAACGCCGCAGCCCACGGGCTCATCCTGGGCGTGTCCCGCTCCGGGAAGACGCAGTATTTCGCGATCAACATGGCCGCCCAGTCGCTGGACGGGCAGGTGGTGTGGCTGTCCACCGTCCGCAAGGACGAGAAGACCACCGTGCTCGGCCGGTACATCGACCGGCAGGGATCGAACGCGCTGTGGATGGCGCGGCAGCTGCGGGCGGCGAAGGCGCTGTGCGAGATCAGGGCGGAGATGCCCTGGCCGCACGACGGCGAGCCGCACGACTACAAGCCCGGCGATACACGCTGCCCCTACCGGCAGCTGAACGTGTACGCGGATGAGTTCATGACCGCGGCGCAGGACGGGGACTTCGGCGAGTTCATCCAGACGGACGGCGACGACCTCACGGTCACCGGGCTGAAGTACGGCATCGGCTTCAACCCTGCGGGCCAGTCGCCGTTCGCGCACAACGGGTTCTCCACCGAGATGAAGGACAACCTGCGCCAGAACTCGAGGCCGGTCATCTTCAACATGGGTTCGCCCGGCGCCACCCGCAAGGCGGCGGAGGGCACCATGGAGAACGCCTACGACGTGCCGACCATCCCGGCCCGCTACTCCCGCAGCGAAGGCTCCGCGATCGAGCGGGCCATGCGCGGCGAGGCCGACCCGGAGAACGGCGTCAGCACGGGCGGCGTCGCGGTCATCGTCCTCGACAACGGCCGCGCCGTGCTCATGCGGTCGCTGTACGCGGACTTCGACACCGACCTCTCCGAGCTGTTCCCCGGCGAGGTCAACCGGCTCACCGACCACGAGATCAGCGAGCTGGAGAAGCGCGGCCTGTGGTTCGACTGGAACGAGCCCGTGCGGCCCGGCGAGTTCTGGCCCGAGCCCGACGAGGACGACGACGAGGGCGGCCGCCGTCGCCGCGGCGGAGGAGGCGGCAAGGGCGGCGGCGGCAAGCGCAGCTCCGGCTCCGGCAGCCGCTCCGAGCAGGTCACCTCACCCCGCCAGGCGCTGGAGGCCATCAAGAGCCTCAACAACGCCTGACCGCTCCCCACCCCATCCATCCCGGGGCCGGCCTGCCCGAGCGCGGCCGGCCCCACCCGACCCTCGCGAAGGAGGACCACCCGCCGTGGCCCTTTCCATCTCCGCCGCAGTGCTGCTGGGCATCATCGTGTTCGTCCTGCTCAAGGGCGGCTACGTCCGCGTCGGCTCCATGCTGGCCTGCACGCTGTTCGGCTTCACCCTCGCCGCCACCGGCCTGGCCCCCGTCATCAACAGCGGCCTCGCCTCGCTCGCCGGACTGCTCTCAAGCCTCTGACTAAGCCTCGGTCCACGGCGGATCGGGCGTGTAGTTGAGGCCCTCGCAGAAGCGGCAGTCCCACTCCGAGGGGATCTCCCACTTGTCGACCCAGAAGCCGACCTGCTTGCCCACGAAGTAGTTGTCGCCCCCGCACCATCCGCAATCGAAGACGAACTCCACCAGATTCCCTTCCCCGCGCCTGTTGGATCGAGGGTGCCCGGGGCGCAGGTGCGGTGACTACCCACCCGCCAGCCTCAACTCACCTGCTGCGCAACGGCGAAGAGCGCCCCCGGCCACCACGGCCAGGAGGGCGCTCACCTTCCCGCGTGATCGGAGAACCCCGATGGACCCCCTGAACACCCAGCACGGCATGCCCGAGTCCGAGGCCGCGGCCGAAGCCTGCCGCCTGATCGACGACTGGGCGAGCAAGCCCGTACGCCACCACCCCACCTCGTTCCGCGACGACACCGAGCCGCCGGCCTTCGGCATCACCCCGCCCGTGAAGCAGGAGGACCACCGGATCGTCCCGGCCTGGGCGGCCGGGATCGCGGTGGCCTCCATCGGCGTGGGCGCCGGGGTCACCGGCATCGGCTGCGGTGCCTGGCTTGTGCTCCAGGGCCTGTCCTCGGTCACGTTGAACGGCGTCCTGATGGTCACCCTGCCGTTCGCGGGCATCGCGATGGTCGCCACCGCCATCGGCGGCGCGATCAGCAAGGCCCGCGCGGCCGTCACCAAGAACGTCTTCGAGGGTCCGGTCACCCACCAAACCGAGATCCACAACAACAGCACCACGCGCGGGGCGTTCTTCGCCCGCACCCGCAACGAGATCCGCTGACCGGCTCCGGCCAGCCCCACCACCCGTTCACCGATCCCTTCGCCGAAGGAGTAGCTACGCCATGCCCAGCAACGACAAGCCGGTCAACGGCCAGGAGACCCCGTCCTTCCTCGACGTGCTCAACCAGACGCCCCCGCCGCCCGACGCGAAGGACTGGCCCCGCCCGAAGCGCTTCGCCGGGCTGCGCGCCGCATGGAAGGCGTCCTGGGAGGAAGGCGGCTTCCTCTACCAGCGGTGGGAGGAGGTCTTCCAGGCCCGGCACGCCAGCCGACACGAGGTGGCCAACTGGATCAAGGCGACCGCACTGTTCGGCGGTCTCAGCCTCATCGTCATGATGCTGGACGCCGCCGGCGACATCGCCTCCGCCACGCTCAAGGGCCTGTCCGACGTCCCGGCCACCAGCGCCATTGACGGCAGCGGACTGTGGGGCACAGTCGACCACCCCATCCGGGTCTTCCTCGCCGACCAGGCCGCGCACCTGGCCGTCTCCCCGGCCGCCCTGTACGTGTTCTGGCGGCTGACCGGCCTGCTCGGTCTGGTCGGCGGGTTCTTCGGTAACGCCGGAGCCCGCATCGCCTGGCTGCTGTTCGGGATCGGCAGTCTCGCGATGATCTGGTCCACCGCCCCGGCCGGGGGCCGCGCCGCCGCTACCGGGCTTGCCGCACTCATGTGGGCGCTGGCCAGCATGTTCGCCCTGCGTGGGCTGACGCTTCGGCCCATAGTCCACAACCACCCGCCGCAGTACCAGTTCAACCCCGCGCTCCACCTGCACGCCACGATCCCCGCCCCCACCCTGGCGGGCGACGACCTCGGTCCCGACAACATCCACCAGCTCCAGCGCTGACCTGACGCTCTGCCTGGCCCTCGCCCACCCCGCCCCGGGGTCAGCGAGGACCGGACAGGCCGCCCGGCCGCACGCACCACCCGCTGCGCCCCGCCGACACCAGCACGACGTCGGCGGGGCGCAGCGCTGTCCGCCCGACGACTTCGCCGGACAGGCCACCGCCTCCAACGGCAGCCTCACCGTTGTCGCCCTCGCCGCGGAAGCCGACGTCCACCGCATGGCCCTCCTCAAGCGGCACGCCGATCTGAAGAACGAGTTCTACGAACGTGTCCGCAAAGAGACCCAACAGGTCCCGGAACCCGAGAAACGACTCCGGGAAACCGTCACCAAGCTGAAGAAGACCATCGCCAACCAGAAGGCCGAAATCGAGGAACTTCGTCAGCAGCTACTGACCTTGTCGGATTAGCTTCGGGTGCCGGGGTTGAGGGTCAGGCCGGTTTCGGTGAGGCAGCCGTCGATGAGTTCCGGGTGGCGCTGGATG
>NZ_JBVIYK010000022.1:0-91792 GCF_055592645.1 Streptomyces sp. NPDC041108 | reverse complement strand
CTGCGCGATCTGGCACAACCGCACCATCGGCGCACCCATCACCAGGTCCCTGACCGCCTACGACCACTGAGCCACATCGGAACTAATCATCTAGGCCGTACGCGTGCTGTGAGGCCAACACGCGAGGTGGTCTTCTATCTGCTTTCTTGTATCTGGCTACTGTCGTCTGGGGGGCGACGATAAGGAGGTTCGATTGCGACGGGTCCATCGTGTGCTGCTGGCCGGGCCGTTGCTGGTGTGCTGTCTGGCTGTCGCTGCTTGCAATGGCGACAACGGTAAAAACGAGCCGTCGGCGAGCCCATCGTCGAAAGCCACCACCGAGACCAGCGCACCAGAGACCGACGGGCCATCCCCGACTGACGCCCCTACAGATCCCTACGAACCGCCTCCGACCGAGGGCCCTGAAGACCCGGCCCCGACGGACGGCGGTGGTGACCCCAACGTGCCGGTACCCCCTCCTCCTACCAGTGAGAAGCCGCCTACGGACGGCGGTGGTGTTCCTAGCGGCGGGATCACACCCGGCGTCGCCCGCTCGTGAGACTTCCACCAGACACGCAGGAGAGCTCCCGGCGGGGCGACCCGACCGCGATCCTGAAGCTTGTTGTCGCGGAGGCGTCGTTCATCGCGGCGCTGATGTTTTACGTGGGACTCATCTACACCTACCGGTACTACAACAACTTCCATATCTCCCCTTCGTCTCTGGGTTTTGGGTTTTCCGAGTATGTGGTCGAGAGTCTGCAAGTGCTCTCACGCTCGGTCCTCGTCGCCATCGTCGCCGTGCTTCTGCTCACGAGTGCACCGCACTTCATCAGGCGTCTGCCACTGACCAGCCGCATCAGGCGGCGTACGGCCACGGTGTGGGGCGCAGTGGCCGGGCAGTATTGGTTGGTCGTGGCGGCCGGCCTTGTGCTCTTCCTGATGTGGCCGCGAATCGAGGCCTACTGGGCTGCCCCGGCCACGGTGGGCGCAGGTTTGCTGATGGGGCAGAGCAGAGCCGCGCTGCATGGCAGGGGACAGGGGCTGATGGAGAGGGCGGTACCGCTCTTTGCCGCTCTGGCGTTCCTGCTTCTGGCCATCACCTTGATTGCGGCACAGCTCGGCGATCGCGAAGCAAAGTCGGCAGCCCACCATGTCGTCCGCTGGCCCGGGATCGTCCTCTTCAGCACTGAGCGTCTGAGCCTGACCGGCCCGCCCGGCCTCAAGGTCGATGATCTCGGTCCGGCCACACATCTGCGCTACCGCTACAGAGGGCTGCGCCTGCTCATCGAGCGAAACGGCCGCTACTATGTGGTTCCCGTCGGATGGAATGCCATGACCGACTCCGTTTATATCTTCCGTGAAAGTGACACGACACGGATCGAGCTGACACCGGGCCTCCGATGGGCATAGGGCAGCTTCGTCTCCGGGATCTCGATGCGTGAGGGGTGTTCGTCGGCCGTACCCGTCACTGATCCGGCGGGGCCTGGCGCAGCGTCAGGCGTGCTCGGATCGCCGGTGCGATGACGGGATCCGGCTGGACGCTAGCGGGGAATGCGAGGACTGCGGCTACGTGCTCCACATCCCGCCTGTCCGCGGGCGAAGATCGCGGCGGAGGTCGACCGGAAGCTGCCCGGTCTGAGCGAGGGCGAGCGCCGCCGGGCCCTCGAGGAGCGGCTGCGTGAGCAGGCGGCCATCGAGGCGGAGGGCCTCGTGCGGCGTCGGGAGCAGGCCCGCCCTGGTACCGCCCGTGCGGCTGTCGGGAAGCGCGCACTGTCACGTTGGTTGACCGGTGGGATGATCTTCGGATCGATCAGGCTGGGAGGGGTCGTCCGTGGGGAGTGCGTCGCTGTCGTACAAGGGCACCGGTACCCGATCGAGGTCATCTCCCACTGTGGTGGCTGTACCACCGTTTCCCGCTGTCGTTCCGGGAGGTCGAGGAGCTGATGCTCGAGCGCGGGATCGTCGTCTCCTACGAGACGGTCCGCCGCTGGTGCGGCAAGTTCGGGCAGGCCTACGCCAGCGCGCTGCGCCGCAGGCAGCCGAAGCCCGGCGACAAGTGGCACCTGGACGAGGTCTTCATCAAGATCAACGGCGAGCAGCGGTAGCTGTGGCGGGCGGTCGACCAGGACGAGCACGTCCTCGACATCCTCGTGCAGAACCGGCAGGACAACGCCGCGGCCAGACGCTTCTTCCGCAGACTGCTCACAAAGACCGCACGGTGCCCAGGGTGATCATCACCGACAGGCTCCGCTCCTAGGGCGCGGCCCACCGCGAGGTCATGCCCTCGGTCGAGCACCGCTGTCACAAGGGGCTGAACAACCGGGCGGAGAACAGCCACCAGCCCACCAGGCAGCGCGAACGCCCGATGAAACGCTTCCGCCGTACCGGCTCTGCAGCGGACCCTGTCCGCGTTCAGCTGCATCTCACCCCACTTCCGCCCCCGACGCCACCTGATGCCCGCACACCACTACCCAGCCGAGATGACCGTCCGCTTCACCATCTGGGAGCAGATCACCGGCGCCCCCGACCTGCCCACCACGGCCTTAGCACAGCCCGGAACCGGGCCCCACCACTCCACGACGCACCATCAGACACTTACCCGCCCAACAACGTGACAGCGCCGTACTCGGCACTGACCGAGCTGTACGGGGCAGCGGGTTCGCCGTCGTTGGACCACTTGGTCTTCGCTGCCGCTCGGGAGGGGGGCACGGTCTCGCGCTCGGCGCTGCACAACCCCCTGCGAGGGCGCGCAGCGCGGCCGGCGGCGGGGCAGGTCGCCGGGTCGGTGCCGTACAGGATCGGGTTCGGCGTGTGCTTGCGGACTTCTTCCGGTAGAGGGTCACGTCGTAGCCGTGCTCGGTCTCCTCGACGGCGGCGAGGTCGAGGGCGATCAGCTCGGAGAAGCGGCCCGCCGTGGCGAAGCCGATCAGCACGAGGGCGGCGTTCCGCTTCCCGGCGAGGGTGGTCCGGTCGCCGCTGGCGTCATCTCGAGTGTCGAGCGGGCGACAGGCATGTGAGGCATGTATCTCTCAGCGCACCGTGCCTGGCAGGTATCTACGGGTTGTTCAGGCACGTACGGCATGTTCGCAACGTGGGAACCGATCCCCGACGCTGCCCGTCAGCGTCGAGCCTGAACCGCTCCCGTCCCCCAGCGCGTCCATACGGGCACCTGACACCGTGGAGCCGCTGCACCATGAGCACATCTGAACCGCCAACCTGGCCGCACTGCGCACACGGCGCAGACCCTGCTGCCGACCCCGTTGCTTGTCGCGGCATCCACGTCTCCGGCCACCGCGCGCCTCGCCCACCTGTCCGACGCCGACCGTGACGCCTGCCTGGCGGCCCTGACTCCCGGCGCCAGCATCGACCACCGGGGCACAACTCTTCACCGAGTCCCTCCTCAACGCCTTACTCAACCTCCGTAACCCCGCAACCGGTCACCCCGACTTCGGCGACGCCGAGTTCGAGTCGGCGACCTTCAATGGTGCGAAAGGCGCCGCCAAGTTCGGGTCGGCTACCTTCGAGCGGGACGCCGGGTTCCGGTCGGCGGCCTTCGTGAAGGCTGACCAGTTCGAGCCTTTGGTGTGTACTGGGCAGGTTGTGCTGTCCGGCTCGAGGTTCGGCGGCCCGGTGACCCTCTCGTTCGCTGCGCGCCGTCTGGAGTGCCGTCGCACTCGCTGGTCATCGACAGCGGAGATCCGCCTGCGCTATGCCACGGTGGACTTCGCTCATGCGGTGTTCGAGTACCCCCTCACGATCGCCGCCGAGCCGGATCCGTTCGTGCTCACCGACGGCCGACAGCTCGCCGAAGATCCCTTTCCGAGCCCTCCCGACCCTGGGGTGTGGGTGGCGTCGCTGCGTGGGGTGGATGCGGCCCATCTGGTCCTGGCCGACCTCGATCTGTCGGGATGTCTGTTCGCCGGCACCGTGCACTTGGACCAGCTCTGCTTGGAGGGGGCCTGCACTTTCGATACGGCCCCGCCTGCCGTGGGCTGGAGACGCTGGCTGCCTGTGCGGTTCACCGAGCGCCGCGTCCTGGCCGAGGAACACCACTGGCGCGCCGGCCAGCCGGGGGCGATGCGGGGCTGGAACGTGGCGGTGCTCGGCGCCGGGCGGACGGGGCTGTTGCAGCTGGCACCGGTGTATCGGGCGCTACGCAAGGCCTTCGAGGATGGAAAGCACGAGCCGGGGGCGGCGGACTTCTACTACGGGGAGATGGAGATGCGCCGCCACGCCGACGACATCCCCCACAGTCAACGGGGGCTGCTGACCGCGTACTGGGCGCTGTCCGGCTACGGCCTGCGCGCCTCCCGGGCTCTGGCCTGACGCCGTCCCTGTCTGACCGTTGCGCCGGTCAGTGCGCGGCCCCGGGACACGTTCTCGGGGCCCCACTTACTTCACGGAATCGATTGCATGACGGATCTCAAGTCTCCTGCGGAATTCCGAGACGGGATCGTGAGGGGCGTCCGTGCTCTCGCAGCCTCCGGAGGGCCGGAGGCCTGAAGGGGCGCGGGGAACCGGGCGTGGCTGGAGGGCGGGAAAGAGAAGTCCGCCGCGCCCCGGAGGGAACGCGGCGGTCTTCAGGTCACGAGCCGGCCGGCCCGGTCACTCAGTGAACGGCGTGGACCCGTCCTCTGCGGTGATGCGCCACAGTTGGTCGGCCGTGCCGTTGTCGTCCCATTGCAGGGCCGGCGCTCCGGAGGACGTGGACATTCCGTCGATCCCCAGTACCAGGCCGCTGTTCTTGTTGACGAGCTTGGCGTAGCCGCCACCGGCGTCGACGATCGACCACAGGTGGTCGGCGGTCAGCGTGTCCCCCCACTGCAGCGCCGCCGCGCCGGCGGTCGTGGACGCTCCCTTGACGCCGAGGACCTGTCCGCTGTTGGTGTTGAAGATCTTGTAGTAGCCGTTCTCGGCCGGGACGATCTTCCACCAGTGGTTGGCGCTGTCACTGGCGCTCTGCTGCTGTACGGCACCTCCGGCGACGATCGAGGAACCGGTGATCCCGAGCTCCAGGTGGCTGTTCTTGTTGACGATCTTCACTCGCGGTGTCTCCGGGTACCAGGACTCCAGCTCGGTGACGCCGACGAACTTGCCAGCCTGGGGGGTGAAGACCACCCGGAACTGGGAGGTCGTGATCGCCGGGAAGGTCACCTCGTTGGCGTTGTTCGCGACCGGCGCCGCAGGGCTCTTCGTCTGGCCCGGGACGTCCACCCACGCCCCGTCCTTGAGGTACTGGACGGTGTAGCTCGCCGGGACACGGATGTTCGCGCCGTCGTCGTAGGTGTAGAGCTTCACCTCGTTGATCTTGCGTGGCGCGCCGAAGTCGACGCCGAGGTGGTCGGTGGCGTTCGGCGAGCCGGAGTTGGTCCACCGGTCGTCGGGGATCTTGTCGTAGCGGATCCAGCCGTCGGTGGCCCGCAGCGGGGCGTCGAAGGTGGTCGGCTTGCAGGCCTGGCCGCTGTGGCAGTGCGGGCCGTTGGAGACGGTGTTGGTGTAGGAGGCGAAGGCCTTCGGGTAGGGCTGTGTGACGGTGCGGCCCAGCCAGTTCTGCTCGGCGGTGAGCGGGTTGGCCGCCACGTTCATCAGTCGCGGGGCCGGCGCCGGGGTGACGGGGGCGGCCACGTTCACGGTGGTGTTGCCGACCGTCGAGGACTGGTGGATGCGGACGCCGTCCTGGAAGATCTGCAGCCCGCTGCCCTTGCCGTAGTGCGTGCCGTCCCGGTCCCAGCGGATCGAGTAGGTGTGGCCGTGGTATGGGAGGCTCTCGACCGCGAAGTAGTCCCAGCCCGAGGGGACCAGCGGCTTGAGCACCAGCGTGTTGTTCGCCTGCGGCTTGATGCCCAGCAGACCGGTGAGGACCAGGTCGTTGAAGCTGGAGTGGTTGTAGTGCTCGCTGAAGTTGAACCCGTCGTAGATCCAGTCGCCGGTGTCACCGTTGGCGGCCTCGGCGATGTAGGGCTTGCCGTCCTTGTGCTGGAGGTCGGCGAACTGGGCCAGCATCGTCTGGTAGTCGGCCTTGGTGACGAAGCTCTGCGCGGGGTAGTCCTGGAGCAGGTTCGCGAGGCCGGTCAGGACCTGGCTGGTCTGGAACGGCCAGCTCGGACCGTTCCAGTGGCAGCAGTTGGCGTCGTCGCGCTTCTGCTGGGCGGGTATCGCCTGGTAGTTGAAGTACGGGTTCGCGGTGATCCGGTCGATCTCGGCGAAGCTCGTGCCCTTGGCGAACCTCAGCGTGTTGGCCCCGGCCTTCAGGGGGACCTGCACGGTCACGGACTGCGACTCGGAGAACTTCTGCCAGGCCCCGGTGGGCGCGTAGCTGACCGTGATGGGGTTCGCGGTGTCGTCGTTCACGATCAGCTTGTGGGTCGACGTGCCGGAGGTGCCGTTGGCGTAGTGCACGGTCACGGGGTAGGTCCCGGCGCCGGGTGCGTCCACGGTGAAGGTGACGTAGCTGTCGTCATAGTCGATCTTGCCGACGTACTTGCCGTTGGAGGCGGTGGACCCGCTGAAGACGGTGGCGTGGTTGACGGTGGCCTGCTCGGCCTCGAAGTCGTGCACCCGCTCCAGTGTCGTGGGCCCGAACGGCGCCTTGAACCGCTTGGGGTCGTTCAGGTACTTCCACGCCGACGAGTACTGCGCGTCGGGGAGGTTGAAGGCCCAGGGGGCGTAGCCCATGAGCTCCCGCCAGGTCGTCCTGGTCTGCTTCAGGGTGCCGTTGGTGGCGTCGGTGTTGTAGACCTGCATGAAGAAGTTGCGCTGCGGGTCCCACAGTGAGTTCTGTACGGCTGACTTGAGCTGTGCGGCCTTGGCGTCGTAGTCGTTCGCGGTCGCCGTGTCGCCGTTCATGGTGGCGATCTTGCTGATCGCCTGGGCGGCGGCGTACATGTACGCGTTGATGGTGGGCCGGTAGCCGCGGCCGCCGCTGAACCAGTTGCTGCTGTGCATCGACGTCTCGGTGTACTCCGTGGCGTCGGACAGCGGGCTCTGGTGGTACAGGTCGCTGGTGGACTGCGTGCCGTTGACCGTGATGTCGTTGTCGAAGTTGGAGTCCCACCGCTTGTACAGCGCGATGAGATGCGGGAGCGCCGACTTGATCTGCGCGGCATCCCCGGTGACGAGGTACCGCTGGTAGGCGGCGCTCGTGATCCACTCGCTAAAGCTCCGGACACCCGAGTTGCCCGCCCCGCGCAGCCAGAAGTCCAGGTAGTCACCCGCGTAGTCGCGGTTGTGCAGCCAGCGGCCGTCCAGCAGGTGGTAGCCGGTGGCGTCCGGGAGCGCGGTGTACGGGTTCCCGGCGTAGCCGATCGGGACGTCGTACTCGGTCGACACGTACCCGGTGCCCGGCACCGTGTAGCGCAGCGCACGCTTGAAGGTGCTCCACCGGTAGTAGTAGACGTCGTCGATGTCGTTGTCGGGTGTGTCGAGGAACGGGATGTTGTCCTTGTACCACTTCGGCTCGTCGAGCTGGTTGGCCGCGAGGATCGCGTCCTTGTCCAGCGCGACGGCGTTGGGGTCGTCGGCGGCCTGGGCGGACGTCGCACCCGGCCCGGCGGACAGCAGACTGATGGACAACACCGAGCCGCACAGGGCGGCAAGGGCGCGGCGGCTACTTCTGCGGCGCTTGCGCATAAATGTGTCCTCCATTGGGCACTCATGCGGCGTCTCGAACGTTCGAAATAGCGAACACTGTTCGATATTCTGCGAGAAGGTAGTTACGGCTGCGGCTGAAAGTCAATGGGTCGCGTAAACGTGATGCACAGAACTGAAATTAACGGCGTGACGGAGTCCAGGGGGCATAGCCGTCCACACACCTCCACCTTGTTGGACCTCGGCGGCCCAGGTCCCGAGGACGGTGGCGACCCCGGTGTCGTACGGGAGAAGGCGCCCGGCACCGACGGCGACTCAGAACCGGTCACCGCCGTCCGCCTCGCCCCCTCCCACCGGGCACACGTGGCTGCAATGTCACGGCGGGTGTTGCTCTCGGGGCGCGAGGGGCTGGTGGGACCGGGGGAAACACCGCGCGCCCGACCATGACCGGTCCGCCCGCCGCCGTCACCTGGGCGGCCGATGGCCTGGGTGGAAGGCATGGGTGCGTGACGTGGACACTGCCGGAGCCGATTCTGGCCACCCCTTGCCTGATCCTGCTCTGCAGCCCGGTTGGGCCGGCGAGCCGAAGTCATGGACAGGGTTGTCCGTTGTCCAGTGCCAACGGCCCGCTGCGAGGTCTCGAACCTCGAAGTCGCCCGCTAGCCAGATGATCTACATCCTGGACACTGCCCCACCACCGACACGAGCAGCAAACCTCGCCCACGGTGCCCCGCCCGCTGCCCCCCCCCTCGAAGGAGACCCAGTGCTGAACCGTCGCTCGTTACTGAGCCTCCGCCATCGAGCGGGCGGCGGCGAGCTCGGCCTGGACGACGTCGTCGGTGTCCGGGTCGTACAGGGCGCCCGGCGCCGTGTCGGCGAGCAGCTGCGCGACGCGCTCCCCCTCCGCGAGCTCCGCCGGGCCGCGCACGTCGTCCGCCAGGTCCTCGTGCCTGGAGTCCTGCCGGGCGTCGAACCGCGCGCCCTCGAGGGCCGCCGCGATGGCGCCGGCGTCCACCCCTTCGCCCGGCGCCGGACGTCGCGGCGGCCGATGCGGGCGGGGGCTTCCGGTAGCTGGTGACAGAAAGGCTCCTGAATGAGGGCTTGTGAGAAGTCCGATGCCTCGCTTGTGACAGCCAGGCTGCTTCGACCGCTCCCATTCACCAGCTCAGCCGGTCCCGATGGTGACAACCTCCTGAGCTTCGGCTCAATCCGGCGGGCCGTCGTACAGCGCTCTGGCGGCGGCCCGCTCCGAATCCGCAGCACGAAGACAAGGCCGATGATGACCACGCCCTGTCCGCCCCGGCGCACTGCGCGCCGTCCGCTCGCCCCGCGCGTCGCGCGCCCCGGGAGCCGGTCGACCGGGGGGTTCTCTGCGGCGATTTCATGAGGTCATGGCCGCTACACGTGTTGGGTCGGCGAGAGTGGTCGAAGCCGCTGACACCGGGAGCGTCTGGTTGCATCAGTGCAGCCAGGAGGACCTTTTCGTGTCGACGGACGTCGATGCGGGCGGGCCAGGTCTGGATCCGCGTGACGGCTGGACGAGACGGTGAGCGGTCTCATGGCGGGCAGGTGGAGACGATGCGTCCTGTTCGGTACATGACCTCGTACAGGAGCCGGTGCTCACGAGCGACCCGCGGCACTTCACCTGGCGTCGGGGCCAAGGGCACGGTCCTGGCCTGCAGTTTCTGACCAGCACCGGCCGTCATCACGGCGCGGAGAGCTTGGCGGAGGGCCGGGTGCTGCTTGCCCTGGACTTCGCCGGCGACGTGGTCGACGTCGTCTCGCAGCCGTTGAAGATCTCTTTCGGGACCTGCGGGAAGCGCCGCTCCCACATCCCTGACCACCTCGCGGTGACCCTCCACGGCGTCTGGCTGATCGACATACGCCCCGAGGCTCTGATCAAAGGGGCGGACCAGGAGTCGTTCGCTGCGGCCACTGAGGTCGGTGTCGCATGCGGCCGGCGCTACGCGGCGGCCGCCCGCCGGCGCGAGCACGCCTTCGCGGGACTGGACGCGAGGGCGTCGCGTCGGAGGCTGAGGTTCGATCCGCCAGGCCGGTGCTGCTCTCCGAGGCCGCCGACGGATGGAGGTTTCGGCGTTACGTGCTTGCAGGCGAGATCTCTGCCCTGTTCGTAGCGCCCTGGCAGTGGTTGTGCAGTCGGCGTACTGACGCGCGGCCCGAGCGCGTGGGGAAGTCTCCGCAGCTCAGGGGGCGTAGCGGAGCAAGTCTCACCGTCATGGGCGGTTGCGCGTGCGACCGCGCGGAAATGGAACTGGCCGGTTTCATTGACGCGCTTCTGACTGAGACCTATCTTCTGATCGAACTTGCGAACAATGTTCGATTTTTCGAACCATGGCCGTCAAAGGGGACAGCCCATGTTACGCACCCGTCTCCGGCGCGCTCCCGAGCCTGGCTCCGGCGGCCCTCTCCGCCGCCTTCGTCACCCGACCCGCCACGGCGGGGTCCCCGGTCGCTGCCATGCTCACGCGGAAACCGCGGCACGTCGGCCGCTGACCAGCGCGACGCGGCGCCCACGTCGCGCGGAGTCGGTCCTGCCCCGACAGTACGGAGGCCGGGCCTCACCCTCGACCTCACTTGCCCCTGATCACGGCACCCCAAAAGACAGGAACGCATATGCCCGCGGTTCTCTCACGGCTGGCGGCGATATTCGTCGCCGCCTGCCTGCTCTTCACCGCCCAAGTCGTTACCACACCTCAGCGGGCCGCCGCCGCCGACCCGGGTTACCTGATGGTGCACTTCACCGGTGAGGGGGCGACCAACCAGCAGATGTACCTCTCGCACAGCACCGACGGCCTGCACTGGAACGACCTCAACGGCGGCGCCATGGTGCTGCGCTCCACGGTCGGCACCAAGGGGGTGCGCGACCCGGCACTCGTGAGGTCCCCCGACGGCAGCAAGTACTGGATCATCGCGACCGACCTGTGCATCAGCTGCGGGCAGGACTGGAACGCCTCCATCAACAACGGCAGCCGCAACCTGGTGGTGTGGGAGTCGACGGACCTGGTCTCCTGGTCGGATCCGTGGCTGCTCAACGTCGCCGGCGCGATCCCCGACGGCCGCAACGCCTGGGCCCCCGAGGCGATCTGGAACCCCGAGACCAACGACTACGTCCTGTACTGGGCGACGAACGTGCCCCTCGACGGAAAGACCAAGCACCGCATCTTCTACGCCCGCACCAGCGACTTCCGCACCATCAGCACCCCGCAGATCTACATCGACCGCCCCGGCGCCCAGGAGATCATCGACACCCAGATCATCGAGCCCCCGGCCGGTGTCGGTGACTACCGCTACGTGCGGGCCTCCGGCGACGGACAGATCACCCTCGAGGGCAGCAACTCCATCCTCGGGACGTGGACCAGGCTGGGCGACCTCTCCGGCATCGGCCTGACCGGCACGGCGGGCACGACCGGCACGCGGGTCGAGGGCCCGATGTGGATGAAGTTCAACGGCACCAACAAGTGGGCTCTCTACCTCGACCAGTACGCCATCAACGGCGGCTACATGCCGGTCGTGACGACCGACCCGTCCGACCCCGCCACCTACCAGAAGCAGGCGGCCGGCAGCTACAACATGGGCGTCACGAAGAAGCGCCACGGCTCCATCCTGCCGCTCACGGCCGCCGAGGAGAGCCGTGTCCTCGCCCGCTGGCCCAGCACCCCGGTCCAGCGCCTGCAGTCGTTCAACTTCCAGGACCGGTACGTGCGCCAGACCAACTTCGACGTGCGCATCGATCCCAACGTGAGCCCCGCCGACGACGCCCAGTTCCGGATGCGGCCGGGCCTCACCGGCACCGGCACCGTCTCCTTCGAGTCGGTCAAGTTCCCCGGCTACTTCCTGCGCCACGCCAACTACGACTTCCAGCTGGTCCGCAACGACGGCACCGCCCAGTTCGCGGCGGACGCCACCTTCCTTAAGGTCGCCGGCCTCGCCGACCCGACCTGGTCGTCCTTCCAGTCCTACAACCACCCCGACCGCTACATCCGCCACTACGCCTACCAGCTCCGCCTCGACCCCATCACCACCGCGACAGGACGCAGCGACGCCACCTTCCGCGTAACGAGCTGACCGACGCCGACAAGGTGGGGGCGCCTGCACGGCGCCCCCACCCACCCATCGCTCCACCAGACCGAAAGGAGCTGTCCGGCATGCCGGATACTTTTCGACCACGCGGCGTGACAGCACAGCGCCGCCCGAGATTCCGGCAGGGCGCTCTGGCCGCCGTGGCGGCCGCCACGCTCATGGTCGGCGTCGTGGGCCCGGCGGTCCCCGCCCAGGCGGCGGAGATCACCGACGGCCTGGCCCTCTGGTACAAACTCGACGCCACCTCCGGCACGGTGGCGGCGGACTCTTCGGGCAACGGCCGGGACGGCACCGTGAACGGCACCGCCGGCTGGTCCGGTTCCGGTGAAGGGCTCACGTTCAACGGGTCCAGCACCTACATCAAGGTGCCGGACAACATCATGAGCGGCATGAACTCGATCACCGTCTCGATGGACGTGCAGATCGACGCCGCCCAGGCCACGCCGTACTTCCTCTACGGCTTCGGCAACTCCGCCAACGGAGCGGGCAACGGGTACCTGTTCAGCACCGGCAACACGTTCCGGACCGCCATCGCCTCCGGGGCCTTTTCGACCGAGCAGAACACCCGAACCACCAGCGACCTGCCGCGCTCCGTCTGGAAGCACGTCACCTACACGCAGACCGGCACCACAGGCGTCCTGTACCAGGACGGTGTGGAGGTGGCCCGCAACACGTCGGTCACCACCACCCCCGGTTCCATCGGATCCGGCACCACCACGGCCAACTACATCGGCAAGTCCCTCTACAGCGGTGACAAACTCTTCAAGGGCAAGATGCGGGACTTCAGGGTCTACAACCGCGCGCTGGCGCCCGGCGAGGTCCTCGAGATCAGCGGCAACACCACGCACATCGCCGCGGCCACCCATCCCTCGCTGAAGATCGATGCCCTCATCGACGACGCCCGCAGCAAGATCACGCTGCCGGTGAAGGAGGGCACTGACCTCACCGCGCTCGCCCCGCAGTTCACCCTCGCCCAGGGCGCGTCCATCAGCCCGGCCTCCGGCACCCCGCGCGACTTCACCCAGCCGGTGACGTACGAGGTGACGGGCTCCGACGGGACGAAGCGGACCTGGACGGTGGAGGCGCTGGTCATGAGGAGCCCGGTTCTGCCGGGGCTCACCGCCGACCCGAACATCGTCCGCTTCGGCGACACGTACTACATCTACCCGACCACCGACGGCTTCGCGAACTGGAGCGCTACGCAGTTCAAGGCGTACTCCTCAAAGGACCTGGTCCACTGGACGGACCACGGCGTCATCCTCGACCTGGGTCCTGACATCAGCTGGACCAACAGCCGTGCCTGGGCCCCGGCGATGACCGCGAAGAACGGCAAGTACTACTTCTACTACTCCGCCGACGGGAACATCGGTGTCGCGGTCTCCGACTCGCCCACCGGACCGTTCAAGGACCCCCTGGGCAAGCCCCTGATCGCCCGCGGCGCCTACTCCGGCCAGACGATCGACCCGGCCGTCTTCACCGACGACAATGGCCAGTCGTACCTGTACTGGGGCAACGGCCAGGCGTACGTCGTCCCCCTGAACGACGACATGGTCTCCTTCGACGCCTCCAAGGTCACCAACATCACCCCCAGCGGCTACCGCGAGGGCTCCTTCGTCATCAATCGCAAGGGCACCTACTACTTCATGTGGTCGGAGAACGACACCCGCGACGAGAACTACCGCGTCGCCTACGCCACCGGCTCCTCCCCCACCGGCCCGTGGACCAAGCGCGGCGTGATCCTGGAGAAGGACCTCTCCCTCGGCATCAAGGGCCCCGGCCACCACTCCGTGGTGCAGGTACCGGGCACCGACGACTGGTACATCGCCTACCACCGCTTCGCCATCCCCGGCGGAGACGGCACCCACCGCGAAACCACCATCGACAAGCTGGAGTTCGACTCCGACGGCCTGATCAAGAAGGTCGTCCCCACCCTGGAGAGCATCGACCCGGTCACCGCCGGCACCACCCTGCCGACGGACACCACCCGCTCGCTCCAGTCCGTCAACTTCCCCGGCCGCTACGCCGCCGTACGCTCCGACAGCCTCGGCTACCTCGACCCGGTGACGTCCTCCAGCACCACGGCGGTCAAACAGAGCGCCACCTTCACCATCGTCCCCGGTCTGGCCGACGGCAGCTGCTACTCGTTCCGTGACGCGTCCGGCCGCTACCTGCGCCACAAGGACCTCCGGATCCGCTTCGACGCGCCGGGCGGCACGGCGCTCTTCAACAAGGACGCCACCTACTGCGCCCGCCCCGGTTCGACCGCCGGCTCGGTCTCCCTGGAGTCGTACAACTACCCCGGCCGCTACCTCCGCCACTACAACTACGAGCTGCGCATCGACCCCTTCCAGGACAACGCCACCTTCCGCGCCGACAGTTCCTTCACGGCGGTCAATCCCTGGGCCTGACCGCATTCCCTCACCCCGCCGGCTGCCCCGCACGGCTTTACCGTGCGGGCAGCCCGTGCTTCGGCTCATGGGCTGAGCCGAAGCACGATTGGAGCAGGAACTGATCATGGGCCTGGCGGTCGGACTGGGTGATGGTCCGACGCGCACGCTCGACGAGGTGCTCGCCCACTTCGGCGAGTCCGGCGGCGAGGCCCTGGCGCTGAGGCTGCTCCGGGACGCCATGGAGCGCCAGGACGCCGACGACGTCGAGATGGCGCTGATCCTCCATGCCGCGGCCGGCGCCTCGGTCGAGGAGTTCCTGGAGGCGTTGACCGAGTTGTTCCCCGCCGACTGGCACAGGGACCACGAGGACATCGTCAGGATGCTGGGCCGCCTCCGCTCGCCCCGTACGGTGCCGACGCTGGCCCTGGCGACCCACTGGGTTCCCGAGCACCTGGACTGGGACGAGAACCGGGCGCTCGCGGTGAAGGCGATCTGGGCTCTCGGCGCCATTCCCGGCCCGGAGGCCCGGGACGCTCTCGAAGGCTTGCGCGACGACGAGAACAAGACCATCCGCGAGAACGCGCTGAATCAACTCGCACGCCGCGGCGAACTCTGACCGCGGAGTCGTAGCCGCCGCTCCGTCGGAGCGATGGAGGTTTCCGGCTGCTCGGGGCAGGCGGTCCACAGGCCGGCTCCCGCCTGCCGGGCGGCGTCCCCGGCGTCAGAGATCCTGGGCCAGTACTTGTCGTTGGGCGGGAAGAGGACCGCCTCGGCGTGACCGCTGCGGACAAGGGACTGGTTGACAAAGGTGCCCTGCTCGTTCCACACGTACAGCAGGTACCGGTCATAGCGGTCGGTGAGGTCGACGTCCCGTTCGGCGCGGACGCGGCTGCCCGGCCGCAGGAGCATGGTCGTGCGGGCAGTGGCGTCGTCGGCGAAACAGGCACCACGCTCCGAGTGTCGATCTCCAGAAGCCGCACCCGGGCCACGGTGTCCTTCGGCGGGACCTCACCGTCGCCGCGCACCTCGAGGGTGTCACCGTCGATCGTAACGGCACCGCGGGCTGGTCGGGCAACGGTGAGGGGCTCACGTTCAACGGGTCCGGCACCTGCATCAAGGTGCCGGACAACATCATGAGCGGCATGGGCTCGATCACCGTCTCGATGGACTTGCAGCTCGACGCCGCCCAGGCCACGCCGGCGGCGAGAACGGGCCCAGGACGACTCGGAACTGAACTGGCCAGTTCCATTGACATGCTCTTGGCTGAAACCTATCTTTCGATCGTAGTTCGCAGTTCGCAATACCGCACGTCGTTCGAAATATCGGACTGCGACCGTCGAAGGGGACAGCACGTGTTCCGCACCCGCCACTGGTCCACCGTTCCACGCTCCGGCGAAGCCTCCGGCAGGAGACCGGCGACATCTACGGCTGTCGGCCCGCTCTTCACATCCCAGACCCTCGCTCCCCGAGGCGCCGGTGCCCTGGTCCTGGACTCCGGTGACAACGCCGCCTTCGACGTGTTCGCTCCGGCCGACGGCTACTGCACCGTGCACGCCGACTACGCATCCACCGCGAGCAGCACGCTCAGCCTGGACGGCGACACTGCCGCGACGCCGGCCTCCACCAGCGGCAGCCTGACGGACAAGACCCTGAAGCTGCACCTGCCGGCGGGTAACAACCGCATCACCGCCGCCGGCCCGTCTAGCGACAGCCTCACCCTGCGCGACCTGCGTGTCACCAGCAGCGTCGACACCACGGGCGCCACGACCTACCAGGCCGAGGCCGCCACCCGCGCCGGAGCCGCGGCTGTCACCAACAACACCTGGGCCTCCCGGCGGCAAGTACGTCGGCAGCATCGGCAACGGCTCGGGCGACACCCGCGCCTTCCAGGTGCACGCCCCTGCGGCCGGGCGCTACGTGATGAACGTGCACTACGCCAACAACCAGGTCTCCGGGTCCGGCAACTACAACATTGAGCGACTCCTCCACCTTCGCACCCGACATCGACAAGGTGACCGTCGCGCCGCTCAACGGCCGGCTTCCCGGCTTCCCAGATCTCACTTTTTCGCCTTGTCCATACACTCGAACGACGTACGAAATATCGAACAGAAGGGAGCAGATGGTGAACGCTGAACACGCAGAACAGCCGCAGTCCGACACCTACGTCATCGGAGTCGACTACGGGACGCTGTCCGGACGGGCCGTCGTGGTTCGCGTGTCCGACGGCACCGAACTCGCCTCCGCCGACCACCCCTACACCCACGCCGTCCTCGACCGGGAGCTGCCCGACGGGACCCCGCTGCCGCCCGACTGGGCCCTGCAGGTGCCCTCTGACTACATCGACGTCCTGCGTACCGCCGTACCGGAGGCGCTGGCCCAGGCCGGTGTGCGGCCGGAGCAGGTCATCGGGATCGGTACGGACTTCACCGCCTGCACGATGCTGCCGGTGCTCACCGACGGCACCCCGCTGTGCGAACTGCCGCACCTCACCGGCCGCCCGCACGCCTACGTCAAGCTGTGGCGCCACCACGCGGCCCAGGCCCAGGCCGACCGGATCACCGACCTGGCCGCAGAGCGCAAGGAGCCGTGGCTGAAGCGGTACGGCGGGAAGATCTCCTCGGAGTGGGAGTTCGCCAAGGCACTGCAACTGCTGGAGGAGGACCAGGAGCTCTACGAGCTGACCGACCGCTGGATCGAGGCCGCCGACTGGATCGTGTGGCGGCTGTCCGGCACCTACGTGCGCAACGCCTGCACCGCCGGTTACAAGGGCCAGTACCAGGACGGCGCCTACCCTTCCCCCGAGTACCTCGCCGGGCTCAATCCCGGCTTCGCCGACTTCGTGACCACCAAGCTGGACCACCCCATCGGTCAACTGGGCGATTTGGCGGGCACGTTGACGGCCGAGGCCGCCGCGTGGACGGGTCTTCCCGAAGGCATCGCGGTCTGCGTCGGCAACGTCGACGCCCATGTGACGGCGCCCGCCGCCACGGCCGTCGAACCGGGCCGGATGGTGGCCATCATGGGCACCTCGACCTGCCACGTCATGAGCTCCGACCAGTGGGCCGAGGTCCCGGGCATGTGCGGCGTCGTCGACGGCGGCATCCTGCCCGGCCTGTGGGGCTACGAGGCCGGGCAGAGCGGCGTCGGCGACATCTTCGGCTGGTTCATCCGCACCGGCTTCCCCGAGTCGTACGCCAAGGAGGCCGCCGCGCTCGGACGGAACGCACACGAACACCTGACGGCACTCGCGGCCGAACAGGAGATCGGCCAGCACGGACTGATCGCTCTGGACTGGCAGAGCGGCAACCGCAGCGTCCTGGTCGACCACGACCTCAGCGGAGTCCTGGTGGGCCTGACCCTGTCCACCCTCCCGGAGGACGTCTACCGGGCGCTGCTGGAAGCCACCGCCTTCGGCACCCGCACCATCATCGAGACATTCGAGACCGCGGGCGTGCCCGTCCACGAACTGATCATCGCGGGCGGCCTGACGAAGAACGCGCTGCTCATGCAGATCTACGCCGACGTCACCCGCCGACCCCTCGGCGTGATCGACTCTGCCCAGGGACCCGCTCTCGGCTCGGCGATGCACGCGGCGGTCGCGGCGGGGGCGTACCCGGACATCCGGGCCGCCGCCCGGGCCATGGGCAAGGCGCGTGCGGGCGTCTACCAGCCCGACCCGGAGCGGGCCGCGGCCTACGACCGGCTGTTCGCCGAATACCAGCTCCTGCACGACTACTTCGGGCGCGGCGCCAACGAGGTCATGCACCGACTGCGCCGGATCCGCGCCGAGGCGCCCGCCTGAGCGACTCCCTGTACCCGACGGCCCTCGCCTCATCGGTGGTCGTCACCCTGAAAGGAAAACCCTCTTGAACACCAGCACCACCCCCTACCTCGAGCACGAGATCTGGTTCCTCACCGGAAGCCAGGGCCTGTACGGCGACGACGTCCTGCGTCAGGTGGCCGACCAGTCCCGGAGCATCTCCGAGACCCTCGGCCGCCCCGGCAAGCTGCCGGTCAGGATCGTGTGGAAACCGGTCCTCACCAACGCCGAGTCGATCCGGCGGATCTGCCAGGAGGCGAGCGCCTCCGACACCTGCGTGGGCGTGATCGCGTGGATGCACACCTTCTCACCCGCCAAGATGTGGATCGGCGGACTCAGCGTCCTGGACCGGCCGCTGCTGCACCTGCACACCCAGTACAACCTGTCGCTGCCCTGGCCGAGCATCGACATGGACTTCATGAACCTCAACCAGGCCGCCCACGGCGACCGCGAGTTCGGCCACATCGAGTCCCGTGTGGGCATCGACCGCAAGATCGTCGCCGGGCACGCCACCGACCCAAGAGTCATCCGACGCGTCTCGGCCTGGGCCCGCGCCGCCGTCGGCCGCCACACCTCGCGCAGCCTGCGCCTCGCCCGCTTCGGCGACAACATGCGCGATGTCGCCGTCACCGAAGGCGACAAGGTGGAGGCCCAGCTGCGGTTCGGCTTCTCCGTGAACACCTACGCCGTCAATGATCTCGTCGCCGTCGTGGACGCGGTCGAGGACAAGGTGGCGGCCGAACTCGCGGAGGAGTACGTCGAGTCGTACGACGTGGTCGCGGCGCTGCGCCCCGGCGGCATCCGCCACGACTCCCTGCTCTACGCGGCCCGTATCGAGGCCGGCCTGCGGACCTTCCTCTCCGAGGGCGGCTTCACCGCCTTCACCACGAACTTCGAGGACCTCGGCGGCCTGCGCCAACTGCCCGGCCTCGCTGTCCAGCGGCTGATGGCCGACGGCTACGGCTTCGGCGGCGAGGGCGACTGGAAGACCTCCGCCCTGCTGCGCACGATGAAGGTCATGGGCGCCGGGCTGCCCGGCGGCACCTCCTTCATGGAGGACTACACCTACCACCTCGGCCCCGGCACCCCACGCGTCCTCGGCGCCCACATGCTGGAGGTCTGCCCCTCCATCGCATCCGCCCGCCCCCGCTGCGAGATCCATCCCCTCTCCATCGGCGGCCGCGAGGACCCCGTCCGTCTGGTCTTCGACGCGGCGCCCGGAAAAGCGGTCGTCGTCGGCCTCTCCGACCTCGGCGACCGGTTCCGGCTGACCGCCAACGCCGTGGATGTCATCAGCCCCAGCGAGCCGCTGCACCGCCTGCCGGTGGCCCGCGCCGTGTGGAAGCCCCGCCCCTCTCTCGCGGAGTCCGCCGAGAGCTGGCTTCTCGCCGGCGCCCCGCACCACACCGTGCTCAGCTCGGCCGTCGGCATCGAGACACTCACCGACTACGCCGCCATGACCGGCGTCGAGCTGCTCACCATCGACGAGACCACCAGCATCGAGCAGTTCGCCAAGGAAGTCCGCTGGAACGCCGCCTACCACCGCCTCGCCCAAGCCCTGTGACAGCGGTGCAGCCCAAGAACCGGATCCGTATCCAAGGAGACGACGACCGATGACCGTACGAGTCCGCGACGGCCTGCGCCAAGAGGTGCTGAACGCGAACCTGGCCATCCCTCAGGTCGGCCTGGCGACGCTGACCTGGGGCAATGTGAGCGGCGTCGACCGTGAGGCAGGCGTCTTCGTCATCAAGCCCTCCGGCGTGCCCTACGACGATCTCGCCCTCGACCACCTGGTGACCGTCCGCCTCTCCGACGGCGAGGTGGTCGACGGAGACCTGCGCCCCTCCACCGACACCGAGACCCACCGCTGCCTCTACCTGGCTTTCCCCTCCATCGGCGGCGTCACCCACACCCACTCCACCCACGCCGTCGCCTTCGCCCAGGCCCGCCTGGAGATACCGGTGCTGGGGACCACCCACGCCGACACCTTCAACGGCCCCATCCCCTGCACCCCCGACCTCACCGCCGAGCAGTGCGCGAAGGACTACGAGTACAACACCGGCCGCGTGATCGTGGACATGCTCAAGGAGGACGACCAGAAGGCCGTGGAGGTACCTGCGGCCATGGTCGCGGGCCACGGCCCGTTCACCTGGGGCGCCACCGCCCGCAAGTCCCTCGAACACGCCAT
This sequence comes from Streptomyces sp. NPDC041108, assembly GCF_055592645.1. NCBI lineage: Bacteria > Bacillati > Actinomycetota > Actinomycetes > Kitasatosporales > Streptomycetaceae > Streptomyces > Streptomyces sp. NPDC041108. Next base: position 71,727 of record NZ_JBVIYK010000022.1, on the reverse strand, counting down.
CATCTGCGAGGCCGTCGCCGACATCGCCCTCCACACCCTGGCCCTGTCTCCGACCGCCCCGCCGCCCCCGCACCTCCTCAACCGCCACTACACCCGCAAACACGGCCCCGACGCCTACTACGGCAACCCCACTCCCGCACCGGCCGGATGAGCGCAGCGGCCGTCCCCGACCGGTGCGTCAGCGCCGACGGCCCCCGCAAGGGTTCGTCGTCGCCGTCATCCGGTACGGACCGGGCCAGCGGCCCTGCCGGTGGCTCTGCCCCTGCCGTCACCCGGCGGACGTCGAAGAGACCACCGACACGGACAAAGCCGAGAAGCCCCATGCCACCCAGCACGCCATCCCCGCACACCGGCCTGCAGCCGACCCGGAGGAAAAGCTCACCCTCTTCGCGAGCGGCCCGCAGGGGCGCGGGGACATGGAGGCACCATGGGGTCCCCGGTACAGGAGACCCTGCCGTTCGAGGACCTGCCGGAGGTACCGACCGCGTCGCCCTGGTGCCAGCGGTGGCGCGAACGGAGGCACTCGCGGGCGCATGTCCGGGACGGAGGTTTCGACGCCCGCCGCTACACCGTGGAGGCCCGCAACGGCCATGGTGCTCACATGCACCACACGGCTCTGCGTCGTCGTGGCGGCCGCCCGCACCGGTCGGCCGGGGGCTGCGGCGTGCTCGTGACGGCCCCGGCGCACCGTGGAGGATTCCGACCCTGAGCGCTTCCACCCATGCGGCCTCCGTCCATCATGCGCGGAGGCGTCGATGTAGCGCATCGACGCCTCCGCTCTGCTCCGCCAGCCCGACGCCCCCGCCCACTGCACGACCGCGCGGGTGAGGCACTGCGTTGCCTCCTTGCCGGTCAGGCCGGTGAAGGAGAAGCGGGTCTCGGACAGGTACGCGTGTAACGCGGCGGCGAGGATCTCGGATTCGCCTTCCACCGTCGAATCGAGGGCCATCCGCTGATTCTCGTCCTGGGCACTACAACGGCCGGGGCACAGGTCGGCGTGAAGATGCACGGCTCACGCGGAAGGCATCTGCGCATGACGTGGTCCTTGGCCGAGCCGATGCTGACCGTGGCCGTGGACAACCCCGCTCTGCCCGCCGGGTGCGCCGCGGAACCGAAGTGGGACGGCTTCCGCGCCCAGCTCGCCGTGCACGCGGGCGGGCGGGTGGAGCTGCGCTCGAGGCAGGGAACGGAGATGACGGCCTCGTTCCCGGAGATCCGGGCGGCGGCCCTCGCGCAGTTGCCGCCGGACACCGGACCCGATGGCGTTACATGACCTGTACGGGTGTCTCAGACCCAAGGAGTCTCAGGCGGCGCACCTCCGTGGACGAGACGCGTTCGCCGCCGATGGTTCGGAGAGCCGAGGAAGGAATCAGGGCCGCGCGGCCGTCGGCGCGGCACGGATAATCTGCGCGAATGAAGCGGATTCAGCGGGCCGCCGGCGTGGTCATCGGCTCAGCGGTGGGCGACGCCCTGGGCGGCCCCTTCGAGTTCGGTCTCCCGGGAGCGTTCTCCGCGCGGTTCCCCGCGCCTGGTGCCGGTGGCGAGATGTGCGGAGGCGGTGGCTGGAACCCCGGCGAGGCCACTGACGACACGCAGATGGCCGTCCTGGTCGCGGAGTCGCTGCTGGAGCGGGGCGGACTGGATCTGCCGGACATCTTCGCCCGCTTCCAGCGGTGGGCAGCATCAGAAGCGAAGGACATCGGCCTGCAGACCGAAGACGTCCTGACCAACGGCATGCCCTGGGACCTCGCCGCCGCGATCCATTTCCAGGTCAACCAACGAGCAGCGGGAAACGGCTCCTTGATGCGGGCGTCGACCTCCGCAGTCCACTTCGCGGCCGCCGGCCAAGAAGCCACCATGGACGCGGCCCGCCGCATCGCCGCCCTCACCCACGGGGACCGCGCGGCCTGGGAAGGCACCGCCATCTTCCACGAACTTGTCCGCGTCACGTTCGAGGACACCGACCCCCTCACCGCGCTCCCGGACATCCTGGCCCTCGTCCACACCGACCACCGCAGCCGCTACGCCACCGTCCTCGCGCCCGACTGGCACCCCGATCAGGCAACCGAGTTCAATGCGTGTTTCTGATCCCCACGTGCCGAGTGATTTCGGGCTTACGCTGGCGTGGTGTCCGAAGGCGCCGGGCGGGTCAGGGAGAGGGTCTGCCGGGGCTGCGGGGAACGGCTGAGGCCGGAGCCCGGCCCGGGGCAGTTTTCTGTTTGCCGGCTTGTCGTTCCCGGCAGTGGCGGCGAGAACAGCGCCTGCGTAGGCGCCTGGCAGCTGTCCGGGGCGGTGCCGGCGAGGCGGATTACCCGGAGTGCGGAGCCCGGGGGATGTTCGTGATCGACCGCCGCTCGGACGCCTTGTACTGCTCGCCGCGGTGTCGTACGAGGGCCTGGCGCAGGAGACGGTCGGCGTTCGCGTAGGCGTCACAGCGACGTCTACGCGAACGCCTCGGGCCGCCTTCTGTGATTGCTCGTCAACTACCTCGCGGTAAGGCTTGTTTAGCCGGAATCAGAGGGTTCAGACTGGCGCCACTTCACATGCCGGTGTCACCGTCGGCGTCAGCCGCCCCCGGCATGCAGGGGTGGTGATCGCCATGCCCAGCACGATCGGGTCGGTCAGCCAGACCTGCTACGAGCAGATCGTCGCCGAACTGCGTGAAGTCGTAGAACAGCAGAGCCGCGGCTCCTTCACGACCGGTGACCGCGTCCTCGACGATCCCGATACAGCTGATGTGATCAAGCCTCCAACAGGGTTCTCGCGCGCTCAGCGAGCAACGGCATCAAGCGCGCTCGCCAAGTGTCGAGACAGATCATTCCGCTGGACATGCCTCCGTGGGCGTAGTCCTCCCGGTACACGGACGACCGCACATCCCTGTCGAGGTCCAGACCCACGAGCGCGCTGAATGCCGTGCCCAGGCGGCGGACCGCTTCGTCGACCGATGCCGGGACGTCAACATCAGACAGGTGGTCACGAAGGGCCCGCCAGAGGTGGGGGTCGCCACGCAGACCCCACCTTTCCGGTTCGGGATCGAAGAGGGCGGCCATCTTCATGGCCCCTGCGTCGTCGTCTGCCATGGCGGCAGTCTCGCAGATGAGCGCCCCTGACCAGCCTCGGGGAGGTCACCGGTGCTCGGCCCACACCGTTCGTCAGTCAATGCCGCAAGGGAGCGGGCATGGGCGCCGCCGGCTCAGTGAGAGAAGTTCTGCGTGGGAGGCGCGCGCCTGGGTCGTAGTGCTGACACAGCCTCAATTCCCGTGGCAGGGTGCAGTGATCGGGAAACGGCAGACGCAGTGGCTTTTCGTGGAAGCACGGAAGTGGGACGCACTGGTCGGCGTGGCGAAGAGCGCGTACTCGTCAGGGCTGGGCGAGGGCGCGGTCCCGCGCCCGCTCATCATGCCGCTGGTGCGCGGCGAACTGGTCGGAACGACCTGGGCCCGCCCCTTCAAGGTCGGTCAGGACGCGCTCACCGGGATCGCGGAACTCGCGAACATCACCGCGGCCGCCAGGCGCGGACGAGGTGGTGCTGGTCTGGGAGACCCACGACGTCGCCACTGCCTGCGAGCTGCCGGTCGTCGGCCCGGCACCGTGCCTGAACATGGTGCTCGCCACGCGCGACGGGCACGTCGTGCACCAGTTCCCCTACAGTGAGCAGCTCTTGTCCCGCGGTCCCGAAGGCCGGGCGGCGGTCGCCCCCCGACTGGGGCCGGACCGCGCCGCAGCCGGGCGGGGAGCTGGTGCCGCCGATCCGGGCCGCAGCGGACTTCTCCTTCGTCCCGCTCAAGCTGGCCCCCTCCCCGTTCGGCGTCACCGTCGTGCTGACGGCGACGAGGCCGGGTGCTCTGGGGCAACGGCCGCCGGGTGGTGACGCGCGGTGTTCCTCCTGGCTCCCCTGCAGCAGAGCTGAGAACCGCGAAGCGGCCCGCCGGACCAGTGTTCCTGGTGCGGCGGGCCGTTCTCTGTTCGGGTGGCCGGCCCTGGGTCGGCCTCACGCGAGGAGAGCCCGGAAGGGGTTCAGACCCCGGGAGTGGGGGTCATCCGGTGGCGAGGGTGGTCCACTTCTGGTTGGAGCCGCCGTTGCAGTCCCACAGCACCAGCTGTGTGCCGTTGGTCGCGGAGGCGCCCGGAACGTCGAGGCAGCGGCCGGAGGCGGGGTTGCGGTAGCCGCCGTTGTGGGGCTGCCAGACCTGGTTGGCACCGCCGTGGCATGCCCAGATCTGCACCTTGGTGCCGTTGGCGGTGCTCCCGCCGGCGGCGTCGAGGCATTTACCCATGGAGCGCAGGGTGCCGTCGGTGTAGGCGGACCAGTACTGGTTGGCGCTGTCGCCGCAGTTCCACGTCTGGACGGCGGTCCCGTCGGCGGTGCCGGCGCCGTTGACGTCCATGCACTTGCCGGCGATGCCGGACTGCACCCGTGCGGGTGCGGGGGCGGGGTTCCTCAGCCACCCTGCGCTGTCTGCGGCCTGAACGCCGCGGTGGAAGGCATCGGCCATCTTCTGGTAGCCCGCGTCGTTGGGATGCAGGGTGTCGGCCAGGTCGGCCGTGGTCAGGCCGCTCATGTCCACGTAGGCGACGCGCTTGCCTGCGGACTGTGCGTCCCTCACGATCTGCGGGATCGCCTGGTTGTACGCGCCCCGGTACTGCTCCTCCGAGCCGCTGGTGGACACGACCAGGGAGGCCACCAGGACGGTCGCGTCGGGGGCGGCGACGGTGACCTGGTCGACCAGCGACCTCAGCCGGGCGGTGGCGGTGGCGACCTGGTAGCTCTCGTTGAGATCGTTGGTGCCGATGTGCAGCGTCACGACGTTGGGCCGGTAACGGGTCAGGGAGGCGTCGGTGAGTGCGGCGACCTGGTGGATCTTGTATCCGGAGTGGCCCTCGTTGTCGGGGTCGGACATCGGGCCGCTCCGTCCCGTGCCCACGAAGTCCAGCGGATGTCCGTCCGCCGCAAGCCTGTTCCACAACGGCGCGCGGTAGCCGTTGCCGGTGCTGCTGCCCACGCCCCAGGTGATCGAGTCACCCAACGGCATGACCCGCAAAGGGGTGTCGGAGGCGGCGGAGGCAGGGGCCGCACCCGCCGCCGTCACCCCGAGCACGGCGGCGACAAGCGTGACCAGGGGGAAAATCCAGGGCTTTCTCATACAGGCGTCCTCTTCTGCGAGTGATGGTGAATCAGCGGGTGGGGGATAGCCGTTGGTGCCGGCCACTCGGCACCTGTTTTGCTACCGATCTGGGCCGGACAGCTCAGCTCCGTCCTCACTGGGCGTCCCGGCGGCTCACAGCGCGAGGATCTGCCAGTCCTGGTTGGAGCCGCCGGTGGAGGGCCACCGGGTGACCTTGGCACCGTCCGCGGGGAGGCGTCCTTGACGTCGGCGCACCACGTTGCGGACGTTGACGAACTGGTAGTAGCCATTGGTCGAAGGCACCAGCCTCCACGGCTGGTTGTCGCCGCCGTCGCCGGTTCACTGGTTGAGTCCGTCGCCCTGGCCGGAACCGCCCGGGCTCTACCGGTTCGCTCCAGGGCCACTGGATGACCGCGCCGCCGCCGGCGGTCCAGGCGCCATTGACGTCCGTCACCTTGCCGCTCTCGCGGGTTCACCAGCACGGACGGTCCCGGCGTCCGCGCTGAAGGGACGGTCGTGGACCCCGAAGTCGCGGATCGAGGCCCGGACGCCGGAGGGCAGCCCGCTGACCGTCACCCGTGAGCAGCGTGCCTGAGCGCGGGGGCGAAACGGCTGCGGCAACCGTCATGGCGGCCACGCCGGGCAGCACGCCGCGGCGACTGATCGGTCCGACAACGTTCCTCTCCTGACTCTTCCCAGAACAACACGGACGGTGTGAGCTTCTGGTTCGGAGCAACGTGTGGAGGGCCGTCGCGGTAGTGGACCGCATACCAGCGCATACACGGGTGCATCGGATGCATTGGGGGGCCTTAGCGATACCTACCGGTCACCGCGTCGCCCGCAAGGGCAGCGAGTCCTCGGCGAGGCACAGCACGAAAACGCCCGTTGGTACAGCCCTCGTCCCAGCGTTCGTCCGGGTAGGGCTTGTACTCGTCGAGGACGGAGGTCCGGTTGTGCTGCCACCGGGGACCAGGACGCGAAGGCACTGGCGGTGGCGGGCGACAGCCCGCTCAGCAGCCTCCCCGAGGTTGTGCCACAAATGCCGACGGTCGGCGACTTGCGTCGCCTGGGGTGCCCCGGCTGTGGCGGCGTCACCGCCCCGCTGCATGGCGCGGCCATCCGCGCGTGGCGCGCGGACGACCGTACGAGGGTACGGGCGTCCGTGCGCCGCGCGCGTCACGTTCCTGTCTGCGTTGTTGATCGAGGAGGTCGAGCGGCGACCGGACCAGGTGGTGCGGAGAACGCGGGTGCGGGCGGTGACTGGTTTCTGTCGGTGCGGTCAGAGCTCGGCCCGTGTGCACGGCCAGTACGTACGCAGGCTGCGTGATGGCGCCGTGGGCGGGCTCGGTGTCGCGGGCGAGTCATGCGTGCGCCGCTTCCGCTGCGAGAACCCTGCCTGCACGGCGGTGACGTTCGCCGAGCAGGTCTCGGGACTGACCATTCCGCACAGTCGGCATACCCCGCTGCTGCGCGAGGTGTTGACGCGGATCGGGCTGGCCCTGGCCGGCCGGGCAGGAGCCCGACTGGCGTCCGTGGTCGGCCTCACCATGGGTAAGGACACGCTGTTGCGGCTGGTCAGGGCTCTGCCCGAGCCGGAGATCGCCAAGGTGGAGATCCTCGGCGTCGACGACTTCGCCTTCCGCAAGGGCCACCACTACGGCACGGTGTTGATCGACATGGCCACCACCGGCCGCTGCACCTCTACGACGGCCGCGAAGGCGAGGACCTGGCTGTCTGGCTCCGCGATCACTCAGAGGTGAAGGTCATTTGCCGGGTTCCAGCGGTTACGCGGAGGGCGCTCGGGTCGGGGCTCCGCAGGCCGAACAGGTCACGGATCGCTACCACCTGTGGGCCAACCTCGGCCAGGCGTCGAGAAGACGGTCAACGCCCATCGCTCCCACCTGGCCGAACTACCTCCCGGCTCCGCCTCCGGCCCGACCATGCGGAGGTGGAGCCCGAGGTGGTCCAGCCACCGAAAGACCTTTTGGGAAGCAGCCTGGAACAGGGCAGTCAAACAGCCCCGCCCCACTACCGCATCCGCCCCGACCCGACCCGACCCGATGTACTGTCGCCCGTCGCCGGCCGGGCTGCCCAGGACGGGGAAGGCGGCGCGGACGCGGGCGGCGACGTCCTCCTGGAGCAGCGAGTAGGCGTAGAGAGTGGCGGGGTCGAACCCCTCCGGAGCGCGGCCCCATCCTTCCCAGTCCAGCAGGCACAGCGGTTCGGTGAGGTTCGCCCAGTGGACATCCGCATGGGCTGTGGTCCAGCGGGAGACGGCCGGGGCAGGGATGCCGACGAACTCGGTGATGGCCCGCTCCATGTACTGCTGCCGTACGGCGAGGCGGCCGGTGTCGACGGCCGCCACCTTCTCCAGCGTCCCGGCGAGGTCGTTTCACCAGGCGTCCGGCAGCTGGGCCTCGTGCTGAGGGATCGGGTCTTCGGACAGGACCGGGTCATCGACGCGGACCGACAGCTCCGCCCGGTAGGCGATGCCGTCGTCGACGGCGTCGTGGACGGCCAGGAGGGCGGGCCGGTGGCCGTCGAGGTCGCCGAAGGCGTGCTGGGCATCGAGGGCGCCGTCCCACAACCTCCCCGACGCCTTGTCCTCCGGCGCGGAAACCAGGCGCAGCCAGGCGGGCACGCCCGTAGCGGTGCGGGCCGGGGCACCCAGGGTGCGCCCGGCCCAACCCCAGAACTCCGCGCCCGACTCCACCTGGACGTCCAGGGCCTTCGCGGTGTGCGTGTGGTGGGCGCGCATGCGCTGTTCGGTGTCCGGGTCAGGGGGAGGCGAGTACACCAGTGAGGTTCTTCAGCGTTGCCGCTCCGGGGAGCGAGGCAGCCGCTCGGCCAGCAGCTGGGCGATGGTGGACTTCCCGGACGCCATAACGCCCGTGACGAGCACGACCGCGGAACTGAGCTCCTGCACCGTTGGCCCCCGTCGTGGCGCACGTGAGTCGGAACTGCCGTGAAGCCCCTGATAGGACAGGTCTCACTACAAGATCGGCCGTAACCACCAGAGGCTTCACGTTGGTCACCTATGTTGCCACGCTCGATGTCCCCCGCCAGGTCGTGGATTACCTCGCCCGGTTGCTGACCACGCACCGTCGCCGGATCGGCACTCCGCTGGGCTCACGGGCGCTCGGGCCGTTCCGGCAGGCCGTGCTGGTGTTGCGTTGGTTCCGGGAGCGTGGCTGCGTGCACTGCCTGGCGCGAAACGCCGGGATCTCACAGGCCACCGGCTACCGCTACCGCTACCTGCACGAGGGCATCGACGTCCTCGCCGACCAGGCGCCCGACCTGCGCGACGTCCTGACGCACTGCCAGAAGGAGGGGATGACGCATGTGATCCTGGACGCCACCCTGATCGAGTCGGACCGCGTCTTTGGAGAGCGCAATAACGGCAACGATCTGTGGTTCAGTCAGAAGCACAAGGCATTCGGCGGCAACGTGCAGTTGTCAGCCCCGGAGGGCACCCCACTGTGGGTCTCCGAGGTTGAACCCGGATCTGCGCCCGACATCACCGCGGCCCGGATCCACGTCCTGCCCGCCCTCTACAAAGCGGCCGCCCAGGGCCCGCCGCCCCTGGCCGACAAGGGCTACATCGGGGCGGGCATCGGCATACGCATCCCCGTCCGCCGCCCGAAGGGCCGCTCCGAGCAAGCCTCCACATCGACATCCGGATGACGAACGCCCTGATCAGGCACGTACGAGCCCTGGGAGAACGCGCCGCCGAGCTCAAGGAACGCTGGCGCGCACTCAAGCACATCACACTCAGCCCCGCCGCATCGGCGACATCACCCACGCCGCACTTGTCCTCAATCATCGGTGGAAGTGATCTTCATAGAGAAAACCTCAGTGGCATGGGACTTCGTCATAGCGTTCACGAACGGCGAGGTGGAGCTGGTATCGGTCAAGCCCGGGGTGTCTTACCGAATCGACACCGGGAAAGCCGCGGCGTAGGCTCGAAATCGAAGCCTGAATTTCTGCACGCGTGGTACGCATTTCCCTCGCGGAAGCAGGGGCGTGGTCGCCGCAGGCTGTTCCCGTTGCCGTGCGACGGTCCCCCCATCTCACACTGACGGCGTATCAGCCGCGTTATTCAAGGCAGCTCCGGAACACGTCCCTGGACAGGTTCCAGGCCCATTGGACGGGAAGATTTCGATGCCCACCTTTTACGACGGCTCGGTCAAGGGTCACATCACCAAGGACGGCGCAAACGTCACGCACATCCGGCACAGCCAGGAGCTCCAGGCCAGCGAGAAGAACGATCCCGTCGAGGCGGCGAGCGCCTACCTCAGGGAAGCCGCGGACGTGCTCGGGCTGGCGCGGCCGCATCTCGGGAACCTACGCATGAGGGCAGCGGCCATGGCGCCCGAGGAGAGGGACGTCGAGTACCGGCTCGATGACGACAAGAGGCTCTTCGACGGAACGACCGTCGCCTTCACACAGACCTACTTCGACGTGCCGGTGTTCCGTCGCGGGATCTCGGTCAAGGTGAAGCACGGGCCGAACCGGGTCGTCGGCGTCACGAACAACACGGAACCCGGCTTGGAAGGCCGGCTGCCGAGCGCGGAGCGGATCGACTCCTACCGCAAGCTCTTCCAGGACGGCGCCGGATTCCTCGGCCGCGTCGCGCACCGCGCGGACGCGGAGGCCGAGATCCCGGCCGAGGTGAAGGAAGCGACACGCGTCGTCCGGCGCACGCTCGGACTCACCGGGCTGGCCGCCGAAGAGCGGAACGGCGGCACCGCCGGGACCGGCCTGATGAACGGACGGTTCGTCGCCTACCGCTACCAGCCGGAGCTTCGCTTTGCCGGCAGGCCGGCACCCCCCGACGAGGACCGGCCTGGCTTCTCGGGCGAGGTGGGGGCCCCGACCAGGGAGGACACCACACCGCCGTTCCCGGACATCGCTCCGGTCGACGGGTCGATCGAGCCCGGACGCACGTACCTGTGTGCCGAGATGATCGTCCGGCACGACGTTCCCGGGTACGGCAATCTGGTCTGGCTCCTCCTCTCCGAGGTGGAGACCGGCTCCGTCCTCTACGTCGAGTGCCAGACCTGCTTCGTCAACGGCATGGTCTTCCGTGTCGACCCCAATGTGGGCACCGGTGATCTGACCGTCAGCGCCGACGACAGCGACGCGATCCTGCAGAACCACGACTCGAGCGAGGTCCTCCACCATCTCGACTCTCCGGTCAACGGGTCCCAGAAACTGCGGGGCACGTTCGTGGTCGTCCAGGACGTTGAAACTCCGAACCAGGCCCCTCCCACCCGTCCGTCGGGGTCGGACTTCAACTTCGCGCCGCGGACCAATGACTTCGCGGCGGTCAACGCCTATTACCACCAGACCCAGTTGTTCCGCAGGATCGCCGACCTGGGCTTCCCGATCGAAACCTACTTCGACGGGACGGAGTTCCCCATCCCGGTCGACCACCGCGGCACAGGCACGGATGCCATCAACGCGCACTGGGCGCCCAACGGCATCGGCGGCACAGGCCACATGTGCTACTCACTGTGCGACCTCACCAACACTGCTCAGCCCCTCGGCCGCGCGGTCGACCCGTGGGTGCACTGGCACGAGATGGGTGGTCACGGATCTCTCGGAGACCACGTGGGCACGGGCACGTTCGGCTTCGCCCACAGCGCCGGCGACGGCCTGGCCGCGCTGCAGATGGACCCGGAGTCCGCGTTGCGGGGGACGACGGAGCGGTTCCGCTACGCACCGTTCCGGCCCCTGGCTTCGCGTCGCTTCGACCGCACGTGGCGATGGGGCGGCCCCGAGGACGACGAGAATTACCAGAGCGAGGAGATCCTGGCCACCTGCCACTTCCGGATCTACCGCGCGATCGGCGGCGACCACCCGGACCTCGGAAGGCGGCTGTTCGCCTCCCGAGCCGCTACGTACCTGATCCTGCGCGCCATCGGGCAGCTCACCCCCGGCACCAACCCCGACAACGTGGACCCCGTCACCATGACCCGGGTCCCCGGCCGCGGCGCCCAGTTGTGGTGCGAGGAGCTGCAAGGAGCGGACCTGGAGAACTGGCTGTCCGAGGGCCTGTCCGGCGGTGCCTACAACAAGGTGATCCGCTGGGGGTTCGAGAAGCAGGGATCGTACGGCGGCAAGCCGCCGGACGTCGACGTGTACATCGACGACGGCCGCGCCGGGGAGTACGAGTTCCAGCAGGTGCACTGGGCGAATCAGTCGATGTGGAACCGGAACGCGCCCGACGGTCTGCCCGGACACCAGAACGCCATCGCGGGCACGAAGAACTTCTTCTACGTGCAGGTCAAGAACCGCGGTACTTCGGCGTCGGGGACCGTGACCGTCCAGGGCTACCACTGCCTGCCCGGAGCGGGGCTCAGCTGGCCGGGCGACTTCACGCCCATGTCGCCGGCGGCGGGGCTGACCGCGCCCAGTGTCACGGCGAACAACGCGGCGGAGGTCGTGTTCGGTCCGTTCGAGTGGGTGCCCAACGAGAACGTGCACGGCCATGACTGCGCGCTGATGATCGCCTCCACGGCAGGAGACCCGAGCAACGTGGTGCACTTCACCGGCTCGGAGTCGATCGAGGAATGGCGGCTGGTGCCCAACGACAACAACATCGGCCAGCGCAACGTCACTCTCGTGCCCGGCGGCGCGGGCCCGGAGGCCCTGATCTCGTCGATGGCCGACACGGTCTTCGTCGCCGGCAACAACCTGCCCCGGCCCGCGCACATGGAGCTCAGGGTCACCATGCCGACCGTCCTCGCAGACAAGGGGTGGGCGCTCGACCTCAACGACGCGGCGAACGGATTCCGGCTGAACCCTGGCGAGAAGCAGAGGTTGAATCTGCAGCTGGTGCCGGGCGCGTCGTTCACCGCCGAGGAGCTGCGGGCCGCCGGCGACCAGACGATCAAGGTGTCCCTGCTGGCCGACGGGATGGAGATCGGCGGGATGCTCTACACCGTCGATCCCGGCCTGACGGCGAATGCGGAAGACGGCGGGCTGAGCGCACGCGCCGACGGCGCGGCGGCGCACGGTCTGCTCGAACGCCTCGGCGTCGACGGAGCGGACGTCACGAAGGTCACGGTGAGGAAGATCAGCCTGGACATCGAGTTCGGTCATCCGGACTCGGGCTCCGGCTGAACCGGGAGGGGACCATGGCCGGCAACTGGGAAGTGGCTCCACCTCCGAAGACGGTCGACGGACTGCTCGCCGTCCCGATCGACATCAGCTCCATCACGGCATCGATCGTCTTCGACGGTGCGTCCGCTTCGGGCTCGGCCGACGCGACCCTCACCTACACCGTGGGGCCGACCTCCGGGAGCCCCTTCTTCGACCTGCGTCAGTCGGTCTCCCAGGCGTGGCTGGACGGTACGCCGTTCCCCGCGGCCAAGCTGGCCCACCATGCCTTCGGGACCGGTCCCTTCACCGATCTGCGCGTCATCGAGTCGGGCCAGAGCGCGGGGTCGGTGCACACCCTGCGTGTGCGGTACCCCCTAGCCGTCCCGGACAGCCAGCTCGGCGGCTCCTACCTGCCGAGAATCGAGTGGGCGCCGGGTCCCCGGCTGACCTTCGCACTCGCGCTGTCCGACTTGAACCGCGCCCGCTACCTTGAGGCCTGGCTGCCGGCCAACCTGCAGTTCGACCAGTACTCCATCGACCTGGACATCCGGATCGACAACACGGCCGTCCCACACTCGGTGATCACCAACGGCTCCGTCACCGAACTCGCCGCCCGTCACTGGACGGTGGCGTTCCCTGCCCGGTCCAGCTCGGTGTCCCCATTGCTGGAGATCCGGGCGTCCGACACGGTCGAGCGGACCACCGGAACCGCGCTGCTGCCGGTGTCTGGCAAGACGGTCACCATCGAGGCGTGGCGGCCGGCCGGCTCGGCCGTCGACCTCGCGGCTCAGATCGCCGCGATCCGCACCCTCCTCGTCGACAACGAGAACGGCTATGGCGGCTACCTGCATGACGACCGGTACGTCGCGTACTTCACCGGCAGCGGGGGCATGGAGTACGAAGGAGGGACGACCACATCCGCCGACGCCCTCCTGCACGAGACGTTCCACAGCTGGTTCGCCCGCGGCCTCAAGCCCGCAGACCAGTCCGACGGGTGGTGGGACGAGGGCTTCACCACGTTCCACGACGACGGAGCGAACGACGCCGTCCCCCTCGACTTCACCGCCCCGCCCGTAGCCCTGTGCTCGCGGGACCCCTGGCAGCGCCACACTCCGACCGCCTCGTACGTCTCGGGCAGCGCGCTCTTCAGGGGACTGGCCGCGATGACGGGTGCCGGGCCCCTCAACGCCCACATGCGGTCCCTGTACGAGTCCCAGGCGGGCGGTCTACCACTGTCGACCGAGCGGCTGGAGGAGCATCTGGTCGCGCGCAGCGGCGACGACCGGGTGGTGCACGCCTTTCACCGGTTCGTCTACGGCCTGCCCGACCCCATCCCGGCTCCCGCCCTGCGGCTGCGCGACGATATCGTCGATCCCGGGGCGGACAACTGGGCGGGCGCGTTCTGGGACTCCCCCGATCTCTGGGTCCGCACCGCGGACGACGGTGGCACCATCCACCAGAATCCGGAGTACGGCCAGGACAATTGGTTCCACGCCCGGGTACGCAACCGGGCCGGCGCCGGTGCGGCGGCGCACTTCGTGGTGACGTTCCGGGCGACCGGGTACGCGGGGACGGAATTCGTCTTTCCGACCGACTTCTTCGAGGCCACGGCGGTGAAGGCCGAGTTCGACCTGGCGCCGGGCGAGACCCGCGTAGTCAAGGCCCGCTGGCCCGAGGCGTCGGTGCCAGCGCCCGGATCCCATACCTGTGTGGTCGCCTCGGTGCTGAGCCGTTTCGATGATCCCGCGGCCGGCGGCCACGTCTGGCAGGCCCGGAATCTCGCGCAGAAGAACCTCACCGTGGTCGACGTGGTACCGGGGGAATACGTTGTCGTCCCGGTCGTACTGACCAACCGGCTTGGCGAGAAGCAGCTCGTGCACGTACGGCGTTCCGATCCCGGGCTGCGGATCGCGGTGGTCCACCGATCGGCCGAACTGCTCAAAAGCGCGGGCCTGGCCCCCCGTCCGCTCGTCGAATATCCGGTGCGGTCCCGTGTGCAGGAGGCTCCGACGCAGTTCGATTGTGGCGGAGTTGCCCCCTCGGCGCCGGTCGCGCCCCTCGCGCGCGCCGTGTTGGCCTCGGCCGACCTTGATGCCGTCCTGCGGCGCTTCCCCGACGCCTGGCAGGCCGAGCTGCCCGACGAGCCGGTGCCGCTCGGCGCCGACCCGTTCTCACCACTCGTGGTCGGCCTGAAGGTCGAACTGCCCGAGGACGCGGAACCGGGACACGGCCATCGGGTCGACCTCGTACAGCGACGGGTCGACACGGGTCGGATCGTCGGAGGCGTCGCCGTAATCCTCAACGCCTCAACACCGTCAGGAGACCGAGACGAGGTGTGAGAACGCGATCGTCGCCACGTCGATCAGCATTGAGGAGTTCACGGAGGAGGGCGTGGGCGGCGACACCTTCGTCATGCTCGACATGGGCGTCTCCATCGCCGATTCCGTGGTGCAGTGACCGCGACGCGATATGAGCGGAAGCGGATGCCGACGGCTGGCAACGGCCGTCGGCAGCACAGGAGCTCATACGCTCAGTCATCACCCGCGGGACCGGCCGGTGACGTGCTCGTACGCGGTATCGGCCGGCGCTAGGCGTCCGACCGCAGCCGCGGACGGCTCTCGGTGGCCGGGCTGCTGTGCTTCCGGCCGGGCCTGCCCGCCCATCTGTGCTACCGGCTGCGTCGGCATACCGGCAGCAAGGGCGAGCGTCGCTCGCTGGGCGAGACGGACTACATCCGCCTCTTTGATGGCGCCCACCAAATGCCGAAGGCCCCACTGATCGTGGTGTGGGACCGGCTGAGCCCACGTCTCCAAGGCGGTGAAGGCACTCGTGGCCGAGCGGGGCTGGCTGACTGTGGTCCTACTGCCCGGGTATGCGCCCGGCCTCAACCCTGTGGAGTGCCTGTGGGCACACCTCAAGCGGAGCCGGGCCAAACCAGCCCAACCTGGCCGCCCGCACCCTCAGCGAGTTGGAGACTCTGCTCCACAGGCGGCTCAAGGGGCTGCAATACCAGCACGGCGTCCTTGGAGGGTTCCTCGCCGGGACGGCCCTCGCTCTCGACAGACCGGACGGACCCTAATACGCCGAGGTCAGTAAACTCTCGTCGCCGGTCGGGTCAGCGCTCACCGTGTGAGCGAGCGCGTCGGGGCCCCGTTCGGGCCTTCGTACCGTCGGCCCCACCCGGTGAGAATGGCCGCGACCATGACGAGCGTCAGGCAGAGCGGGTAGAAGGCGGTGGGTGAAGATCGACGGTGCGGACACGGGCGGAATGCCTGGATAGCCCTGTGTCAGGGTGCTTGCGATCAGCAGAAACGAGCTGGCGACAGGGAAGATGACACCGAGCCCGAGGGTGAAACAGTCCATGATGTTGGCGCGCCGGTAGGGATGGAGCCCGACGTCGGCTCCGATCCGGTCGGCGAACTTACCGAAGAAGATCATTTGACGGCCCGTTCACGCCGTCGAAGGCGGAGGTGGTCAGCACGGCCCCTGCGGCGATCATGAACTCGGCGCACACCGGGCTCTTGCCGGGGTTCGAACGAGTCATCAGCGCCACGTTGTCGTCGAAGACGCCTGCGGACTGCAGGACTCCGATCATCGCGAAGATGACTACCGCGAGCAGGATGAGCGGCAACATCCCGCTCACCCCCGACACGAGGAAGCCGGTCGGCTTGCCGTCGCGCGGCACATCGAACGGATTCGTGTGGCTGGCCACCGAGCTGAACCTGAGCGGCGGAGCGTACGTCGCGGTCGCGTTCCTGGTCGTGTGCGTCATCGCCATGGCAGCCGGCTCCTCGATCGGCACCATGTTCACGGTCTTCCCGATCCTCTACCCAGCCGGGGTGGCGGTCGGTGCGCAGCCGGTACTGCTGGCCGGCGCACTGCTCTCGGGCGCGTTGTTCGGTGACAACCTGGCCCCCATCTCGGACACCACCGTGATCTCGGCCTCCTCGCAGCGCTACCGCCGGCGTAATGGGCTGGCCGAGGTCGGCGGCGTGGTCCGGGCACGGGCCCCTACTCGCTGAGTGCCGCGCTGGTCGCTGCGGTGCTCTTCTATCTGGCCGGGATGGGGGCCGGCAACCTGTTCGGAGGCAGCACGCACGCGGCGGCGGCCGCTGCGGGTGATCCCTCGCCGCGTGGTCTGGTCATGCTTGTCCCGGTGCTGGTGCTGCTGATTGTCGCGTTCGTCAAGCGTGATCTGTTCCTGACCGCCCTGATCGGACTCGTCACGGGCACGCTGGTGGCACTGGCCGCCGGCCTGATGTCGATGAAGGACCTCCTGTCGGTCACCTTGCCTTGATCATCGCCGAGACGACGCTGATCGAGAGCAGCAGAAGGAGCAGCGTCGCGGAGTTCTTGGAGGCGACGCCGTCGATGGCTCGTTCCCAGAAGGTCGAGAAGCTCCGGGCGAGTACGGATCCCACGAACAACGTCATCAGGCCGACGACCCCGAGAACGGTGAGGTCGAAGGTGCCGTATCCCGCGAAGAAGGCGATCACTCCGCCGATGAAGACGACGGCGCTATGTAGGCCCCGGCCTTGCCGAACCGGAAGGTGAGCGAGGGCCACCCCAGTTCGGGCCCCGCCCCTGTGTCTGCGTCCGACGGACTGTCAATGGATCTGATTTCGATCATCTCGTCTCCTGCGTAGAGCCCTGCAGACGCCTGGTCTGATGTCCGGCGGAGCGTAACCGCGCTCACATAGGCAAGCACAAGTGAGATGGCGGAAGAAATTCACTTTTTTAGAGAACGTCGATGTCAACGAGCCTGTCGCTGACTTGTGCATACTTAAGTCAGCCTCTACGCTGCGCTCAGTCGACCCCTCACCGACGGGGTTGATCATCCGAATGGAGCAGGAATGGCTACGACGCGAGCCGGCCGCCCCGGTGGCCTGGTGTGCCCAGTGATCACGCCGGTGACGCCGCACAACGGGTTGAACGGCCCCGCACTGTCCCGCCACATCGACGCACTGGTTCCGCACGTCGACGGCGTCTTCGTGCTGGGTTCCTCCGGTGAGCACCCGTGGCTTCCCGCAGATGTCGAGCGAGAAACGGTCGCGGTCGCAGGCCAGCAGCTGGACGGGCGCGCCGCGCTCTACGTCGGCGCCGGGCAGTCAAGCGTCGATGCGACCCTGCGTACCTTCGACCAGTACGCCGACTCGGCGGCCGACTACCTGGTGGTCACTCCGCCGACCTTCTTCCCGCTCTCCGACGCCGAGACCATCGACGCGTTCGTGACCCTCGCCGATCATGCCCCCCGGCCCGTCGTCCTCTACAACATCCCCCAGTTCGCCGGGAACGGTATCTCCGCCGAAGTCCTGCGTGAGGTCGCACAGCACCCGAGGATCGTGGGTGTGAAGGACAGCAGCGGGGACCTGTCCTTGGTAGCGGCCTTCCTCAAGGCCCGCCCGTCCGACTTCGCCGTGCTGCAGGGTCGCGACCATCTGATCGCGGCCACCCTCCGGCTCGGCGGGGACGGCGCCGTGGCCGCACTGTCCAACATCGCCGCACCGCTCCTGGCCGAGCTGGTCGGCGCCGGGCACGACCCCGCCGGACACCACCGCCTCGACGCTCTGCAGGACGAGGTCGACCACCTCGGCGAGCTGCTCGCTTACGGCCTCGTGGGCGCGCTCAAGGCGAGCCTCGAACTGCTCAGGTTCCCAGTCGGCGCACCCCAGCGCCCCGCACGCACGGTGTCCGCCGCCGAGCGGGACCAGATCGCAAAGATCCTCCACACCTTCGACGGACGCCTGCTCGCAGCGTTCTGACAAACCCACCCCACCAGCGGACCCAACAAAGAGGAATCCCAGATGAACACCCACACCGAACTCGACGCCACCATCGATCACGAGGAGGTGGTCATCCGCCGCGGCGAGCGCACCGGCCAGCCCGTCATCGTCGCCGTCCACAACACCAAGCTCGGACCGGCGCTGGGCGGCGTCCGCCTGACGAAGTACGACTCCCCCGTCTCCGCAGTCGTCGACGCCCTGCGGCTGAGCCGCGCCATGACGTTCAAGGCCGCTGCCTCGAACAACGGCACCGGCGGCGGGAAGTCGGTCGTCCCGCTGCTGCCCGGCGGCCCCCAGCGGGTCGACGGCCAGTTCCGCACCAGCCTGCTGCTCGACGTCGCCGACGTCGTCCACTCGCTGGGGGGCCGCTACATCGTCGCCCCCGACGTGGGCACCGGACCGACCGAGATGCGCACCATGCGCATGCGTACGCCCTACGTCGGTGGCTACACCATCACCCCCGAAGGCATCCCCGCCACCACTCACGGCACCGCCGGTGGCGTGGAGCGGGCCCTGCTGGCCACCGCCCAGCACCTGTGGGGCACCACCAACCTCGACGGACGCACCGTCGCCGTGATCGGGTTCGGTGCCGTCGGCCGCTCCCTCACCGAGAAGCTCATCAAGCGGGGCGCCACGGTCTCGACCACTGACATCGACGAATCCCTGCGTGAGCCGGCCGAGGCCGTCGGCGCCACCTGGATCCCCCTCGACACCGCCCATGAAGCCGAGGTCGACATCCTCGCCCCCTGTGCGCTCGGCGGCACCCTCACCCCCGCGCTCGTCCCGCGACTGCGCTGCAAGGCCGTCGTGGGCTCGGCCAACAACCAGCTCAGCACCGACTCCGTCGCCGACTCACTGCGCGAGCGCAACATCATCTGGACACCGGACTTCATCGCCAACGCCGGCGGCATCCTCTACGCCAGCGGCATCGAGCTCCAGCACCTTACCCCCGAGCAGGCCGACCACCGCCTCGACGAGATCGCGGAGACGACCACCCGGGCCCTGGAGCGCAGCCACCGGGACGGCGTCACCACGCTCGCCGCCGCCTACGACCTCGCGCGCGAGCGGCTCGCCGCCGCCGAGACCAACAGGCCGTAATAAGCGGGCCCCGCTGACGGGCACCCTGCCTGCCAATGCCGGCGGGACCGGCTGGCGTACCGATGCACAATCATGGACGCCACGCCGGTCCCCCGGCGCACTCACTACCGATGCCGTTGCTGCCCTTTGGGCCATCAGAGACACCGCGGTTGCCGACCGGCGCCCTCGCGGCCACCGCTGAACAGCGTTGGCTCTCGGGATCGCCGCCAGAAGTCTTCCGGCACGTCTGGCCGTTGAAGGCTCAGCCCAGACCGCATGATGTCCGTCGAACGTCGACACGCACGGGTTGAACCAGGGCACGACGATCCGAAGACGCTACAGCGCAGCCGACGCCAGGCCTCAGACAGGTAGCGATCGCCTGCTCTTCAACCGCGCGTTCTTCGCGTGTGAGCGGTTGGGCTCGCTGTCGGCAGGAAGATTGATCGCCCTCGGTTCCTGCGCCGGGCCGAGAAGAAGCTCAAGCGCCTACAGCAGGAGCTGTTCTGCAAAGCCAAGGGATCGAAGAAAAGCGGTCAGTGCGGGCCAGGAATCCGTCCATCAGAACCTGTCCCGCGCCTGCGGCTGCTTTCACCGGCCCAGCTCCGTCAAGGACACCTGGCCGCGCCGGCCCGAGTGATCACCGACGCCGACTCGAAGCGCTCCAGGCAGTCTCCAGGACATCCAGAAAGGCGCAGGCGCTCAGACGGCGCCAGGCTCTTGGAGAGGTTCGGTGCTGGCGATGGCTGGGCCAGGCACCAGTTCGAGGTCGTCCGGCGTGACGGTGTGTCCGACATTGCAGTGCAGTTCCGCGCGCACCCCCGCGCCGCAATCTGCGTGGCGCAAGCGTACGGCGCCCCCGTCGGGGGCCAGGTGCCGGTCGCCCCACTGCATCAGGGCGAAGAACACCGTCATGAGCTGGTTGCCGCGGTCGGTGAGTACATAGCGTTCACGGGAGCGCTGGCCGCGCTCTTGGTAGGAGACCTTGTTGAGAAGGCCGGCGTCGACCATTTCCGTCAGACGCGCGGATGCCGTGGGCTGACTTACCTTCGCCTGACGTGCAAGATCCGTGAAATGCGTCGTGCCGTAGTAGACCTCCCGCAGGAGAATCCACGTGGACTGGTTGGAGACGAGCTCCAGGGCGAGGCGCCCTGAACAGGGAACGTCGTACCAGCTGTCGCGGTCGGTGAGGGAGTCGCGAAGTGGAGTCGCCATGGTCTCACTATACGCTTAGGCACCGCGATCGAGAATCTGCGGTGGCTTCTGACTTAAGGCAGCGTACGGCAGGTGACTGCTTCGATCGCCCCGAGCGTATCCATGGCCAGAGCGAGAACGTCTGGCGAACTCATGCTCGTGGAATGCTGCTGATAGAGGGGCCGTCGTCCTGCCTGTCGTGAGAGAACGCGACGGGGCGGCCGCCTGCGAGCGATCCCGGTATCGGCAGACGGAGGAGGCTTGGCGCTTACTCGCTGTCCCGTTCATGGGTCTGTCTCGGTTGCTTCCCTGACTCAGACAAGACGGGTGCGCCGCGCAAAGGCAGTGGCAGGGTCAGACAGCAGGGTTGTGGGCTGCCGCGGAGCGCGGGGTGGGAACTGCGGTCCGCTTGCGCGATTGGTCCGGGAGCAGGTCGCCATGGCGGTGGCGGAGGTAGGCCAAGGCCTGCTCCAGGGAGGGGCTGTGGTTGATGCTTTTCTTGACAAACTCCAGCCGCTGCTTGGCTTCTCACAGGATCTCGGACCACGCGCGCACCCAGCTTTCAGCGTCGCCTGTGTCACCGGGCTTGGGCAGCGTGCTGACAGCGAGCGCCTGGCGGAGCTCCTGAACAGGACAAGTAGCCGAGTCGCCTGCATGCACCGCGAGGAGTACGACGTCCTCGTCACCCAGGGCCTCGACGTGTCGCAGATATGTGACGCGATCGACGCGATCAGCTCTGCAGCGAGGATTGGTGTCGGCATCCCGCGTACCGGAATCGCCGGCGCCGCGGTTGCGCCTGCGCCCGTCGGCTCTGCCGCAGGCGGGCAGGGCCCTCGTGGCATTGGTCAGTCGTCGGCTGCCACGGTGCTCAGCAGGGTGGGTGCCGCAACGACCTCGACCTCGCCAGGCGGCAGGATGTGACCCTCGGTGCAAGAAAGCCGCGGGTGAACGGTGCCCCCGCTCCCGCACGAAGTCCTGGAAGTGCGTCGTGCCGTAGAACGCCCCACGCAGCACCAGCAGGTTCGCCGGGGTACCGAGCACCTCCAGGGCGCGGGCAGCGGAACAGCGCTCGGACCGCCCGGCTGTCGCGGTCGACCAGCAGGACAACCAGGGATGACGTCACCACCCCCTCCCAAAGGCTCTGACTTAAGATAGATTAAGTCAGTCATCTCATCCGCCTATGAAGGTTCTCCATGTCAACTGCAGCCCTGGAAGCAACTCTCGACCACGAGCAGGCCGGTCCGGTCAGGCCGCCGGACCGGCGTCATGGCGACGCCCCCCTGGCAGCCGCAAACCGGCTCACGAAGCGCGCTCAAGACACCGCCCGACGATAACGACCTGCTCGACGACCGACCCGCCGACCGAGGGACGCCTCTGCGCCGCGGACGCCTCGCCTACCGGGTCGTGCTCGTGCGCCCGCGTCAGAATTGTTCCGATCTTGATGCTTGGCCCGGCGCGAAGGCTCACAGCCAGCTACGTTCGCCCCCCTTCTCGGCTCGCACTTCCCGCGCGGCACGACACCCCAAGCGCCGATCGCCCCCGCTAGGGACGACGGCGTATCTCACGGAGAAAATCGATGAGTACGCGTGCGGCCCTGCGCCGCGTGGCCCACGCCGGGATGCTGCGATGCGCCCCGCCCTCCGACATCTGGTTCAAGCCGGCGCTGAGCGTGCTCGCCGCTACCGCCCTGCCCGCGCTATCCCTGCTCGCGCTGGACAGGCTCGACCTGGCGATGTACCCGATAGCTGGTGCCATGTCGGCGCTGTACTGCCACAACCGCCCATACGCTGCCCGGTACCGGGCCCTGGCCTGGGTGGCGCTCGGCATGGTCGGTGGCCTCGCCGTCGCGCTGCTCGCGGCGGCGCTCACCAGTAACGCAGTTGTCCTGGTAAGTGTCGGCGCTCTCATGGCCGCCCTACAGAAAGCCGTCTGCGACGCCACCCGCATCGGCCCGCCCGCGAGTGTGGTCCTGACATTCATCAGCTCGACCGCTCTGTTCTTGCCTCAGACTCCCGCTCAGGTCCCCGGCCATATCGCGCTGGCCCTGCTGGGGGGTGTCTGGGCCTGGCTGGTCTGCATGGCGCCCGGCCTGCTGCGCCCCCACGGACCCGAGCGTCGCGCCACCGCCCACGCCCTCGACACGGTCGCCGCGTACGTCGCCGTGAGCGGCACGGTCGAGCCCCAGGTCAAAGGCCGCGCCGCCGCTGCCGCAGCTGTGCAGGCCGCCTGGCAATGCCTACCGCCCGCCGGCGCCCGAAGCGACCTCACACGCCGCTCCCTCATACGGCTCGTCGCGTGCGCCGAGGTCGCCGTCACCGCCCCTGGGGATGCCGACCCGGAGCGTCTGCAGGCGTGGGCGCGCAACCTGCGCGGCTCGGGCCCGCTCCCCTACCTCAAACACCCTGTGCCGGACGGCGAGGAACTCCTCGGCGTCGACGCCGAGACGACCGCGTCGCCCCGGGCGGCGTGGTGGAGCCGGCACAATCTGCTCGCCCCCATCGCGGTGCGCACCGGGATCGGCTGCGCGCTTGCCGGATACGCCTCCCTCGCCTTCGGGATCGGGCGCCCGTACTGGGCCCTCGTCACCGCCGCCTCCCTGTACCAGGCCAACCTCACGCTCACCCGGCGACGAGCAGTTGAGCGGGTCGTCGGCAACCTCATCGGCGTCCTCGTCTTCGCCGTGATCGTCCCGCTCGCCCACCTGCATCCGGCGGCCCTCGTGCTGTGCTTCCTCGCCACTTGTTTCGCCGCCGCGGCACTGATCGGCCCCAACTACTGGCTCCATACCGTTTGCGTCACCCCGATGGCCCTGCTCATCACCGAGTTCGCCCGGACCCAGGACTCCGTCCAACTGATCACCGGACGGATCACGGACACTCTCGTCGGCACGCTCGTCGGCTTCGCCGCAGCCCTGGCAGTCACCAACCGGCGCGCAGGCGACCGCCTCGACCACGCACTCACCGCCGTCGAGCACGCCCATGCACACACGGCGGCTCTCCTCGCAGAGCCGGATCCCGTGCCCAGCGCGCTGAACGCCTCCCGACGTCGCCTCGGCGCCGCACTGGTCGAACTGCGTGTCTCGGCCGACACCGCGGCCGGCGAGTGGTGGCAGCGCGCTCTGCCCAGCGGAAGAGTCGTGCACGCCGAGCAGTCCGGGCACCAGACGCTGGCCGAGGCACTACGACATCAGAGGCTGGCATCCCTGGACCAGGACGCGGGCACCACTGGGCAGGACACCCAGGCATGACCGGGCAACAAACCTAACGAACCCCGGGGGCCTGTCACCCGTCGAACGGCCGGCGTTCCGGCAGCCAGGGTTCTAGCCGAGATTCTCTGCGCTGGGCATGACCACGTACTGCCGCAGGTACAGATCGCGGAAGCTCACTGGCCCACGCGGACCGGGGACCCGGTCGATGTTGATACCTGTCTCCGGCAGTCGCAGCAGCTTGAAGCCGTCGAGAAGTCGCGTGGGGGAATTCCAGAAGACCCCGGAGCCGCCATAAGCATCGATGAACCGGGTGGCGGCGGCGGGGTCGTCGGTCACGATGGCGGCGGCCAGCCCGGACGTCTCCTCGTTCGCGACCCGCGCCGCGTCCGATGGGCCGTCGGCGGCGTCGATCGTCACGGTTGCCGCACGCTCCGGGTCGAGTGACCACTCGTATCCGCGCGGATGGCTGTGCGGGGGAAGGGATGCGGCGATGCCCAGGCGGTGCAGGAGCTGAAGAATGCCCGGCAGCCGCTCTTCGTACACAGGCCGGTCGATGAGCAGCAGATTGAGGCGGTTGCACACGCCCAGGCGGTCGAGGCTGTCGATGATCAGCTGGTGTGCGGTCTTGTCGGCGGCGGCGGAGTCCACGTACAGGACTCCGCCGCCGTCGGCATGGGCGAGGGTCCGCACACCGTGGCGTGCGCCTTCACGGCCGAGGTCACGGGTGCTGTCGCCACTCCCGCGCAGGATGACCAGCGGGATGAGCTCGGGCAGGGCCACCAGCGCGTAAGCCGCCGAGCGGTCTTCGCTGGGCACCAGTTGGATGGCGTCCGGATCCAGCCCCGCCTCGGCCAGGGCCGGCACGATCACTAGATCCACCAGGGCCCGGGACGAGCCGAGCGCAGCCGATCCGGTGCGCAGCACACCCGCGTTGCGTGACTTGAGGAGCTGGGACGCGATGTCGAGCGTGACGTTCGGGCGAGCCTCGAAGTTGGCGCCGATGACCCCGACCGGACGCCTGCGCTCCACCAGGGTGAGGCCGTCCGGGCGCACCTCGACGACCCTGTCCCTCGGCTCGTGCGAGGTGTCCGCCAGCGTGCGCAGTTCCGCCGCCATGGCCTCCAACCGCTCTGAGGTCACTCGCAGGCGATCCTGCAGCGCGGGCGACATACCTGCGGAGACGGCAGCCGCGAGGTCCTTCTCGTTGGCGGCCATAAGAGCCGACTGCGCCGATCCCAAACGCTCCGCCATGCAACGCAGCGCCGAGTCGATCTCGGCGTCCGAGGCACCCATGAGAGCGATACCACCCTGCTTGGCTCGGACGGCGCAGGCACGCACGACATCCAAGGAGGCCGGTGCTCGGTAGTCCTCGTCGCTAGTCACGGGCTTCCCCTCACTGTCCGAATGCCGCAGCAACCTGGCAGCCAGGATCGTAGCATCGTTCAACAATCTTGCTCGGCGCCTGTCTCCCGGTGATAGCGGAAGCCGCGATCGTGGGCGAGGGTGGTGATGGTGTCCAGGACCTCGGACTTGCAGAAGTAGCAGCGGTCGCGGCCGTCGGCCCGAGATCCGGGACGGCCCAGTGCCGGTGAGCGGCGTCAGGTGGGTGACTCCGACGTCGTCGGCGAGGCAGTTCACCAACCGCCAGACTCTCCGACACGGCTGTGAGGGCAAGGACGCGTTCCGGGCCGAGGGCGCGTACGGCGGCGGCCAGGACGAGGGGCGGAGTCAACAGCGCCGGAACAGGCGACGGCGACCGGGCCGATGGCCCGCATACGGTTCAGGAGACTCTGTTCCACGGTGTCGTCACTCACCCAACTCCTCCTGCTGTCGTTGAGGGCGGCGGTCGCCAGTCAGGCGCAGGGCGCGGGCAGCGACGGCCCGCAGCGGCAGGACAAGTTCCGTGGCGGCGGCCACGACGTCCTCTAGCTCGGGCTTGGGCACCATTCGACGGTCTCGAAGCCGCGCGCAGCGTATTGCGGGTGGCGGTGACACGGCGGACGCCGAAGCTGCCAGTCTCGGCCAGGACGAGGTCCCGCAGCCGCCGTTCGTGCTCCGGAACGGTCAGCAATCAGCGCTGTCGGTCTCATGACGAAAGGCTGGCTCCTGGCGTGGGTGAACTCCAGGAGCCAGCCGTGCGGACGCTAGGACCTGTTGGACGCGGCCCGCGCGACGGCCTTGACGAGAACGTCGGCTACCTCGTCGGCGTGGGACAGGTGCGGGGAGTGCCCGGAGGGAACACGGACACTGTGGGCGGCACGCGCCGCCCACTGTTCCTGTACCGCGGGCGGCAGCGCCGGGTCCTCGGTGGCCACGACGTACGTCAGGGGCACCTCGGTCGGTGCGGCGCCCAGCTTCTCGGTGAAGGCGCGCATGCCCTGCCAGTTGAGGCGTTTGACGGCCTCGGCGGTCAGGGCGGGGTCTACTCCGCTGAAGACGGACTCCTCGGCGTCTCCCGCCTTCACGGCCAGGCCGTCGGGCGAGTGGATCCAGGTGGGCGGGAAGTCGCCGCCCATCCACTCCATCATCGAGGTGCCCGCTTCCAGGGCGAAGGCGGCGATGTAAACGAGCTCCGCGACCTCGTCCGACTCTGCGGCGGCCCAGGTCGCGGGCACTCCGCCGTAGGAGTGGGCCGCGAGCACGACAGGTCCGTCGACAGCCGCTACGGCGGCGCGTACCACCTCGACGTCCTCGGCCAGCCCTTGGGCCGCCGCGCTGTCGGGATTGCTGCTGGGCAGTTGCACGGCCTGCGAGGCGATGCCGCGGGCGCTGAGCCGTTCGCGCAGGGGGTCGAAGATCCACGGGGTGTGCATCGCTCCGTGCACGAGCACGACGGTGGCGTTCATCTGTGCTGTCCTCAGATAGCGGGAGGGTCAGGCGGTCATGGCGTCGCGGACGAGCGCGGTGTCCACGAACTGTTCGAAGCGGACGATGAGGCCGCCGCGTACGACGAAGTGGTGGGCGACCCGGACGTCGATGTTCTTGCCGGTGGCCTTGTTGGCCGCCGTGTAGCGGGCGAGGACGACGACGTTCTCGCCGTCGACGACGTAGGTGTCGTCGTGGGCGGTCCAGCCGTCCCACTCCTTGCCCAGCTGCTCCATGACGTTGGCGGTGACCCCGTCGGGGGTGCGGTAGGTGCCGGCCAGGGGGAAGCCGGCCATCTCCGTCCACTCCACATCGGGGGCGAGGGTGGCGCGCAGGGCTTCCAGGTCACCGGCCGCGGAGGCCAGGTACTGGCGGCGTACGACGTCGGCGGGGGCTGTGGACGCGGCGAAGTCGGTCATGGTCAGCCCCACTTCATCTCGCCCTTGGCGACCTTGGCGCCGATCTGGGCGGCGATGAGCATGCCGTTGTCCGGGTAGCGGGCGACGAGCGCCTCGGTCAGGGCTGCGCCGTCGGCGGCCTTGCCCAGCTCTTCCTCGAAGGCGAGCAGGTAGTCGCGGGTGGCGGAGATCGCGGAGGCGTTCGCCGGGGCGTCGGGCAGGCGGTGGCCGGGGACGACCAGCTCCGGTCCGAGGGAGGCCATCTCGTCCAGCAGCGCGATCCAGGCGGCGCGGTCGTCGGGGGTGGGGGTGTCGGCAACCCAGACGTGCTCCTGCTGGAAGAGCAGGACGCCGCCGAGGAGGGCGCGGTGCTCGGCCTGCCACAGGTAGTGGCGGTCGGGCAGTGCGGCCGGACCGCCCTTGAGCTCGAAGCGGTGTCCTTCGAGGGTGAGGTCGCCGTTCAGGGGCCGGAGGTCCACAAGGCGGGTGGGCAGGTTCGGGCCGAGGGCGGCCCACGCCTTGAGCTTGCCCTCGTAGGAGTGCTGGATGTGCTCGATGACGAGCGGGGTCGCGACGAACTCTGCCTCGGGGAAGGTGTCGGCGAGGACCTCGGCGCCGAAGTAGAAGTCGGGGTCGCCGTGGCTGACGAAGACGGTGGACAGGGTCTTGCCCGAGTCGAGGATCTCGGCGGTTAGGCGGTGGCCGTCTGCGCGGGTGAAGGCGGCGTCGACCAGCAGTGCCTCGCTCTCGCCGGTGACGAGGGTGGCGGTCTTGTTCTTGCTGCCGGCCGGGAAGTCCAGGTCGAAGACCGTGAAGGAGAGGTTGTTCATGGTTGGTGCTCCTTGTGTGGGTGGGGATGGCACAGTCAGGACAGAACGGCGAGGCGCCGGTCGACCTCGTCGGCGGTGGCGTGGCCGCGGGCCAGGGCGGTCACGCGGTCGCCGTCGACGGCGATCAGGGTGGGGAAGCCGGTGACTCCCAGGTCGGTGCAGCGGCGGAAGTCGTCCGCCGCCCAGTCGTCAGCCTCGCGGGACTCGAAGGCGGCCACCACGGCGTCGGCATCCAGCCCGGCCTCCTCGGCGACCTTCCGGTAGGTGGACGCCTCGGACAGGGTGAAGCCGTCGGGGTAGAAGGCCCGCTGGAGGGCGCCGGCCAGTTCCGCCGCGCGGTCGGGGGCCGCCCGGCGCAGGGCGGCCCCCGACCGCGCGGCGGCCTCGGAGTCCATCACGAACGAGCCGTCGGCGATCAGCCGGTCGCACCCCTCACCGAACTGGGCCCCGGTGAGCTCGGCGATCTGGGCCTTGGCGCCCTGGACGTATCCGAACTCGCGGATCGGGCCCCGGCGCGAGCCGGTGAACAAGCCGCCGGAGATCACCTCCACGGGCAGGTCAGGGTGGCGGGAGACGACTTCCAGCAGGGTCGGGGAGAACCCGTGCGACCAGCCGCAGTAGGCGTCGAAGGCATAGACGAGCTGCATCGAGGACCTCGGCGTAGGGGTGGGGTGCTCGCCTGGTGCGAGCGGTTCACCGAAGCCAACAGTACCTGACTAGTCAGGTATTCTTGAGTTCGACCGTCAGGCGATTCATCTGATCCACGTGTCTCCGCAGTTCATGAATGCAGCGGGAAGCCGGAGTCAAGGAGTCACAAAGCTTGAGACCGTTCGGACGCGTTCCTCCTCGGGGCCGTGGCAGCCGTCCAGCCGTGGGGAGGGGGATCGCCGCAGGGGCGCCTCCGGCGGGGTTGAGGTCCGCCCGGGCGCAGGGACGCAGGTCAGGTCGATGGAGTGCCGTGGTGTCGAGGCCGTCGCCGGTCCAGCGGCGCGAGTGGAAGCGGCCCACCGGGAACGGGCCGCACAGTCCTCAGGGAAGCCGGGGCAGTGTGTCCCGTGCGCTGTGACTCAGGATGCGCAGGTTCTCGGCGAATCGGTCCCAGTCCTCCACCGGCAGGGGCGCCAGGAAGTAGCGCCTGATGTTCTCCACATGGATTCGGGACGCGGAGACCGTGGTCTCCTCGCCGAGCGGCGTCAGGCGCACCAGCCTCCCTCGCCGGTCACCTGGATCCTCGACGCGTTCGACCAAGCCGGCCGCCTCCATGCGGTCCACCAGGCGCGTGGCGCCACCTGTCGTGAGGACCTGCTCCTGGGCGACGGCCCGCATGGACAGCCCCGGGCCCCCGCCCGGCCCAGGATGAGCAGCACCTCGAACATCAGATGGCTGATACCGCACTCCACCTCCAGGCCCGCCCCAGGATGTAGTCCAGCCGGTTCGCGGCGGCCCCCTGCAAGCGCCCGAAGGTCAGGATCAGTGCGTCGTTCGCGGCGTCGCTCGATGTCGATATCTCCGCATGCTCGTCCATGGTCCTGACGCCCCTTCCCATTCCTGCTTCCACCCCGGCCACCGATCATGCCGCACCGGCTGAGCGGCGGGTCTGCCGACTTGGCTACCGGGCCTGGTGGGCGAGCCGGAACGCGCCGGGGGTGACGCCGGTGCGGCGGGTGAAGAACTTGCCGAAGTTGGTGGGTTCAGGGAAGCCGAGGCGACGGGCGATGGTCGCCACCGGTTCGTCGGTGTGGGCGAGCAGCCGTCTGGCCTCCAGGGCGACCCGGCTGTCAATGACGTGTTTGACGGGTTGTCCGGTGGCGGCCGTGCAGGCGCGGGTGAGGGTCTTGACGGTGTAGCCGAGGCGTTGGGCGTAGTCGGCGGCGCGGCGGGTGGTGGCGTAGGAGTGTTCCAGTTCGGCGCGGAAGCGGGCATACACCTCGCCACCGGCTTGGGGGTCGGTGCCGCCGTCGGGATGGGGCAGCCGGTCGATCTGCAACAGCACGGTGGCCAGCAGGAGTTGGAGGATCTCCGCCGAGACGGTGGGTTCCGGGCGGTCGTACTCGGCCCGCAGTTGGCCCAGCAGGGTCGATAGCCCCGCGTACGCGGGGCTCGCGCCGAGCTGCCAGCACGCTGACCCGTACCACTCGTTCACCAGCCGGTCGGCGCTGCTGGAGTACGGAGGAAAAGCCGGCGTGAACAACAGATGCGTGCCGTTCGCGGTGCCGGGCCGGACGAAGCGCTGGACCTGGCCCGGCCGGACCCACAACAGGGTGCCGGGACGGACGGGGTAGGTCACGAAGTCGATCGAATGCTCCCCGCTGCCCTCCGTGATCAGGGTGAGGGTGTGGAAGTCCACCCGGTGCACCAGGTCGGGCCGTCTCCCCCGCCGCCGCCGTCGCTCGTGCAGGGTGGCGAGATCGATGATCTCGAAACCCGGGACCCTTTCCTCGGGCGGGTTGAAGTCGAGGCGAAGGATGGGACCGTCCTGAGCAGGGTCGGCGCCGCCAGGATCCCCGTAAAGCACCACGATCTCCAGATGTCCTCGATTTACCATGCCGCGTCTTCAGCGTATCTCGCCTGCCTGCGCTTTCGCGACGAAAGTAGAGGTCGTCAAGGCGGCGCAGGGCCGCCTCCACCTCCAGGAGTCCCTCATGAACGGCACGGTCACGGTCCTCGACAAGGGCGCGGTGCGCATCCACAGCTACATGTCCCCGGCGGACACCTTCCACACCACCACCCAGTTGATCGAGACCACGGCCCGCGTCATCGCGATCGACGCCCAGCTGCTGCCCGCCTACGCCGACGAGGCCATCGCCTACGCCAAGGGCCTCGGCAAGCCGATCGACCGCCTCATCGTCACCCACGCCCACCCGGACCACTACAACGGCGCCGCCCGCTTCGGCGTCCCCGTCCACGCTCTGGTCCAGGTGCGCGACCAGATCATCGCCCGCGGCGACAGCAACCTGCCCACCGGGCAGGTCATTCCCCTGAGCGACTTCACCCCGAGCGTGGCCATCATCCCGGGCACCGAGTTCATCGACGGCGTCCCGTTCGTCTTCGAGGCCGTCTCCGGCGGTGAGGCCGCCGACGAGCTGCTCATCAAGCTGCCCGAGCAGGGCGTCCTGATCGCCCAGGACCTCGTCTACAACGACGTCCACCTCTACCTGGGCAACAACGACATCACCGGCTGGCAGCAGGCCGTCGACGCACTGGCCGCCGAGTCCGGTTACGACACGATCCTCGCGGGCCACGGCCTGCCCACCGGCCCGGAGGTCTACGAAGACGTCCGCCGCTACCTCGACGACGCGCGCGAGCTGCTCGGCGACGACGGCGACGCGTACAAGAAGGCGATCGTCGACAAGTACCCGGCCCACGTCGGCCCGTTCATCATCGACATCGCCAACCGCTCTCTCTTCCCGGCCGCCGGCAACTGAGCGCCGCCGGCGTGTGCCGCCCGCGCCGCGCGGATCCGGGGCACTCCGCGCGGACCGCGTCCTCCGCGCTCATTGCCCCACATTGTTGATCACCCCCTTGGTCTGCTCACTTACTCACGGCCGGAGATCCGTCATGTCCCACAACCGCCTCTTCCGTCCCCGCGCCGCCGCCGTAGCCGTGGCCTCCCTCCTCGTCCTGGGTGGTACCGCCCCGGCTCTGGCCGCCTCCGGCGGCGATGCACCCCACGCCGCCGCCTTGCATCACCGGGAACCCCTGCCCGCCAGCTACTCCGTCCCCGGCGACAAGACCTACCCCGAGGGCATCGCCCGCCAGCAGGGCACTCCCTTCTTCTACGTCGGCAGCACCAGCGACGGCACCATCTACCGCGGTGACGTCCATCAGAGCGCGACCAAGGTGTTCCTGCCGGGCGGAAAGGACGGACGGACCTCCGTCGCGGGCATGAAGACCGACCGCGCGGGACGGCTCATCGTCGCGGGCGGCGCCACCGGCAAGGTCTTCGTCTACGACACCCGCACCCGCGCCCTGCTGCACGTGTTCGACACCGGCCGTACCGACACCTTCCTCAACGACGTGGCCCTCGCCCCCAACGGCGACGCCTACATCTCCGACTCGATCCACCCCGCGCTGTGGCACATCACCGCCGCCGAGCTGAAGAGCAAGCAGGTCCAGCAACCACTGCACGTGGGCGTGGACCTCACCAACTCCCCGATGGTCTACGACGACGGTTTCAACGGCAACGGCCTGGTGGTCACCGGCGACGGCCGCTACGTCCTGCTCGCCGACTACAACGACTACGCCTTCTACCGCGTCGACGTCCGCACCCACCAGGTCGTTCCGATCGACCTCGGCGGCGCCAAGGGCGTCTCCGGCGATGGTCTGCTGCTGAGGGGCAACATCCTGACCGCCGTCACCGAACTCGACCACCCCGAGGGCCAGATCAGCGTCCTGAAGCTGAGCCACGACTACACCAGGGCCGAACTCGTGCGCACGGTCCACGGCCACGGCATGCACAGCCCCTCCACGGCCGCCGTCGACGGCCACGACCTGCTGATCGTCAACTTCCAGTTCCAGATCGCCGACCCCAAGCTCCCGTTCAACGTGGTGCGGGTCCATGTCTGACAGACGCCAGGCACAGGACAGGACAAGAGCGCGGCGCAGTACAGGAGGAAGGACACCACTCTCATGAAGATCACCATCGTCGGTGCCGGCAACATGGCCCGAGGCATCGCCACCCGGGCTCTGGCGGGCGGACACACGGTCACCGTCACCGCCAAGGACCCCGGCAACGCCGTACGACTCGTCGACGAACTGCACGGGCAGGCAACCGGCGAAGGCCGGATCGCCGCCGCCGACGCATCTGCCGTGGACACCGCGGACATCGTGGTCCTCGCCGTCCCCTTCGACGCCGCCAAGCAGCTCGCCGCCGCCTACGGAGAGCAGCTGAGCGGCAAGGTGCTGGTCGACATCAGCAACCCCGTCGACGCCTCCCTCGACGCACTCGTCGTCGCCCCGGGCACCTCGGCCGCCGAAGAGATCGCCGAGGCCGTCGCACCGGGCACCCGTGTCGTGAAGGCGTTCAACACCACGTTCGCCACGACCCTGATCTCCGGCGAGGTGAACGGCACTGTGCTCGACGTCTTCATCGCCGGCGACGACGAGGCCGCCCGTAAGCAGGTCGCCGACCTGGTCACCTCCGGCGGGCTGAACCCGGTCGACGTCGGCGCGCTCAGGCACGCCCGCGAGCTGGAGGGCTTCCAGCTGCTGCACATGGCCCTGCAGATCCGCGAGGCGGGCCACGGCTGGGCGAGCACGATCAAGATCGTCGCCCCCTGAGCCGTAGCAGTACCACCCCATCGAGCCCCACTGCCGGCCCACGACCCCCACGGGCCGGCAGTGGACCGTCAGCAGAACCCCACCAGGAGAACCACCCCATGCGCGTCCGTACCTCCCTGACCACCCTCGCCGCGACCGCGGTCCTGCTGGCCTCCGCGGCCACGGCAACCGCAACGACCCAGCCCCTCTCGGCGCCGCACATCACCAACCACTTCCAGCTGGCGGCCTCGCAGCAGCCCGAGAACATCACCGTCGACCGCACCGGGGCTGCGTACCTGACCTTCTCCTTCGCCCGGCAGATCGTCCGCGTCACTCCGGGCAGCCGGCCGCACGTCCTGGCCACACTGCCCGCCCCCGCCAAGGCGAACACCCCCAACCTGAGCAAGGCGTTCGTCGGCGGCATCGCCCGCGCCGACGACGGCACCCTGTACGTCACCTACGCCACCGGCACCGCCGACCTCACCGGCGTCTGGGCAGTCCGCCCCGGTGGACGCCCGCACCGCATCGCCGCCCTGCCCGCCGACGGACTGCCCAACGGCCTCGCCCTCGACCAGCACACCAACAAGCTCTACGTCACGGACTCCGTGCACGGCGTGATCTACCGCCTCCCCGCACGCGGCGGAAAGGCCACCGTCTGGGCCAAGGGCACACAACTGGAGCCCACCACGTTCGCCGGCGCCAACGGCCTCAAGCTGCACAACGGTTCCGTCTGGGCCACCAACCTCGACCGAGGCACCGTCCTGCGTATCCCGGTCACCGCCAAGGGCACCGCCGGAAAGATCCAGGTCCGGGCCACGGGCATGCCGTCCATCGACGACTTCGCGTTCACCGGCCACGGCGACACCCTGCTCGCCGCCCGCGACGACAACCAGGTCGACCTCGTCCGCCCCGACGGCACCCACACCACCGTCCTCACACCGGCCGATGGGCTCCAGACCCCCACCTCCGTCGCGGTCCACGGCAGCAAGGTGTACGTCCCCAGCGCCGCCTACCTGACCGGCAAGGACCCCAACCTGCTCATCGCCCGCCTCGGCCGCTGACGCGGCCGGCAGGACGCATCGCCGACCGCGCGGCACCGGCCCGTCCAGAACCGGCAGCACAGTGGTCCGCACGACCCGCTCCCCCGACAGCCCTGGAACCGACATGTCCGAACACTCCCCGACCAGCAGCGCCGGGACAGCAGACACCCTCCACGCGCCGTCCCCGGACCGCCGTCCGCGCCATCTGCCCCTCGTCCTGATCCTGGGCTCCCTGACCGCGCTCGGCCCGCTCACCATCGACCTCTATCTCCCCGCCCTCCCTCAGGTCAGCGGAGATCTCCACGCCTCACAGGCCGTCACCCAGCTCACCCTCACCGCCTTCATGACCGGGATCGCCCTGGGCCAGCTGGTCATCGGGCCCCTCAGCGACACCCTCGGCAGGCGCCGTCCCCTCCTGACCGGCCTGACCGTGTACGTCGCGGCGAGCCTCCTGTGCGCAGTCGCCCCCAATCCCACGGTCCTCATCGGCATGCGCCTGGTCCAGGGTCTGGCGGGCGCCGCCGGCATCGTCATCGCCCGGGCCGTGGTCCGTGACCTGTACGACGGACTCGGCGCCGCCCGCCTGCTGTCCTCGCTGATGCTCGTCTCCGGCACCGCGCCGATCCTCGCCCCCGTGCTCGGCGCCCAACTGCTGCGCCTGACCTCTTGGCGCGGCGTGTTCGTCACCCTCACACTGCTGGGCCTGGTCATCCTCGCCGCCACCGCGACCCTGCTGACCGAGACCCTGCCGGCCCACCAGCGCCGGCGCGGCGGGCTCCCCGACACCCTGCGCACCATGCGCGACCTCGTCAAAGACGGCCGCTTCTCGGGCTATCTGCTCACCGGCAGCCTCGGCTTCGCCGCCCTGTTCGCCTACATCGCCGGCTCCTCCTTCACCCTGCAAGAGGTCTACGGCGCGTCCCCGCAGACCTACAGCCTGCTCTTCGCCCTCAACTCGGTCGGCATGGTGGCCACCGGGCAGCTCAACGGCAAACTGCTCCTCGGCCGTTTCCCCTCGCACCGCATCCTGGGGGCGGGCCTGGCCGTACTCGCCACCGCGGGCACCGCCCTGGTCGTCCTGGCCACCCTCACGCACGCGGGCCTGCCCTGGATCGCCACCGCGCTGTTCTTCACGGCCTGCCCGGTCGGCATGATCCTGCCCACCACCACCGCCCTCTCCCTTCAGCGGGCCCCGCACACGGCGGGCAGCGCCTCAGCGCTCCTGGGCACCACCCAGTTCCTCATGGGAGCCCTCGCGCCCGCCCTCGCCGGTCTCGGCGACCAGGGCACCGCCCTGCCCATGGCCCTGTCAGTGCTCGGCCTCGCGCTGGCCGCGACGGTCTGCTTCCTGGCCCTCTGCCGCCCATGGCGTCCCACTCCGGACCCGCTGGCCCAGTAAGCCCGCGAACCAGGCCAATGCCGTCGCACTCGTTCGCGCATACAGACACCTTAAGGAAACGAGCCTGCCCCCATGCAAGAAATCCCCACCGCGACGGACATCCGAGCCTACGAAACGGTCGCACTGTTCGGCCGCCTGCTCGAGACCGCGGTGAACCGTGTTCTGCAGCAGAAATTCGACATCTCGTGGGAGGAATACGCGGTCCTGTCCACACTCCACCGATCTCCCCACCAATTCCTCCACATGATCGAGGCGGCCACCGCACTCGGATTCTCCAGAAGCCGCGTCACCCGGGCCATAACCCGGCAGGAACTTCAGGGACGGGTCACCCGCTCGGCTTGCCCCAGGGACGCACGCGCGACCCACGCCGCGGTTACCGCGCAGGGCACGGTCCTCCTCGACCGGATGAGGGACACCTACGAGGCCGCCGTACGCGGCAGCCTCACCAGGCTCAGCATCGGATCGGAACAGGCGGAGGGACTGGTGAAGCAACTCGAACCGCTCTCCGACCTACAGGCCCGGTCGGAGTCCGCCATCAACTGCGCACGCCGCCGACGTTCCGGCGCGCCGAACTCGTGGTGATGATCACCCAGAGGTGAGTTACCGGCCGGTCGCGTCACCGAATTGCGACCGATCGCGCCTTTCTGACGGTTACACGTGCCGCAACAGGAATTCACTTGTCGATAGCCTCCGCCCAAGTAGAGCCTCAGCCCGCTAAATTGATAACCGCGCCGCCAATACGAAGCAAGGCGGATCCCGCACTCTCACCGCGACGACTCACGTATATATTCAGCAGAGCGTCGTGCAGGTCCCCGGAAACCGCAGCGGAATGGTCCGCGTCTTTCGGCAACTCCCTGCTCTCCGGTATCCCCCCAACAACTGGAAAGTGCACGCAAGTGATGAGATTGCTTCAGCGATTCGGCTGCCGGCTGGCCGTCTCCGCGATGACGGTCGTGCTGAGCACGCCCGGACTGGCCGCCGCCGACACGGCGGCCCAGAGCAGTAACGCCACGTACTACGTCTCGCTCGGTGACTCCCTGGCATCCGGTTATCAGCCGGATGCTGACAAGGACACCGGCGTCGCCTATACCGACCAGCTCTACGCGCAGCTCAAGAAGCACGACCCCGGGCTGAAGCACATACGCCTGGGCTGCACCGGCGAGACCACGGCGTCGCTGATCAAGGGCGGCACGTGCACTTACCCGTACGCCAAGTCCCAACTCGACGCCGCCCTCAAGGTCATGGCCCAGCACCGGGGCAAGGTCGCCTATGTGACCCTCAGCGTGGGTGCCAACGACATCCAGACATGCGTCAGCTCTGTCGGTACCCTCGACGGGACATGCCTGGCCAAGACAAGCCAGTCGATGGGGAAGAGCCTGGCCCGGATCGCGGGCGCGCTGCGTAAGGCGGGCACTGCGAACACCCAGTTCGTCGGGTCGACGTACTACAACCCGCTCCTGGCCACATGGTTGCTGGGAGACGACGGCAAGAAGGCAGCCAAGGCGTCGGTTCCCCTCATCGAGGCCGGCAATGCGGGAATCGCCCAGGTCTACAAGGCTGTCGGCTTCAAGGTCGCGGATGTGGCCGGGGCCTACCGCTCGGACGACTTCGGCCACCCGGTCAACCTCCCCGGTACGGGCAAGGTGCCCGCGAACGTAGCCGAGATCTGCAAGCTGACCTGGGCGTGCACCCCGAAGCAGGACCCGCACCCCAACACCGTTGGCCACAAGGTGATCGCCGCCGCGTTCGCAGCGCAGTTCTCGAAGATCTCGGAGCACGAGCAGCAGCCCGCACCCGGCCCCAGCAACTCCTCCGCTCCCGGAGCGGCCAAAAACCCGGGGGATGCAGGGGCGAACAAGCCGACGGCCGACGGGGAGGACCTCGCCGAGACGGGTGCTCCGAGCAGCGCACCCCTCGTCGCCGGTTCCGGTCTCGCCGTCGTGCTGGCCGGCACCGGCGCGGTCTACTTCGCCCGCAGGCGCCGTACGGCCACTCAGAACTGACGGTCAGGCAGCGCAGCCCCTTCGGCGTGGAACTCCATGCGGCCGGTCCCCGTCGCCTCAAGGTGCTCCCCGGCCATGGCGCAGTCGGCCTCTGCGCCAATGGCCTCATTGGGCTGTGCTGTGGCCTGGCAGGGAGTTCAGCATCGGCTGTTCGGTCCATATGATCTTGCCGTCGGGCGTGTAGCGCACGCCCCAGCGTTGGCTGAACATCGCGACCAGTTGCAGTCCGCGCCCGCCTTCGTCGGTGTCTCCTGCGCGGCGGATGCGAGGGGTGGTGAGGCTTCCGTCAGAGACTTCGCAGATGAGGCTGCGACTGCGGACCAGGCGCAGTTGCAGGGGGCTGCTGGCGTGGCGTACGACGTTGCCCACCAGGTACTTCTTCCTGATCTCGGCGAAGGAACCGACCGTCGCAGGGGAGTAGACGGCTGCGATGTATGTTTTGTCGTCGCGCCGGACGAGAATGTCCTTCTTCCCGTCGGGCCGCCAGAGGCGCCTGCGGCTGGATGTCGGTGTAGCCGCTGATACGAAGGATCCCAGCACATAGGCGCTCGGCAAGAGCCTGGCCAAATCGCCAGTGGTGGAGGGCCAGTTCTGTCAGCACCGCCGCATCTTGACGACGGACGGGCACTGGAAGCCTGGGTGTCCCTGTGCCAGGCCAAGGGCTGGGCTTCTCAGCGCAGCTGTGTCGGACTGTGACGGGTTCGGCATGCGCGGTGCCCCCTGCAGTGGGCCCTGGTGCCGACGTGGTTCCTGCACGGTGAGGTGCAGGGCTTGATCGAGAGGCAGGTGCGTGTCGTCTCTGACGAATCTCAGCGCGTCCAGG
The DNA here is from genome assembly GCF_055592645.1 of Streptomyces sp. NPDC041108. Lineage (NCBI taxonomy): Bacteria > Bacillati > Actinomycetota > Actinomycetes > Kitasatosporales > Streptomycetaceae > Streptomyces > Streptomyces sp. NPDC041108. Next base: position 33,618 of record NZ_JBVIYK010000022.1, on the reverse strand, counting down.
AAGTTCGGCTTGCCGACCGCGTCGGGTCCCGCCAGGACTGTCAGCGAGCCGGGTTAGATGTCACAGGCCGCCCTCGACCGGTAGTTCTCGGGTGGGACACGCGTCAGAAGCATGGCCGCACGCTGCCAGGGTTCGTTCTAGCCCGGTGGGGCGACGTCGGGATGGTCGTGGATCCAGGACAGGCCGCCCAGGTCGAGGCGTTGGCCGACTTCCCGCCTTGGCGGACCGTCTACGGCTTCGCACGGCGCTGGGCGGTGGCCGGGGTCATCAATGTCATCCGCGACCAGCTCCGGCGCCGCATCCGTCTCACCGCTGGCAAGACACCCCGCGCAGCCTCGGTGATCGTGGACTCCCAGTCGGTGAAGGCATCCGAGACGGTCGGCGAAGACACGAGAGGGTACGACGCCGGGAAGCAGATCAACGGCCGCAAAAGGCATCTGATCTGCGACCATCGCGGTCTCGTGCTGATGGTGATGGTCACGGCCGCGGACGTCACTGACCGGGACGCGGCCAAGGAATGTTTTTCCGGCTCGCACTCACGCACCCCGAGATCGCCATCATCTGGGCGGACTCGGCCTACGCGGGGAAGCTGGTGGACTGGGCGAAGAAGTATCTCGACATCACGATCAAGACGGTGCGGCGCCCGCCGGACGCCAAGGGCTTCGTCGTCCTGCCGCGCAGGTGGGCAGTGGAACGGTCCTGGTCTTGGATCATGCGAGCCCGTCGGCACTGCCGCGACCACGAGCGCCTCCCGGAGATGAGCGAGTCGCTGATCACCTGGGTCGCCATCACCTTGATGACGAGGCGCTTGACCCGCCGCACGGCTCGTCCCGCCGAGCGTCGTGACGCTGCCCCGTACTACCTCGCACAGGCAGCCTGAAAAGGCGTGTGCATGCTCAAGCGGTGCGGCACAGAGTGTGGTCGATGAGATTGCGCAGTGCGTCTTCCTGACGTTCCGCGATCTGCGGGTCCGCCGGACGGCTGTGCGCAGAGACAGTGACGGTGCGCCGGCCATCCGTGGTGGTCGCTGCACGGACGACATATCCGAAGCCGCTTCCTCCGTGTCCTAGGTAACCGCCGCCGCAGGACAGGGGCGTGAAAAACAGGCCCAGGCCGTCCCGGGTGCCTGCGGGGTGGCCGCTGTCCTGCGGCACCGGGACTGTGGTCCGCATGGCAGCGAGCTCGGCGGGCTTCAGCAGCCGTCCGTTGACCAGGGCGGTGAGGAAGCGGTTGAGGTCGCGGGCCGTGCCGGTCATCGAGCCGTCAGCCCCGCTGTCGAAGGGACGGTAGGGAATGGTGGTGTCGACCATCGGGCCGTCCGCGGCGAACTGCTGGTAGTTGGCGGTGTGCGGATGCGGCAGGAAGGGCCGGGGGCCGGGGGTGTCGGTCTGCTCCAGGCCGAGCGGGCGCAGGATGCGGCTGTGGACCTGCTGTTCCCAGGTGCGGCCCGTGATCTTTTCGATGATCATTCCGGCGAGTACGTAGTTCGTGTTGGAGTACGCCCACCGGGTGCCCGCTGGGAAGGCAGGCTCATGGCGCATGGCCAGGGCGACCAGCTCTTGGGGTTTGTAGGCACGCCACCGGTTGGCGAAGTAGGTCTGGGCGCTCGAATCGGGGAAGACGTCGTAGATGTAGTCGGATAGGCCGCTGGTGTGCTGCAGCAGGTCGCGGACGGTGATGGTTCGTCCGTCGTTTCCAGCACCTGACACGACCCCGGGCAGCAGTTGCTCCACCGTCTGGTCAAGAGAGAGTCGCTTTTCGCCCACCAGCTGCAGCACGACGGTGGCGACGAACATCTTGGTGGTACTGCCCAAACGCAGGTATCCGTCCTTCGGAACCGGGCGGCGAGTGACCAGGTCCCCCACTCCGGAGCGGGCTGTGACTGTCCCGCTCGGGGTCTCCAGGCGGACCGCTACTCCGGTGACCCCGGCGTCCCGCAGCGTGTCAGCGTCACGCTGCACAGACCAACCCGTGCCCGAGGGGTGCGGCGTGGCCGAGGCCGCAGCGGACGGCAGAGACGACACGGCCAGCGCCAGCACTACAGCTGATAACCGTAAACGACGAGAGATCATGACCCGAGGCTAGGAACCACAAGGGTCACCAGCCATCCGGATACACCCCTTCTTGAACGGGTGCCAGCCGGATGGACGATCGTGCCAGGCATCTGCCACATCTACTGGCCGCCCGCACTTGATCATGTGGAAACAGGTTCGGACACAGGTTCTGACCGCGAAGTCGGCCGAGAGACCGGCCGCCCGCTCGATCGGGAACCGCAGCAGGTGCAGGGCCTTGCCCACACCGAACCCGACGACGCCCCGGTCCGCCGCCGGCCCGCCCGCCGGGAGCGCGAACTGCTCCATCGGAACGCGGAACGTCTGGGCCCCGGCGGCCTGGTCCGTGCGGCCGACCCGCACCGCCGCCCTGGGGAACACCCAGCGCACGACGCCGGTCGCATCTGCCTCCAGCAGGACCTGTCCCTCGTCCCGAGGGGGCGCGGGCGCCTCCAGCAGGAGGTGCGGGCCGGGAGCGCCGCTCCGATCGGGTCCGCCGGGGCGGCGTGGCACGGCCAAGTCGCTCAGCGGCACGGTGAGCACCGGACGCATCCCGGCCTCCTGCGCCGCGGTGCCCAGCAGGCGCGCGGCGGGCTCGGGGACCTGGCAGGCGTTGAGAAACACGAGCCGTACCCCGCTGGCCTCCACTCCGCTGACGGACCGTCGGCTCAAGTACGTGCCGTCCACCATCTCCAGCCCGTCTTCCAGCTCTTCCGTGCTGAACTTCCCGTGCACGGCGAGGTGGAGAATGTCCGGCCCCCGCTCGCCCTCCAGGACCATGAGCACCTGGCCGGTGGTGGCGTCCACGGGGTTCGCGCGCCGTCCATCTTCCGTTCCAGCGGCATGGACCTCACCACCACCGGCACCTACATCGAGATGCTCTCGCGACTCCTCGAACCCGCCCTGTCGGCCGGGTCCGCTCCGACCGCGTCATGCGACTGCCGAAGCCGCCTCGTGTCTACGACCCGAAGGGCGGCCGGCCGCCTAAGCACGGCCCGGAATTCCGCTTCGCCAAGCCGGAGACCTGGCCCGCGCCCGCGATCACCACGGTCACCGCAACCACCAACTACGGCAAGGCCGAGACACAAGCATGGGACCGCGTCCACCCGAGGCTCACCCACCGCTCCTCATGGCTCGACCATGACGGTGAACCTCCCCTGGTTGAGGGCACGTTGATCCGGTTGAAGGTCGAGCATCCGTCGAAGGACCGTGATGCCCCGCCGGTGTGGTTATGGTCCTCCAAGACCGGCGTCACTCCGGACGACGTGGACCGTTTCTGGCAGGCATTTCTCCGCCGCTTCGACCTGGAGCACACCTTCCGCTTCGCGAAGCAGACCCATCACGGCCTGCCGATTCCCGGGGCCTCAGCAGGCCGAGCGACCTGCGACGTTAAAGGCCAAGCTCAGGAAGAAGGGAGCTCAGACCTGGCAGTGCAGCTACCTGGAAGTCACGCAACTGGCTCCGGGGCTACTGGTGCCGTGGGAGAGCCTGTGCCTTCTGCGCCGAAAGAGTCTTGTAGACGGTACCGGCCAGGTCCGGCAGCGTGTCCCCTTCGTCAACGGCGCTGTTGACAGCAATGGCGATGATCATGCCAGTCTTCGGGAAGTACATGTGCAGCACCCGGTTCCCATAAGTGGCCCCCTCATAGGCCCAGACCGTCCCGGCCACAGGATGGACGAACTTCACGACACCGAGCCCGAAACCGATGGGATCGTCGGCCGTGACGGTCTTGATGGGCTTACTCGTCTTCGCCGAGACCAGGGACTCCAGCTCGCGCTGCTGCGCTGAGGGCAGCAGTCGACCGCTGTACAGCGCCCTGTCCCAAGCCGTCATGTCTCTCAGCGAACTCACCAGGCCACCCGCCCCCTGCGCCCAGGACAGGTCGAGCGGAGGAAGCGACTTGTTGAGATGCTTCGGCAGGACGGAATGGGTGGAGTACGGCGTCGGCATCCGCGAGGCCGTGTCCGGAGAGCAGTCCGGGGGGAGGCAGGTGTCGTTCATTCCGAGAGGTTCGATGATGCGCTCAGCGAGCCGCTCTTGGTAAGTATCGTGCGACGCTCGTTCGACAATCATCTGCGCGAGGAGGTAGTTCGTATTCGAGTACTCGTAATTCGCGGAACCCAGTGGCATGCCCTCCACATAGGACATCAGGCGCTTCAGCGTGAAGCGCCTGGACGGATTGGCGTCGAAATCCTTCAGGAACGCACTCTGCTCGGTGTAGTTGGGGATGCCGCTGGTCATCGACAGCAGTTGCTTGATGGTGACATCGCGCCACGCCGGATACTGGGGAAGCCACTTTCCCAGCTTGTCCCGTATGGACAGCTTTCCTTCGGCCTCCAGTTGAAGCAGCAGCACGGACGTGAACGCCTTGGTGTTGCTGCCTATCTGCCACAGCGCCTTGCTGTTCACCGGTCCACCACCGCCGTATCGGGACGTCCCCACATCGACCGAGATATCGGGTCGCTGATTGGCGTAGGTCACCCGAAGGGAGACCGCTGAGAAATGATCCTTAGTGCCCTGAGCGTCCAGATATTTCTCGAGGTCATTTCGCAGTGAAGCGGTGGCACTGCGAACGGATGGCTCCACCACTGCGTGCGCGACGGCCGGCCCACCTCCCGATACCATCATCCCCGAAACAATCGCCGCGGTGACCGTCGCCAGGGCCACGAGGCGCTTCCCTTGCCGGCCACCCCGCCGACGAAGCCTGTACCTCATTGTCGCTATTCCTCCATCGAAATCGAACAGAACTGGGAACGCCGATCACGCTACGCAGTGGAGGCACGGCAGGTAATGGAGGTACCCCCCGCTTGGTAGTGGTGCTGACCCCCTGAGTGAGGCCAAGTGCAGCTTCGAAGGCAGCCATCTGCCCGTCGGGAGAGGAGAGACCGCGACGGTCATTGACTCATCACTGAGGTGCGACAACTGACTCCTCAGAAGACATAGGCCCCTTTAGCTCTGGTGGATCTCGTGTTTCAGGAACCTCCCTATGCGATTGTCAGGCCGTGGACGCGGCTGGTTGTGCGGCTTACTGTCAGATCGGGGTGTTCGCCGCCTACGCCACCAGCTCGGGCCGGGCCCTGGTCGACCGGGACCTCTACCTGCCGGAAGCCTGGACCTCCGACCGCGAGCGCTGCCGGGCGGCGAAGATCCCCGACGAACGGGGCTTTGCCACCAAGGGAGAACTGGCCCGGAACATCGTTCGCCGATGCCTCGCGGCGGGTCTGCCCGCCGCTTGGGTCACAGCGGACGAACCCTATGGGCAGGACTGGCATTTCCGCCGTCTGCTCGAACAACTCGATGTCGGCTACGTGGTCGCGGTGCGCCGCCACCGTGACGTCCTGGCCGCCGAACTCAAGGAACGCGCCCACATCCACAGCGCGAAAGGCATCCGCTGGGGCGGCCGACCGGCTCTCGCCGCATGATCAGACAACATGGCGAGCGTTCCAGGTCGCAGCGCCACTTCCGCCGCGAATCTGTCTGGGCTACTTGACCAGCCGGAAGGCGGGGTGCCCAACCCAGGCCCGCAGGAACTCCGCCGATCCCAGCGCCATCCAGTCGTCGCCCGCGATCCCCAACACCCCCGGGAGGCCGGCGACGACCGACGCCTGTCCATCCAGCAGCTCGACATTGGCCACGCCCCCGATGACGTCCATGACAGCGGCGGTCAGCAGGGCCGTGGCCACGTGGTCGATCTCGCGATTGCAGCAGGCGCTGACATTGACGGCATGTGTCGGTCTGAAGCCGAGGATGGCCTCCACCTCGGGCTCGTCCGCGTGCTCAGCCTCGAAGGTGCTCTCGTCGCCGACCCCCGGCCCCATCAAGTAGACCAGGAAGGGCCGACGCCAGTCCTCGCGCTGCGGATTGAATCCCACCAGGGCTGCGAGCTCCTCGTCCGCGATGGTGTTGCCGAGGAGCGGAAGCGGGAACGGCTTTCGCCCGTCCTTCTCCCGCCTGTCCTCGACGCCCAGTCGCTCTGCGGGCACGTTGACCTCGAAGAATCCGGGCCGCTTTTCGGCGAAGTGGGAGGAGAGCCCTACCATCAACGCTCGGAACTCCCGCAGCGCAGCCAGGGAGAGCGGCTCCGCCAACTCGATCACCAACGTCGGACCAGACATGCTGGGAGCCTAGTTTGATCGGCTCCGCGACCGCTCAAATTCTTCCCACACCGAGCCCAGCCGGTCCGAGCACCGACGCCGCCACCCCGGCGAACCTATGCGGTCAGAGCACTAGACGGCGGCTCCGGCGGCCCGCCTGCGCCCGAAGTAGGTGGACAGGCCCACGGCCAGCAGGAGCGCGGCGCCGTTGAAGACCGGGTCGACCCAGTCGCTGGCACCGGCCAGCGTGAGGCCGCTGACGGTCTCGGAGACGAACACCACGCCGATCATCGTGCCGAGCACGTTGAACCGGCCCGGCTCGATCGCGGTCGCGCCCAGGAACACCGCGGCCAAAGCGGGGAAGAGCAGGCTGGTGCCGCTGTCCGCGGTGGCTCCGCCGACACGGGCGGTTTGCAGGACGCCGGCGATCCCCGCGAGCGCTCCGGCGATGACAAAGGTCAGCAGCAGGTTGCGCCGGACGCGGATGCCGACCAGGTGCGCCGCTCTGGGGTTGGATCCCATCGCGTACAGGGCCCGCCCGTATGGGGTGTGGCCCAGCAGGTACCACATCAGGGCACCGAGAACGACGACGACGGACACCACGCGGGGTAGACCCAGCCACTGCTCGGAGCCGAAGTCGAGCAGGGCGGGCGAGACGCCCGCGCTGATGGTCTGGCCGCCCGAATACCACTGGATGACTCCGCCGAGGAGAGTGGCGCTGCCCAGGGTGGTGATGAACGAGCTCATCTGGAACCGGGCCACCATGACGCCGTTGACCAGTCCGATGAGCACGCCCGTCGCCACCGCGGCGAGTATCGCGGGCACGACACCCACGTCGTGGCGGGCCATGAGCGCCGCGCACACCAGGGAACTGGTCGCGGCGTTCGCCCCGAGGGAGAAGTCGAAGTAGCCGGCGGCCAGCGGCGCGAGGGCGGCCAGTGCCAGCAGGGCGATGACCGACTGGTTGCCGGTCACCACGCTGAGGTTGGCGGAGGTCGGGAAGACCGCGGCACTCGGCGGGTAGAGGCTGAAGAACACCGCCACGGCGATGGCCAGGGCGGGAAGGCTGTACCGCTCGGCGAGCCGCCCCGGCGACAGCGCGGACCGCCGGGTGCGCCGGGTGGGTTCCGTCTCCTCGGACGTCTCGGATTTCGGTGGGGGCGGGGGCGGCGGGGGCGAGGGTGCGGAAGAAGTGACACCGCTCATGGTCATGTCCTGGCTCCGGAGGTGAGGGACGGTGAACGCTGGACGAGGTGGACGAGGCGCTCGGCACTGAGCCCTTCGCCGTCGGCCTCGGTGACGACGCGGCCTTGGTTCAGCACGAGGACCCGGTCGCACAGGGCTGCCAGTTCCTCCAGGTCGGAGGAGGCGACCAGGACCGCGCACCCAGTGGCAGCGGTGCGGCGGACCACCGTGTAGATGTCGGCGCGGGACATCACGTCCACGCCCTGGGTGGGCTCGTCGAGGAGCAGCAGCTGGGGGTCGCGGCGCAGCCAGCGGCCCAGTACGGCCTTCTGCTGGTTGCCGCCGGACAGGGTGCTGAACGCCGCCTCGACGGAAGGTGCCTTCACGCCGTAGCGGCTCACGAGGTCCTGGCTGTCGCTGCGTTCGGCCCCTTGGTCCAGGCGCCAGCGCCGCCAGTAGTGGTTCAGCACCGACATCGACAGGTTGGCCCGCAGCGGGAGGTCCGGGAACGCGGCGTCAGCGCCGCGGTCTTCAGGGACGTAGGCGACGCGGGCACGCATCGCATCGCCGGGGCCGGTGAAGGACACCCTGGCGCCGTCGAGTTCGATGGTGCCGCCGGTCGGCCGGTGGGCGCCGAAGAGGGTGCGCAGCAGCGAGGTGCGGCCGGAGCCGAGCAGGCCCGCGACGCCGACGATCTCACCTGCGCCCACCTTGAGGTCAACGCCACTGAGCGGGCCGCCGGTCAGGTCGGTGACCGTGAGCACCGGGTGGGGCCGGCTCGTGCTCACGGTCGGACGCACGGCCTCGTCCAGTGCGCGCCCGGCGATGAGCTCCACCAGGTCGGACTCCGTGGGGCGGTGGTCCACGAGGGTGCCGGCGACCCGTCCGTCCCGCAGCACGGTGTAGTCGTCGGTGACGGCGATGACCTCGCTCAGGCGGTGGCTGACGAGGATCACCGTCTGCCCCTGGTCGGCACGCCGGCGTACGGACTCCAGAAGGAAGCTCGCCTCGTGCTCGGGCAGGCTCGCCGTGGGTTCGTCGAGGACCAGGACGAGGTCGTCCCCGTCGGTCTCCTGCAGTGCCCGGGCAATGGCGACCATGGTGCGGGCGGCCGGGCGCAGGGTGCCGAGCGGGGCGCGGGGGTCGGCGTCGATCTCGAACCGCTCCAGCAGTTGGGCGACCCGGTCGTGCAGCGCCCTCCAGCTGATCCGGGCGCCCGTCCGGGTGGGCCAGCCGGAGGCGAGCGCGATGTTCTCCGCCACGGTGAGGTCGTCGAAGACCCCGAGGTCCTGGTGGACGAAGCGGAGCCCGGCCGCCTGTGCGGTGGCGGCCGAGAAGTGCCGGGCTTCCCAGCTCTGCTCACCGACCTCGATCGTGCCGCCGTCGGCGCTGTGTGCGCCGGCGAGGATCTTGATGGTGGTGGACTTGCCGGAGCCGTTGCCGCCGAGCAGCGCGTGGACCGTGCCGGCACGGACCCGGAGGTCCGTGCCGTGGAGCACCGTGGTACCGCCGAACTGCTTCGTCAGCCCGGTGATCCGCAGTGCCGTGCCGGACGGGCGGCTCACTGCTTCCCCCACCCGGTGGTGTAGTGCTTGACGTAGTCGACGGGCGGCTCGTAGGGGCTGCCCTTCTTGGGCAGGTTGTGGTCGGCGTCGATGCCGACGAGGCCGACGCCCGCCGACTCCGCGGGCTTCTGGCCCGCCAGCAGACGGACGGCGTCGTCGACGGCGGCCCACGACAGCTGCTTCGAGGAGTAGCCGACGTCGCCGTCCTGCGCGCCGCCGCTGCGGATGACGTCGGCGTTGGCCGCGCCGCCGAAGTTGCCGACCACCGTGAGCTGGGCACTCCGCCCGGAGGAGGATATGGCCTGGCCGATGCCCGCCTGGAGCCAGCCGTCGATCGGGAAGGCGACCGCGTTCACGGTCGGCGCCCCGAGGAGGGCGGAGGAGAACTTGGAGCCGAGCGTGTTGTTGACGAGATCCTGGTTGCCGACGTCGAGCTGCTTGACGACCTCGCAGCCGGCGCACTTCTTGAGCTCGTCACGGAAGCCCTTGGTGATCATCGGGCCCCAGATCGGGTCGGTGAAGTTGACCAGGAGCACCTTCGCCTTGCCGTTGGTCTTGCCGATGACGTAGTCGGCCTGGAGCGCGCCCATCCGAGCGCGGTAGTCCGCGAGGGTCATGCTCTTGAGGGGGGTGGTGACCGCGGAGTACAGCTTCTTGCCGCCGGCTGCGTCGCAGTCCATGCCGCCGTTGCCGATGGTGATGATTTTGGCCTTCTTGGCCTCGCCGAGGGGGCCTTGGACGGCCGGGCAGTCGACGCCCACGGGCACGATCACGTCGGCCTTGGCGCTGATCGCCTGCCGGATGCAGGCCCCCCAACCGCCGGGGTTGAGCTTGCCGTCACAGAGCTTGGTCTTCCAGCCTGCGGCCTTGCCGGCCGCCATGGCGGCCACGCTGGGCTCCACACATCCGGGCGACTGCTGGCCGCAGGAGATGACCCACAGGTTCACCCCTGCCTTCGGCTTCGCGGTGACCTCCGGCAAGTCACCGGTGGCGCCCTTGAAGGCCGTCTCCAGGGCGGCGCGCGCCTCCTTGGAGGTCCCGGAGTCGGAGGACCCGCCGGCCGAGGTGCTTTCGGAGGCACCGCAGGCGGCGGTGACGGCGGTGACCGCCGCGACGATCAGGGGCAGGGCGAGTCTGCGGAGTGAACGCCTTTGTTCGGACACGATTCTCCTTGGGGAGCGGTGGCGGAAACGTCGCCATTCCGGAGTCGGTGATGGCTGGAATTGAACACAGCAGGCGACTGCGAGGGAAATTGCCAATCCGCATGAGTGTCATCGCGGAGCACGATGCGTTGATCCTGCTGATCCGCGGCCACTTCGGCAGCGATATCAGGGGTGATTGGGATCCGTCAGCAGGCTTTCCATGACTCCCTCGGGAAGCCGCTTAGTGAGCCGGTCGGAGAATTCGCCGTCGACAAGTACGAACGCCATCCGGGCGACTGCTCCGCAGCGGTTCTCCCAACGGTGATCGGTGCCCCGCTGTACGACCACATCCCCTGGCCGCAGCACGGTCTCCGTGTCGTCGAGCACCAGGACGACCTCGCCCTGCAGCACGATGCCGTAGTCGACGGTCTGCGTACGGTGCATCGGTGACACGGCACCCGGCGGGAACTCGTTGATCCTGATCTTCGTACCGTTCGGGTCGGGCGGCACGGTCAGGGAGATCTGCGTCGGCTCCGGTTCGTCAGGGTCTATGAGGGCCGGCGTTTCGCGGGTGTTCCACAGCTCGTGGAAGACCGCGCCGTCCGGTGCGGTCCGCACCACGGGCGGCGGTCCGTCCGAGAGGAACACCGATTTTCCGTTGTCGTCGTGACCGGTGACGACCCGGCGAGAGATCCAGCTCATACAGCTCACCTTTCAGCGAACGAATGAAATCAGCGTGGTGAATGAATCGGCGCGCTGTCGGAAAAGGGCACAGCGCAGCCCGCCGTCCGGTGCGATAAACACCGCAGGGCGTCAGAGGCGGAAAAATGCGGAGGGCTACACGGCGTCGAGCGCGTCGGTGAACGCCTTGGTGCCGCCGTGTGCCGAGAATCCCCCGTCGACGGTGATCTCGGCGCCGTTGACGTACGCCGACTCATCGGAGAGGAGGTACACCACCAGCGGTGCCACCTCCTCGGGGACCCCGGCCCGGTTCATGGGCGTCATCGACAGATGCGCCTTCACGAACACGGGGTTGGCGTTGGCCATGATCGGCGTGTCGATGTATCCGGGGTGGATGATGTTCGTACGGATCCCCCGGGGAGCCAGCTCCAGCGCCGCGACCTTCGACAGTCCGCGCAGTGCCCACTTGCTGGCGGTGTAGGCGACCGCGTGGTGGGCGACGAGGCCGGCGACCGAACCGACGTTGACGATCGAGCCTCCTTCGCGCATCAGTGGGGCCATGGCCTGCATGCCCAGCAGGGCGCCGGTGGTGTTGACCGCGAAGGCCCTGTTCCAGTCGGCGACGTCGACCTCGCCGAGCCGCGCGCGTACCGGCACGCCGGCGTTGTTGACCAGGCCGTGCAGGGGACGGCCGAGTGTCTCCAGCCAGTCGGCGAGAGCGGCCCAGTCGTCGGGTGAGGAGACGTCGAGGTGCCGGTAGTGGACGTCCAGGCCCTGGGCGGTCAGGGAGGCGGCGAGGGCCTCGCCGTCCTCGCCGAGGACGTCGGTGGCGAAGACGGTGGCGCCCTCGCGGGCCGCGGCCTCTGCCTCGGCGGCACCCTGGCCCCGGGCGGCGCCGGTGACGACAATGCTTCGGCCTTCCAGGCGCCTTCGACTCACGGCTTCCTCCTGTTTCTTGCCTGTGTCCCGTCCGGGCACTCGGCCGTACCCGGCACGGGACTCACGCTAGGAAGCGGCGACGAGATACGGAAACGGTTGTTGCCGATGTCTGGCATCCGGAGCCGCCATGGCTTGAACGGCGGCAGCGCCGGTCGCCGATGCCACGGCGGCGGGAGCCGGCATGCCGGGTTCGGCCAGTTCCGCGCCGACACGACGGACCACGCCGCGCAGCCACGTGTGCCCGGGGTCCGTATGGCGCTTGTGATGCCAGTACATTGCCTCGACCAGTGGCAGCTCGTCGGGGACGGCGCCGGTACGACGGCACAGTGCGCGAAGCCTGCGTACCGGCGGGCCAGCCGTTCCGGCACCATCGCCACCAGATCGGTGCCACTCACCACGAACGGCAGGACACTGAAACCCGGGGTGCTGACCTGGATCCTCGGAGTGATCCCGAGCACCTCCAGCTGACGGTCCGACGGGGTGGGGCTCTTGGCGAATCCGGCCGCGGCGTGCGGCATCTCCGCCAGGTCCCGAAGGCTCAGCCGTCCGTCCACCAGCCGTGGGTTGTCCGGGTCGACGATGCACACGAACCGGTCGCGCAGCACAGCCTCGTTGACCCCGGGCACCCCGTAGCCGAGCGGCGCGATCAGCAGGTCGTGGCAGGCCAGATGCGTCTCGCTCGCCAGCTGTCCGGGCGTGGGGTGGAAGTCGATGCGCACGCCCGGCGCTTCCTGCCCGATGACCCGCAGGAGCGGCTCCACCATCACCGTCATCATGTAGTCGGACATGACGGCGGAGAACCGTTGGTGGCCGGTGGCTGGATCGAACCGACGGTCAGGGACAGGGGGACAGGGCCTCCTCGGCCTTCTGCAGGGACGCCTGTACGACGGGCAGGAGGCGCTCCGCGAGCGGCGTCAGCTCGTACTACTCCCGGCCCACCCGCACCGGCAGCTCGTCGTCGAAGTGTCGGCGCAGCCGCGCCAGCGAGCCGCTCATCGCGGACTGGCTGGTGTTCAGACGTTCACCCGCCCGGGTGACGTTCTTCTGCTGCAACAGCGCTTCGAGCGCCACCAGCAGGGTGAGATCGATCGTTCCGAGCCCCATCCGAGTCCCCTGCCGGCAACGTCGCCGAACGAGCGCCGGACCGCGGGATTAACCAGGGCGGTGAGCTTAACCGGGAGCAATCAGGCAAGGAAGGGGTGGCGTGCGGCCGTCACGGAGATCCGTACCAGCCATCGGTGCCACGGATGACAGCCGCGACGCCACCCGTGGTGCTGGTGCGGTCCGCCGCAGCAGCCCGTGGACGTGCGGCTCTACGGTTCCCACGCTCAGGGCCGCGGGGTACGCCCGCGCCTGCGGGCCCGGGGCAGGTAGACGTCCTGGCGGCCCGGCACGATCCGGTTGGACACGCTGCCGAGCCGTTCCACGGTCAGCGTCACCACGTCACCCGGGGTGAGCGGGGGCGGGGTCCGCTCGCCGTTGCGGCCCCAGTGTTCCGCCAGGGCGCCCCAGCCACAGGTGCCCGAGCCCAGCAGGTCTCCCGGGCACACCCAGGTGTCGCGGCTGGCGTAGGCGATCATCTCCTCGAAGGTCCACGAGCAGTTGGCGAGGGTGTCACGGCCGATGACGTCGCCGTTGACGGTGACGGTCATCTCCAGGTCGAGGAACCCGTCGGGGTCCCTGCGGTCCTCCACCTCGTCCGCGGTCACCAGGAACGGGCCGAGGGTGTTGGCGAAGTCCTTGCCCTTGGAGAAACCCAGCCCGAGGCTCTTCTCCGGTTTCTGCAGGTCACGGGCGGACCAGTCGTTGAACACCAGGTAGCCGACGATGTGGTCCCCGGCCTGCTCGGGCGTGAGGTCCCGCCCGGGACGGCCGATCACGGCGGCCACCTCCAGCTCGCAGTCGAGCACCGAGCACCCGGCCGGGACCGGCACCTCGTCGTGGGCGCCGTAGGCGGCGTGCGGGTTGGTGAAGTAGAAGTTCGGCGCCCGGTACCACTCCTCCGGGATGTGCTCCAGACCGTCCAGGGCCTTCGAGACGCCCTCGATGTGCGCCTCGAAGCCCACGAAGTCACGGATCGACGGCGGCTTCAGCGGAGGCAGCAACCGGACGTCCTCGACCCGTGGACCGCCGTCCCCGGCCAGGGCCCGCTCGCCCGCCTCCCGCAACGTCCCGTTCTCCAGGAGCGACAGCACCGTGGTGCCGTCCGGCAGCGGGTGGATCACCCCGTCCCGGACGACACCCGCGCGCTCGGCGCCTTCGTGCTCGTATGTCGCGAAACGCATCGTGTGTCTCTCCCGTGCTCAGTGGTGGGTGGGGGTGGGTGCCCGCAGGACCGTCCCCAGCAGGTCCATGGCGTTGCCGCCGGCGATCGCGGCCCGGACCCCCGGGTCCAGCCCCGCGGCGTCCAGGCGCGCCACCGGGTCCTCGACGCCCATGTCGAAGGGATGGTCGGTGCCGAGAACGACACGGTCCGCCCCGGCCTCCTCGACCAGGTGGCGCAGTCCCCGGGGCGTGTAGACCAAGGCGTCGAACCACATGCGCCGCAGGTAGGTGCTCGGCGGGTGGGCGCAGCCCCGCGCGTCCTGGCGTACCTGCCATGCGTGGTCGGACCGTCCGATGTACGTGGGCAGGTAGCCGCCGCCGTGCGCGGCGACCAGCTTCAGCCCCGGGAAGCGGTCGAGTGTGCCGCCGAAGATCAGCCGGGACAGCGCGACGGTGGTCTCCACGGGCTGGCCGACGGTGTTGCCGAGGTAGTGGACGGCGAGCCGTTCCCCGAGGGAACAGCCCCACGGGTGGACGAACACCACCGCACCCAGCGCCTCGGCCTTGGCCCACACCGGGTCGTGGGCGGGGTCGGCCGGCTCGCGGCCGTCGACGGAGGTGGAGACGCTGATCCCGTACAGCCCGAGTCCGGTGACCGCCTCCTGAAGCAGCTCCACTGCGAGGTGCGGGTGCTGCAGCGGCACGGTGCCCAGGCCGCACAGCCGCTCCGGAGCCTGCGCGCAGTGCGCGGCGACCGCCTCATTGGTCGTACGGGCCAGGCGCTGCGCGAGGTCCTCCCCGGCCCAGTAGTGGTGCATGGGCATCGGCCCGACCACCTGGATGTCGACGCCCATCGTGTCGAGGTCCGCCAGCCTTGCCCGTACGTCGGTCAGCTTGGGCCGCAGCCGGGACAACTGGGCGCGGTTGGCCGCCAGCGACTCGGGCGCGTGCGCCCGCTGCTCGGCTGCGAACTCGGCCGCGAGTCCCTCCGTACCGGCGCACAGCTCGTCCGCCGCGGGGACGGCCAAGTGGCCGTGGAAGTCCACGACAGGCGTGATCATGCCGGGGCGCGCAGCGCGTCGAGGGTCTCGGTCATCAGCCGGGCCGGGTGGGCCCCCGGCGTCTCCGGGTCGATCTCCCACTCGGCCAGCTTCAGGGAGTTCTCCAGCACCATCCGCACACGGGGCATCCGCCGTGCCATGAACGCCTTGAGCGCGATCTCGACCGGGTCGTCACCGACGAGCAGCTCCGCGAGGACCACCGCGTCCTCGGCGCACATCGCCGCGCCCTGCGCGACCAGGGGCGGGCACGCGTGCGCCGCGTCACCGATCACGATCGTCCGCTCCCGGTACCACGGCTCGTCGACCATCACGGTCTCGATCCAGCGGTAGTCGACCGCCGTGTCGTCGGGCAGCGCGGCGATGAGCCTGCCCCAGGTGCCGCCGTATCCCTCGCCGCGTTCACGCAGCAGGGACACCGGGGCGGACGGACCCACCAGAGAAGCGTCCAGGTTCTCGTCCAGCAGGTAGGCGTAGCACTTGTCCGGGGAGATGGGGCTGTAGCCGGCCTTGTAGCGGGGGCCGCCGTAGTAGACCTCGTGGCAGTCCAGCTCGGCCGGGCGGTCGGCGACCACCCGGAAGATGGACATGCCGACCGGGCGCGGCTCGACGGTGATGCCGATCAGGGAGCGCATGTGCGACTTGATGCCGTCCGCGCCGACGACCAGGTCGTAGTTCCCCGTGGTGCCGTCGGTGAAGGTCACGTCCGTACGGCTGGTCGACTGTTCCAACCGCTCGACGGTGAGGCCCAGCCGGACGTGCACCCCTTGGGCGTACACCGCGTCGCACAGGGCGTTCTGGAGGTCGGAGCGGAGTGCGCCGGCCGTCGAGGGAAGGTCGGGTCCGCCGGTGTGGGCGACCGCAAGATCGGTGATCAGCTCGCCGTCCGCCTGACGCAGTCGCAGACCGTCGTAGGGCACCGCCCGGGCGAGCACCTTGTCCAGGACGCCCACCGAGCGCAGCGCCTTCAGCGCGTTGCCCTGGAGGGTGATGCCGTTGCCGACACCGAACCACTGAGATGAGATCTCGACCAGGTCGACGTCGACGCCTCGCTGCGTCAGCGCGAGCGACAGCACGCTTCCGGTGATGCCGCCGCCGACGACGAGCACCTTGTCCACTGCCATGGGCATTCCTTGCCGTGTGAGATGTGAGGTAGGGGAAGGCCGGTCCGTCAGCCGGTGAAGCGCTCCCCGAGTTCGTGGTGGTGCTCGACGACGGGGGCCTTGTCGAAGTACGGGCCCACCAGGGAACGCCAGCGCTGGAACCGCTCGGAGCTGCGGAAACCGACGGTGTGCGCCTCGACGCTGTCCCAGCCGACGAGCAGCAGGTAGGTCTGCGGCCGCTCCTCGCAGCGCAGCAACTCGGCCCAGCGGAAGCCGTCGGCCTCGGCCAGAACCTTGCGTCCCTCGGCGAAGGCCGCCTCGAACTGCTGCTCCTGGCCGGCCGATACGGCCAGTTCCGCGTGCTCGACGATCACCAGATTCTCCTGACGTTCCGGGTGCGGCGGTCCAGCACACCCAACGCCCGCCGTCGGGTCTGCGTTGCATGACCCTCCGTGAGTGGCGACCGCGCGGTCAACGGATTCGGGCATCGCGAATCAGCACGTCATCCATGCCCTACGGCGATGGACCAGCCGGAACCATGCGCGATCCGGGATGACGGAGAGTAGTGGCCGAACGTGATGGCTGGCATCGCCGATGACCATTTCCGCCGGGCCCTCGCGGCTGCCTAGCGTTCCCCGTGGATGCCGTGTCCGCATCCCGTGTCCTGTCACTTCCCCTGTCACCCATGGACGAGGAGTCGCTCGTGCCTGATCGTCTACCCCTGCACGCCGGGCCGTTCGCGCTCGGCACCTTCAGCCGCGATGGCGGCGATCCGTTCCCGGGACTGGTCACCGCCACCCGGGTGCGCGATCTGTCGCACGTGGCGGCGTCGGTGCGTGCGCTGGTCGAGGACTGGGACGGGGTGCTGCCGCGGCTGGCCGCTCTCGCCGAGGAACCGCAGACACCGGACGGCGCCTGGCACGACTTGGCCGACCTGCGCGTGCACGCCCCGATCGAGCCCGGCCAGATCCTCCAGTCGGGTGCCAACTACCGGCGTCACGTGGTGGATCTGGTCGCGGCCGAGAAGGAGAGCGTGCACGGGGCCACCCCGGACGAGGCGCGGGCCGACGCCGAGAAGATGATGGACGAACGCGCCCGCAACGGCGTGCCGTACATCTTCCTCGGCTCGCCGCGCGCGATGTGCGGCCCCTACGACGAGGTGGTGCTGCCGGAGCTCGGCGAGCAGCACGACTGGGAGCTGGAGCTCGCGCTTGTCATCGCCCGTGAAGGGCGGAACATCGCCCCGGAGGACGCGTGGTCGTATGTCGCCGGCTACACGATCTGCAACGACATCACGACCCGTGACCGGCTCTACCGCCCGGATCTGAAGGCCATCGGCACCGACTGGTTCACCGCCAAGAACGCCGACACCTTCCTGCCGACCGGGCCGTTCGTGGTGCCGGCCGGCTTCGCCGGCGACTCGTCCGACTTCCGGATCACCCTGCGCCACAACGGAGTCGTACGCCAGGACGAGTCGACGAAGGACATGATCTTCGACATCCCCCGGCTCATCGCCTACGCCTCGACCACCAGCACCCTGCGCCCGGGAGACCTGCTGCTCACCGGCTCGCCGGCCGGCAATGGCGCCCACTGGAACGTGTTCCTGGCGCCCGGCGACGTCATGGAGGCCGACATCACCGGCCTCGGGCACCAGCGCAACACCGTCAGGAGCATCCGATGACCTCGACTTCTTCCGACGCCTTCCAGCCCATCACACATCTGCGTCACTTCGACCTGGCCGTGCCCGACTTCGACCAGCAGCGCACCTTCTACTCCGAGGTGTGGGGACTGACCGAGATCGCGGGCGACAGCGGCATCGCGTTCTTCGCGGCCGAGGGCAGCCCCGAGCAGTACGTCGTCCGCATCCGCAAGGACCAGCGCAAGCGCATGGATCTGGTCGCCTTCGGCGCCGCCTCGGTATCCGATGTCGACGAGCTGGCCGCACGGCTGGGCACCGCGGACGTCCCCCTGGTCAGCGAACCGGACGCCATGGACACTCCGGGAGGCGGCTACGGCTTTCGGTTCTTCGACCCCGACGGGAGGGTCGTCGAAGTCTCCGCGGACGTGGAGAACAGGGTCCACCGCAAGATCGAGGAGAGGGAGGCGGTCCCGGTCCGGCTCTCGCACTGCGTGGTGAACTCCACCGATCCGGCGGGACTTCGGGACTTCTACGCGCGGCACCTGGGCTTCCGGCTCTCCGACACCCTGTTCTCGCAGCACATGGGTGACCTCATGTACTTCATGCGGTGCAACCCGTTGCACCACTCCTTCGCCATCGCGCGCGGCCCCCATGTCTCCCTGCACCACGCGTCGTTCGAGATGCGCGGAGTGGAGGAGTACATGCGCGGCACCGGACGGGCGCTGCGCGCCGGGACACGGCTGACCTGGGGGCCCGGCCGCCACCTGGCGGGCGACAACACCTTCGCCTACTTCCACGACCCGCACGGCAACACCGTCGAGTACACCACGGAACTCGCCGTCCTGGAGGAGGACCTGTGGCACCCCGGACGGCACGACGTGGACGATCCGCAGACGCAGGACCAGTGGGGCACCGCAGACCCGATGAGCGAGTCGGTGGCCAAGGAACAGTTCAACGACCCCGACGTGCTGTTCGAGGCCCCGCCCGTGTGACCGGGATGTAATCAGCACCCGCCGCCCCCTCTGGCGAAACACCCCCGAAGCATCCGAGAAAGGCGCCACCGTGGCGAAGACGTTTCTGAAGACCGCCGTTTCCGAGGAACAGGTCACCGTCGATCTGAACGCCGTGCGCGCCACAGTCACCGACGTCATCGCGGACATCCGCGAACGCGGCGACACGGCAGTGCGCGAGTACTCCGAGAAGTTCGACGGATGGAGCCCGGAATCCTTCCGACTGTCACCGGAGCAGATCGAGGAGATCGTCTCCTCGGTGCCCGCCCAGGTCATCGAGGACATCCGCTTCGTGCAGGAGCAGGTGCGCACGTTCGCCCGCCACCACCTCGACTCCCTGGGCGAGTTCGAGGTGGAGACCCTGCCCGGCGTGAAGCTCGGTCAGAAGCACATCCCCGTCCAGGCCGCGGGCGCCTACATCCCCGGGGGCCGCTACCCGCTGACCGCCTCCGCCCACATGACCATCGTCACGGCCAAGGTCGCGGGCGTGCCCCGGGTCGTCGCCTGCACCCCGCCGATCCGCGGCGAGGTCCCCGCCGCGACCGTCGCCGCCGCGCACCTGGCGGGCGCCGACGAGATCTGGCTGCTCGGCGGTGTCCAGGCCGTCGCCGCGATGGCCGCCGGTACGGACACCATGCGACCGGTGGACCTGATCGCCGGGCCGGGCAACGCGTACGTCGCCGAGGCCAAGCGGCAGTTGTTCGGCGAGATCGGCATCGACCTGTTCGCCGGCCCCACCGAGATCCTGGTGCTGGCCGACGCTGATGCCGACCCGTTCATCTGCGCCGTCGACCTGCTCTCCCAGGCCGAGCACGGCCCCGACTCCCCCGCCGTGCTGATCACCACCTCCCGCGAGGTGGGCGAGCGGACCATCGCCGAGGTGGAGCGGCTGCTGCCCGGCATGCCGACGAAGGACTTCGCGGAGCCGGCGTGGCGGGACCACGGCCAGGTGATCGTGGTGGACTCCGTGGACGAGCTGTACACGCTGGCCGACGAGTTCGCGTACGAGCACGTGGAGGTGCTCGCCGCCGACCCGCGCGAGGCACTGGAGCGAATGACCCAGTACGGTGCGCTGTTCCTCGGCGAGGGCACCTGCGTGTCCTTCGGCGACAAGGTCATCGGCACCAACCATGTGCTGCCCACGCGCGGCGCCGCCCGCTACACCGGCGGTCTGTGGGTCGGCAAGTACCTCAAGACGGTGACCTACCAGGAGGTCACGAACACCGAGTCGCAGGCCCTGCTGGGCCGACTCTGCGGCCGGGCCGCCCGGATCGAGCTGTTCGAGGGACACGCCCGGTCCGGCGACGTACGGGCCGCCAAGGCCGCGGGAGACGAACTGCCCTGGGCGGTGCGGGCATGACCACCCTGCCCCTGCGGGACCGTACGGCACTGGTCACCGGCGGAGGGGGCCCGCTCGGACGGGCCTTCTCGCGCTCGCACAGGCCGGGGCCCGGGTCATCCTCGTCGGCCGCAACGCGCAGGCCCTCTCCTGTGCGGCTCGCCGTGTGGCCATGGAGGGTGCCACGGCCCGCACCGCGGTGTGCGACGTGTCGGACCCGGCGTCGGTCACGGCACTCACGGACACGCTCGCCGAGGAGGACATCTCCGTCCTGGTCAACAACGCGGGCGTCGCGGGCCCGGTGAAGCCTCTCACCGAGGTCGAACCCGACGAGTGGGACGGGGTTTTCTCCGCGAACGTACGCGGCGTCTACCTGATGTGCCGGGCCTTCCTTCCCTCGATGATCGGGGCCGGCCGCGGTGACATCGTCAACATCGCCTCGGTCAGCGGCAAACGCCCCCTCCTCAACCGCACCCCCTACACCGCCTCCAAGATGGCCCTGCTGGGCCTGACCCGCACCCTCGCCGCTGAGGTCGGACCCAACGGTCTCGCCGTCAACTCCCTCTCCCCCGGCCCGGTGCGCAGCCCGCGCATGGACCGCAACTTCCGGCTGGAGGCCGAACTGACGGGCAGCACACCGGAGGAGGCCGAGCGGGCTTTCGCGTCACGGCGCCCTGGGCAGATTGGTGGAGGAGGACGAAGTGGCGAAGGCCCTGGTGGCGATGCTCGCCATGCCCGGACTCTGCGGCGCGGACATCGACCTCTCCGCCGGCATGATCGCCCCCTCGTGACCCACGGCTCCGGCCCCGCCGTACGTAGTCCTGCCCGACGCGGAACGCATCGTCCTCAACCTGCACCGGGGCCTACGCCGAGACCACCGGCCACCCCTTCGACCTGCCCCAGGCACTCACCGACGCGATCACCTGCAACTCGCACCCTCCTCCACACCCAGGTCTGACCGGCGTCGGCCTACCACACTGAGCGAAGAGAACTGACGGGACGCTGAAGAGGCGATGGACGTCGGCGCGGGTCGCCGGCGGCAGTCCGGCCGGTGGATCACCCGTCAGGGCCACCGGCCACACCGCCGTACAGCCACAGCCCTTCCTGAGTGGGTGTGGGCCCGCTCATGGCCGCCGCCCGCAACCGGCAGTACTCCCTCAACGGCGAACTGGCCGAGCCCGGGATCTACGCCGGGACCCTGTCCATCCCAGCCTTCATCACCCGGCGAGACAGCCGCCACGATGATGCCAGACACCATCGGCCCGCTCGTCGACCCCGACGACCTCGCCGAGCAGTACTGGGACCTGTACACCAACCGCGACCACGTCGAGCAGATCCATCCCCCGCTCCAGGCCGGCTGACATACCCCGGAACCCGTGAGGGGCCCTCCCAAGGACACCCCGGGAGGACGGCAAGCGGGCTGAGAGCCCCTCGACACGCACGACTTGACAGGGAACAGACCCGGTCGGTGTAAAGCTTGGCTTCCCCGTGCTTCCACACGGCCGTGGCTCCCCTCCCGGATGCGAGGGGACCCACGGCCGCCGGCGCTGGAACCATGAAGGCCAGCGCTACCTGGTCGGACACCATCGCGTTCGGGATGGTCGCGATTCCTGTCGCCCGACTGCCGCTGCTGACCAAGCACACGATCACAGTGGCGGGCTTCATCGAGCCGACGGGTGTGGTTCCGATCAGCTACGACCGGGCGTACTACGTCGCTCCCGCAGCACGGACGTGATGATCGTGGCGTAACGGTGGCGACGGCGCAGGGCGAAATCGTCCACGCCGATCACCCGCGGGTCCGCCTGCTGCGGCAGCGGCAGGCGTCGCAGATGGCGCAGTGCGGTGCTGCGGAAATCGGGCACGGCCAGCAGGCCGGCGAGGCGTGCGGCCGCCCGGCCGCATAACTCCCGCGCCACCTGGGATATCAGCCAGGCAAGCCGCACCGTGCGGCGCTGATGATGCTCCGGCAGCCGGGAATCTGCTCGCGGAAGGTCTGCCGTCGGCAGCCCAGGGTCAGACATGCCAGCCGCCGTACGCGCAGGTGGACGACGACCTGGCGTCCGCCGACCGGCACGTCCGTCACCGTCCGGCAGTGATACCAGTGCACCTTCGCCGTCGGCGTCCGGCACACCGGACACGGCATCGCCGCATCCCGAGTGCGAGCCGTGATCACCGCCGCGTCACCACCGTCCGCCACGTCCTCGACGACCAGCACCGACAGCCCGGAAAACACCGTGCTGACAAGGGAGTTGACATCCATCACGAGATCATGATCAGGGGCGGTTACCCGGCGTCACCACCGACTACGGGACAGAGCCGCTCGTTTGACAGGCCCCCTGCACGAGATCAGGGAACTGGGCTATACCGGCAGTGCCAACCTGCTGGTCCGCTACCTCAATCAGGGCCGCGCCGAAGGCGACCGCCCCATGACAACCCCCCGCCGCCTCGCCCGGCTCCTGCTCACCCACCCCGAGCACCTGTGGACCAGGGACACCGACCTGCTCGGCCTCCTCACAGCGGCGTGCCCTGAGATGACCGCACTCGCCCGACTCACCGGCGAGTTCGCCGCGTTCCTTACCCCGGCCCAGGCCAACGAGGACACGCTCACCCAGTGGATCGCCGCAGTCCGCACCGCTGGCCTGCCACACCTGCACAGCTTCGGCAACGGCATCGAACTCGACCGCGCCGCCGTGAACGCCGGCCTCACCCTGCCCCACCACAACGGCCGGACCGAGAGCTTCAACACCCGAATCAAGAAGATCATGCGTCAGATGCACGGCCGAGCAGGATTCGACCTCCTCCGTCACCGCATCCTCCTGCAATGAGGAGAACGCACCGTCACCACTGACTGCGGACACCAACCCTCCTCGGATGGACGCCCCGGAGTGCACCGGCGATACCAGCGGCTTAGCTTCGCAGTGCTGTGCCGCGGGCCGTCCGGACGCGGCGCGTCCAGGCGGCGAAGGGAACCTCCATGGCAGTCGTGATGACCTTTTCCTGGCCCGAGATCACACCTGACGTGTACGACGCGGTGCGCAAGAAGGTGCGCTGGGAAGACGACGCACCGGAGGGGTGCGTGCTGCACGCCGCCTGGTTCGTCCACGGCGGCCTCAACGTGATGGACATCTGGGAGTCGGAGGACCACTTCAACCGGTTCATCCAGGCCAGGATCGCCCCCGTGCTCAAGGGCGAACTGGGCGTGCAAAGCGACCCCGAGCCGAAGTTCTACCCCCTGCACCGGCGCTTCGTCGCCCCCGGGGTCAGCGGCGCCAGCTCCTGAGGTACGCCTTGCGCGTGAGGGGCCTCGTCAGGGATGCCTCCTCGGCCTTCACCCCGCAGAACCGCACCGACGCCACCGCCACGGTCTTCGCAGACTCCGATTGCGAAGACGTCACGGTGCGCTCGGTGACCTTTCCGGGGCCGGCCTGAAAAGCGAGGCACACTGCCGCTCCACGAGCGAAGCGAGGCAGCAAAGACAGGGACAACCCGCCAGGACACGCCAGTCGCAATCAAGGGCGGAGGCGTCGAACCCCGTACACGAGCGTTCGGCGGAGGCATGTCCGTGGCCTTTGTGTACCTGCCTCAGGGGACGGATCCGCGGCTGGCCCTGAAGGGGCTGACCGATGATCTCTGTCAGTGCCTCACTGGGGGTACATGATCAAAGGCCGGCTGAAGATGGTGACGAAGGACGGTGAGGATGTCTACGAGGCGGGACAGGCGTTCTGCCGGCCGCCCGGATACGCGCCCGTGGCCCTTGAGGACTGCGAATGCGTGGACTTCTCCCCGGCAGATGAGTTCACCTTGGTCATCGACCACATCACGTCGCAGGGCTGAGCCAAGCCTTCGGCAAAGGGCGCTGGCGTGCGCCGGTCGGCGGGTGTGGATGCCCGTCCGAAGCGCGCAGAAACCACCCATCACCGTACGATACCGACATGTCGAACATCCAGCTCGTCAGCAGCCGTCGCGGCAGCGGCCCGACCCTGGTCGTGATCCGCCAGCTGGACCGGGGGGGCTGGGCACCCGTCATAGACCTGCTTGCTCGCGAACGCGAGGTCGTGGCCGTCGACCTGCCGGGATTCGGCGACAGCCCACCGCTGCCGGACGGCACCCTCCCCACCGTCCACGCACTGGCTGCCGCGGTCGCCAGGTGGTTCTCCACAGTCGGCCTCACTCGCCCGCCCGTCGTCGGTAACTCGCTCGGCGGGGCCGTCGCACTCGAACTCGCCCGGACGGGTGCCGTCAGCAACGCTGTCGCACTGTCCCCCATCGGCCTGTGGACCAGCCCCGAAGCGGCCTATGCCCTCGGCTCGCTTCGGCTCGCGCGCATGATGGCGGAGAGCCTCGGGGGGCGTACGGCACGAGTGACCGGCCATCCGCTGGGCCGCACACTCGCCTTCTGGCAACTCGTCGCGCGGCCCCGGCAGATGACAGCACAGGCAGCCGACGGCGCCCTTCGCAACCTGGCCCGCTCACCCGGCTTCGAAGCCACCCGCCGGGCGGCCCACAACTACCGGCTCCGTGGCTTCGCCCCCGGTGTCCCCGTCACCGTCGCATGGGGCACCCGCGATCTGCTGACACCGCTGCACCAAGCACGCCGCGCGACTCGGCTCCTGCCCGGGGCTCGTCATCTCCGGCTACACGGCTGCGGGCACTCCCCCATGTCCGACGATCCCGCCCGCGTCGCCCACCTCCTGCTGTCCGCGCGCAGCAGCTGAGGCGGACCGGGACGGCCTGGGCCTTCGGCTCGGCGAGACCGGCAGCGCCTACCGCTCAAGCCGCCCACAGACGAGGTGGCCGCGCTTCGCGTACCGACGCTGGTGCTGGCGCGACGCTGTTCGAGCTGTCTCGTTCAGGCGGTGACGACCTCAGGCGCGATAGATGCTGCGGCCACCGCATGGCCTGTGACCTGCTGGTCGTCCAGGAGTCCAGGCCGAGGGCGGTCATGAGCTGGTCGGCCTGCTGGCGGGCCAGCACTTTCAGGATGTCGGGCATCTCCATCTGTACGGGCCAACGTCGCACACACATCGGCGAGCAGCTTCTCCACGGAATCAGAGATCACAGACGAAGCCTGTCCACGCCTCCTGACGGTTTCGAACGCAGATAATTCACGAACGACAAAAGAGCCCCACCCAGCGGCTCTTCGGCTCCGCCTCAGCCTCCTTCCACCTCCGACGTTCACTCTTTACTCCTCATGCCGGATCGCCCCTGATGCGCGGACGCCACCCGGCCGGTGTGCAGCTGGCGGCCAGGTACGGAGTGCGGGTCGGTGTTCCGCGGGGTGCCCCGTGGTGCCGCACGCTGACCTGTCCTGCGTTCTGCTGGCTACAAAGCCGTGCGATTTCGCCAGATGGCCGGATCCGCGTCGAGGTTGTCGGAGAGGGCGATGCCGGCGGTGATGCGTTTGCCGACCGGCTCGCGGTGCACCTCGAAACTCTGGGCGACGGCCATGACGATCTCCAGGCCGTGCTGGCCCACGCGGCCGGGTTCCGCAGCCCGCGCCAGGGGCAGGGACGGGCTGCTGTCCCACACGGTCACTTCCAGCCTGGCACCGGCAACACGAAGCTCCAGCAGGGCGGGCCCGGGGGCGTACTTGCGGGCGTTGGTGACCAGTTCACTGACCACCAGCTGCGTCACGTCAGTGGCCCGCGCGGAGACCGGCAGGCCGTGATCGGCCCGCACGCGGCTCAGAAAGTCGGCCGCCAGATCGCGCGCCTGAGCGATGCAGGAGAAATCCCCCTCAAGGGCTGCGGCCGTCTGCAGCGCAGTCGTGGCTCCCGTCGCATCGCCCTCACCCTCAGGCATCTCACCTGCTGCCACGGCCGAGAGGGGGTCGGGGAGTACACCGGGCAGCCGACGCCTGGCCCTGCCCGCCGGGAACGTACTGCTCTTCCCGCGCCGGTGCAGGACGGACGGTGCCTGCGGCTCGGCGCGGCGCACGACGGCGTGCACCGCCGGCCAGGCACTCATCAGCGCCGCAAGCAGCGCAGCAGAAACGACGAACAAAAGGACGCGAGCCCACGCCGGTTGGCTGGAGATGGCGGCCGTGGCGGCCAGGACGCAGAACAGCAGCAACGCTGCTGCCGTGAGCAGACGCTGGTGCGGTCGTTGCTGTCTCATGCGCTGCCACCCGGGCCGTGACGGGATTGCCATCCTCATGATCGGCGTCTTCCTACCGTAAGACACCGGTAGACGGCTTTTGCCGACCCCTTGTGAATGGCTGGTGAAACAACCGATGGATCCCGCCCTGACACCTGGCCTGCCTGCCCAGCGCGCCCACCGGCCCGACAGGGCACCGGCGGCTCGGGCTCCAGCTGTGCCGCTTCGGCTACCCGCTTGTACTTGGCACGTCTCTGCCCGCCCATCTCAGCATCGGACTCTCCACCCAGACCCGCGTCGAAGAGGTCTGCGAAACCGCGACCGCTGCCAGGCCACACAACGCAGCCTGAAGAAAGACGAGAAGGCGGCGTTCGACCTCCCCAGGCTTCCCGCCGCACACTCGTCAGCCTCCGACGCATACCCCCGAACACGGGTTCCATGCCGGTAGTCGTAGCAGGTCCACTGCCATGCGCTGCGCCACCGCGCACGGCATGCGCACTCCGCCATCCGGCCCCACCCTGGTAGACGGCACCCTCGGCTGCACAGGCCGACCATCCCCCGGGAGGCCCTGTGATCCTGCTCGCCCTGCTCGTGCCCGCCCTGATGACGGCCTTCCTCTTCGCCATGGACGCGCTCGAGAATCTCCTCTTCCCCCGCCCGACAGCGACACACGACACGACGTGACAGCAGCCAACCGACGCGTCCGTCCCGTGACATCCAACAGGAGCCCATCCAGCCGCCCTCCGGTCAGCTCCAGGTAGGTCTTGCCCGTGGTCCGGCGACGGGCCCCGGTCGCCGCGCGCCGGCCGAACTCACCGCCGCCCTGGCCTTGCCCGATCCCTGATGCCGCCCGCACGGCCCCGGCGGCCCGTCGGTCTCACCCCGCCCCGACACACGGCACGCGGGGCGGCCACGCGGGAGCAGCCGGCTACCGCCGACTCCCCACAGGCCGGCAGGGCCGAGACCGGCGCTGGGCAGTGTGTCGACGTGTCTAGCAGCTCAACGTCACGCTGGAGTGCGCTCTCGGCCCGCTTCTGCGGCCTGGCTCTGCTGCCGAGCAACAGGCTGCGGACGCCCCTGGCCCGAGTAGTCCGGCCTGTGAGCGAACGGCGAAGACGGGCTGAACGAGCCGCCCCGATGGCCGTGCTCGGTGCCGTCGAACCGCCCCCTGTTGCCGCTGCCGCCCACCCTGTTCACCCTGGCCCGCTGGTCAACTGCCGTGGTCGGCCCGGACATCCACATCAAGGTCGGCCGCACTCTCTACTCGGTGCCCTGCAAGCTGATCGGCCGCAGGGTTGACGTCCGCTCCACCACCACGATGGTGCAGGTCTTCCACGACGGCGGCCTGGTCAAGACCCATACCTCCCTTGAACAGGGAAAACGCACCGACAAGAGCGACTACCCGCCGGAGAAGATCGCATTCCAGAGTGGCAGGGGTGCGAGCTGTTCGAGGGCGTCATCGGCCGCAGGTCACCGCTACCGGGTTCGCAGGTTCGTCTACCGGGCCGGAGGACCGTCGATCACCCCGCTCGGTCCGGCTGGTTCCTCGCCATCCCGGTGCGCATCTCCGGAATCATCGAGCGCGAGACGGCGGCGGTGGAAGTCGTAGCCGCGGTCGGTGTCCTGGTTTTGTCGCGGTCGAGCCGGTTTCGGTGAAGGTGCTGTTCAGCGGCCTGTTCCAGCATTGCTCGTGCGGATTTCGTCTGGCGCATCGCGGTCTTCTCGTCGAGGCCGAGCACCTCGGCGAGGTGGAGCGGGTCCGGACCGTGGGTCAGGGCCTCCTCGAGTTGACGGTCGACGCGTTGCCGTTCCAACGTCGCGTCCTGCCCGCGCATCACGGCGCTGATCCAGTGGTTGCCGGCGCGGCTGGTCTTCGTGGCGGTCTGGTTGTTGATCAGTGGGTGGAGATGCGCGGTACTCGGGCCGATGACAGCTCATGGAGCCGAGTGTCACGGCCTCTGCGAGCCGCTGGAGAACATCACAGGCAGGATGGGTTTTCGCTCGAGGGGGGCGAAAAGTACCTTGGGCTGCTGATCAGCTTGTTCTTCTTGTATGCGAAAGAGGCTTTGCGGTGGGGCGTCCCGAACTACCGGTCGACCCGGAGGCCGGTCCGGTGCAGCGACTCGCCCATGATCTTCGGGAGCTGCGCCGCTCGGCGGGGGGCGTGTCGTACCGGACCATGGCGAAGAAGGCCGGCTTCTCGGTGACGACGCTGGCCAAAGCGGCGAGCGGCGAGCGGCTGCCGTCGTTGGCCGTGCTCCAGGCGTACGTCCAGGCGTGCGGCGTTGACCCCGCTCCGTGGGAGGCACGGCGGGCGGAGGCTGAGGCGCTTGCCGGGGACGAGAGGCCCGAGGATCCCGAGGCCGCTCCCCCCTACCGTGGCCTCACACGCTTCGAGCCGGACGACCGTGACCTGTTCTTCGGCCGGGACCGAATGGTCGACGAGCTGAGCGAGCTGACGTGCGGGTCCTCGTTCGCCGTGGTGTTCGGGGCGTCCGGCAGCGGCAAATCATCCCTGCTACGTGCCGGTCTGGTTCCCCTGCTGCAGGAGAGGATCGCGCAGCAGGGACGCAAGGCGGTGTTGCGGATACTCACTCCGGGAGCCAGGCCCGCCACCACCTACGGACATCTGTTGGCGCCGGAAGCCGACGATCCGGAGTGCTGGGTGGTGGTGGATCAGTTCGAGGAGGTCTTCACTCTCTGCCGCGAGCGCGCTGAGCGGGACCGCTTCCTCGACCTTCTGCTCGCCGCGCGAGATCCGGGAAGCCGACTGCGTGTGCTCATCGCCGTCCGGTCCGACTTCTATGCGCGGTGCGCCGAGCACCCGCGACTGGCGGAGGCGCTGCACGGGAGCGGGCTGCTGGTCGGTCCCATGACCGCGGACGAGCTGCGTGATGCGGTGATCGGTCCCGCGCAGGCGGCCGGGCTCATTGTTGAGCGGACCCTGACGGCGCGGATCGTCGAGGAGGTGCTCGACGAGCCCGGCGGACTGCCGATGCTGTCCCACGCCCTGTTGGAGACCTGGCGGCGGCGCAAGGGGCGGATGCTGACCCTGGCCGCGTATGAAGCAGCCGGTGGGGTACGGGGCGCGATCGCGGCCAGCGCCGAGGAGGCGTACGGGGAACTCTCACCGGCGCAGGCGCGCGCCGCCCGGCATCTGCTCCTGCGGATGGTCGAGCCCGGCCAGGGCAACGCCGACACGCGCCGCCCGCTCAGCTGGGAGGAAATGGCCGGGTGGGAGGACACCGACGTGCGGGCCGTCGCCGGGCGGCTGACCCGGGCCCGGCTGCTGACCACCGACGACGACGGTGTGCAGCTCGCCCACGAGGCGCTCATCACCTGCTGGCCGCGGTTGCGCGAGTGGATCGAAGCGGACCGGGAGCGACTGCGCCACCACCGGCAGCTGACCGACGCCGCCCGCACCTGGCTGGAGCATGACCGCGACCCGGGCACGCTCTACCGGGGCACCCGCCTGGCGCGGTCCGAGGAACTGTTCGCGGGTGACGACCGCAGCTACGACGGTCTGACGTCCGAGGAGAGGGCCTTCCTGGTCGCCTCGGCGGAGCAGCGGGCGGCGGAGGAGCGGGCCGCCACCCGGGCCCGGCGCCGCAGCCGTACACTCACGGCCTCGCTCTGCGCCGTACTGGCGGTGGCCCTGGTCGTCGGCCTGGCCGCCGTACGACTGCGTCAGGACAGCGAGAAGCAGACCACCGACACGGCGGCCCGCCGGGTGGCCGCAGTCGCCGACGCCCTGCGGGGCACCGACCCGCGCACAGCGATGCTGCTCGGCGTCGCCGCATGGCGCCTCTCTCCCCTGCCGGAGTCCCGCCGCGCCCTGCTGGGCGCGCTGGCCCAGCCCGAACTGGGCAACTTCACCGACCCGGCGCCCGGCGACACCCCGGACCGGTTCCTCGACACCTCCGGGCGCACTCTGCTCAGCATCAGCGGCAACACCTGGCGGACGTGGGATGTGGACACGCACCGCCGTATCGCCTCGGGGTCGGTACCTCGCGGGACGGTGGTCGCCGCGGGTCCGGGCGGCCGGGTGCTCCTCATTTGGACCGCTGCCAGGACCCAGCGGCTGTGGGACACCCGAACGGGGCGCTGGGTCGGGGACCCGTTGCCGTTGTTCGGGTACACCGTGGGCTTCGGGGCGAGGGGTCGTCATTATTGGGTGAGGACCCGGGACGGCCGGGCTCGGCTCTACTCCCTCACCGACGGCCATGTCGTCTTCCGGACCCCGTCGGCCCGCGGTGGAGAGCTCGTTCACGCTGCGGCCGACGACGACCGACTGCTGGCGGTCTGCCCGCGCGGCCGGTCCCCGCAGGTCTGGGACACCTCCACGCGCACCGTGCGGCGCGGTGCCTGGACCAACGCCCGCGGCGTCTGCGGTGAAGGCTTCCTGGGCTTCACCGGCGGCCGGCTCCTTTCTCTCACCGAGGACCGGGCGCGTGTGTGGGACACCACGTCAGGACGACAGCTCGCCGACGTCGCCCACCCGGGTGCCGATTCCGCCGTCGTGAGCGCGGACGGCTCTTTTCTGGCGACCGGCGGCGGCCAGGAGATCAGAGTGTGGCGTCTGCCCACCGGCGGCGCTCCCGTTTTCCGCCACTCCTTGGCCAACGCGTCGCTCTTCGGTCTCGCCTGGGACTCCTCGCGGCCCCTGCTGCGGTACCTCGAAGGGGGCACGGTCCACACCCTCGATCTCACCACGACGCTCACCCGAACCTGGCGCACGAGTCCGCTCACGGGGGTCCGGCTCAGCCCCGACGGCAGGATGCTCGCCACCGCCGAGCGTATCGGTGACCGCTACGTCTTCCAGCTGCGGAACACGCGCAACGGCCGTCTGCTGCGAACCCTGCCGACCCCGTCACTTCCCGTCTTCAGCACCGGCATACCGACGGTCCCCGCGGACATCATCGAGCCTTTGCTGTCCTTCAGCCCCGACGGAGGCATGTTCGCCTATGGGATCTCCGTCCCCGGCTGGAACGTGGTGTCGCAGCGTCTGACGGTGTGGGACGTGACCGCCGGACGCGCGAAGACCACGGTGGACCTGGCGACGGCGTCCGCCATGCCGCCGGACGCGATCGCCCTGGGACCGGGCGGCCGTACACTCCTCACCGCCCGTTTGACCGACGACGGCATCGTCAACGAGACATGGGACACCATGCGGCGGCGGAGGACGGTGCGCCTCCCCGGCCCGGCCGGCAACCATCTGGCCGTCAGCCGGGACGGTGGGCTCCTCGTGACCGACAACCGTGTCGTCCGAGCAGGCCGGTCCCACTCCCATGACCTCGTCCAGCGCGACAGCATCGAGGAAATCGCCTTCGCTCCCGACGGCTCCAGACTGGCGGCCGGCGACGGGACAGGGCGGGTGGCTCTCTGGGACGGCGCCCTCCGGCACCGAGCAGGCATCCTGAGGAACGTCCTTCTGGGGCCCGTCGATCAGTCCTCCGACTCAGCCGAGGCGATCACGGCCCTCGCCTTCAGCCCGGACGGCAGCACGCTCGCCGTGGGCGGCAACGCGGGCACCCTCCAACTCTGGGACACCGCCACCCAGCAACCTCTCGGTCCTTCTCTGCCCACCTCCGGTGAGAGCGTCGACACGCTCGCGTTCAGCCCGGACAGCACCCGGCTGTACGCGGGCGGCGAGCACGTCCCGCTCCAGCGGTACGTGGTGGATCCTGACCGAGCGGTGTCCCTTGTCTGCTCCCGTGCCGGGAACAGGGAACTGACCCGGGCGCAGTGGCGCACCTACGTTCCGGATCGGCCGTACCGGCGGATCTGCTCCTGACCCTTTCCACGGATCACGAAAGTGGCCGGGCAGTCTGTTTCCCACTGCCATTGCCTGACCGCCGCCGCCATCACTGCGACAAACGTGCGCGACGCCGGCGTGCGGCGAGGGCTTCGGCCTGGCGGCACGAAGAGGCGGGCAGGCGTCGAGCAGGTTGCCGTGCTCCGGTGGCATCCTGCACCAACGTGGTCCGCCAGATGTTCCTCACGGTGCCGATACCGAGCCGAGCTGCGCGGCGAACTCCGCGACCCGTCACTCGCGCGCACCGCACGTGCCCTTCGTCGAGCCGTCGGGGTGAAAGCCGGTGAACAGAATCGGGGAGACATGTCAATCTACATATGGACAAATAACGTGAAACTCGACCCTCCGGAGTTGTATGCGGCGGCAAAGGGGGCCTGCCAAACAACCTCCCGGCAGTGAGCGTGGGTGAGATTGCTGCACTTCGAACAACCGGAGCACCATGCCCACCAGCGTCGTCATCGTGGTCGCCTTGTCCGTCCTTCTCGGATTCCTGGTGATGGTGCTGCCCACCGGGGACGCCGAGAGATCCGGCTCGACGGCCGACCATGCGACGACCAACCCAGAGACCGTCGCCGGCAGGGAACACATCGACTTCCCGCAGGTCCACTGGAACATCAGCCGTGGCTCAGGCGCCTACCTGTCCATGCTCGGCCAACTGCGGAACCTTGCCGAAACCCCCGCCCCCGGCCGCCACACACCCAACACCGACGCCGGAATGAACCCCGCCATAACCGACAACACAGACAACCGGCGGTTCGCGGACGTTGTGATCAGCAGCGACAGCGAAATCCCCACGGTGCATGCGGTCGTACGGCTCAGCGACTTCCACGTCGTGCGGTTCTTCTCCGACGACACTCCGTCGCACGGCTTCGCCCTGGACCTCTCCCCCGAGGTCCGCAAGGACGACGTCACCGATGACGACTGGTTCGTCGGCAAGGAGGGCTACAGCTCCCTCGCACGCGTCGCGAACCAGCCGCTGACCGCCATCAATCTGAGCGCGTCCGGCCTCGAAGACGGCCTTGGGAATCTCGGCATCCGCGGCACCGACCGCACCGCCCAGGCGCGCGGCATGCTGCGCTACCTCATCGCCATCACCGAGGCCGCCCGGTTCCACCCCGTCGCCACCTGCATCGCGAAAGGCGCGGACAACAGGTCCGACGTCTTCCTCACCGAACAGCAGGTCAGCGTGATGCGCAATTAGGACTTGTCCAGTCGATCACGTGGCTACTGCACGTTCGGGTCGTTGATGTGGACATGAGGCGGGGTGATCTTGCGGATGTCTAGTGGAAACGGTTGCGGCCGGATCTGCTGCTCAGCAGTAGGCGTTTCGCATGGTGGAGGTCGTCGGCAGGTGGCCGAGGGGATTCGGCGTCGGGCAAGGAAGAGCCTTCCGTGGCCTGACCAACCCGGTAGCGGCGGTCGTCCGCGTCTCCTCACGAGAGCGGTGTGAGCCTTTCCATGGGACGGACAACGAGGTGCGAGGGACGACAGCGCGTGGCGAGGGAGCAGAGCAGGGGGGGCGGTTCTGCCGGAGCGGGTCGGACGGTGGGCCGGCTGGGGGCGGTGTGTGCCGTGCTGTGGTTGGTCGTCGCGGTCCTGGCGGCGCGGCAGATCGCGGTTGTGTTGCGCACGCCGA
>NZ_JBVIYK010000021.1:18423-112615 GCF_055592645.1 Streptomyces sp. NPDC041108 | reverse complement strand
ACCGCCACCGGAGCGAAGTTCTCGGAGGCGATCATCTCCAGGGTGGACTGCTGGCGGTTCAGCTCGGCGTCGACGGCGGCGGCGACCTCGGGGTCGAGGTCGTGCAGGGACTGGTTGAACAGGGTCATCGGCGGTCTCCTGTGCGGGTTCCGGAGGGAGGAGGTGGGACGCTCACCGAGCGGGACGTTCACGAGCGGGACGTTCACGAACGGGACGTTCACGAACGGAGCGCTCACGAACGGGAGCGCTCAGGCCACGGCGACCGCGGCGGCGGGGACGAGCGTGCGGCGGAGCCTGTTGAAGAACTTCGGCTGGTCGAGGGAGAGCACGGCCACGGGGTTGCCCTCGTGCCGGTAGACGGCCGTGAACGTGCGGCTGTCGAGGTCGCCCTCGACGATCTCGGGCTCCGCGCCCGGGACGACGTACCCGGCGAGCTGGATGCGCGTGCGGTACTGGTCGGACCAGAAGTACGGGGCGGTGAGCGGGGCCGGGGCGGACACTCCGGTCAGCAGGGTCCGGGCGGCGGTCCTCGCCTGCTCGGTGGCGTTGCTCCAGTGCTCGATGCGGGCGTGGCGTCCGGTGAAGGGGTGGGGGCAGCGGGCCACGTCGCCCACGGCGACGACGCCCGGGACGGAGGTCGCGCAGCCGGAGTCGCACACCACGCCGTCGTCCACCAGGACCCCGGAGCCCGCGAGCCAGTCGGTGTTGGGCCGGACACCCACGCCGGCCACGACCACGTCGGCGGGCAGCACCCGCCCGTCCGCCAGGCGTACGCCGGTGACCCGGTCCCGGCCCAGCAGTTCGGCCACGCCGGTGCCGCACAGCAGGTCGACGCCGTGATCGGTGTGCAGGGAGGAGCACACCAGGCCCATCTCCCGGCCGAGTTGGCGCTCCAGCGGTACGTCGGCCGCCTCGACGAGGGTGACGTGCAGGCCGAGCCGGTGGGCGGTGGAGGCCACTTCGGCCCCGATGAAGCCGGCGCCGATGACGACGACCCTGGGGAGGCCGTCCAGCAACTCGGCCCGCAGGGCGAGGGCGTCGTCCAGGGTGCGCAGGGTGTGGACGCCGGCCCGCCCCTCGGCTCCGGGGATCGTGCGAGGACTCGCGCCGGTGGCGACGACCACACCGTGGGTGCGGATCCGGCGCCCTCCGGTCAGGGTGACGGTCCGGGCGACGGGGTCGAGACGGACCGCGCGTTCGCCGAGCAGCCAGTGCACGTCCAGGTCGTCGTACTCGGCGGCGTCCCCGAGCGCGAGCGCGTCGGCGTCGATGTCGCCCTTCAGGAAGTCCTTGGACAGCGGGGGGCGGTCGTAGGGGGTGTGGCGCTCCTCCCCCACGACGACGATCTCGCCGTCGTAGCCCTCTGCGCGCAGCGCGCGGACCGTGCTCAGGCCCGCCAGTGACGCTCCGACGACGGTGATGCTCCTCATGCGGGCTCCTGACGAAGGGGTGTCTCACATGGCACAACGACACGCGTTATGCGCAACATGGTTTCGGTGGAATTCGGGCGTGTCAAGAGGGCGGACCGCGGATCGTTTCCGATGACGATCCCTGTTGCGACGAACGCAACGACCCGTCCGTGGCCCGTCCACCTGCCGGAGGGACCGGAGCGGCAGGTGGACGGGGGTTTCGCGGGGGCGCCGGGAGGTCAGTGCGCGGGGCCGACGTCGAGCTTGTTCTGCAGCCAGGTGTGGAACTCGCCGATGTGGTGCTCACTGGGCACCAGCACACCGCCCTTGGCGTACGCCTTCGAGCTCATCGCCGGCTGGGTGCGCTCACAGGCGTCGAAGTCCTGCTGGTTCACCCGGTGGAACAGCTCCACCGAACGCTCCACGTCCTTGCCGCTGTCCACGACGTGGGGCAGGTACAGCCAGTCGCACTCCACGATCGTGCGGTCCGCCGCGACCGGGTACATGCGGTGGAAGATCACATGGTCGGGGACGAGGTTGATGAACACCTGCGGCCGGACGGTGATCGCGTAGTAACGGCGGTCCTGGTCCTCGGCCACACCCGGGATACGGTCCAGCCCCTCGGAACCGTCGACCGTGAAGCCCTGCACGTCCTCGCCGAACTCGGCGCCATGACCCACGTAGTACTGGGCGGCGTACCCGTCCGCGAACTCCGGCAGCACCTCGGTCAGTTCCGGATGGATCGTGGCGCAGTGATAGCACTCCATGAAGTTCTCGATGATCAGCTTCCAGTTCGCCTTCACGTCGTACGTGATCCGACGCCCCACCGACAGATTGTCGATGTCGTACCGCTCGATCGACTCCACGTCACCGAGCCGCTCGACGACCGCGCCCAGCACCTCCGCCTCGAAGGACGGCGGCTCGTCGGCGAGGCACACCCACACATAGCCCAGCCACTCCCGCACATGGACATTGATCAGGCCGTACTCGGTCCGGTCGATGTCCGGCATCGACGTCAGGTTGGGCGCGGCGACCAGCTTGCCGTCCAGGCCGTACGTCCAGGCGTGGTAGGGGCACTGGAAGGCCCGCTTGACCTCGCCGGACTCCTCGGTGCACAGCTTGGCCCCGCGGTGCCGGCAGATGTTGAGGAACGCCTTGACCGACCCGTCCCGGGAGCGCGAGACGAGGACGCTCTCCCGTCCGACCTGGTAGGTGCGGAAGGCGCCGGGCCTGGCCAGTTCGGAGGCGCGGGTCACGCAGAACCACATGGCCTCGAAGACCCGCTCCTGCTCCTGGGCGAAGACTCCGGGGTCCGTGTAGTACTCGCCGGACAGCGTGGGGATCAGGCTGGGCGGCAGATTCGTGAGGGTCATCGAGTCACCTTCGGAAAATTCGGAAACGATGGCGGGGCTGTTCAGTGGCCGCGGGCGATCCACTCGTCGAGATGGGGCGCCTCGGCCCCGATCGTGGTGGTGTCGCCGTGACCGGTGTGGACGGTGGTGTCGGCGGGGAGCGTCAGCAGCCGGTCCCGGACGGAGGCGATGATGGTGCCGAAGTCCGAGAACGAGCGGCCGGTGGCTCCGGGGCCGCCCCGGAAGAGGGTGTCGCCGGAGAACAGGGCGTTCAGCCCGGGTGCGTGGAGGCAGACCGCGCCGGGCGAGTGGCCGGGAGTGTGGAGCACCGTCAGCTCGACACCGGCGACGGTCAGGGTCTCGCCCGCGGCCAGTTCCCGGAAGCCGGGCGCCTCCTCGCCGTGCGCCATCCTCCACAGCACGGTGTCGGCGGGGTGGAGCAGGACGGGCGCGCCGTGGCGGGCGGCCAGGGCCGGGGCGGCGTTGACGTGGTCGTTGTGGGCGTGGGTGCACACGACGGCGACCAGGCGGCGGCCGCCGACGGCGGCCGTGATGGCGTCCGCGTCGTGCGCGGCGTCGACGACCAGGACCTCCTCGTCGTCGCCGACCAGCCAGACGTTGTTGTCGACCTCCCAGGTGCCGCCGTCCAGTTCGAAGGTGCCGGAGGTGACGAGACGCTCGACGCGGGCGGTCACAGGACCACCACCGAACGCAGGACGTCGCCGTGGTGCATCTTGGCGAACGCCTCCTCCACGTCGTCGAGGCCGATGGTCTCGGTGACGA
This sequence comes from Streptomyces sp. NPDC041108, assembly GCF_055592645.1. NCBI lineage: Bacteria > Bacillati > Actinomycetota > Actinomycetes > Kitasatosporales > Streptomycetaceae > Streptomyces > Streptomyces sp. NPDC041108. Next base: position 109,071 of record NZ_JBVIYK010000021.1, on the reverse strand, counting down.
ACTCGCCGAGGTCGAAGCGGCCCTGGAGGTAGAGGTCGATCAGGGCGGGGAAGTCGCGGGAGGGCAGGCAGTCGCCGTACCAGGAGGACTTCAGCGCGCCGCCGCGTCCGAACACGTCCAGCAGCGGCAGTTCGAGCTTCAGCTCGGGCGTGGGGACTCCCACGAGGACGGCGGTGCCGGCCAGGTCGCGGGCGTAGAAGGCCTGCTCGAAGGTCTCGGGGCGGCCCACCGCGTCCACGACGACGTCCGCGCCGAAGCCGCCGGTGAGTTCGCGGATCGCCTCGACGGCGTCGGTCCTGGAGGAGTCGACGGTGTCGGTGGCGCCGAACCGCTCGGCCCACTTCAGCTTCCGCTCGTCGACGTCGACGGCGATGATGCGGCCGGCGCCGGCGACCTTGCCGCCCGCGATCGCGGCCATGCCCACCCCACCGCAGCCGATCACCGCGAGGGAGTCCCCGCGTCCCACGCCGCCGGTGTTGACCGCCGCGCCGAAGCCGGCCATCACACCGCAGCCGAGGAGACCCGCGGCGGCGGGCGCGGCCATCGGGTCCACCTTGGTGCACTGCCCGGCGGCGACCAGGGTCTTCTCGGCGAAGGCGCCGATACCGAGGGCCGGGGAGAGCGGGGTGCCGTCGAGCAGGGTCATCGGCCGGGTCGCGTTGTGCGTGGCGAAGCAGTACCAGGGCCTGCCCCTGCGACAGGCGCGGCAGGTGCCGCAGACGGCGCGCCAGTTGAGGATGACGAAGTCGCCGGGAGCGACGTCGGTGACGCCCTCGCCGACGGACTCCACCACACCCGCGGCCTCATGGCCGAGCAGGAAGGGGAACGCGTCGTTGATCCCGCCCTGCCGGTAGTGCAGGTCGGTGTGGCAGACGCCGCAGGCCTGCACCCGCACCAGCGCCTCTCCGGGGCCGGGGTCCGGCACCAGGACGGTCTCCACCGAGACCGGGGCGCCCTGTGTGCGGGCGACGACGGCGCGTACCTCGTGTGTCACGGTCGATCTCCTCGTCGAGGGACGGCCGAATCCTGCTTCGGCCGGATGTGCTGGATGGCGGGCGGACGCCGATCGCTCCCCGGAGCTGTCGGCGAGGGAGGGGAGGGGAGGGAGGGGCTTCATCGGCGTCCGGTAGGGGACCGTGGCCGAGCCACCGTTCACCGCGTTCCATATAGCGCAACTATCTTCGCTATGAGCAACGACGACCAAACTGTCTCCTTGGGGGCACCCACTGTCAAGAGGTCGGTCGCACCGACTTGCCCGGCCCCCCTCGGCGCCGCCCTCTTCCCCGGACGGGAAGGGCCGTGCGACCATGCGGGCGATCGGTTCCGGCCAGGTCCGCCCGGAAGCGCGACCCCCTCGGATCTTCGGGCGCGGCTGCGTATAGTTGCACTATGAGCAACTACGCGGCAGAGGGCGCAACAACGGGGCCCGCGGTGAACGGTGTGCAGTCCGTCGACCGCGCCGTCAGCGTGCTGGAGATCCTCGCCCAGCGCGGGGAGGCCGGTGTCAGCGAGGTCGCCGCCGAGATCGACGTCCACAAATCCACCGCGTTCCGGCTCCTCGGGGCGCTGGAGGCACGCGGACTGGTCGAGCAGACGGCCGAACGGGGCAAGTACCGGCTCGGTTTCGGCATCGTGCGGCTCGCCGGCGCCGTCACGGGCAGGCTCGACATCACCCAGCAGGGCCGGCAGGTCTGCGAGCGGCTCAGCGAGGAGATCGGCGAGACCGTCAACATCGCGGTGCTGCAGGAGCACTACGCGGTCAACCTCCACCAGGTACGCGGACCGGGCGCGGTCGGCACCCACAACTGGGTCGGCCAGCTCACCCCCGTGCACGCCACGTCCAGCGGCAAGATCCTGCTGGCCCATCTGTCGGAGCGGCGCCGCGCCGAGGTGCTGGAGGCGTCCGGGCTGCAGAAACTGACGCCCCACACCCTGACCGCCCGCACCAGGCTGGAGAAGGACCTCGCCGAGGCACGGACACGCGGCTACGCGGTGACGCTGGAGGAACTGGAGATCGGACTCCACGCGATGGCGGCCCCGATCCGCTCCCGCGAGGGCGAGGTCGTCGCCGCGCTCAGCGCCTCCGGCCCGGCCTACCGCTTCACCGAGGAGCGCATGCGCGCACTCGTGCCCGTGCTGACGCGGGGGGCCGAGGAGATCAGCCGCAGGATGGGCTATCTGGGCTGACCGCCCGCGCGGAACGCTCAGCCCAGCGGCGTCCGCGCCGCCGCCTCGGCGCCCCAGCGGGCCGTCACCCGCACCGCGTCCAGCGTCGAGGCGACGTCGTGCACCCGCAGGCACCACACGCCCTGTGCGGCGGCGAGCACGGACACGGCGGTGGTCGCCGCGTCACGCTCCCGCGCCGGGCGCGGCTCCCCCGTCGTCCGGTCGGCCAGCAGCCGGCCCAGGAACGCCTTGCGGGACGCGCCCAGCAGGACGGGACGGCCCAGCGCGCGGACCTCCCCGAGACGGGCCATCAGCTCCCAGTTGTGCTCGGGCGTCTTGGCGAAGCCCAGCCCGGGATCGACGATCAGCGAGCCGGGCGGTACGCCCGCCTCCAGGGCGGCGTCGATCCGCAGCCGCACCTCGCCGAGCACCTCGTCGACCACGTCGCCGTAGACGGCGTTCGCCTGCATCCCGGCGGAGTGGCCACGCCAGTGCATCAGCACGTACGGCACCCCCGCCCGCGCCATCAGGGGCAGCGTCCCCGGGTCCGCGAGGCCCCCCGAGACGTCGTTGACCAGCCGTGCGCCCGCCTCCAGTGCGCGGGCGGCGACCTCGGCCCGCATGGTGTCGACACTGACGACCGCGCCCGCCGCCGCGAGGTCCCGGACGACGGGCAGCACCCGCCGCAGTTCCTCCTCGACCGGCGGGCGCACCGCGCCGGGGCGGGTCGACTCGCCGCCCACGTCCACGATGTCCGCGCCCTGCTCCAGCAGGGCGCGGCCATGGGCCACGGCCGCGTCGGCCGCGTACGACAGCCCGCCGTCGGAGAACGAGTCCGGCGTGACGTTGACGACGCCCATCACCAGCGTCCGGCCGGGCCTCGGCAGCCCCCGAGGGTGCAGGTCCGGCGTGCCCGGGTGCGAGGACGTGGCGGGGGCGTGGATCGTGACGGTCACCGGTGTCCGACTTTCGACGTGCTGACAGGGGCCCGCATACCTCAGACGTACTCCGTCGCCGCGTCGAGCAGCCACTCGGCCAGATACCCGGCGAACGACGAGCGGACCAGGACCCAGAAACCCGCGCTGGGCTCCTCCCGCGCGACCAGGACGACCTGGGTGCGGCCCAGGGTGGTCTGGGCGCAGCGGCCGGGGCCGAAGGCCCTCGGGTGCAGGTCCAGCGAGCAGCCGTGGGCCAGCAGGTCACGGGCGCCCGCGCCGGCCACGAGCACCGTGGTGCGCTGCGCGGAGACGTCGGTGACCGAGACCGGCTCCTCCCCCGCGGCCTGGCGGATCCGGCTCTCCAGCTCGCGCTCGCCGCCCGGCGGCCCCACGAGCAGCCACTCGTCGGGGCCGAGCCACAGTGCGGTCAGCTCCCCCGCGCGGACGACGGTGTCGGGCTCCAGGGGCAGGGGCAGGCCCAGCGCGAGGCCGACGGCGTCCGCCGCCGCCCCCTTGGCGTCGAGACGCACGTCGAGCTGGGTGAGGAAGGGGAGTTCGGCCAGCCGGATCGTGCCCCCGGAGGCACGGGTGGCGGCGGCCAGCCGGTCGGCGGCCCCGGACAGGGGGCTGCGGGGCCGGGAGGTCAGGGCGGTGTCAGCCATCGCGGCGGGCTCCCTCGGGGTCGTAGAGGACGGGGCTCGCGACGGTCACGGGGACCAGTCGGCCACCCACGGGGGCGTACAGCCGCTCGCCGATGCGGTCCCGGCCGCCCTTGACCAGGGCGAGCGCGAAGGTCCGGCCGAGGGCGGCACTGCGGTAGCTGGAGGTGACGTGGCCGAGCATCGGGACGGGCGGGGCCGGCAGCACGCTGTCGGCGACCAGATGGGTGCCCTCGGGGAGGAAGTCGCCCGGGTCCTCGGGCAGCAGGCCGACCAGGTGCTTGCGGTCGGGCCGGACGGTGTCGGGGCGGGTGTAGGACCGCTTGCCGACGAAGTCCGGCTTCTTCTTGGAGACCACCCAGCTCATCCCTAGGTCCTGCGGGGTGACCGTGCCGTCGGTGTCCTGGCCGATGATCGGGTACCCCTTCTCGGCGCGCAGGACGTGCATGGTCTCGGTGCCGTACGGGGTGATGCCGTACGGGGCGCCGGCCTCGTACAGCGCCTCCCAGAGCGTCAGGGCCTCCCAGGGCGACACGTTGATCTCGTAGGCGAGTTCGCCGGAGAAGCTGATCCGGCAGACCCGGGCCTCGATGCCCGCGACGGTGGTCTCGCGCCAGGCCATGAACGGGAAGTCCTCGTTGGCGACGGCGAGTCCGGGTGCGAGGGAGCCGATCACCTCGCGGGACTTCGGGCCGACCAGGGCGACCGTGGCCCACTGTTCGGTCACGGAGGTGCAGTGGACCTTGAGTTCGGGCCACTCCGTCTGGAGCCACTCCTCCATCCAGTCGAGCACGGTGGCGGCGTTGCCGGTCGTCGTGGTGACCAGGTAGCGGTCCCGGTCGACCCGGATGACCGTGCCGTCGTCGAAGACCATGCCGTCGGGGCGGCACATGACCCCGTAACGGATCATGCCGACCTTCAGGGTGCTCATCATGTTGGTGTAGAGCAGGTCGAGGAAGACACCGGCGTCCGGGCCCTGGACGTCGATCTTGCCGAGGGTGGAGGCGTCCATGAAGCCCACGCCCTCACGGGTCGCCGCGCACTCGCGCAGCACGGCGCTCTCCATGTCCTCGCCGTCCCGCGGGTAGTACCAGGGGCGCTTCCACTGGCCGACGTTCTCGAACAGCGCGCCGTGCCCGACGTGCCACTCGTGGAGCGCGGTCGTGCGGACCGGGTCGCTCAGCACGCCCCGGTCGCGGCCCGCGAGGGCGGCGAAGGAGACCGGTGTGTACGGCGGGCGGAAGGTGGTCGTACCGAGGGAGGAGACGTCGACGCCGAGGAGTTCGGCGACGACCCCGCCGGCCAGCACGCCGGAGGTCTTGCCCTGGTCGTTGGCGGTGCCGGCCGTGGTGTACCGCTTGGTGTGCTCCACCGAGCGCAGGCCGGCGCCGGTCGCGCGGGCCAGGTCGGCCACCGTGACGTCGCGCTGGAGGTCGACGAACCGGGGGGCGTCCGACTCGCCCGGGACGACGTACACATGCATGGCCGGGGTCGGTCGTGGCTGCGCCGGCACGGCGGGGAGGCGGGGTACCTCGGGCGTGTACCCCTCGGCCTCGATCGCGCGGGCACCGGCGGCGGCGCCCTGGGCGAGGGCACCGGCGGTGTCGAAGAGACCGCTCGCGCTGCCCACGACCTCGACGGCCTGGCGGCCGGTGTCGGGCACGAAGGAGCCCAGTGTCGCGTCGTGGCGCAGCTTGCCGCCGGACTGGCTGAACAGGTGCGCCGCCGGGTTCCAGCCGCCGGAGACCAGCAGCAGGTCGGCGGCGAACTCCCGTTGTCCGGCGGACTCCCCGTACGGGGCGACGGTCACGGCGGTGAGGCGGGACTCGCCCTCCGTGCCGGTGACGGCGTGCCCGGCCAGGACCTCGATGCCGGCGGCCGTGGCGCGCTCGGCCCACTCCCCCGGTTCGGGGCGGGTGTCGACGATCGCGGTGACGGCCAGGCCCGCCGAGGCGAGGTCCAGGGCCGCCGCGTAGGCGCTGTCGTTGGTGGTGAAGACGACCGCGTTGCGGCCGGGCAGGGCGCCGTGGCGGTTGACGTGGGTGCGGGCCGAGGAGGCCAGCATCACGCCGGGGCGGTCGTTGTCCGCGAAGGCCAGGGAGCGTTCGTGGGCGCCGGTGGCGAGGACGACGCGGCGGGCGCGGATGCGCCAGACGCGTTCCCGGGAGACGTCCGCGGGTGCCGCGCCCCCCAGGTGGTTGGTGCGGCGCTCGACGGCGAGGAGGTGGTTGTCGTCGTAGTAGCCGAAGACGGTGGTGCGGCGCAGGACGCGGACCTCGGGGGCGGCGTCGAGCAGGCCGGCGGTCTCACCGACCCAGTCGAGGTGCTCGGCGGTGCCGAGGAGGCTGCCGCCGAGTTCCGGCTGGTCGTCGGCGAGGATGACGCGGGCGCCGCTGTTCGCGGCCGCGGCGGCGGCCGCGAGGCCGGCCGGGCCCGCGCCCACGACCAGCAGGTCGCAGTGCGCGTGCACGGCGTCGTAGCGGGCCGGGTCGGGTTCGGTGGCGAGGCGGCCCTGGCCGGGGAGGCTGGTGGCGACCAGGCCGTCGTACAGCTCGACGGTGGTCGCGGGGAGCATCGGCTCGGGGAACGGTTCCTCGATCTGGATGACCGCGTTGGGTTCCTCGACGCCGGCGGAGAAGATGCCCCGGGGTCGGCCGAGCTTGATGCTGGTGCCCGCGTGGATGACGCCGTTGGCGAGGAGGGCGGAGGCGAGGGTGTCGCCCCGGTGGCCCTGGTACTCGGTGCCGTCGAAGGTGAAGGTGAGGAGGGTGTCGCGGTCGACGCGGCCTCGGGTGGGGTGGCGGAAGGGCTGGGTGGTCTCGGCCCCGGCGCCCCTGCCCGTCCCGTCCTGAAGGGGCTGCGCCCCCTCGGCCCCGGGCCCCGCTTCGGCCTGAACGGCCTCGTCCTCGAACGCCGGACGGGCTGGTGCTGCCGGCCTCGGTTCGGGTGTCGGCGGGCGTTCCTCGCCCGAGCGGTACACCGAGAGGATCTCGTTCGTGGACGTGTCGCGGACCGCGTTGAACCAGCGGCGGCAGCCCGCCGCGTGGCTCCAGCGTTCGGCGAACGGGCCCTTGGTGTTGTCGCGGAAAAAGAGGTAGCGGGCCCACTCCTCGTCGGTGAGGGCCGAGGGGTTCTCGGGGTAGGCCACGTGGGCCTGGCCGCCGTAGTGGAACTCGGCCTCGTCGCGGGGCCCGCACCACGGGCAGGTGATGAGCAGCATGGTTGGGCTCCCTAGTGGGCCACCGCGGCCGCGCCGTGCTCGTCGACGAGCGCGCCGGTGGTGAAACGGTCGAGCGAGAAGGGGGCGTTGAGGGCGTGCGGGGTGTCGTGGGCGATGGTGTGGGCGTAGACCCAGCCGACGCCCGGGGTTGCCTTGAACCCGCCCGTTCCCCAGCCGCAGTTGAGATAGAGGTTGTCGACGGGGCTGAGCCCGACGATCGGCGAGGCGTCGGGGCTGACGTCGACGATGCCGCCCCAGGTGCGCAGCACGTGGGCGCGGGCGAAGACCGGGAACAGTTCCAGGGCCGCGGCCATCTGCTCCTCGATGATGTGGAAGGCACCGCGCTGCGTGTACGAGTTGTACGCGTCGATGCCCGCGCCCATCACCAGCTCGCCCTTGTGCGCCTGGCTGACGTACACGTGGACGGCGTTGGACATCACGACCGTGGGGTGCACCGGCTCCAGGAGTTCGGAGACCAGGGCCTGCAGCGGGTGGGACTGGACAGGGAGCTGGATGCCCGCCATGGCGGCGAGGACCGAGGTGTGGCCCGCCGAGCAGAGGGCGACCTTGCCGGCCGCGATGCGGCCCCGTGTCGTGCGGACGCCGACGACCCGGTTGTCGACCACGTCGAGGCCGGTGACCTCGCAGTTCTGGATGATGTCGATGCCGGCGGCGTCGGCGGAGCGGGCCAGGCCCCAGGCCACGTGGTCGTGCTTGGCGATGCCCGCGCGCGGCTGGTAGGTCGCGCCGAGGACCGGGTAGCGCACGTCCGGCGAGATGTTGACGATCGGGCAGACGTCCTTGACGCCGTCGGCGTCGAGCCATTCCGCGTCCACGCCGTTGAGGCGGTTGGCCTCCACCCGGCGCACGCTGTCGCGGACGTCCTGGAGGCTGTGCGCGAGGTTCAGCACACCGCGCTGGGAGAAGAGGATCGGGTAGTCGAGCTCCTCCTCCAGCCCCTCCCAGAGCTTGAGGGCGTGCTCGTAGATGCCGGCGCTCTCGTCCCACAGGTAGTTGGAGCGGATGATCGTGGTGTTGCGGGCCATGTTGCCGCCGCCGAGCCAGCCCTTCTCCAGCACCGCGACATCGGTGATGCCGTGGTTCTTCGCCAGATAGTGGGCCGTGGCCAGACCGTGGCCGCCGCCGCCGACGATCACTACGTCGTACGACTTCTTCGGCTCGGGGTCACGCCACAGCCAGTCGGGGTGCTCGGGGAGGTCTGCGCCGGGGGTACGGGGGCTCATCGGACGTCTCCGTCTTCCGAAGGGTACGGGTACTGCGGGTACACAGGGACGTGCGCGTTCATACGGCGGTGGCGTTCCTCTCGGCGGCCTCGACGACGTTGGCCAGCAACATCGCGCGGGTCATGGGGCCCACTCCGCCGGGCATCGGCGCGATCCAGCCGGCGACCTGGGCGGCGTCCGGGTGGATGTCGCCGACCAGGCCCTGGTCGGTGCGGGTGATGCCGACGTCCAGGACGGCCGCGCCGGTGCGCAGCATGTCCTTGGTGATCAGTCCGGGTGAGCCGGCGGCCGCGATGACGATGTCGGCCTCCCGGGTGTGCCAGGCCAGGCCCTTGGTGCCGGTGTGGCACAGGGTCACGGTGGCGTTCTCGGAGCGGCGGGTGAGCAGCAGGCCGATGGGACGGCCGACGGTGATGCCCCGGCCGACCACGCAGACCCGGGCGCCGGCGAGCGGCACCTCGTGGCGGCGCAGGAGTTCGACGATGCCGCGCGGGGTGCAGGGCAGCGGGGCGTCGACGCCGAGGGTGAGCCGGCCGAGGTTGACGGGGTGCAGGCCGTCGGCGTCCTTGGCCGGGTCCATGCGTTCCAGTACGGCGTTGGCGTCGAGGTGGCGGGGCAGCGGGAGCTGGACGATGTAGCCGGTGCAGGCCGGGTCGGCGTTCAGCTCGTCGATGACGTCCTCGACCTGCTGCTGGGTGGCGTCTGCGGGCAGGTCGCGGCGGATGGAGGCGATGCCGACCTGGGCGCAGTCGCGGTGCTTGCCGGCGACATAGGCGTGGCTGCCTGGGTCCTCGCCGACCAGGACGGTGCCGAGGCCCGGCGGGCGGCCGCCGGTGGCGGTCAACTTGGCCACCCGCTCCGTGAGTTCGCGGCGGATGTCGGCGGCGGTCGCCTTGCCGTCGAGCAACTGTGCGTTCACCGGCGGTGTTCCTTCCCTCTTCGGTCGTGGCCGGGTGTCAGCCACGCAGGCGGGACATGGTGGGGTCGAACAGGGGCTCCTCGGTGACGACGGCCTCGACGCGCTGGTCGAAGTAGCCGATGTGCAGCACGGTCCCGGGGGCCGTGAGTTCCGTCGGGAGCCAGGCGTAGGCGATGCCCTTGCCGATGGTGTAGCCGTAGGCGGCGCTGGTGACGTAGCCGACCGGCCGGTCCCCGTCGAAGACGGGTTCCTTGCCGAGGACGACCGACCGGGGGTCGTCGATGACGAGGCAGGACAGCTTGCGCCGGACGTTCTCCTTGCGGCGCAGCAGCGCGGCCTTGCCGACGAAGTCGTCCTTGTCGAGCTTGACGGCGAAGCCGACGCCGGCCTCGTAGGGGTCGTGCTCGTAGGTCATGTCGGTGCCGAAGGAGCGGTAGCCCTTCTCCAGGCGGAGGCTGTTGAAGGCGCCGCGGCCGGCGATGACCCCGCCGAGCGGCCTGGCCGCCTCCCACAGGGTGTCCCAGAGCTTCTGGCCCTGGTCGGCGGTGGTGTAGATCTCCCAGCCGAGTTCGCCCACGTAGCTCAGGCGCATCGCGGTGACGGGAACCGAGCCGATGTACGCCTGCTTGGCGCGGAAGTACTTCAGGCCGTCGTTGCTGAAGTCGGCGTCGGTGAGGGGCTGGAGGACCTTGCGGGCCAGCGGGCCCCACAGGCCGACGCAGCAGGTGCCGGGGGTGATGTCGCGGACCTGGACCGTGCCGTCGGCCGGGAGGTGGCGGGTGATCCAGTCCAGGTCGAGGTTGCCGTTGGCGCCGATCTGGAACGTGTCGTGGGCGAGCCGGGCGACGGTGACGTCGCTGCGGATGCCGCCGTCGTGGTCGAGGAAGAGGGTGTAGGTCACCGAGCCGACGGATTTGGCGACCTTGCCGGTGCACAGGCGCTCCAGGAGGTCGGCGGCGCCGGGGCCGCTCACCTCCAGGCGCTTGAGGGCCGTCATGTCGTACATCGCGACGGTCTCGCGGGTGGCCTGGGCCTCGGCGCCGACGATCGGGGACCAGAAGCGCGCGGCCCAGTCGCCCGGGGTGGGGATGGAGCGGCCCTCGACGAGGCCGGCGTTGGCCTCGTACCACTGCGGGCGCTCCCAGCCGTTCGCCTCCAGGAAGAAGGCGCCGTGCTCCTGCTGGCGGGCGTGGAAGGGGCTGGTGCGGATCGGGCGCGGGTCCCCGGACGGCTGGAGGGGGTGGAGGATGTCGTAGACCTCGACGAAGTTCTGGCAGTCGCGGGCCAGGACGTACTCCGGGGAGAGCTGGTGCGGCTCGAAGCGGTTGACGTCGCACTCGTGCAGGTCGAAGGAGGAGCAGTGGCCGTCGACCAGCCATTCGGCCATGGCCCGGCCGACGCCGGCGGAGTGGGTGACCCAGACCGCCTCGGCGACCCAGAAGCCCTTGACGTCCCTGGACTCGCCGAGCAGCGGGAAGTTGTCGGTGGTGAAGGAGAACAGGCCGTTGATGCCCTCCTCGATGTTCGCCTCCTTGGTGGAGGGAAGCAGTGCCTGGGTCTCGGTCCAGGCGTCCGCGAAGTCGTCCTCGGTGAACTTCAGGACCGACGGCATGCTGTCGGCCTCGTCCACGGAGAGGATCTCGTCGGCGGTGATGGGCATCGGGCGGTGGCCGTAGTAGCCGATGCCGATGCCGTCGAAGCGGTCGCGGTAGTAGAGGTCGGCGTCCTGGTGGCGCAGGATCGGGCGGATCGCCTCCTCGGTCTGGCCGGCGAGGGCCGGGATCGGGCCGGTCCAGGCGAGTTGATGGGCCAGCGGGGTCAGCGGGAGGTTCATGCCGACCATGCGGGCGATCCTCGGGCCCCAGATGCCGGCGCAGCACACGACGATGTCGGCCGGGATCTCGCCCTGGTCGGTCAGGACGCCGGTGACCTCGCCGTCGGCCTTCAGGACGTCCAGGACCTCGTGGCGGGCCAGGAAGGTCACACCGCGCTCGGTGGCCCGGCGGATCTGCGCCTCGACGGCGAGGACGGCCTTGGCGAGGCCGTCGGTGGGGACCAGGAGGCCGCCGAGGACCTTGTCGGGGTTGACGAGCGGGTGCTGTTCGAGGCATTCGTCCGCGGTGAGCAGGCGGGCCTCGATGCCCCATGCGGTGATCCAGCCGTGCCGGCGGCGCAGTTCGGTCAGGCGCTCGGGGGTGGTGGCCACTTCGAGGCCGCCGACCTGGAGGAAGCAGGGCTTGCCGTCCACGTCGAGGGAGCAGAACTTCTCGACGGTGTACCGGGCCAGCTCGGTCATCGTCTTGGAGGAGTTCGTCTGGAAGACCAGGCCCGGGGCGTGTGAGGTGGAGCCCCCGGTGGCGGGGAGCGGGCCCTGGTCGACCACGGTCACCTCGGTCCAGCCTCGTGCGGAGATCTCGTCCGCGAGAGCCGCTCCCACGACTCCCGCTCCGATGATGACCACTCGGGGTCCCGCCATCGCCGCACCTCCGGTCTGTTGATCAGCCGAGCCGATCGAGTTGCTGTTTACGCAACGCGGTTCAGGTTGCGCAACTCAATGTGCCTTCCGCGCAGGTGGGTGTCAAGGGTCCCGGGACCTCGGAAAACAGGGGGAGAACAGGGCCCGGACACGGCGATGCCCGGTGGGCGGCACGCATCCCGCGCGCGCCGCCCACCGGGCATGGTCCGACCGGATTCCCGCGTCCGGTCCGCGCCCCTACTTGAGCCAGGCGTCCACCTTGACGCGGTTGGCGTCGACCCACTTCTTGGCCGCGGCCTCGGGCGTCATCTTGTCCACGGCGATGTACTTGGCCACGATGTTCTGGTCGTCGTTCGTCCAGCTGAAGTTCTTCACCAGGTCATAGGCGGGGCTGCCCGACTCGGCGAACTTCTTGGCCACGATCTTGTCCAGCGTGTAGACCGGGTAGTCGCAGGCGACCTTCTCGGCGTCGGCGTCGCAGCCCTGCTTGTAGTCGGGCAGCTTGACCTTCGCCAGCGGGACCTCGGACATGAACCACTGGGGCTCGTAGAAGTAGCCGATCACCCATTCCTTGTTCTTCTCCGCCTTGCGGAAGGTCTGGATGAGGGCCGTCTCACTGCCCGCGTACACGACCTTGTAGTCCAGCTTCAGGTTCTTGACCAGCGCCTCGTCGTTGGTGACGAACGACGGGTCGCCGTCGAGGAGCTGGCCCTTGCCGCCGGACTCGGAGGTCTTGAACTTCGCCGCGTACTTGTTCAGGTTCTTCCAGTCGGTGATGTCCGGGTGCGCCTTGGCCAGCCACGGCGGCACGTACCAGCCGATCAGGCCCTCGTTGCCCGTCGCACCCGCCTCCACGGCGGTCTTCTGGTCGGTGATGTACTTCTTCTTCAGGTCGTCGTGGCCCCAGTTCTCGACGACCGCGTCGACCTCACCGGTTCCGAAGCCCTGCCAGGCGATCTCCTCCTTCAGGTCCTTCTTGGTGACCTTGCAGCCGAGGTCGTTCTGCGCGACGTAGGCGATGACCGCCGCGTTGGCCTCGTAGCCGACCCACGGGTTGACCGCGAGGTTGAAGGTGCCGCACTTGGCGGAGCTGCCCGAGCCGCCCGCCTCCGAGGACTCGTCACCGACCTTCGCACCGCCGCAGGCGGTGAGGGTGAGGCCGAGAACCGCCAGGCCGGCCGCGCCGGCCATCCATCGTCTTGCTTGCCTTGCCATGGTCACTTGCTCCTTCATGCGCTGGTTCGCCGCGCCGCGGCCTGAGTGATGCGGTCGAACATGACTCCGAGAAGGACGATGGCGAGCCCTGCGGCGAGCCCCTTCCCGAACAATTGGCCCTGCGAGAAACCGGCCACGACGTCGTAGCCGAGGGCGCCGGCACCTACCAGGCCGCCCACCACAACCATCGACAGCACGTAGATCAGACCCTGGTTCGTGGCGAGAGTCAGGGCACCGCGCGCCATCGGCAGCTGGACCTTGGTGATGATCTGCCAGGTGTTGCACCCGGCGGAGGTGGCCGCCTCCACGGTCGTCGCGGGCACGTTCCGCACCCCGTCCGCGATGATCTTCATGGCGACGGGCGCCGCGTAGACGATCGCGGCGACGATCGCCGTGAAACGGGTCGCGCCGAACAGCGCGAGGAACGGCACCAGATAGACGAACGGCGGCATGACCTGTGCCGCGTCCAGGCTCGGCCGCAACATGCGGTCCACCAGCCGGCTGCGGCCCATCCAGACGCCGAAGCCCATGCCGAGCAGCATCACGAGGATGGTGGCCACCACGGTCGAGGCCAGCGTCGTCATGCTGTCCGACCACATCCCGGTGGCCACCAGCAGCCCCACGCACACCGCCGTGGTGACGCCGGCCCGGCGGCCGCCGAGGACGACGCCGAGCGCGATCAGCACGGCGCCGACGAGCCACCACGGGGAGTCCGTGAGCAGCGACTGGAACGGGTTGAGCAGTCCGTTGGTGATGAGGTCGCGGACGGTGTTGGTCACACCGGACAGGTTGTCCTGCACCCAGGTCGTCGTGGTGTCCGCCGCGCTCGCGATGGAGCTGCCGAGACCGCCCTCACCGGGGAACTCGGCCGCCCACACGTAGGTGTGCGACATGAAGACCAGGACGGCCGTGAGGACCGCGCCCGCGCCGAGCAGCGGCCGCCGCCAGGCGAGGAACCGGTTCTTGGAGCGCCGGGCCTCCTCCTCCCGCGCGCTCGCCGCGGTCGTGACCCGGTCGAGGACGATCGCCATGACGACGATGGACAGACCCGCGTTGAAGGCCGTGCCGACGTCGAGCGACTGGAGCGCCTGGACGACGGTCTTGCCGAGGCCGGGAGCGTCGATGAGGGCCGCGATGGTCACCATGGCCAGGGCGGCCATGATGGTCTGGTTGACGCCCATCACCACGGTCCGCTTGGACATCGGCAGCAGGACCTTCAGCAGGGCCTGCCGGCGGGTCGCCCCGAGCGAGTCGGCCGCCTCCACCGTCGTCTCCGGCACGGTCCGGATGGCGTGCGCGGTGATGCGGATCGCCGGCGGCGCCGCGTAGACCACCGTGGCGATGGTGGCGGAGGCTCCGCCGATGAGGAAGAACAGGGTCAGCGGTGCGAGATAGACGAAGGTCGGCATCGTCTGCATGAAGTCCAGCAGGGGCGTGACGATCCGGTTGACCCGGTCGGACAGTCCCGCCCACACACCCAGCGGGATCGCGAACAGCAGCGCCACCAGGACCGCGGAGACGGTGAGCGCCAGGGTGTCCATGCTCTCCTGCCACAGGCCCTGCAGGCCGAGGAAGGTGAAGCCGGCCACCGCCAGCAGCGCGACCCGCCAGTTGCCGAAGGCCCAGGAGACGTACCCCGCGATGCCGACGACGCCGAGCCAGCCGATCTGCGGAAGGGGCCGGCCGACGGAAGGCTGCGAGATCAGCTCCTGCACGAAGGTCACCAGGGTGTCGATGACCAGGCGGATCTCGTTGAAGAAGTACAGGAACAGGGGGTTGGAGTTGCGGTTCGCGCCGATCGAGTCGTTGACGTCGTTGAACCACCGGTGCAGATCGGTCAGGTCCGCCGCGCCGAGCGCGAGGGTCTGCCTGCCGCGCAGGACGGCGAACAGCACCAGCCAGACGACCAGGATCGCGCCGATCACCGCGGAGCGGCTGATCCGGCGGGGTTCCGCGGCCGGGGCGGGCTCCTCGACGGACCGGGTCTTCTCAGGTCTCCCCGGCGGCTCGGTCTTCTCCACGACGACGGTCATCAGGCGCCGCCTTCCTGTCCGGCGACCACGGCGAGGATCTCCTCGTCGCCGACGATGCCGAGCAGCTTGCCGTTCTCGACGACCTTGACGGGCTTGTCAGCCGCGAGCACCGCGCGGGTGGCCTCCTTGACCACGACGTCCGGGCCCAGCTCGGGGCCGTCCAGGGCGTCGCCGTCCTCCAGCGACCGCATGATCCACCGCAGGGTGAGCACATCGCCGCGCGGCACGTCCTTGACGAACTCGCGCACGTAGTCGTCGGCGGGGGCGCCGACCAGCTCGTCGCCGGTGCCGCACTGGACCATCTTGCCGTCGCGCATGATCAGGATGCGGTCGCCCAGCTTGAGGGCCTCGGAGAGGTCGTGGGTGATGAAGACCATCGTCTTGCCGACCTCGTGGTGCAGCCGGATGACCTCGTTCTGCATGTCGCGGCGGATCAGCGGGTCGAGCGCGGAGAACGGCTCGTCGAAGAAGAGCACGTCCGGGTCGCCGGCCAGCGCGCGGGCCAGTCCCACGCGCTGCTGCATGCCACCCGAGAGCTGGTCGGGATAGGACTTCTCGTAGCCGGCGAGGCCGACCAGCTCGACGACCTCCTGCGCCCGCCTGGTGCGCTCGGCCCTGCCCATGCCGCGGATCTCCAGCCCGAAGGCCACGTTCTCGACGACCCGGCGGTGCGGCAGCAGTCCGAAGTGCTGGAAGACCATGGAGAACTTGCGGCGGCGCAGATCGCGCAGGCGCCTGTCGTCGGCCTGGCGGATGTCCTCGCCCTCGAAGACGACCTCGCCCGCGGTGGGTTCGATCAGCCGGGTCAGACATCGCACCAGCGTGGACTTGCCGGAGCCGGACAGGCCCATGACGACGAAGACCTCACCGGGCGAGACGTCGAAGTTCACGTCGCGTACGGCGGCGGTGCAGCCGGTGCGGTCCATCAGCTCCCGGCGGGTGAGCCCGCACAGCTCCTCGGACTCCGGCACCCGGTCGGCCTTCGGCCCGAACACCTTCCACAGCCTGCGCACGGAGATGACCGGGGTGGGACCCGAGTCCTGGGGCGTGCCGCGCCGCTGCGGCACCTCGGTCTGGGTGGTCATGTTCGACCTTCTTTCGGCGTTCAGCCGCGGAACCAGCGCTGCGGCCGGGGTTGGATGTTCTGCCAGATGTGTTTGGGCTCTCGGTACTCGTTCAGGCCGGTCGGTCCCAGCTCCCGGCCCACACCCGAGTGCCCGAAACCACCCCATTCCGCTTGCGGCACATAGGGGTGGTAGTCGTTGATCCACACGGTGCCGTGCCGCAGCCGCCGGGCGACCCGCTGGGCCTTGCCGGCGTCCTGTGTCCACACGGCACCGGCCAACCCGTACTCGGTGTCGTTGGCTATGCGTACGGCGTCGTCCTCGTCGGTGAAACGCTCCACGGTGAGCACGGGCCCGAAGGACTCCTCGTGCACCACGCTCATGTCCTGCCGGCACTCGTCGAGCACGGTGGGCAGGTAGTAGTGGCCGTCCGCCAGCGCGGGGTCGTCCGGGCGGGCGCCGCCGCAGCGCAGGACGGCGCCCTCGGCGAGGCCGGAGGCGACGTACGCCTCGACCTTGTCCCGGTGCTGCGCGGAGATCAGGGCACCGGTCTCGGCCTCGGTGTCGTAGGGGCCGCCGAGCCGGATGAGCCGGGCGCGGCGGACGACCTCGTCGACGAAGCGGTCGTGCAGGGAGTCCTCGACGATCAGCCGGGCCCCGGCCGAGCAGACCTGGCCCGAGTGCAGGAAGACCGCGGTGAGGGCGAAGTCCACGGCCGTCTCGAAGTCGGCGTCGGCGAAGACGACGTTGGGGTTCTTGCCGCCCAGTTCCAGCGCGACCTTCTTCACGGTCGCGGCGGCGGTGGCCATGATGCGCCTGCCGGTGTCCAGGCCGCCGGTGAAGGAGACCAGGTCGACGCGGGGGTCCTCGGAGAGCGGGGCGCCCGCCTCGGGACCGGCACCGAGCACCAGGTTGGCCGCGCCGGCCGGCAGTCCGGCCTCCTCCAGCGCCCGCATCAGCAGGATCGAGGTGGAGGGTGTCAGCTCGCTGGGCTTGAGGACGATCGTGTTGCCGGCCAGCAGCGCCGGGGCGACCTTCCAACTGGCTTGCAGGAGCGGGTAGTTCCAGGGGGTGATCAGTGCGCACACCCCGACCGGCTCGTAGACGACCCGGCTGACCGCGTCGTCGCGGCCGGTGTCGATCACCCGGCCGGCGTCGGTGCCCGCGAGACCGCCGTAGTAGCGGAAGCAGGAGACGACGTCGGCGATGTCGTACTCGCTCTCCACCACCCGCTTGCCCGTGTCGAGCGACTCCGCGCGGGCGAAGTTCTTGGTGTCGCGCTCGATGATGTCGGCGGTGCGCAGCAGCAGCGCGCCGCGCTCCCGCTCGGGGGTGCCCGGCCAGGGGCCGGAGTCGAAGGCCTCCCGGGCCGCGGCGATCGCCGCCTCGGTGTCGGGGCGCGTTCCTTCCGAGACGGTCGCCGTGAGCGTGCCGTCAGCGGGACATCGGATCTCCCGGTGACCACCGGCCACCGGAGCCCGCCATTCGCCATTCACATACAGGTCTGCCACGCGCCGAGCCTTCCGACTGAAATTCGTTGCGCATCGTGCACCCGATTGCTTGTGATGGAACACCCTGTCGGCTGGTCAGACGGACGTCAAGATGTTGACTGATGACGATTTGGCCATGTGGTCACTTACCCGCCCACCCTTGACCGCAGGCGGCACCGAGCCGACCATGTTGCGTATCGCTCACCTTGTTGTGCAATACGCACCGACGGAGGCCACCGTGTCCATGAGGTTCCCCCGACCGCAACCTGGCCGTGAGTTCGTCCTGACCCTTTCCTGCCCCGACAGCGCCGGGCTGGTCCACGCCGTGAGTGGCTATCTCGTCAGGAACTCCGGAAACATCCTGGAAAGCCAGCAGTTCGACGACCGACTCCAGGGCCGGTTCTTCATGCGGGTCCATTTCGACGTCTCCGACCCGAACGTCGAGCTGGAGGGCCTGCGGTACCGCTTCGGTCCCGTCGCCCAGGCCTACGGCATCTCGTGGTCCCTCAGCGACGCCTCCACGCCCACCCGGACCCTGATCATGGTGTCCAAGTTCGGGCACTGCCTGAACGACCTGCTCTTCCGCCAGCGGGCGGGCGCGCTCAACATCGAGATCCCCGCGATCGTCTCCAACCACCGGGAGTTCGAGAAGCTCGCGGAGACGTACGACATCCCCTTCCACCACGTGCCGGTGACCCGGGACACCAAGCCGGAGGCCGAGGCACGGCTGCTCGAACTCGTCCGTGACCTGGACATCGACCTGGTGGTCCTGGCCCGCTACATGCAGATCCTCTCCGACGACCTGTGCAAGCAGCTGGAGGGCCGCGCCATCAACATCCACCACTCCTTCCTGCCCAGCTTCAAGGGCGCACGCCCCTACGACCAGGCCTACGACCGGGGGGTGAAGCTCGTCGGCGCGACGGCGCACTACGTGACGTCGGACCTGGACGAGGGGCAGATCATCGAGCAGGACGTGGTCCGGGTGGATCACTCGCTGGACCCCGGCGCGCTGGTCACGGTCGGCCGGGACGTGGAGGCCCAGGTGCTCGCGCACGCGGTGAAGTGGCACAGCGAGAGCCGGGTGATGGTCGAGGGCAACCGCACGGTCGTCTTCCGCTGAGCGGTACGACGCCGTATAC
The DNA here is from genome assembly GCF_055592645.1 of Streptomyces sp. NPDC041108. NCBI lineage: Bacteria > Bacillati > Actinomycetota > Actinomycetes > Kitasatosporales > Streptomycetaceae > Streptomyces > Streptomyces sp. NPDC041108. The sequence goes on along the minus strand of NZ_JBVIYK010000021.1, from coordinate 90,508 downwards.
GAAGACGAACGCCGGACGGGCCGAGGCCCGTCCGGCGTTCCGCGTCCGAGGGGTGCGCTCAGCCCTCCAGCCGGTCCAGCAGGGAACGCCGCCAGCTCTCCGTCTCCGCGATCTGGTTGAAGGTGAACAGGTGCAGCCCCGCCACCCCGGACGCGGGGCCGGTGAGGGCCTTCTCCGTGCGGGTGAGCAGCTTCTCGGGCGAGTAGCCGCCGGGCGCGGCGAAGCGGACGAACCACGACGCGTGCCTGGTCAGGAAGCGGGTCGACTCCCCCACCCCGATCTTCGTCGCCATGGCCAGCAGCTTCGCCCGCTGCACGGGACCGGCGACGCCCACATGGACCGGCAGGGTCACGTCCCGGCGTCTGACGCGCGCGAGCCACTCCCCCAGCACCCGCGGATCGAAGCAGAGGTTGCTCACGACGTACGTGGCGTGCTCGCGCTTGTCCCACATCGCCTGGACGGTGACGTCGTCGTGGATGAGCGGATGGCTCTCGGGATAGCCGGTGACCCCGACCCGGGCGAACGGTCCGCCCAGCTCGCTCAGCCGGCGCAGCACCGGCAGGGCCCCCTCGTAGGGTCCGGCCGGCGGGTCGGCGTCACCCGCCGGGACGAACACGTCCTCCACGCCGGCCTCGCGCAGCCGGTCCACGACCTCCTTCAGGTGCCGGTCGTCCCGCAGGAGCCGGGCGGGGACGTGCGGGACGACACGGTAGCCGTGCGCGGCGAGCCGGCCGGTGAGGCCGAGGGTGGGTTCAAGACCCTTGACCGGCGACGCCGTCACGGTGACGACGACGTCGCGCGGAACATGGGCGAGGACCTTCTCCTCGGTGGCTCTCGCCGGCAGCACCTCGTAGCGGACCGTCCTCAGCAGCGCGCGCAGCCCTGCGGCGGCCAAGGTCTACTCCGCCCGCGTCTGGACGTCGCGGTGGCGGTAGTACGCGGCCTTCGAGGGGGCCGCCGGCTCCTTGCCGAGGATCAGGTCGGCGGCCTTCTCGGCGATCATCATCACCGGCGCGTAGATGTTGCCGTTGGTGACGTAGGGCATGACGGAGGCGTCCACGACCCGCAGTCCGTCCACACCGTGCACGCGCATGCTGGTGGGGTCCACGACGGACATCTCGTCGGTGCCCATCTTGCAGGTGCAGGAGGGGTGCAGAGCGGTCTCGCCGTCCTTGGCGACCCAGGCGAGGATCTCCTCGTCCGTCTCGACGGACGGTCCGGGGGAGATCTCCCCGCCGTTGTACGGGGCGAGCGCTGGCTGGTTGAGGAGCTTGCGGGCCACCCGGATCGCCTCGACCCACTCACGGCGGTCCTGCTCGGTGGAGAGGTAGTTGAAGCGCAGGGCGGGGTGCTCCCTGGGGTCCCGGCTCTTGATCTTCACCGAGCCGATGGCATCGGAGTACATGGGTCCGACGTGCACCTGGTAGCCATGGCCGCCGGCCGGTACGGAACCGTCGTAGCGGACCGCGATCGGCAGGAAGTGGAACATCAGGTTGGGATACTCGACGTCCTCGTTGCTGCGGGCGAACCCGCCCGCCTCGAAGTGGTTGGTGGCGGCGGGGCCCTTGCGGAACAGCCACTGCAGCCCGATGAAGGGCGCGCGCCACTTCGCCAGGTACGGCTGCATGGAGACGGGCTGCTCGCAGGCGTACTGGATGTAGACCTCCAGGTGGTCCTGCATGTTCTCGCCGACGCCCGGGAGGTCGTGGACGACGTCGATGCCCAGCGCCCTCAGTTCCTCGGCGTTGCCCACGCCGGAGAGCTGGAGCAGTTGCGGTGAGTTGATCGCGCCGCCGCAGAGGATGACCTCCTTGGCGCGGACCTGCTGCGGAGCTCTCCTGCCCCGCTGGTACTCGACGCCGACGGCCTTCTTGCCCTCGAACAGGACACGGGTGACCAGGGCGCGGGTGGTGACCGTGAGGTTGGGCCGCTTCCGGACGGGCTTCAGATACGCCTTCGAGGCCGAGAGCCGGCGACCGCGGTGGACGTTGCGGTCGAACTTGGCGAAGCCTTCCTGCCGGAAGCCGTTGACATCGTCGGTGGGGGCGTAGCCCGCCTCCTCGGTGGCCTTGAGGAAGGCGCCGAAGAGGGGGTTCGTCGCCGGGCCGCGCTCCAGGACCAGGGGCCCGTCGTGGCCGCGGAACTCGTCGTCGGGGTCGGCCGCGAGACAGTTCTCCATGCGCCGGAAGTACGGCAGACAGTGCGCGTAGTCCCAGGTCTCCATGCCCGCGTCGGCCGCCCAGCGCTCGTAGTCCATGGGGTTGCCGCGCTGGAAGATCATGCCGTTGATGCTGCTGGAGCCGCCCAGGACCTTGCCGCGCGCGTGGTAGACGCGCCGGCCGTTCATGTGGGGCTCGGGCTCGGACTCGTACTTCCAGTCGTAGAAGCGGCTGCCGATCGGGTAGGTCAGCGCCGCGGGCATGTGGATGAAGACGTCCCACGGGAAGTCCGACCGGCCCGCTTCCAGGACCAGAACTCGGTTCGCCGGGTCGGCGGACAGCCTGTTTGCCAGTGCACTGCCCGCGGAACCACCACCGACGATCACGAAGTCGTACTGCACAGGAGCCATGGTGCCTCGTCTCACTCGCGCCGTAGATATGCGTGGCATGCTAGACCCGGTCGCGCTATACGCACCAGGTTGCGAACGGCGCAACTTGAGGAACTTCGTTTCGGGGCGGTTACTTGCAACTGTGTTGTTTACTGCGCGTATAGTTTCACTGTGAGCAACTACAGCCTTGACACAGAAACGTCGAACGCACCAGCCGGTGGCGTGCAGTCGGTGGACCGCGCCATCAGCGTCCTGGAGATCCTCGCGCAGCGCGGCGAAGCCGGTGTCAGCGAGGTGGCGGCCGAGATCGAGGTGCACAAGTCCACGGCCTTCCGCCTGCTCGGAGCCCTGGAGGCGCGCGGTCTGGTCGAGCAGGCCGGCGAGCGCGGCAAGTACCGGCTCGGCTTCGGCATCGTGCGTCTGGCCGGCGCGGTCACGGGCCGTATCGACATCACGCAGCAGGGCCGTCCCGTGTGCGAGCGTCTGGCCGAGGAGATCGGTGAGACCGTCAACATCGCCGTGATGCAGGAGCAGTACGCGATCAACCTGTACCAGGTGCGCGGCCCCGGGGCGGTCACCGCGCACAACTGGGTGGGCCAGTTGACCCCCCTGCACGCGACGTCGAGCGGCAAGATCCTGCTGGCCCATCTGCCGGCCAAGGAGCGCACCGAACTGCTGACGTCCGCGGGCATGAAGAAGGTCACCCCGCACACCATCACCGCGAAGACGAAGCTGGAGAAGAACCTCGTCGCCGCCCGGGAGCGGGGCTACGCCTTCACCCTGGAGGAGCTGGAGATCGGTCTGCACGCCATGGCCGCGCCGGTGCGCAACCGGGACGGCGAGGTCATCGCCGCCCTCAGCGCCTCCGGACCCTCCTACCGGTTCACCGAGGAGCGGCTGCACGAGCTGTCCCCGGTGCTGGTCAAGGGCGCCGCCGAGATCAGTCACCGCATGGGTTTCCTGGGCTGACTCACCCCTGGGTGATACCGAGGCGCTCGTTCACCCAGTCGTGGAAGGCGCCGATGTGGTGCTCGCTGGGCACCAGCACACCGCCCTTGGCGTACAGGCGTGAACTCATGCCGGGCTGGGTGCGCTCGCAGGCGTCGAAGTCCTGGCGGTTGACCCGGTCGAAGAGTTCCACGGACCGGCTGACGTCCTTGCCGCTGTCCACGACGTGGGGCAGGTACAGCCAGTCGCACTCCACGATCGTGCGGTCCGCCGCGACCGGGTACATGCGGTGGAAGATCACATGGTCGGGGACGAGGTTGATGAACACCTGCGGCCGGACGGTGATCGCGTAGTAACGGCGGTCCTGGTCCTCGGCCACACCGGGGATACGGTCCAGCCCCTCGGAACCGTCGACCGTGAAGCCCTGCACGTCCTCGCCGAACTCGGCGCCATGACCCACGTAGTACTGGGCGGCGTACCCGTCCGCGAACTCCGGCAGCACCTCGGTCAGTTCCGGATGGATCGTGGCGCAGTGATAGCACTCCATGAAGTTCTCGATGATCAGCTTCCAGTTCGCCTTCACGTCGTACGTGATCCGGCGCCCCACCGACAGATTGTCGATGTCGTACCGCTCGATCGACTCCACGTCACCGAGGCGGGTGACGACCTCACCGATGACGTCCTCCTCGAAGGAGGGGGGGTTCTCCGCGAGGCAGACCCAGACATAACCGAGCCACTCCCGCACGGCGACACTCACCAGGCCGTACTCGGTCCGGCCCACGTCGGGCATCTTGGTGAGGTTGGGCGCGGCGACCAACTTGCCGTCCAGGCCGTACGTCCAGGCGTGGTAGGGGCACTGGAAGGCCCGCTTGACCTCGCCGGACTCCTCGGTGCACAGCTTGGCCCCGCGGTGCCGGCAGACGTTGAAGTACGCGCGGATGGAGTTGTCCCGGGCCCGGGTGACGAGGATGCTCTCGCGGCCCACCTCGACGGTGCGGAAGGCACCGGGCCTGGCCAGCTCGGAGGCCCGGGCGACGCAGAACCACATGGTCTCGAATATGTGCTCCTGCTCCTGGGCGAAGACCGCCGGATCGGTGTACGAGGAGCCGGGAAGAGTGGCGATCAGGCTGTCGGGCAGGCTGGTCGAGGTCACAGGTCACTCCTCGGTGAACGTCGCGGAGGGGTCATTCGGACGCCGGGAGGAACGACTCCGGACGGCGTTGTACATGGAGCAACGCTGCGCGCTGTGGGCAACCGCAGCATGGGGTGACGCCGGGGTGCTGTCAAGACGCGGGGGCGGCCAGCTGCTTGCGCGCCCGCATGAACAGCCGCGGCTGGTTCATCCCGAGCACGGCGACCGGCCGGCCGTCGCGCCGGTAGACGGCGAGGACGTCGCGGTCGTCCGCCGCGCCCGCCTCGACGGTGATGCTGTCGGCCTCGGCCGCGTGGCCGGCGAACTGGATGCGGACGCCGTACTGGTCGGACCAGAAGTACGGCGGCCGGGGCACGCCGGGCTCGACCGCACCCCCCGCCAGCAGGGTGGCGACGGCGGCCTCCGGGCGCTCGCGCGCGCCGGTCCAGTGCTCCACCCGGCGGTGGTGACCGGCCCTCGGGTCGTACCAGTTGGCGCAGTCGCCGACCGCGACCACCCCCGCCAGGCTGGTACGGCCGTCCGCACCGCACTTCACGCCGTTGTCGAGGGCGATGCCGGAACCCTCCAGCCACTCGACGCACGGGTGGGCCCCGACGCCGACGACCACGATGTCGGCGGGAACGCTGCGGCCGTCCTCCAGCAGGACGGCGTCGACCCGGTGCTCCCCGCTCAGTCCCTTGACGCCCACACCGCACAACAGCCGCACCCCGTGGTCGGCGTGCAGGCCGGAGACGACGGCGCCCATGGTGGCGCCGAGCGGCCCGGCGAGCGGGGTCGGGGCCGCCTCCACGACGGTCACGTCCAGTCCGAGGGTGTACGCGGTGGAGGCGACCTCGGCGCCGATGAAACCGCCGCCGATCACCACCAGGCGTCCGCCGCGGGCCAGTTCGTCCCGCAGGGCGCGGGCGTCGTCCAGGGTGCGCAGCGTGTGCACTCCGGCGAGGCCCGCGGAGCCGGGCAGGGTGCGCGCCACGGCGCCGGTGGCGATGACGAAGCCGTCGGCACGCACCTCGCGTCCGTCGGCGAGACGGACGGTGCGCGCGGTGTGGTCGAGTCCGGTGGCGCGGGCGCCGAGCAGCCACTCCGCCGCCAGGTCCTCGCCCTCCGCCTCCAGGGCGAGTTCGGCCTCGCCCAGGGTGCCGGACAGGAACTCCTTGGACAGCGGGGGCCTGTCGTAGGGGCGGTGGAGTTCGTCCCCGATGACGACCAGTCGTCCGTCGAAGCCCTGTTTGCGCAGCGAGCGCGCCGCCGACAGGCCGGCGAGGGAGGCGCCGACCACGGCGACGGTCCTCACGCGGGACCGCCGGCGAGGCGGGCCGAGATGCAGGGCGGCAGGTTGGGGGCGTCCGTGGAGAGCCGGACGTAGATCATGTCGTTCTCGACGACGACCTCGTGCGTCCGGACCGGCAGCTTCGCCGGCGGGGAGTCGACCGCGCCGGTGCGCAGGTCGAACTTGGAGGCATGCAGCGGGCATTCCACCTCGCAGCCCTCCAGCCAGCCGTCGGCGAGCGAGGCGTCCTGGTGGGTACAGGTGTCGTCGATGGCGAAGACCTCGCCGTCGTCGGTGTGGAACACCGACACCGGCGGGTCGATGTCGAGCCGGAAGGCCTCACCTCGCGGAAGATCCGCGAGACGGCACGCGGGAATCATCATGACACCTCGGGTGCGTATAACGAAACGGTTTGCGGTAAGCGCAACATCAGTCTGGAGTCGCCCAGAACCCTTGTCAAGGCATTCAGAGGGGCCCTGTGAGTCACACGAGCCGTTGCGGTATCCAAAACTTGGCTCACATAGAACAACAACAGCCCGCCTTCTCGGCTCGCGGCAACCGCGGGGCGAGGGCGGGCGGATGAGGCTGACGGGGCCGCCGGGGCCCGGCGGGGCCGTGGCCGCACAGGGCGGCGCCACGACCCCGCCGTGCGGCGGGTCCTGTCGCTCTCAGACGGCGGAGGGCGCGGCCTCCTCGTCCTGCCGGGGCTGTTCGGCCCCCGTGCCGGCCGTGGACGCGGCGGGGCCGATGCGGAGTTCGAAGTCCCCGTCGTACTTCTCGTGTCCGGCGATGACGGCCGTCTCGACGGCCTCCTTGCCCATGCGCCCGCGGATGATGAGCGGATCGTGGCGCAGATCCCGGTTGAGCGCGACGCACAGCCCGATCATCACCAGGGTGAAGGGGGCCGCCGCGAGGATGGTGAGGTTCTGCAGGCCGGTGAGCGCGTCGCCCTTGCCGCCGCCGATGAGCAGCATGACGGCGGCGACCGCCCCGGTCAGCACGCCCCAGAACACCACGACGCCCCGGGAGGGTTCGAGGGAGCCCCGCTGGGACAGGGTCCCCATCACGATGGAGGCGGCGTCGGCGCCGGAGACGAAGAAGATGCCGACGAGCACCATCACGACGATGCTCGTCACCGTGGCCAGGGGGTACTGCTGGAGGACGTCGAAGAGCTGACCCTGGGCGGTGGCCGCGTCGTTGAGCCGGCCCGCCTCCTGGAGGTGCATCGCCGAGCCGCCGAAGACGGCGAACCAGAGGAGGCTGACACTGCTGGGGACCAGGATGACGCCCCCGACGAACTGCCGGACGGTGCGGCCGCGGCTGATGCGGGCGATGAACATCCCGACGAAGGGCGTCCAGGAGATCCACCACGCCCAGTAGAAGACCGTCCAGCCCGCCAGCCAGTCGGCGACACCCTTGCCGCTCGACGCCTCGGTACGGCCCGCCATCTGGGCGAGGTCGCCGAAGAAGGCACCGACGGAGGTGGGCAGCAGGTCGAGGATGAAGATGGTCGGGCCGACGAGGAACACGAAGAGCGCGAGGAGCACCGCCAGCACCATGTTGGTGTTGGACAGCCACTGGATGCCCTTCTCGATGCCCGACACCGCCGAGGCGACGAACGCCACGGTCAGCACCGCGATCACGAGGACCAGCAGTCCGGTGCCGACCGACCCCAGCCAGCCGAGCCCCGTGAAGCCGCTGCCGATCTGGAGGGCGCCCAGCCCGAGGGAGGCCGCCGAGCCGAAGAGGGTGGCGAAGATGGCGAGGACGTCGATGGCCCGGCCGGGCCATCCGTTCACCCTCTTCTCACCGAGCAACGGCGTGAACACCGCGCTGATCAGCTGCCGGCGGCCGCGCCGGAAGGTGCTGTAGGCGATGGCGAGACCCACGACCGCGTACATCGCCCACGGATGGAGCGTCCAGTGGAAGAGGGTCGTGGCCATGGCGGTCTCCATGGCCTGGTTGGCGTCGGCCGGGTCGGTGCCCGGCGGCGGCGTGACGAAGTGGGAGAGGGGCTCGCTCACGCCGTAGAACATCAGACCGATGCCCATGCCGGCGCTGAACATCATGGCGATCCACGAGACGGTGCGGAACTCGGGCTGCTCCCCCTCCTTTCCGAGGGTGATCCGCCCGTAGCGGCTCATCGCGAGCCAGAGGGCGAAGACCACGAAGCCCGAGGCGGCGAGGACGAAAGCCCAGCCGCCGTTGCGGATCGTCCCGTCCAGCAGCTTCCCCGACACGCTCTCCAGCGCGTCGGTCGCCGTCGCACCCCACACGACGAAGGCCAGGGTGAGGGCCGCGGCCACACCGAAGACGACGGGATCGGTCCGGGGGCGGCCGCCGGCCGCGCCGCCTCCCGGTATCTCCTCCGCGGCAGGAGGACCTGCGCTCCCGTTCCGTTCGCGGGCTCTGCTCATCAGCTCGTTCCTTCCACAGACGGCGGTGGACGCCCCGCCGCGGACGACGGTCGCGCGGCAGGGTGGGACTAGAAGGAAGACGTGCCGGCCGCCGGGGCGGCCGCCGCCGGGATCCGGCCAAGACCCCGTTGCGAATAATGCACTGGGGTTCACTATGAGAAACAACAATCTCGGCGTCCCGGAGACGGTGTCAAGGGGTGCGGCACGACGAGTCGTACGGAGTTCCCCGCCTCGTCAGGTCGTCGCCGCGACGCGGCGGCCACCGCCGGCCGATGCCACCCCGAGCAGTCGGCGCGCCTTCAGACAGGTCTCGGCCCACTCCCGCTCGGGGTCCGAGCCCCAGGTGATGCCCGCCCCCGTACCGAAGCGGAGGCCGGGTCCCCCGGAAGCGGCCCGGTCGATCCAGAAGGTACGGATGCCCACGGCCAGTTCGCCCGTGCGGCGATCGGCGTCGACCCAGCCGACGCCACCGCAGTACGGGCCGCGTGGGGCGTTCTCCAGCGCCTCGATGATGCGCAGCGCACTGGACTTGGGGGCGCCCGTGACGGACCCGGGCGGGAAGGTCCCGTCGAGCAGCTCCGGCCATCCGGCGTGCTCGGCGAGCCGGCCGCGCACGGTGGACACCAGGTGCACCAGGCCCGGGTGGTGCTCCACCGCGCACAGCTCGGGGACCGTCACGCTGCCGGTCGCGCAGACACGCCCCAGATCGTTGCGGACCAGGTCCACGATCATGACGTTCTCGGCCCGGTCCTTGTCCAGGAGGTCGTCGACGGTACGGCCGGTGCCCTTGATGGGGCCGGACTCCACCGTGCGGCCGGTGCGGCGCAGGAACAGTTCGGGCGAGGCGGTGGCGATCTCCACCCCGTGCGCGGGCAGCCGGACCGTGCCGGCGTACGGCGCCGGGTTGCCGTGCGCCAGCAGGGCCGTGAGCGCGTCCACGTCCGCGTGCTCCGGGTCCGGCAGCGGAGCGGACAGGATCCGGCACAGGTTGGCCTGGTAGACCTCTCCGGCCGCGATGTGCGCGCGGATACGGCGGACCCCGGCGGTGTAGGCGTCCCGGTCGAGCGAGGAGGTCCACTCGTGCGGGCCGGGTCCGCGCCACGCGCCCGGACGGACCGCGGGTACGGGCGCACGGCGTACGTCCCCGAAGCGCGCGCAGACCAGCCGGCCCTCGAAGTCGGCGACCACGGCCCAGAACCCGGTGGACTCCAGGGCCGCGGGATCGCCGGTCACGTCCCGCAGGTCGGTGGCGACCAGACCGCCGAAGCGGGCCAGCGGGGCGAGGAGCCGCCCTGTCCCCCTCATCGGACCTCAGGTCCCCGTGACCGGGCCGCCGGGCACCGGTTCCAGGCGGACGACGATCGACTTCGAGGTGGGGGTGTTGCTGATCGCCGCCGTGGAGTCCAGGGGGACCAGCACGTTGGTCTCGGGGAAGTAGGCGGCGCAGCAGTCGCGGGGCGTCGGGTAGGGCACCACGCGGAAGGCCGGGGCCCTGCGTTCCACACCGTCGTCGTACTCGCTGACGATGTCGACGAGGTCGCCGTCGGCCAGACCCCGGTCGGCGAGGTCGTCGGGGTGCACGAAGAGGACCCGGCGGCCCTGGTGGATGCCGCGGTAGCGGTCGTCCAGGCCGTAGACGGTGGTGTTGTACTGGTCGTGGGAGCGGAGCGTCTGGAGCAGCAGCCGGCCCGGCGGCACGTGGGGCCGCTCCAGCGGGTTGGCGGTGAAGTTGGCCAGCCCCGTGGCGGTGGTGAACCGGCGTTCGTCACGCGGCGGGTGGGGCAGCGCGAAGCCGCCCGGCCGTCGCACCCGGTGGTTGAAGTCCTGGAAGCCGGGGATCACGCGGGCGATGCGGTCGCGAATGCTGTCGTAGTCCCCCTCGAAGTCCTCCCAGGGCACGTGGGAACCCGCTTCCCCGAGCGCGGCCCGTGCCATCCGGCAGACGATCGCGGGCTCGCTCAGCAGGTGCTCGGAGGCGGGGGCGAGACGCCCCCGGGAGAGGTGCACCATGCCCATGGAGTCCTCGACGGTGACCTGTTGGGGCCCGGCGGGCCGCAGGTCCGCCTCGGTCCGGCCGAGGCAGGGGAGGATGAGTGCCTGCTCCCCGGCGATGACGTGCGAGCGGTTGAGCTTGGTGGAGATCTGCACGGTGAGGCGGCAGTTGCGCAGGGCCCGCTCGGTGAGGTCGGTGTCGGGGGCGGCGGCGACGAAGTTGCCGCCGAGCGCGACGAAGACGCGTACGTCACCGTCGCGCATGGCGCGGATGCTCTCGACCGCGTCGTGGCCGTGCTGCCTCGGGGGCGTGAAGGCGAACTCGGCGCCGAGCGCGTCCAGGAACGCGTCGTCCGGCTTCTCGTAGATGCCCATCGTGCGGTCGCCCTGCACATTGGAGTGGCCGCGCACCGGGCAGAGGCCGGCGCCCGGGCGGCCGATGTTGCCGCGCAGCAGGAGGAAGTTGACGACGTCCCGGATGGTGGGGACCGAGTGCTTGTGCTGGGTGAGGCCCATCGCCCAGCAGACGACGATCTTCTCGGCGCCCCGCACCTCGTCGAACGCGGCCCGGATCTCCTCCTCGGGCAGGCCGGTCGCCGTCAGGATCTCGTCCCAGGACACCTTGCGGGCGTGCTCGGCGAACTCGTGGAAGCCGTGGGTGTACCGCTCGATGAAGGGGGTGTCCACGGTGGTGCCGGGGGCCTCGTCCTCGGCCTCCAGCAGCATGCGGTTGAAGGCCTGGAACAGCGCCTGGTCCCCGCCCAGTCTGATCTGGAGGAACCGGTCGGCCAGGCGGGTGCCGCCGCCGAGGACACCGGACGGCCGCTGGGGGTTCTTGAACCGCAGCAGTCCCGCCTCGGGGAGCGGGTTGACCGCGATGATCCGGGCGCCCCGGCGCTTGGCGGTCTCCAGCGAGGAGAGCATTCGGGGGTGGTTGGTGCCCGGGTTCTGGCCGACCACGAAGATGAGATCGGCGTCGTGGAGGTCGTCCAGGGTGACGCTGCCCTTGCCGATGCCTATGGTCTCCGTGAGTGCCGAACCGCTGGACTCGTGGCACATGTTGGAGCAGTCCGGCAGGTTGTTGGTGCCGAGCATCCGGACGAACAGCTGGTAGAGGAACGCGGCCTCGTTGCTCGCCCGGCCGGAGGTGTAGAAGGCGGCCTGGCCGGGGTGGTCGAGCGCGGCGAGTTCACGGGCGATCACGGCGAACGCGTCGTCCCAGGAGATCGGCCGGTAGCGGTCGTCGCCGGCCGGGCGGTACATGGGGTGGGTCAGGCGGCCCTGCTGGCCGAGCCAGTAGTCGCTGGCGGGGAGCAGGTCCTCCAGGGTGTGCCCGGCGAAGAAGTCCGGGGTGACCCGGCGCACGGTGGCCTCCTCGGCCACCGCCTTGGCCCCGTTCTCGCAGAACTCCGCGGCGTGCCGGCGCTCCGTCTCGGGCCAGGCGCAGCCAGGGCAGTCGAAGCCCTCCTTCTGGTTGACACGCAGGAGGGTGAGCAGGCCCCGGCGGGCTCCCATCTGCTCGCCGGCGTGCCGGAGCGAGGCGGTGACCGCGGGGATGCCGGCGGCGTACTCCTTCGGAGGGCCGACCCGCAGCCGGGCGTCTCCGGGGTCGTCGACAGGTGCGTTGCGAGTCATCTGAGGCGCCACTCCGGGATGTAGGGGAATCAGGGCGTTCCGTCGCCGGGCGTCCCGGCCTCTCGCACGAGTTGCATACTGCACAACAGTGCCGTGATACGCAACGCCATCAAGAAAGCGTGATCCCCGATCCCCTGTCAAGGGGTACGCGGGGATGGGCGGACCGTGGGGTGGCCGGAGGTCCCGGCCACCGCACGGCCGGACGCACACGTCACACGTCAGGCGTCAGGCGTCAGGCGTCAGGCGACAGGCGACAGGCGACAGGCGACAGGCGACAGGCGACAGGCGACAGGCGTCACAGAACGACGACCGAGCGCAGGACGTCGCCCTGATGCATGCGATCGAAGGCCTTCTCGACCTCGTCGAGCTGGATGGTCTCCGTCACGAACGCGTCCAGGTCCAGGCGCTTCTGGAGGTAGAGGTCGATGAGCATGGGGAAGTCTCGGTCGGGCAGGCAGTCGCCGTACCAGGAGGACTTCAGGGCGCCACCGCGGCCGAAGACGTCGAGGAGGGGGAGTTCGAGCTTCATCTCCGGGGTGGGGACGCCGACCAGGACGACCGTGCCGGCCAGGTCACGGGCGTAGAACGCCTGCTTGTACGTCTCCGGGCGGCCCACCGCCTCGATGACGACGTCGGCGCCGAAGCCGCCGGTCAGCTCACGGATCGCCTCGATCGGGTCCGTCTGGCGGGAGTTGACGCAGTGGGTCGCGCCCAGCTTCCGGGCGGTCTCCAGCTTGAGATCGTCGATGTCCACCGCGATGATCTTCGCCGCGCCCGCGAGCTCGGATCCGACGACCGCCGCGGCCCCGACACCGCCGCAGCCGATCACGGCGACCGTGTCACCCCGGCCCACGTTGCCCGTGTTGATCGCCGCGCCGATGCCCGCCATCACCCCACAGCCCAGCAGACCCGCCACCGCCGGAGCGGCGGCCGGATCGACCTTGGTGCACTGACCGGCGGCGACCAGCGTCTTCTCCGCGAACGCCCCGATACCCAGCGCCGGGGACAGCTCGGTACCGTCGAGCAGGGTCATCCTCTGGGTGGCGTTGTGGGTGTTGAAGCAGTACCAGGGACGCCCGCGCCGACAGGCCCGACAACTCCCGCACACCGCACGCCAGTTGAGAATCACGAAGTCCCCGGGAACGACATCCGTGACCCCCGCGCCGACCGACTCCACCACACCGGCGGCCTCATGCCCGAGGAGGAAGGGGAAGTCGTCGTTGATGCCGCCCTCACGGTAGTGCAGGTCGGTGTGGCACACCCCGCACGCCTGCACCTTCACCAGCGCCTCCCCCGGCCCCGGGTCGGGCACCACGATCGTTTCCAGGCTGACAGGGGCACCTTTGCCCCGCGCGACGACAGCACGGACCTGGTGAGCCATGACCACTCCTCGGCTGGTTCGAGAGCTGAGTTCGATGTTTCTTATCGCGGCACTCATCGCATGTAACGCAACACAGCATCGTGGAGTGACGACCCGGGGTCAAGGCTCCGTCGGGGCAGCACGACGCGCGGCCCGTCGCGGGCGGTCCGATGTCTGCCCGGCGGCTCGCCCCGCGCGTGAACGGGTGCTCTAGAAGTCCCGCGCCCGGTCGGGAAGGGCCTGCTCGGCCCAGATCGTCTTGCCGGTGCGGGTGTGGCGACTGCCCCAGCGCTGGGTGAGCTGGGCGACGAGCAGGAGCCCTCGGCCGCCCTCGTCGAAGGCACGGGCCCGGCGCATGTGCGGTGCGGTGCTGCTGGAGTCCGACACCTCGCAGATGAGCGTGGTCTCCCGGATCAGCCGGAGCTGGATCGGGGACCCGCCGTAACGGATGGCGTTGGTGACCAGTTCGCTGACGATCAGCTCGGTGACGAAGGAGACCTCCTCCAGCCGCCAGGCGGCCAGCTGGTCGCAGGCCAGCTTGCGGGCGTGACCGACGAACGCGGGGTCCGCGGGCACCTCCCAGGTGGCGACCCGGTCGGCGTCCAGCGCCCGGGTACGGGCCAGGAGCAGGGCCACGTCGTCGGCGGGGCGGTCCGTCAGCAGGTTCCGCAGCACTCCGTCACAGGTCTCCTCCAGAGCACGGTCCGTGCCGGACAGGGACTGACGCAGCCGCGCGAGTCCGTCGTCCAGGTCGCGGTCCGGTGCCTGGACCAGGCCGTCGGTGTAGAGGGCGAACACGCTGCCCTCCGGGACGTCGAACTCCGCCGTCTCGAAGGGCAGACCGCCCACGCCCAGCGGCGGCCCGATCGGCAGGTCGAGGAAGGCGGCCTCGCCGTCCGGTGAGATCAGCGCCGGTGGCGGGTGGCCGGCCCTGGCCATGGAGCACCGGCGCGAGACGGGATCGTAGACGGCGTAGAGGCAGGTGGCCCCGATCTCACCCGGGCTGTACGCGTCCTCGGCCTCGTCGGCCGTGCGCTCGGAGTCCAGGCGCAGGACGATGTCGTCGAGCTGGGTGAGCAGCTCGTCCGGCGCGAGGTCCACGTCGGCCAGGGTGCGCACGGCGGTGCGGAGCCGGCCCATGGTGGCGGACGCCTGCACACCATGGCCGACGACATCGCCCACGACGAGGCCCACCCTGGCGCCGGACAGGGGGATGACGTCGAACCAGTCGCCGCCGATCCCCGCGCGGGTGCTGGCCGGCTGGTAGCGGGAGGCGACCTCGACGGCGGCCTGGTGGGGCGCGCGGTGCGGAAGGAGACTGCGCTGCAGTTCGAGGGCGATGGCACGTTCGCGGGTGTAGCGGCGGGCGTTGTCGACACAGACCGCGGCCCGCGCCGCGAGCTCCTCGGCCAGCAGCAGATCGTCCTCGCCGAAGGGCTCGGCCGTGCGGTGGCGGGAGAGGATCGACAGGCCTAGCGTGATGCCCCGGGCCCGCAGGGGCACGGCCATGATCGAGTGGATGCCGTGCGTCTCGATGCTGCGGGCACGCTCCGCCGAACCCGCCCACAGCCGGCCGGTGGCCTCGTCGGCCTCGAACAGCACGGCCCGGCCGGTGGTCAGCGCACGGTCCGGCGGGGACCCGGCGACGTAACCGTGCCGGCTGCCGACCGGGATCACGGCCTCGGGGCAGCCCTCCAGCACGGACCGCTGAGCCATGCGGCGGAAGACAAGGGGGTCGGTGCCGGGCGAGACCGTGGCCTCCTCGCCCGCCCGGACGGAGTCCAGCAGGTCCACGATGACGAAGTCGGCCAGATGGTCCGTGCACACCTCCGCGAGTTCCTCGGCGGTGCGCGTGACGTCCAGGGTGGAGCCGATCCGGTCGCCGGACTCGTTGAGCATGCTCAGCCGTCGGCGGGCCAGGAACTGTTCCGTGCTGTCGATCGCGGCCAGGCACATGCCCCGTACGTCGCCGGAGCCGTCCCTCAACGGACTGAGCGAGACCAGCCACGCGTGCTCACGGGTCTCGCCCGGTGCGCGCAGCCATGCCTCGAACGGCATCGGCTCTCCCGTGCGCAGGACGCTCCGTACCGCCTCGTCGAGGCCCTCGAAGCCCGGGAGCCGTCGCCGTCCGTCGACCGACTCCCCCACCCGTCGGCCGAGCAGGTCCCGCTGCGGCCGGCCCATCACCTTCTCCATCGCGGAGTTCGCGGACACCGCGAGTCCGTCGTGGTCGAAGAGCGCGATGGGTACGGGGAGCTGGTCCAGGGCCCATCGCCGCAACCGCACGGCCGGCTCCGGCACCGTCGCCGTCAGGAACCACTGGGCGTCCCCCGCGGCGTCGAGGAGCGGGTGGGCCTGCAGCTCCAGCTCCACCCCGTGGCCGTCCCGGTGCCGCGCGTGAAGGGAGCCCCGCCAGTCGGCGGCCTCGGCGAGAGCGCCGCGGGCCGAGGCGGGGAGGCCGCCGGCCAGCAGATCGGCCGCCCGGCTGCCGACCACCTCGCCGTGCTCGTAGCCGAGGACCCGTCGGGCGCCCGCACTCCACGCGGTGACCAGCCCCCTGGCGTCGACCGCGGCCGAGGCGACACCGTGCTCGCCCATCGTTCCTTCTCTCCGTACGACCGGAGCCGTCGTCCATGGGCTCACAGATCGACGACAAGGCACTGCTTCCAGGGTTCATTGTGCGCCGGGCGCACCACGCTTGGCGCGTGATCACCCGGATCTCCCGAGCCCCTACCCTGCCACGCCGCGCCCCCTCGGGCGCCCGCTTTCACGAGCGCCCGCGCACGGGAGCCACGCGGCCACCTGACGCTCGTTCGTCCCCGGTGGACGTAACGTCCGTCCTGCGGGGGCCGAAGCCGCCGCCCGCGCGGGGAAACCCGCGTGTGGTCGTGGCAGCCGGCGCGGGCGGTCCGGCGTCCGGCCGGGCGACGGAGAGCGAGGAGACCATGGTGGAGTCCGGGGACCGGGCGGGGGCACGCGGGCGCCCTCGGGGGCTGTTCGTCGGGTTGTGCACGCTGGATGTCGTGCAGCTCGTCGACCGTGTGCCGGGGGCGAACGAGAAGCTGACGGCGCGTGAGCAGGTCGTGGCCGCGGGCGGGCCCGCGGCGAACGCGGCGGTGACGTTCGCCCACCTGGGCGGTACCGCCACGCTGCTCACGGCGGTGGGCCGCCATCCCCTGGGGGTCGCCGTCGCGGCGGACCTGGACCGGCAGGGTGTGACGGTGGTGGACCTGGCGGCCGGCTCGGCCGAGCCGCCGGCGGTGTCGTCCGTGCTGGTGACAGCGGCGGGTGGCGACCGGGCCGTCGCCTCGACGAACGCGACGGGCCACCGGCTCGCCCCGCCGGACGGTCTGGACGCGCTGGTGGCGGACTGCGACATCGTGGAGTTCGACGGCCACCACATGGACCTGGCCGTGGCCACCGCCCGCGCGGCGCGAGCGGCCGGTCGTCGGACGGTGTTCGACGGCGGTAGCTGGAAGGCCGGTACGGAGAGGCTGCTGCCGTCGATCGACGTGGCGGTCGCCTCGGAGGACTTCCGCCCACCCGGTACGCACGCCTCGCGGACCGATCCCGCCGGCACCCTGCGCCGTCTGCGGCAGCACGGGGTCCGCTGGTCGGCGGTCAGCAGGGGCGCCCGGCCCCTCGTGTGGGCGGGCCCCGGCGACGGGGGCACGGTGGACGTTCCCGCCGTACGGGTGGTGGACACGCTGGGCGCGGGGGACGTCCTGCACGGTGCGCTCACTCATGCTCTCGCGGGGCAGGACGTCCTGACGCCGGGGAATTTCGCCGAGGCTCTGCGCGCGGCGGCGACGGTGGCCTCGCGGGCGTGCGGCTCGTTCGGGACACGGGCGTGGATGCGGGGCGGGTGAGCCGCCCCGCCGTCCGGGGCGGCTCGGCAGCTCCGGTGGCCGCGAGGGCGGGCGCCGACGCGGACGTCCGGTCGCTCTCCGCCCCGTCTCCCCGGCCCCGCGGCTCCGGAACGTCCGCCGCCCGGGTGGTCTCGGCCGTCGCCGGGGCGATTCGGCTCCCTCGCCCGCAGCGTGGACGGCGCCATCCGGTACGCGGGCCCGCGTCGTGGGCGGATCTCGCCCCGGAGCGGTGGCGTGCGTACGTGCCGACGGCGCCTGTCGGATGCCGCCGTGGGGTCGGCGGACCGTCTCGAGCCCCACTGTTCCCGCAGGTCAGCAGACCACCGCAGGCGACGCGGCCCGGACCGCGCGGGGCGCGAGGGTCCTCTCGCGGGCCACCAGGCAGTCCTCCAGGAAGGCGAGGGCACGCAGATGGTAGGGGCGGGCGGCCCGGCCGAGGCTGATGTTGTGCCCGGCCGCCGGCTGGCGCTCGACGCTCACGTGCGGGGCGGCCGTGAAGTGTGCGGCCAGATCGCGGAGGGCCTCGTCGTCATGGCGCCACCAGGCCTCGTGTTCGGCGAACGTCAGCCGTACCGGCACGCGGACGCGGGGTGCCGTGGTGCGGAAGAGGCGCGGCCAGCGGGCCAGTTCGGCCCGCTCCAGGGCGGGCACGGGCTCGACGATGGAGCCGCTCTCCCGGAAGGTGCCCGAGGGATACAGACCGAGCGGCCCCCAGCTTCTGCGCAGCCCGCCGGCGTCGTCGTGGGCGCTGGGCAGTTCGTGCGGCTCGACGGCGTAGCGATGGCCGCAGCCGGAGACGTCGATCCCGAGCAGGTGCGGCGGAGCGGAGTCGGCGGCGGCGGTGAGCGCCACCTTGCCGCCGTAGGAGTGGGCGAGCAGGAACAGTCCCCCGCCCGTGTCGTGGCGGGAGGCGAAGTCGTGCAGCGCGGCGCGCAGCGACATGGCCTGCTCCGCCAGGCCCTGCCCCTCGGGCAGGCGGGTGGCGGAGTGCCGGTAGCCGGGCCGGTCCACGGCGAGGACGGTGTGGCCGAGGCTCGCCCCCAGTGTCAGCAGCGACTGCTGGGGGTGGGCCCGGCAGTCGAAGTAACCCGCATTCATGCCACCGCCGTGCACCGCGACCACGACGGCACGCGGGGGACCGTCCGGCGGCTCGGCGAGCAGGGCCGACAGCGGCACCCCTGCTGCGTCCAGGGTGATACGGCGCACCCCGGGCGACGCTACGTGGACCGGTCGGGTCATGGTCGTCCTCCTCCGGGTGGTGCGCCCAAGGCTCTCGCGTCCGGTGGCGTCCCGCACCCGGACCGCGTCGGGGTGGCGGCCCGGGTGCGGGCCGGCCGGGGCCTCTTCCTCACCCCGCCCGGCCACCACGTTCCGGGGCGGGGTCGCCCTGTCGCACGGGGTGGACGGCCTCCCCCGGACGGCGGTCCGCCCTCGGGCACGTCGGCCTTCCGGTGAGGCGCGGCCCATGTCGCCCGGCGATCGGCCCCCGCCCCCGCCGGCCCGGGCCCGCCGGTCAGCCAGCCCCGCCGCGCCGCCCGCGCGAGCCCGCGAAACGGCGGCGCGGCTCCCGCGCGCACACCAGCCAGACGGCGAGCAGGGCGGCGAGGGCGCCCGCCCACAGCGCATGGGCGTCGTCCCAGCGCGGGGCGCCCGGCGGTACGAGGAGCGCGAAGCGCTCCGGGAGGAGTACCCCGGCCATGACCGGCAGGGCCGTCACGGCACCCGACACGGCCGGGCCCGGCACGCTCCGCACGGTGAACCGCACCGCCGCCGCGGCCAGGGCGAGCGCCAGCGCGCACAGGGCGCCGGCCTCGACCGTCAGCGCCCCCGCCGACGACGCGGCCCATGCCTCGGCGTCGGCGCCCGCCCGCAGGACCCCCAGCACCGCCGCCCACCAGACCGCGAGCGCCGGAAGGACGAGGGCCGCGCGCACCGCCTGCCGCAGCGGACGCGGCACCGGCGGGACGCCCGTGGTGTGCCGGGCCGGGTCGTCCAGGACGAACGCCGTCCCCACCGCCCCGCACAACGCGGCCAGCCGAGCCAGGTCGACCAGCACGTCCGCCGGGAGATCCGTCGAGAACAGCACCGGTACGGCGGCGACGGCCAGCCCCAGCGCCCAGCCGGCGCTGAAGACCGCCCACGGCAGCGACCGTGCCGTGGGCCGTACCAGGGCCGCCACCAACGGCAGCCGTCGTCTCACGCGCACTGGTACTCCCGGTCGTCGGCGGTCTCGGCCGGAGCGGTGACACCCAGCAGGGCGGCCGCCCGTCCGATGGTCGTGCCCGCGGCGGACAGCTCCGCCCAGGACGCCTTCACCCTGCGGTCCACCTCCTTCGGCGGTTCTGCCAACAGCGCCCGGAGCACGGCGAGTTCACGCCCTCGCAGCACCACCGCGCTCACCGGGGCATGAATCACGCCCGGGCTGCTGAGTCCCTGCCCGAGCCTCTCGAACATCGCCTCGCCCTCCGGGGTGGCGCGGACCGCCAGCCAGACCGTCAGCACGCCCCGCGCGTCGCAGTGCACCCCCTCGTACCGCTCGTGCCCGACGACCAGCCCCCGGGCGACGCTCGCGGCGAACTCCAGCTCCCGCTCGCCGCCCCACGCGGTGGTCGCCGTCGACTCGCCGGGTGCGGCGGGTGAGGGCTCCCCGTCGCCCGACGGTCCGTCGAGCGCGGCGACCCGCTGCCGTACGGTCAGTGCGCGGGTCGCGTCCGGTGCGCCGGCCAGCGACCGCACCGCCTCCGTCACCCGGGCCCACTCGCCGATCCAGGGGGTGAACTCGGGGAAGGCACAGTACGTCGTCGCTCCGCGCCGCTCGCAGTCCTGGACCGCCGCCGGGTCGCGGGTCGCCGTCTCCCGTGCCGCGCGCACCGCGTCCGACGGTGCCGTGCCCTGGAGGACCACGGTGGTCACGACCGCGCCGAGCGCCCCCAGCGCGGTGGCCCGCACGGCCCGCCCCCGGCCGCCGCTCACCAGGACCGCGCCGGCGGCCACCAGCACCGCGAGCGCCAGCAGGTACAGGGCGTGCCATGCGGCGGGCCGGCCCACCAGGTCGGACGGCAGTGGCCGGGCGCCCTCGTCGAAGAGCACGGGGGTCAGCCCGCGCAGCCAGGCCGCGCTGCGCGCGTCGGCCACGAAGACCATGGTGACGGCCAGGACGGCGACCACGGCCAGGGGCGCCACGAACGCCGACCGGGCGACCCGGCCGAGCAGCACGCCGAGGGCGGCGGGCAGGAGGACCAGAAGCGGCCCGGTCACCAGCTCGGAGACCGAGCCGTGGCCCACGGCCCCGGGTTTCAGTGCCGCCGCCGTGAACTGCCCGGCCACGATCAGCGCCCCGACCGCGGCCGTCGGCAGCACCGACAGCAGATGCGCGAGCGTACGCCGCCACGGCTGCAGCACCAGCACCCCGAAGTACGCCTCCGTGCCCCGCCGGTGCGAGCGCAGGACCGCCAGGTTCACGGCGACCAGTACCGCCAGCCCCAGCAGCAGTTGTCCGATCTGTGTCTCGCGGTCGATGTCCTGGAGCACCGGATAGGCGTCCTCCGCCGCGTCGCCCGACCGCAGGAGGAGGGCCACGTACGTCACGAGAGCGATCAGCACCAGGGGGTGCAGCAGCAGGCGCCGCGCCTCCACCCGGGCCAGCGCGAGCACCACCCGCGCGCCGCCGCGGGCCAGTACCGACTCCGGCTTCGGCGCGGCCACCGGCGTCCCCGTCATCGTGGTCACGCGGCCACCTCCGCCACCGGATCGCCGCCGAGCGAGAGGAGGTAGCCGTCCTCCAGCGTCGGTTCGGCCAGCCGGGCGCCCGCGGGCGGGTCCCCGACGTTGCGGAACTCGCCCGTCCCGGTGCGCCATCCGGCACGGGCGCCCGGCTGCCGGTCCCCGCTGTTCCACACCCGGCCGTCCGCCACCGCCGTCAGCTCCGCGGGCGTGCCGTCGAACCGGACCCGGCCCCTGTCCATCACCACCACCCGGTGGCACAGCATCGCCACGTCCTCGGTCTGATGGGTGGACAGCAGCACCGTCCGGCCCTCGCCGGCCTCCGCGATCAACTCCCGGAACCGCATGCGCTGTTCGGGGTCGAGCCCGACCGTCGGCTCGTCCAGGACCAGGAAGCCCGGGTCGCCGACCAGGGCCGCCGCGAGCGCGACGCGCTGCCGCATGCCGCCGGAGAGCCGCCGTATCCGCTTGCCCCGCACCTCCGCGAGGCCGACCGCGTCGAGGACCCGGCGGGTCTCGGCGTGCCGGGCCCGCCGGTCGGTCAGCTCCTTGAGGATCGCCACGTAGTCGATGAACTCGAAGGCCGTGAAGTCCGGATGGAATCCGGGGTTCTGCGGCAGATAGCCGAGGACCCGTCGTACGTCCTGCCGTCCGTGGACCGTGCTCGGGTCGTGTCCGAGGACGGTGAAGGCGCCGTTGTCCGGGGGCGTGGCCGTCGCCAGGACGCGCAGCAGGGTGGTCTTGCCCGCGCCGTTGGGGCCGAGCAGGCCCGTGACACCCTCGAAGAGCCGCAGCGTCACGTCGTCCACCGCCGGGGTGCCGCGATAGCTCAGGGTCAGCCCGGCGGCGGAGACCGTGGGTCGTGTCATGACAGCCTCCTGGCTGCGAATCGAAGGTATCCGTGGGAAGGGCCGAGACGGCCGGAGTCGAAGCGGTCCCGTGCCGCGACCAGCAGCACCGTCGCCACCGTCGCGACGGCCGCCGCCGCGCCCTGGCCCTCGGCGGTGAAGGGCAGCGGTGTGCCGGACGCCAGCAGGCGGCTCAGCACCACCAGTGCGGTCCACCCGGCCCCGACCAGCGCCGGCGCGAGGACGGGGCCCAGCCGGGGCGTCAGCGCGACGCCCGTCGCGGTCAGCGCGAGCGCCGGCAGCAGCCAGCCGAGCGCCGCCAGGCCGAGCGACGGCAGCGCGAGGCTCGCCAGCCCGCTCAGCAGGGTCGTCGTCGAGAGCACCGCGACCGTGCGCACCATCAGCAGACGGAACGTGTGCATCGGCGCGACCACGGCCGTCTCGTACGTCGGGTCGAGCCCCGGTCCGAACGCCAGCGCCACCCCTGCCAACGGCAGCAGCGGTGCCGTGGCCAGGAGCATCAGCGGCGACGCGACCAGTGCCACGCCGACCGCGAGCAGCAGGGTGAGGGCCACGGCGCCGAGCCAGGAACGGCGCAGCACGGGGGTCGCCGCGAGCAGCCGCGCGGTGTGGTCGGCGACGCCCAGCCGGAGCAGCAGCGACTCGGCGAAGTCCGGCCTCGGGGCGTCGAGTTCGTCCTCCAGCCTGGCCCAGCCCGCGTCGATCTCGGCGGGCGGGACATGGGCCGAGAGCGAGGCCCGGCAGTCGGCGCAGACCGCGAGGTGTGTCTCGACGGACCACAGCCGGGGGGCGGCCAGCGTTCGCCGGGCGTACTCCCGCAGGTCCCCGTCGTCGGCGTGCCAGCTCATGTCAGGCCCTCCCGCAGTTGCTTCCGGGCGCGCAGGGCCCGGGTCTTGACCGTGCCCGGGGGAATGCCGAGCAGGACGGCCGCCTCACGGGTCGTCAGGCCGTCGATCACCGTGGCCTGCAGCACGGCCCGCAGCTCCGGCGAGAGTGCGGCCAGCGACCCCGCCAGGTCGCCGTGCTGCACCCGGGCCAGCACCTGTTCCTCTGCCGACACCTCCTCGCGCTGCCGCAGCCTGGCGAGCGCCTGCCGCAACCGGCCGCGGGCTCCGTCGCCCCGCAGCGCGTCCACCAGACGGCGCGATCCGATCCGCCACAGCCAGCCCGCCACGTCGCCCTCGCGCCGGTACCGGGCTGCTCCCCGCCACACGTCGAGGAACGTCTCCTGGACGACGTCGTCGACCAGCACCGGGTCGGCGCACCGTCCGCGCAGCCGCAGCACGAGCCATGGCGCGTACCTCCGGTACAGCTCCTCGAACGCCCGGCGGTCTCCGTCGGCGACCGCCCGCAGCAGTTCGGCGTCGCCCGGGCTCCCCCGCTTCATCTCGCTCACACCCCCTCATCGGACGAGACCCCCCGAGCGGTTCACACCGCGAGCGAGGAGTCAGGTCGCGCAGGGGGCATGGGGTCGTCGGACCCCCGTCGCCAGGGGGGTGCGCGCGTCGCCGGATGGATCCGCGACGGGCCCGGCCACGACCGCACGGCCGTCAGCTCCTGGCGACGAGTGCCCTGAGCGCGATGTTGAGTTCGAGGACGTTCACCCGGGGCTCACCCATGAAGCCGAGGGTACGGCCGACGGTGTGCTCGTCGACGAGCCTGCGCACCTGCCCGACGGAGAGTCCGTTCCGCGAAGCCACCCGGTGCACCTGGAGGTCGGCGTACCGCGGGGAGATGTCCGGGTCCAGTCCGGAACCGGAGGAGGTGACCGCGTCGGCGGGGACCTGGGAGGGCTTGACGGTGTAGCCGGGCACGGAGTTGTCCCTGACGACCTTCGCCTTCGTCTCCTCGACCGACGCGATGAGCTTCTTGCTGTCGGCGGAGAGGTTGGTCGCGCCCGAGAGGATCAGCTTGTACCGGGTGTTGACCGAGTTCTCGCCGAGGCCGCCGGCCGGCCGGGGGTGGAAGTAGTCGAGGCTGTAGCCCTGTTGGCCGATCAGCGAGGAACCGACGACCTTTCCGTCGTACGTGATCTCCGAGCCGTTGGCCTTGTCCTGGAAGAGGGCCTGGGCGACGCCGGTGACGGCCAGTGGGTAGATGACGCCCGTGACCAGGGTCAGCACCAGCAGGGCCCGCAGCCCCGCCCACAGCAACCGGCCTGTGTTCGATACGGAGTTGTTCATGGCTGTCAGCCGATCCCGGGGATGAGGGAGATGAGCAGGTCGATGAGCTTGATGCCGACGAAGGGGGCGATCAGTCCGCCGATGCCGTAGACGGTGAGATTGCGGCGGAGCAGTTTGTCGGCGCTGACCGGCCGGTACTGCACGCCCTTCAGGGACAGCGGCACCAGCGCGATGATGATCAGCGCGTTGAAGATGACGGCCGACAGGATCGCGGAGTCCGGCGAGGACAGGCCCATGATGTCGAGCTTGTCCAGGCCCGGGTGGACGGCCGCGAACAGCGCCGGGATGATCGCGAAGTACTTGGCGACGTCGTTGGCGATGGAGAACGTGGTCAACGCGCCCCGGGTGATCAGGAGTTGCTTGCCGATCTCGACGATCTCGATCAGCTTGGTCGGGTCGGAGTCGAGGTCGACCATGTTGCCGGCCTCCTTGGCGGCCGACGTGCCGGTGTTCATGGCCACGCCGACGTCGGCCTGGGCCAGCGCGGGGGCGTCGTTGGTGCCGTCTCCGGTCATCGCGACGAGCTTGCCGCCCGCCTGCTCCCGCTTGATGAGGGCCATCTTGTCCTCGGGGGTGGCCTCGGCGAGGAAGTCGTCGACGCCCGCCTCCTCGGCGATCGCCTTCGCCGTCAACGGGTTGTCGCCCGTGATCATGACGGTCCTGATGCCCATGCGGCGCAGCTCGTCGAACCGCTCCCGCATGCCTTCCTTGACGACGTCCTTGAGGTGGATGACACCCAGCACCCGGGCGCCCTCGGCGTCTTCGACCGCGACCAGCAGCGGGGTACCCCCGGCCTCCGAGATCCGGTCGGTCAACTCCCGTGCGTCGCAAGCGACTTCGCCGCCCTGCTCCTCGACCCATGTGATGACCGAACCGGCAGCGCCCTTGCGGATCCTGCGCCCCTCGACGTCCACGCCCGACATCCGGGTCTGCGCGGTGAAGGCGATCCACTCGGCCCCGGCCAGCTCGCGCTCGCGCAGTCCGTACTTCTCCTTCGCCAGTACGACGACGGAGCGGCCCTCGGGTGTCTCGTCGGCCAGCGACGACAGCTGGGCGGCGTCGGCGACTTCGGCGCCCGTCGCCCCGCGCACCGGCACGAACTCGGCGGCCTGCCGGTTGCCGAGGGTGATGGTGCCGGTCTTGTCGAGCAGCAGCGTCGACACGTCACCCGCCGCCTCGACCGCACGACCGGACATGGCCAGGACGTTGCGCTGCACCAGCCGGTCCATGCCCGCGATGCCGATGGCGGAGAGCAGGGCGCCGATGGTGGTCGGGATGAGGCAGACCAGCAGGGCGACCAGCACGACCATCGTGAGGTGGGTGCCCGCGTAATCCGCGAACGGCGGCAGCGTGGCACAGGCCAGCAGGAACACGATGGTCAGCGAGGCGAGCAGGATGTTCAGCGCGATCTCGTTGGGCGTCTTCTGCCGGGCCGCGCCCTCGACCAGGTTGATCATCCGGTCGATGAAGGTCTCACCGGGCTTCGTCGTGATCTTGATGACGATCCGGTCGGAGAGGACCTTCGTGCCACCGGTGACGGCGCTGCGGTCGCCGCCGGACTCGCGGATGACGGGAGCCGACTCACCGGTGATCGCCGACTCGTCGACGGAGGCCACCCCTTCGACCACGTCTCCGTCGCCGGGGATGATGTCGCCGGCCTCGCAGACGACCAGGTCACCGATCTTCAGCCCGGTTCCGGGGACCTCGGTGCCGTCCACGAGACGTGCCACCGTGTCGGTCTTGGCCTTGCGGAGCGTGTCGGCCTGGGCCTTGCCGCGGCCCTCGGCGACCGCCTCCGCGAGGTTGGCGAAGACGACGGTCAGCCACAGCCAGACGCTGATGGTCCAGCCGAACCAGTCGCCGGGGTCCTTGAAGGAGAACACCGTGGTCAGCACGGACCCGATCCACACCACGAACATCACGGGCGACTTGACCAGCACCCGGGGGTCGAGCTTGCGGAAGGCGTCCGGCAGCGACTTGACCAGCTGCTTGGGGTCGAAGAGGCCCGCGCCGACACGGCCCTCGGGAGCCTTGTGCCCGGTGGGCGCGTCCTGATGGGGCGCGAGGGTGGGAGTGGACATCTCTTCGCTTTCGGTACGGGTGGTCATGACGCCAGCCCCTCGGCCAGCGGCCCCAGTGCGAGCGCGGGGAAGTACGTCAGACCGGTGATGATGAGGATCGCGCCCACCAACAGCCCGGTGAACAGCGGCTTCTCGGTGCGCAGGGTGCCCGCGGTAACCGGCACCGGCTTCTGTTCGCCGAGCGAGCCGGCCAGCGCCAGGACGAACACCATCGGCAGGAAGCGGCCGAGCAGCATCGCGAGTCCGGTCATGGTGTTGAACCAGTCGGTGTTCGCGTTCAGGCCGGCGAAGGCCGAGCCGTTGTTGTTGGCCGCGGAGGTGAAGGCGTACAGCACTTCGGAGAATCCGTGCGCGCCGGAGTTGAGCATCGAGTGCGGTGGGGTCGCCAGCGCCATGGAGATCGCCGTGCAGACCAGCACCAGTGCCGGGGTGATCAGGATGTAGCAGGCGGCGAGCTTGATCTGCCGGGTGCCGATCTTCTTGCCCAGGTACTCGGGCGTACGGCCGACCATCAGCCCGGCGACGAACACCGCGATGACGGCCATGATCAGCATGCCGTAGAGGCCGGAGCCGGTACCGCCGGGCGCGATCTCCCCCAGCATCATGCCGAGCATGGTGATCCCGCCGCCCAGGCCGGTGAAGGACGAGTGGAAGGAGTCCACCGCCCCGGTCGACGTCAGGGTCGTGGACACCGCGAAGATCGACGAGGAACCGACCCCGAACCGCACCTCCTTGCCCTCCGTCGCACCGCCGGCGATCTGCAACGCCGGTCCGTGGTGGGCGAACTCGGTCCACATCATCAGGGCGACGAAGCCGACCCAGATGGTGGCCATGGTCGCCAGGATCGCGTAGCCCTGCTTGACCGAGCCGACCATGACACCGAAGGTGCGGGTCAGCGCGAACGGGATCACCAGCAGCAGGAAGATCTCGAAGAGGTTGGTGAAGGGCGTCGGATTTTCGAACGGGTGCGCGGAGTTGGCGTTGAAGTAGCCGCCGCCGTTGGTGCCCAGCTCTTTGATGGCCTCCTGCGAGGCGACGGCGCCGCCGTTCCACTGCTGCGAGGCGCCCGTACCGTGCCCATGGAAGAACTGGCCGACCTCGTGGATACCGGAGAAGTTCTGGATCGTCCCGCAGGCCACGAGCACGATCGCCGCGATCGCCGCGCCCGGCACGAGAATCCTGAACGTGCCGCGCACCAGGTCGGCCCAGAAGTTGCCGAGTTCTCCGGTGCGCGAGCGGGCGAAGCCTCGTACGAGCGCCACGGCGACGGCGATGCCGACGGCCGCCGAGACGAAGTTCTGCACGGCGAGACCGGCTGTCTGGACGACATGGCCCATGGTCTGCTCGCCGTAGTACGACTGCCAGTTGGTGTTCGTCACGAAGGACACGGCCGTGTTGAACGACTGCGCCGGGTCGACCGGGTCGAAGCCCAGCGAGCCGGGCAGGACGCCCTGCAGCCGCTGGAGCAGGTAGAGGAAGAGGACGCCGACCGCCGAGAAGGCCAGGACACCGCGCAGGTACGCGGGCCAGCGCATCTCGGTGTCCGGGTCGGCGCCGATGCACCGGTAGGTCCACTTCTCGACCCGCCAGTGCCGGTCGGAGGAGTAGACCCTGGCCATGTAGATGCCGAGGGGGGCGTGGGCGAGCGCCAGAGCCGCCATGAGGGCCAGCAGCTGGAGGACGCCGGCGAGTACGGGACCCATGTGGTTCTCAGAACCTCTCCGGGAAGACCAGGGCGAGGACGAGATAGCCCACCAGGGCGACGGCCACGACCAGGCCGACGACGTTCTCGACGGTCACAGCCGGGTCACCCCCTTGGCGACCAGAGCCACCAGCGCGAACACCGCGACCGTGACGACGACGAAGGCCACATCGGCCATCGCGAACTCCTAGAGCGGGAAGAGCTACGAGAAAGAACCGGACGTTTCGAGGAAACCTCCTCGGCGGCCGGAATCGATCGGCCTTGACACGTCCCTGACGGCGATGCCGTCGGCTTTGACGGACCCCTGACGCGCCCGCCCCGCGCGCTCCTCCCGCAGACCTCGCGCACACCTCGCACGCATGCCCCGCACGCCCCCGTGCGGGCCCGGACCACAGCACGTCCCCGCAGCACGTCCCGCAGGCGGGACAGCGGCCGACGAAGACCTTAACGAGGTCTTGACGCCGCCCGGCCCCGTTCCCCATGGCCTGGGCATCACTCGTTGCCTACGCTGATGCGTCGGTCTTCCGATGGCCGGAAACGTTCGTATCACCGCACGTCAGGAGCGTTCATGGGCACCCTGGAGGGCACCCGCACCAGCCGCCTGCGGGCATGGATGCTGGAGGGCCTGTCCGACATGGGCAAGGGCGGCGGCCACACCGGGCCGCCCGCCGCGCCCCGGTCCGAGCACACCGGCCGGCCGTGGTGGCGGGTGATGTGCCTGACGGGCGTCGACTACTTCTCCACCCTCGGCTACCAACCGGGCATCGCCGCGCTCGCGGCCGGCCTCCTCTCCCCCGTGGCGACGATCGTCCTCGTGATCGTCACCCTCGCCGGAGCGCTCCCCGTCTACCGCCGCGTGACCGAGGAGAGTCCCCGGGGCGAGGGCTCGATCGCGATGCTGGAGCGCCTGCTGACGTTCTGGAAGGGCAAGCTCTTCGTCCTCACCCTGCTGGGCTTCGCGGCGACCGACTTCCTGATCACCATCACCCTGTCGGCCGCGGACGCCTCGACCCACCTGATCGAGAACCCGCACCTCACCGACGCCCTGCACGACAAACAGCTCCTCATCACACTCGTCCTCATCGCCCTGCTGGGCGCGGTGTTCCTCAAGGGCTTCCTGGAGGCCATCGGCGTCGCGGTGGCCCTGGTGGGCGTCTACCTCGCGCTGAACGTCGTGGTCGTGGTGACCGGCCTGTGGCACGTCGTGACCGAGGGCCATGTCGTCACCGACTGGACGAGCGCGCTGACCGCCGAGCACGGCAATGTCTTCGTCATGATCGGCGTGGCATTGATCGTCTTCCCCAAGCTCGCGCTCGGTCTCTCCGGCTTCGAGACCGGTGTGGCGGTCATGCCGCACGTGCAGGGCGACCCGGACGACACGGAGGAGCGTCCCGCCGGCCGTATCCGCGACACGAAGAAGCTCCTGACCGCGGCCGCCGTGATCATGAGTGTCTTCCTGGTCTGCACGAGCTTCATCACCACCCTGCTCATCCCGGAGAAGGAGTTCGAGCCGGGCGGCGACGCCAACGGACGTGCTCTGGCGTATCTGGCGCACGACTACCTGGGGAGCGCCTTCGGCACGGTCTACGACGTGTCCACGATCGCCATCCTCTGGTTCGCGGGCGCCTCCGCCATGGCCGGCCTGCTGAACCTGATGCCGCGCTACCTGCCCCGCTACGGCATGGCCCCGCACTGGGCCCGCGCGGTCCGCCCCATGGTCATCGTCTTCACCCTGGTGGGCTTCCTGGTCACCTGGATCTTCGACGCGGACGTCGACGCGCAGGGCGGCGCCTACGCGACGGGTGTCCTGGTCCTGATCAGCTCGGCGGCGATCGCGGTGACCATCGCCGCCCGCAAGGCCGGCCAGCGCGGCTGGACCCTCGCCTTCGGCGTCATCTCGGTCGTCTTCCTCTACACCACCGTCCTGAACGTCGTCGAACGCCCCGACGGTGTGAAGATCGGCGCCTGCTTCATCGCAGGCATCATCCTCGTCTCCCTCCTGTCCCGCCTGGCCCGCGCCTTCGAACTGCGGGTGACGAGCGTGCGGCTGGACGACATGGCGGAACGTTTCGTCCGGGACATCGCCCACCGCAGGATCCGCTTCATCGCCAACGAGCCCGACAACCGTGACCTCACCGAGTACCGCGAGAAGATCGAACAGATCCGCCACGACAACGACGTCCCCGCCACCGAGGACTTCGTCTTCGTCGAGGTGACGGTGACGGACCCCTCGGAGTTCGAGGCCGGACTGACGGTCCGGGGCGAGGTCATGCACGGCCGCTACCGCGTGCTGACCCTGGAGTCGTCCTCGATCCCCAACGCCCTGGCCGCCCTGCTCCTGCACGTCCGTGACGCGACCGGCGCCATGCCGCACATCTACTTCGAATGGACCGAGGGCGGCCCCTTCGCCAACTTCCTGCGCTTCTTCCTCTTCGGCCAGGGCGAGGTCGCCCCCGTCACCCGGGAGGTCCTGCGCGAGGCCGAGAAGAACCGCGCCCGACGCCCCCGGGTGCACGTGGGCTGACCGCCCGCCGGGATCCTCAGCCGACGCGGAGGTCGGCGAGCTGGAGCCGGTACCTGGCGGTCTCGTCCGAGGCGGGTCTGCCGAGTTTCGTGACCCTCAGCCGCAGGTACCGTCCGGTGGCGGCGGTGAGGGTGTAGGTCCGGGCGGCTCCGCCGGGGTTCGGTTCGCCGGTGACGGTGCGGGCGGTGGTCCAGGCGGTGGCGCCGTCGGCCCGGGTCCGGATCGTGAAGTCGACGGGGAAACCCGCCGTTCCGCCGCCCGCGGCTCCCGTGTCGGTGCGGGGGTGGAGGGTGACGGAGCCGACGGGCCGGTCGGCGCCCAGGTCGATCTGGATCCACACGGGCGTGTCCCCGACATCGGCCGAGGGGAAGTCGATGCTGGTGAAGCCCTTGGCACCGGCGACGCTGGTGACCGTGCCGTCCAGCACCCGTGTCTTGCCCCAGTCGCCGTTCTCCAGCGTGCAGTTGGAGGTGACGGTGGTCGCGGCGGTGGGGACGGTGAGTTCGGCGAGCTGCAGCCGGTACTTGGCGCTCTCGTCGACCGCGGGGGCACCGAGCCGCGTGGCCTGCAGGCGGACGTACCGGGCGGTGGTGGTCCTGAAGCCGTACGTCTGGACCCGGCCCTCGGGATCGCTCTGCCCGTCGACGGTGCGGACGGTGGTGTAGGAGCCGGCGCCGTCGGCCCGGGTCCGGATCGTGAAGTCGACGGGGAAACCCGCCGTTCCGCCCCCGACGGCCGGGGTGTCGGTGCGGGGGAAGAGACGTACGGCGTCGAGGTCGGTGTCGGCGCCGAGGTCGACCTCGACCCAGACGGGGTTGGCGCCGACGTCGGCGGAGGCGAACTCGTTGCTGGTGTAGCCGCGCGCGCCGCTGACGCCGGTGAGTCTGCCGTCGGTGAGCCGGTTCCTGCCCCACTCACCGTTCTCCAGACTGTTGTTGCCGGTGACCGGACGGGCGAGCGCGAGATCGTCGAGCCGGCCCGCGCCGGTGATCGTGAAGGTCCACGCTCCCGGCTGGAGCAGGTAGTAGACGTACGAGGCGTCCTTGCCGTCGTAGGTCAGCCCGCTGACGCTCCCGGTGGAGGAGCCACCGGTGAAGACGGTGGTGTCGTTCGCCCTGATGACCGGGGACGGACCCCCGTACGTCGGCACCCCCACGCGCGCGGTGGTCCCGCCCGGAGACGCGAGCGTGAGGGTCGCCTCGGTGCCGTCGCGGGTGATCCCGAAACGGATGTCGCCCTTGACGGCGGGTACGACAGAGTTGATCTTCGTCAGGGTGCCGGTCTGCGGGATCACTTCGTAGGTGCTCCAGCCCGGCTCGGTGGGCCGGACGCCCGCGGCGTAGGCGGACAGGGCGTACAGCGGGCCGCCGTTCCAGGCGTGGTTGTCCGTACCGGCGTTCTTGTCCCACAGCTCCCACAGGGTGTGGCAGACCGGGTCGGTGACCTGGGCGGCGAACCGGTTGCGTATCCGCTCCTCGGCGACCGTGGCCGCTCCCATGAGGTAGAGCGCTTCGAGGACGTAGAACTCCATGTAGGGGCTGGCGTTGAGGTGGGTGCGCAGCACCTCGGTGATGGCCGGGTACCGCGAGGCGGGGGCCAGGCCGGCGACGACGGCGAGGCCGTTTGCCCGGTCGTCGGTGTCGCGGGTGTACCCGGGTGAGCGGTACTCCTTCTTCGAGGAGTTCCACAGGACGCGGTCGAAGTTGGCCTTGATGCTGTCGCGCCGGGACCTCCACCCGGCCACGTCGCCGCCGTTGCCGCTGAGGTCGGCGAGCTTGGCGGCGGTGTCCAGGGCGAGGTGGTACCAGCAGTTGTCGAGGACACGGGCGTCGATGTCGGTGCCCCAGTCCTCCCAGTCCCAGTCCCCGGCACGGTGGTTGACCAGGCCGTCGCCGTCCAGGGTCCACAGGTCGAGGTACTTCTTCACCGCCGGGTAGACGCCGGTGACGGCGTCCGCGTCGCCCGTGTAGAGGTAGTACGTCCAGAACGACCACACCGAGGCCAGCATCTGCACGGGCAGTTCGGCGGTCCAGATCGTCGCGGGGACCGGTGAGTACAGGGCTCCCCCGGGCTTCTGCCAGGCGGCGAGCTGGGCGATGGCCTTCTTGCCGAGGGCGTGGGACCTGGTGTCGAAGGTGTAGAAGCCCTCCTTGAGCTGGTTGACCACGTCACCCCACCACTGGGCCCGTTCGCGGGTGGGACAGTCCATGTAGTTGTCGCGCATGTTGACGTACATGGTGCGGGCTGCCTTGGTCCACAGCGTGTCCAGGAAGGCGTCGCTGCTGCTGAACGACCCGGCGAAGTCGGTGTCGTAGCCCGACTCCCGGTACTTCAGCTCCAGGATCGTCACATCGGAGGGGATGGTGTACCGCACCGCGGTGCCGCTCATCCATCCCAGTGACTCGAACTCCTGCACACCACCGGCGCATACGTAGGTGGCGCGCATGTTGTACTGCGTCCCGGGCTCGATGCCCACCAGGCCCGCGCCGTCGTCGTAGTGGTCCGTCCGGATCCCGATCACGGCCCCGGCCGGTGCGTCCACCTTCAGGAACGGGGTCACCTGGATGTTGGACGGCAGCGTGGCCGAGATCGCGGTGGACCCGCGCCCCGTGGTCGGCAGCGACGAGGCGTTGGTGTAGGTCTTGAGGCCCGAGCAGCGGAACTGCGGGATCGGCCGCTCGACGAGACCGTTCCAGGGCGCGGCGCCCGCGCTACCGAAGTCCGTCGGCGCGGTCCAGGCGCTGTCGTCGAAGCCGGGCGAGCGCCAGCCCGCCATGACGGCGGCGGCACGGGCGTCGTAGTGCACGTTGGACTCGGGCAGCCGGAAGTTCACCTGTGTACCGCTGGTGTCGTTCGCGTAGCCCGGGTGGACGGTGTGCTTCCAGCCGGTGTCGCTGACCAGCCGGGTGGTGTCCGCACCGGCCTCGATCTCCGACTGGAACAGCAGCCCGCCCTTGCCGCTGCTGTTGTGCGAGAAGCCCTGCTTGCCGAAGTACCACACCAGCAGCGCCACCGTGTTGCCGCCGCTCCTCAGGTACGGGGCGAGATCGATCTCGTCGTAGTAGGTGTCCGTGCGGTTCGGACCGCGCTTGAGCCCGCCCTCGAAGACCACCAGCGTGCCGTTGACCCACAGCCAGTACTTGGAGTCGGCAGCGATCCGCGTCACCGCCTTCGCGGGCGCGGCGTCCAGGGTGAACGATCTACGGAAGGCCACCCACTGGTTCGCCGAACTGGTCGGCGCCCAGATCCACTTCGCGCTCCAGGAGACCGCGGCGGACGCCGTGGCGGCGAGCCCGGGCACGATCAGGGAGCCCAGGGTGGGGGCGAGGGCGACGGCGACGGCCGAGCGCAGGGCGGTACGGCGTGAGAGGTCGGGCATGGGGGCTCTCCTGCTGTCGAGGGATGGTCTCGGGGGTGGTGGCAGAGGGCACAGGGCAGAGGGGACGGCTCGGCGCGGGTCAGACGGCCATCCACTGCCGGTTCGCACCGGAGGCGCGGGGCGCCTGGGCGAGGGCCGGCCTGCCGGCGGTCGAGGCACGGGAGTTCTGCCGGCAATTGCCGCTGTTGACGTCGCCGAGCCGGTAGGCACGAAGGTCACCTGACGGATGTCGGGCATCTCCCGGCCGGAGGTGTCTCATGGGCGTTCCTTCGTTCGTACGGGGCGGGATGAAACGACTCGATCAAGGGAGCGATGACCCTCGGCTGATACGGCGGCGGGCTTCGGATGTGGCGGGACGGGCGGGTGCCGGGTCGGCCGGACGCTCGAATCAGCCTTGCTCGGAAGCCATGGGCTCCCCGGTCACGGTCGTTCCCTTTCGGCATCCCGCTCCGGGCGCCCGGATGTGGCACGGACCGACGCCCTGCACTTTTGTGTAACGTGCCACAAAGGGACGCCCCAAAGATTGAGGCGAGGAGGCCGGAGCCGTCAAGCCATCTGCGAGTAACGTTCCCGAAACGCCGTACGGGCAGGGCCATGCATGACAACGGAGGTGGGGACCCCAGTGCAACCAGCGGGCGGTTCGAAGCGAGCCACCATCGCCGATGTCGCGCGCAGCGCCGGCGTGTCCACCTCGGCGGTGTCGAAGGTCCTGAACAACGCCTACGGGGTGAGCCCGGCGATGCGCGAGCGGGTGCGGCGGGCCATGACCGAGCTGGATTACCGCCCGCACGCGGCCGCACGCGGCATGCGGGGCCGGACGTACACGATCGGCGTGCTGCTCGCGAGCATCCGCAACGCCTTCTACGCCGACCTCCTGGACGGTGTGAACGCCGCCCTGCGGGACACCGAGTACGCGCTGTTCCTGGGCTCCGGCGGCTCCGACGAGATGGCGGAGCAGACGAGGCTGATCCACGCCATGGCGGACCGGCAGATGGACGGCCTGATCCTGATCGCGCCCGCCGTCCCACGCACGGAGGTGGTGCGCCTGGCGGCGGAGGTGCCGACCGTGGTGATCGGCCACCACGACCCCTCCACGGCCTACGACAGCGTGGTCAACCAGGACGGGGCCGGTGTCGACCTGGTGGTCGACCACCTGGTGACCCTGGGACACCGGGACATCGCCCACATCTCGCATCCGACGGTGCGCGGCAGCCAGTGGGAACAGCGGCCCGAGCACCAGGTGAGGGCCGCCTACCGTGCCGCGATGACCCGGCACGGCCTGGCGGATCTGGCCCGGGTGGTGCACTCCGGATACTCCGACGAGGGCGGCTACGCGGGTGCCCGGGAACTGCTCACCTCCGCACGTCCGCCCACCGCGATCTTCGCCGGGGCGGACGTCGCCGCCACCGGTGTCTTCCGGGCCGCCGCCGAGCTGGGCCTGCGCATCCCCGACGACCTCTCGCTCGCCGGCTACAACAACACCTCGGTCGCCGCACTGGCACCGGTGAGCCTGACCAGCGTCGACCAGGCGGGCGCGATGATGGGCGAGACCGCCGCCCGGCTGCTGCTGGAGCGACTGGAGAAGCGGCGCGACCGCGCTGTCGTCATGGCCTCGACGCCGCACCTGGTCACGCGCGGCAGCACCGCGCCGCCGCGCGGCTGACCGCCCGGATCCGGCGGCCACGGACCCGGTCCGACCGGCCGCACCGGCCGCACCAGCCACACCTCAACGCTGCCTGATCCGCCGAAACTCTCCCTCCACTCTTGACGCGCAGGGCAGCTCCGTCCCTCGGTTGAGTCGTTTCAAGCGTGGAACGTTCCACATGCGAGGCAACGAGTCGGCATGAGTCTTGAGCGTCCGGGTCCTGGCAGGTCCGCACCGACACTCGGCGCACCCCGCTCGCCCAGGGCCGCCGTGGCGCGGTGGGTCATCCCGTCTGCAGGTCCGCGCCGTTCCAGACGAAGCGGGCGCTGGTGACCGCGTCGTCGTGCCCGTCGGTGAGGAGTTGGTGGACGGCGATGCCGGGCAGCTCGCCGTAGGTGCACCACTCGTGGTCGGAGGTGATCATGAGGTCCAGGTCGAGCGCGGTGAGCAGGGCGAAGACCTGGCCGCGGTTGACGGTGTCGACGCCGACGAAGACCTCGTCCAGCAGGATCGGCCGGGGCGCCAGGGGCACCGCCTCGTAGTGCGCGGCGACGGCGGCGAACAGCGGCAGGTGCAGGGCGATGGCCTTCTCCCCGCCGGAGAGCGCGCCGTGCAGCTTCTTCGTCAGGGGCTGCCAGCCGGTGCCGCCGGCCCGGTCGAGCCGCACGGTGAAGCGGTGCCAGGCCGTGTAGTCGAGCACCTCTCCGAGCTGTTCCTCCCAGGTCGCGGCCGTGTCGCTGCCGCTGGCCTCCCCGATCCGGGCGCGAAGGAAGGCGTGCAGGGCCTCCCGGTCGGACTCGGTGACTTGGCCGGGTTCCTTCAACAGCAGCTCCCGGGCGGTGCGGGTGCCGTCCGGGAGGTCGGGCCGGACGTCCCAGACGAGCTGGACGGCGACACGCGAAGCGGTACGGACCCGCTCCAGGTGCTCGTTCATCCGGTCGACGAGTTCGCCGGCCCGGCGGATACGGACCGCGAGGTGGCGGCGGATGTCGCCGGTGAGGATCTGGTCGAACAGGTGCCGCTCACCGCCGGTGAGGTCGTCGCGGCTGCTGTCGCGCTGCCGGGCGAGCGCGCCGAGCAGGCCCGTCGCCCCCATGCGTACACCGTCCAGGGTGGCGCTGAAGATCTGGACGTCGCCGTCGGGTTCCAGGTCCAGGTCGGCTCGGGCAGACAGATGTCCGCGTGCCTCGTGGACCGCTTCCGCGAGGCGGGTCGCGGCGTCACCCAGGTGGCGTGGCGCGTGCGGGATCGCGGGCCACTTCGCCGCGATGGCGCGGGCCGTCTCCAGGGTGACCCTGGGGTCGTCCCCGGCATCCGGTCCGGGCGCGATGCCGGCGTCCTCGGCCGGCCCGGCCAGGCACAGATGCCGGAGCCGGTGCGCGGCGCGGTCCCGGACCAGGACGGCCTGCTCCTGTCGTGCGGCGTCCTGTCCGCTGACGGCCCGCAGCCCGCCGACACGTCCCTCCAGCCGGAGTTGGAGATCGGCCGCCCGGGCGACCGCCTCCCGGCAGCGGCGCAGTTCCTCGCGCACCTCGGCGAGCCGCGCGACGATCTGCCGGTGGTCCGCGCCGGCGCCGGCCCCCGCCGCCTCCAGGCGCGCCCGCAGACCCGCCGCCTCCGCCTGGGCGGCCGCCGCGTCCCCGGCCTGTTCGTCGGCCGCCCGCCGTGAGCGGTCCGCACGCTCGGCCGACTGCCGCGCCGTGTCGGCCGCGGCGTGCGCGGTGAGGCGGGCGTCCACCCAGCTGTCGGCGGCGTCCCGGAACGTGTCGAGATCGGCGGCGAGTGCCCGCAGCCGGCCGCGGTCGGTGGGCAGTGCGTGTTCCGCGGCCCGGCGGCCGAGCGTGCGCAGGGCGCCTGCCACCTCGTCCTCGCACCGCGCCAGCCGCCCGGCGGCGTGGCGTACGGCATCGTCGCGGGCAGCCGACGCCTCCTCGGCCCGGTCCCGGTCGCGGCGCCGTGCGTCGAGTTCCCGGTGGTCGGGGCGGGCGGCACGGTCGGCGTCGAGCCGGGCCCGGCGGGCGGCGAGGTCACGCGAGCGGTCGTCGAGCGCGGCGAGGGAGGCGCTGGTGCGGGTGATGCCGTCGGTGAGTGCGGCGATCGCGCGTTGCCGGGCCCGCTGCCGGGCGGCGGCGCCGATGTAGACCGGTTCCGGCTTGCTCCAGGAGCCGGTGGCCAGGGCGAGGCGCCAGGCGCCCTGGGCGGACACCGCCGCCGCGTGACCGTCGGGCAGGCCCGCTCCGAACGCGACGCCGGCGAGGATCCGGGTCACGGTGTCGACGGGGACCGGGATGCCCTCCTCGGGTCTCAGCACCGCCAGCAGGCTGTGCCCCGGGGCGGCGACGGCCAGGGCGGACTCGGCGCGGGTGTCATGACCGGGCAGTGTGATCCCGCCGTAGGGGCCGACCCAGGCGTCCAGGAGACCGGATGCCTCCAGCGCGGCCTCCACGGCGGCCTGGACGGGCATCGGGACGCCTTCGCGGAAGGCGATCAGCCGCCACAGGGGTGCTCCCGCGGTCGCCGAGCGGACGGTGGTGCGGGTGGCGGGGGCCGGTGGCGGCAGATCGGTCTCGCCGCCGAGCCGCTGCACCTCCTCCACGAGCCTGCCCCGCTCGTCCCACAGGCCCGGACGGGCGGCCCGTGCGGTGGCCTCCGCCGTGGCGATCTCCCGTTCCAGCGGGCGGGCGGCCGCTTCGACCAGGGCCGTCACCTCGGCCTCGGTCGCCGCTCTCGCCGCGAGTTCCCCGGGGTCGGCGATGCGCAGTTCCGTGCAGCTCCCGGCCCAGGCGAGCAGCCGCTCTCCCTGTGCGGCCAGGGCGGCGTCCCAGGCTCCGGCGGCCTCGTCCCGCCGGGCGATCGCCTCCGCGTACCGGGCCCGGGCCTCGTCCAGCAGATCCTCGGCGGCGCCCCGTTCACGTACCGCGCGGTCGTGCTCGTCCATCGCCTCGGTGACGGCGGTGAGCTGCTGCCGCCGGGCGGTGACCGCGCGCCGCAGCAGGAGGCGGGCCTGCCGTGCCCGGCTCTCGCCCGCTGGGAGGGCGTCGTCGGAGCCCTCCGGCGCCGCCCCGTCGTCCGCGGCCCGCCGTGGCGCGTCGGCGGCGCCGAGGAGGGTGTCCGCCTCGTCGTGGAGGGACTCCAGGCCGGCCGACCGGGCCGAGCCGCGTGCTTCCTCGGCGGCTTCGCGCGCGTGCTCGTCGAGGGTGCGGGCCCGCTCCGCCGCCTCGTCGGCGTGCCCGCGGTCCTGCTCCGCCCCCGCCCGAGCGGTCCGGGCGAGGGCGCGCTGCCGGACGGCGGCGGCCGCCGCGTCCTCGGTGCGGCGGCGGAGCCGGTCCAGTTCCTCGCCGCGCCCGTACGCCTCGCTCCGCCGCAGGCCCTCGACGGTCTCCTCCAGGGCGCGTGCGCGCAGTTCCTGTTCCTCGCGCAGGGCGCGGGCCGACTCGCGTTGCGCGAGGGCCTGCGCGAACTCCGCGGCGCTCTGCCTGGCGGCGCGGGTGAGGTCGTCCGTCTCGGTGGTGGCCTCGATCAGCGCGGCCGCTGCGGCACGCAGGACCCGTCGCGCGTAGGCCCGCTGCCGCGTGGCGAGGGTCTCGGCCGCCGCCACCTCGTCGTCGAGCCGTCGGAGGTGTTCGCGCTGACGGTCCAGCTGTTCGAAGCCTTCGGCGAGTTCGGCGATCTCGCCCTCGCCCAGGGGCGGCAGGGCCCGGGAGAGCAGGGTGGAGAGCAGCGACGGGTCGAGGCGTTCGGACAGCTTGGGCTGGCGCAGCTGGAGCAGGGCGGACAGCAGCGACTCGTAGCGCTGCTCCCCCATCCCGGTGAAGAGCGCACGGCGTACGGCGGTGCGGTGGTCGCCGGCCGAGGTGTGGACGTCGCCCCGGTCGCCCAGGGCTTCGCCGAGGGCGGCGCGGGTCAGTGGCTGTCCCGCCTCGTTGACCAGGAGCACGCCGTCGGGGTGGGCGATCCGGGCTCCGGTGGTGAAGTAGTCGGCGTGCACCCCGGTGGTGTGCACGCTCGCCTGCAGACGGGCCCCGCAGCCGAAGAAGCGCTCGGTGCCGTCGTCGTCGACACGGCGGAACTCCATCCAGACGTACCCGACACGGGTCTTGCCGGTGGCGCCCTCGCCGAGCAGGTTCCAGTGCATGGTGCGTTCCGAACCGCCGAACGTGGAGAGGCGGTTGGGGCGGAGGCTGGCGTCGAAGAGGAAGGGCAGCAGCAGTTCGAGGGCCTTGGACTTGCCCGAGCCGTTCTGGCCGCGCAGCAGCAGGCGGCCCTGGTGGAAGGTGAACGTCTCGTCGTAGTAGCGCCAGACGTTGAGGATGCCCGCGCGGTACGGCTGCCAGCGGCTGCCGGGTGTGTCCGCCGCTCGCGCCGGTGTGCGCGCGGGCTCGGTGGCCTCGGGCCGCCGAGGCAGGGGAAGCTCTGTCAGGCTCACTGCTCGTCCTCCTCTGTCTTCTCGGGCTTCTCGGGCTTCTCTGTCTTCGCGATCTTCTCGGGCTTCTCGGGCTTCTCTGTTTCCGGCGCGTCCGATACATCCAGTACGTCCGGTGCCGCGGATGCCGCCGGTGCGGATGCCGCCGGTGCCTCCGGGGCCGAACGCGTCGTCCCCGTCAGGCGGTAGCGGTGTGCGGCCGGGCGTGCGAGGACACGGCCGTCGGCGCGGTGGGCCAGCCCCATGTCGCACAGCACGCCCACGGCGTCGTCGGACAGGCGGGCGCCGCCGTCCTCGGCCCGGTAGGTCCTGGCCCAGCGCGGGAAGCGGCGCAAGAGGTCGTTGCCGGCCTCGGCGAGTTGCTCGGGGAGGAGTCCGGCGGGCGCGGCGCACAGGGGTTCCAGGAGGAGCAGCGCGGCGACCCGGGCGGTGGTGGTGTCGTCGGGGAAGCGGACGTCGGTGGCCAGCGCGTCCGGGTCGACGAGCAGGAAACCCTCGGCGCGGTCCTCCAGCAGGAAGCCGGCCTGTTCGACCGAGCGGCGCAGTATCCGGCGTCCGGTCAGGGAGGTGACGTAGGCCAGTTCGTCGTCGGTGAGGTCCGACCGGTACAGGACCGGGTCGTCGAAGAGGCGGCGCAGCACCGAGTGCCGCAGCCGCAGACTGCGCTGGGCGTCCGTGGCGTCCGTCTCGGCGTGCTCGTCGTCGGCCGCGCCGTCGCCGGTGCCCGTGTCGCCGTAGCGGCGTTCGCGCACCAGGCCCGTGAGGAGTTCACCGAACCGGGTGGGCACCTCGTCAGGGGGTACGGCGAGGCGGGAGGCGCCGACGGGCGCCGCGGGCAGGCGCATCAGCAGCGTGGTGTCCACGCGGTAGAGGACCTTGGCCTCCGGGGACGCGACGTACGCGTCGGTCGACCCGTCCACCGCCCGCAGCACGTCGTACGACTCCAGCAGTTTCAGCACGTCCACGAAGGCCGTCCGCTCCGCGCGACGGGCCGGGTCGAACGCGGGCAGGGCCCCGTCGGCGGCCGTGGCCCGGACGACACGGTCGGCGAGCATGCCGACGGTCGTCATCGGCGTCGCCAGCAGCTCGGCCGCGGTCACGCACAGCAGCACATAGCGCCGGCGGTCGAAGGGGGCCCGGCCCGCTCGCGCAGCGCGGGCCGGGCGGGAGCCGTCCGGGTCGGCGCGGACCTTGGCGAGGCGCGCGTATCCGCGGCGGGGTTCCACCACCAGGCTCCAGCCGCAGGTGTAGTCGAACCAGCGGGCCACCGGCTCGCGGCGGCGTCGTACCAGTGCGAAGCCGTCCGGGTCGGAGGTCTCGGTGAGCAGGGGACGGGCGAGCAGGAGACGGACGGCGCGGGAGACCTCCTCCCGTTCGGTGGCGGCCAGTTGGTTGGCGAGGCTGCTCATCCGGCCGTCTCCCGGCGCGTGGCGGACGAGTGGCCGGCCGGGGAGGCGGCCACCGACGCGGTGGTGGGCGGTGGCAGGGGCGGCCGGGCGGCGGGGGCCGGGGGTCGTCCGGGGTGGGTGCCTCGCTGCGGCGGCTGTGCGGCCTGCCCGGGCCTCACCGAGGGCTGGGCCCACGGCTGCCGGGCCGGTGCCGGCTCCGGCGGCCGCGGGGCCGGGGGTGTGGCTGCCCCGTCGACCTCCGTGATGCGGACGACGTAGTCCGGTCCGGCCAGCGTGCCCCTCGCCGTGCGCAGCAGGGCGGTGCGGCCGTCGGGAGGCGGGGCCAGCGCGATCTCCACCCGGCCGTCGCCCGTCGTGGCGCGCCGCAGACCTGCCGAGTCCGGCCGGGCGGACAGGGCGCGGCCGAGCAGGTCCAGCAGGCGGTCGAAGACCGCGGGTTCCAGCTCGCCGAAGGCGGACAGCCGCACCGGGCCGCTTGTCTCCAACGTCCGCCAGGCCAGGGCGAGTTCGGCCCGTTCCGCGCGGGCCCGTTCGGCGCGCTCCGCCCTGACCGCCGCGACGTCGCGCACCCTGGCCGTCCGGGTGAAGCGCTCCGTGCGTCCGCTGCTGCGCAGCAGCGTCGACACCTCCACGGGCGGGGTCTCGGCCCAGGAGCGGGAGGAGGGGATCAGTTCCGGGTCGGGGTGGGCGAGGTGCGCGTGGCGTGCCGGACCGAGCCCGAAGGCCGCCGACCACAGCCGGTGCAGGTCCTCCTCCGCCGGGGCCGCGGCGAACCAGCGCGCCAGTTCCCGGAAGTCCTGCGCGGCGCCGGAGGAAGGGCGGCGAGACGTGTTGATCCGCTCCAGGGCCTGAAGGAGCGAGACGATGGCCCGGCGGGCGATGTCGTGCAGCTGCTCGATCCGGGGCCGCGCCCCGTCCTCCGGCCAGAACCACGACCGCAGCCCGGTCCAGCGGGCGCGGCGGTTCTCCAGCCAGCCCGCCGCGGGGTCCGCACCGGCCACCGGCGGCAGTTCGGCCCCGCGCAGTGCCCGCTCGCGCAGGCCGGCGCTCCCCCGTTCCTCGACCCGGGCCACGGCGGCGGCGACCGTCCGTCCACGCCGGTCGAGGTTGACCAGGAACTCCTGGAGGTAGGCGACGGTGGCGGCCTTGACCTCGCGGAACACCTCCGGGTCGGTGCTCTCGGCGCGCAGCAGCCGCTGCAGTTCGCCGTTGAACGCCGTGGTGTTCTCCACCAGGGTCTCCAGGTGGCCCTCCAGCTCGCGCAGCGCGGTGAGGATCCGGCGGTCGGCCGAGGCGGGTGCGCCGGACAGCAGGCACAGCTCGTCCAGCCGGTCGGCGATCGCCTCCAGCACGGCCGTCTGCAGCGCTCCCGTGGAGGCGAGGACCTCCAGAGCGTGCCGGACCCCGGCGAGGGCGGCCTCGCCCCGGCGGGTCAGCGAGTACCGCGGGGTGCGCCGCTCGTACTCCTCGGCCGTGCGGTGGTGCTCCGCGTGGTCGTGCACCACGTCCAGCAGTTCCCACCGCACGAGTCTCCCGAGCGTCTCGTGCAGTTCGTCGTCCTCGACCACCGCCGTCCAGCCCGCCCCGTGCAGCCACGCACGGACCGCGTCGAGCCCGAGCGCCGTCTCCAGATGCTCGCCGGCCGTGCCGAAGGCGTCCAGGACCGCCCCGTCCAGATCGGATGTCTCCCCCGTCGTGAACCGGAACATCTCGGGTGGAACCCTGCGCACGCCCGTCGTCCTCCCCACCGCCTCGCCGGCATCCGGATCCCCACCGTAGAGGGCGGCACGGTCAATCAGAAACGAGCGCCTGACAGCGGTTTCATCCGGCGGGGTGCGGCCGGTCCCGGTGCGCGTCGGACCGGGGCGCACGGCAGGCCGGGACCGCGGGCCGTCCGTGCGGGGCGCGGGCGGCCAGGGCTTCGAGCAGCAGGTCGACCGCGTCCTCGAAGGAGCTGTCGGCCATGACCAGCAGAGCGCAAGGCGGCCGACCCGAGCTGGACGCCGTCCAACGCCGGTGACCGCAAGGACATGGCGATCGCCCTGTACTCCAGCGCCGACGACGGCGCGACCTGGAAGATCATCGACAGCGTCGCGACCGGCGGCGGGCAGGGCGGCAGCGCCGGCGCGGTCGGGCAGAACGTCGCCAAGGCGAACACGTACAAGCAGGTGGATCCCCTGTGGGAGCCGTACCCGGTATCGGATCGCGAACGACCCGCTGAAGTTCTTCCAGGGCTCCCCCACCGGCATGGGGGGCGTCGGCGCGCTGCGGGTCGTCGCCGGCTCGCGGCCCCTGGCGGGAGGCGGCAGCCCGGTCCTCGTCCGGCTCCCCGACGGGCACCTGGTCTACAACGCCGCGGGAAGCGGCAACGTCTGGTCAACGACAGCGGACGCTCCGACGGGGTGTGGAAGGAGTACCGGACGACCTCGCGGGGCCGGCTACAGCCGCAACCTGCAGTACGTGGACGCCACCGGCCGTGCCGTGATCCTCAACAACCAGGGCACGTCGGTCATCGCCCACGCCGAGGTCGACCCGAACGGCCACGTCAAGCTGCAGTCGGCCAAGAACAAGAACCTGTACCTGACCGGCGCATCCCCCGACGCACCCCTCACCCTGCAGAACGCGACCACGGGCGGCTCCCAGGACTGGAAGCCCGTTCCGTAGCGGCCCCGGGGTCCATCCGGTGGGCGCACCCCGAGGTCCGGCGGCGCCCCGCGCTACACGGTGGCCGACCATGCCTGGAGCACGGTGAAGTCGGCGGGGGTCATCCCCACCTCGGACGCGACGCGGTGGAGGAGGGCCCGCCCCCGGTGGTGCCGTGACACCCAGGCGCGGTCGAGGCCGGTGATCTCGTCGTCGACCCAGATGAACGGGCGCCCGGCCGCCTCCCGGACGAGGGCCCGGGTCTTCCAGTGCAGCAGATCGGCGTGGTCCTCCTGCGGGCACTCCGGCAGGGCCACGACGGGCAGCGCCGGCAGTCCGAGCAGCGGGGCTATCACCTCGTTGGCGTCGTGCATCCACGCGGTGGCCCACATCAGCTCGCAGGGCAGCCGCAGCAGGCGCGGTCCATGGGTGAGGTCGATCTTCGCCAGCTGGGGATTGTCCGTGTGCTGCCAGGCGACCCACTCCTCCGGCGCCGAGGGGAGCCGCCCGCCACCGTAGGGCAGGAGTGTTCCGTCGACGTCCAGGAAGAGCAGCGGGCGTCCCGTGCGGCCGGTCATGTCTCCCACCTCAGCAAATCCCCCGGCTGGCGTTCGAGCACCTCGCAGAGCGCGGCGAGGGTGGTGAAGCGGACCGCCCTGGCCCGGCCGTTCCTGAGCACCGCCAGGTTGGCGGGGGTGATCCCCACACGTTCCGCGAGTTCACCCACGGACATCTTCCGCTTCGCCGGCATCACGTCGATGTCGACGGCGATCGGCATCAGATCACCTCGGACGGCTCGGCCCGCAGGCGCGTGGCCTCGATGTCGCGGGTGACGGCCTTGGCGAGCAGCATGCGCAGCATGCGCAGCATGCGCAGCAGGAGGACGATGAGCGCCGTCCCCGGCACTCCCGGCCCGGCACCGCCAACGAGGACGGGCGTGCACCCCTGTGCCATCTCCGCGTCGAGACCGTCCAGATCCGCGGCCGGCAGAGGGCACCATCACCCCCTGCACGAACAGCGAACCGACGAACAGCCCCATGATCACGGCACGCAACGCCGGCACCTCAGCTTCCCCATGACACCCTCCCCCGCCGAGCAGCGATAGGAATCTATCGATAATCGATAGGCATGGCAAGCGGCGGGACCGAGCGGGGCCGCGGGTCGGATCGGGGC
This sequence comes from Streptomyces sp. NPDC041108, assembly GCF_055592645.1. Taxonomy (NCBI): domain Bacteria; kingdom Bacillati; phylum Actinomycetota; class Actinomycetes; order Kitasatosporales; family Streptomycetaceae; genus Streptomyces; species Streptomyces sp. NPDC041108. The sequence goes on along the minus strand of NZ_JBVIYK010000021.1, from coordinate 45,562 downwards.
CCGCCGGTGCGCCGCGAACGGGGTTGTACGCGGCCCGGGCGGGCCCTCCGACGCGCTCGGACCGGGGTGCGCGAGGCCAGCGCGCGCCCCCTCGCGACAGGCGCCCAGCCGGCCGCCCACACTCTCACCGAACACGGTCTGACCTGGACTTTCTCCCTCTTTCCCCTAGGCTGACGGCCTCTGCTGACACCCATCGGAGGGGGACTCGGTGACGGACGGAACCAGCGGGTACGACGCCACGCACATCGAGGTGCTGGAGGGGTGGGAAGCCATCCGGAAGCGGCCCGGTATGTACGTCGGCTCGACCGGCGAACGCGGCCTGCACCAGATGGTGTTCGACGCCGCCGACCGGGCCGTGGCCGAGGTGCTGACCGGCCGCGCCCGGTCCGTCGCCCTCGTCCTCACACGGGACGGCGGCGTACGGGTGTCCGACGACGGGCCGGGCCTCCCGGTCGCGGCGGCCGGCCACACCGGCGGCCCCTGTCTCGAAGCCCTGCTCACGGGTACGGCGCCCGGGAAGCGGGCGGACGACCGCCACACCGTCCACCTGGACCTCTTCGGCATCGGGCCGTGCGTCACCGCCGCCCTGTCCGGCCGCCTCACCGCCGAGGTACGGCGGGACGGACTGCGGTGGGTCCAGGAGTACGTCCGGGGTGTCGCGGTCACCGCCCCCACCGCCGTGGGTCCGGCGGGCACGAGCGGGACCGTCCTCACCTTCTGGCCCGACCCCGGCATCTTCGAGACGGTGCGATGCTCGTACACGGTGCTGGCGGAGCGCTTCAGGGAACTGGCGTTCCTGAACCGGCGCCTGGACATCTCCCTGACCGACGAACGCCCCGGCGAGCGACGGTCGGAGCGGTTCCGGTTCCCGGGCGGGGCACGGGACTTCGTCGCTTTCCTGGACGCGCGGTCGGGGCCGCCCGTCCACCCGGACGTCATCGCGTTCGAGCGGGACGACGCGCGGCTGGCGGGAACCGTGGAGGTCGCCCTGCGGTGGTGCGGCGGGCGCGGGGCACGGGTCCTCTCCTTCGCCAACAGCCGCCCCACTCCCGAAGGCGGCACGCACCTGTCGGGCCTCCGGGACGGCGTGACCGCCGCGGTCGACGCCTATGCGCGCCGCCGGGGCCCGCGCACGGCCGCGGACCCCGGTCTCGGCACCGACCGGGCCGTCGACGGCCTGACCGCGGTCGTGTCGGTGAAGCTGGATCGTCCCGAGTTCCCGAGCGCCACCCGCGGCCTGCTCGGTGGCACGCAGGTGCGCGATCGTGTCGCGGAGGCGGTCCGGGAGCACCTCGGCGCCTGGCTGGAGGCCCACCCGGAACAGGCCGCGGCGATCGTCGACCGGATCGTCGCCGCCCCCGGGCGGGCGGGTGCGGGCACGGCCGGTGGATCGGGAGAGGGGACGGACGGACGTCCGAGCATGTGATCGAGGACCTGGTGGCGCCACGGCCTCCGCGAGCTCCTCGCCGAGCGGGGCGCGGAGCTGTCCTACGGCCGCCGTCCGCCCCGGCTGCTGCGCGAGGCGGGCCTGACCGAGGTGCGGGCCGACGCCTGCTTCCCCGTCTCCGGCCCGGCCTGCGCGGCGCTGGAGACGGCCACGGTGCGGCAGGTCCGCGACCGGTTGGTGGCCAGGGTCCACGCGAGACCCGCGGAGATCGACACCCACCTCGCCGACATCGCGGCGGGCGGCCTGGACCTGGCGACCTCCCCGATGATCTCGGCCTGGGGACGCAGGCCGGCGCCGTCTGGGTACCGGCACGCCCGCGGTTGAGTACGCGCACTCAGGACCGGTGCGGCGGGCGCGCCGAGGATGGGGTCCTGCCTCGTCAAGCCCGGGAGACCCCATGTTCAGCCGCCTCGCCGATGTCCTCGTCCCCGCCGTCGGACGTCTCACGGTGACCGTCGACGCCGGATCCGCGGTGGCGCCGGGCAGCATCGTCGTCGCGAACCACACCTCGCTCGCCGATCCCGCCGTCGTGCTCGCCGCGCTGCACCGGCTCGGCGTCCAGCCGGTCGCCCTGGGCGCCGCGGGCCTGTGGCGCATCCCCCTGCTCGGCCGTGCGCTCTCCCGCGAGGGGTACGTGCCCGTGTACCGGGGCGACCCGCGCGCCGCCGACGCGCTCGACCTCGCCGCCGCCGCCCTGGAGAGCGGGCGTACGGTCCTCATCTACGCCGAGGGCGGGATCCCGTCGCGCAAGGACTCCGCCGAGGCCGCGCCCGGAACGTTCCGCACCGGCCTGGCCCGGCTCGCCGCGCGTACCGGCGCGCCCGTCGTCCCGGTCGGCCAGGCCGGCGCACGCCGGATCACCTCCGGAAACACGGCCAAGCAGCTCGCGGGGCTGGTCACCGCCCCGCTGCGCCGCCCCGGCCTGCACGTCCACGTCGGGACACCGCTCACCCTCACCGGCGGCCACACCTCGGACACCCGGCAGGCGCATGCCGCGGTGACGGCCGCCTGGCGCACGGCGGCCGCCCACCTCGGCGAACCGGCCGCGCTCGCCGCCTGACGGACGCACCCGCAGATGAGAGGGGCGTACGGCGTCCCTGTGCACGGTGTTGACGGCCGTGGCGGTACGGCGCGCGCCGGCCGCAGGCTCGCCGCCAGTGAAGATCGTCGGACTCCAGCCCATGAGGGCCCCTCCTCTGCTCGGGACGTACCGTACGGCTCCCGAAATCCGTTACCCGAAACGGCCTCCCCCACCTGACAATCAGGGACCACCCAGGGGAGGAACACATGAGCCAGGACCACCTGACTCTTCATGAGCTGCTGCCGCCGCACGAGCTGGCGGCCGCGCTCGACGCGGGGCACGTGACGCGCAAGGCGCACCCGGAACTGCCGCTGTCCATCTACACGTACACGAGGACATGCCAGTACGAGCGGGTGTGGAACCGGGTGACCACCCGCTGCCGCGGTCTCGTGGCCGACGACGCCACCGGTGAGATCGTCGCGCTCCCGCTGCCGAAGTTCTTCAACGTCGGGGAGCACGAGTCCGGTCAGCCGTACGCGCCCGGCCTCCCCGACGAGCCGTTCGAGGTGTACGACAAGGTCGACGGCAGTCTGGCGGTGGTCTTCCACTACGCCGGCCGATGGCGGGTCGCGTCCAAGGGGTCGTTCGTCAGTGTGCAGGCGACCTGGGCGCAGCGGCTGCTCGACCAGAAGGACACCTCCGGACTCGTGCCGGGGGTGACCTACCTCGCCGAGATCCTGTACCCGGAGAACCGGATCGTCGTGGACTACGGCGATCGGCGCGACGTGGTCCTGCTGGCCGCGTTCGCCAAGGACGGCACCGAGGTCGCCCTCGCGGAGGCCGCGGCCGGCTGGCACGGCATCGGCTCGGTCGTCACCGTCCGGCCCGCCCTGCCGCTCACCGAGCTGCTGGCCATGACGGAGGGCAACCGGCTGCCGGGCGGCGGGGCCGCCACCGGCACCGACGCGGAGGGCTTCGTGCTGCGCTTCGCGTCGGGTGTCCGTGCCAAGGCCAAGTTCGCCGAGTACGTACGGCTCCACAAGGTGCTCACCGGTGTGACCGAGCGGGACATCTGGCGCGGTCACGGCATCCAGCGGTTCGCCGGCCTGCCCGCCAAGCAGGTGGCGCAGGCGCTGAACTGCTCGGCCGGAGACGTCGTCGCGTCCGGCGGCAGGCCCCTGGACGCGCTGCTGGAGCAGGTGCCCGACGAGTTCGACGCCTGGGTGCGAGGCGTCGTCGCGGGCATCGAGAAACAGGTGGAGGACCGCGAGCGGGCGATCGACGAGGCGTTCCGGTCCCTCGCCCATCTCGCGGGCGACCGCGGGGCCTTCGCCCGCGCGGTGCGGGAGCTGCCCGACGCGGCCGTACGCCCCGCCATGTTCCTGCGCCTGGACGACCGGCCCACCGAACTCGTGACGTACCGTTCCACCCGGCCGGAGGCGTCCGACCCCTTCAAGAACGACGAGGAGAACTGACCGTGCCCGTTGTACATGTCATGACGGGCCTTCCCGCCTCGGGGAAGACGACCGCCGCGCGCAGGCTGCAGGCGGAGGCCGAGGGGCGGATGCGTCGCGTCAACCTCGACGATCTGCGGGCGATGCTCGACGTCCCGCTGCCGGAGGGGGCCGGGCGCCGGTCGTACGCGCACGAGCAGACCGTACTGGCGATCCAGGACGCGGCGGTGCGGGCGGCCGTGGACGACGGCTTCGACGTCGTGGTGGACAACACCCATATGACACCGCACATCCCGAAGCGGCTGAAGGCGGCGGTGGCGGGGCTGGCCACGTTCGTCGTGCACGACTTCACCGACGTACCGGTGCAGGAGTGCCTGCGGCGCGACGCCGCGCGGGAGCGGCCGGTAGGCGAGGAGATCATCCGGATCCTCGCCGACAAGCACGAGAAGTCCCGCAGGGGCGGCTGGCGGCTCACCGCGGAGTGGCTGAACGACCAGCCCGCCGTCGAGCCGTACACCGCCGATCCCGCGCTCCCCTCCGCGGTCATGTGCGACATCGACGGCACCCTCGCCCTCCGGGGCGACCGGGGCGCCTACGACTTCACCCGCTGCGAGGAGGATCTGCTGAACGAGTCGGTGCGCGGCGCGCTGCGCGCCTTCCGCGGTGCCGACGGCGACGCGGTCGTGCTGCTCTCGGGTCGTGGTGAGGAGCACCGGGGCCGGACGGAGGCGTGGCTGCGCGCGCACGAGGTGCCGTACGACGAGCTGTGGATGCGCGCCGCCGGCGACCAGCGTCGCGACGACGTGGTGAAGGCGGAACTCTTCGACCGGCACGTACGCCACCGCTACGCGGTACGGGTCTCCCTCGACGACCGTGACCGGGTGGTCGCCGTGTGGCGCCGGATGGGGCTGCCCACCTGGCAGGTCAACTACGGCAGCTTCTAGCCGGCGCGGCCGCGGTGCGCGGACGGCCTGGGGCCTGGGGCCTGGGTGACACGGGCGGGCCGGTGGGCGCCCGCTGGTAAAATGGGGGCACGCTTCGACAGCGTTGGGGCCCGTACCGAGGGGTACGGGCCCCGGCGCGTTCCGGGCGCCAGACCAGGAAAGGTTCCCCCATGAACGCGAAGCCGCCGGCCACCGGGCCCTCCTCCGCCGGCACCTCCGGACGGGCCGCCGGGCCGCAGGGTGAGCCTCCGGCGCGGGAAGCGGCCGCCGGGGACCTGCCGCCGGCCGGGTCCTTCGACGCGCTCGGGCTGCCGCCGGAGCTGCTGCGGACCATGACCGACCTCGGCGTGCGGGAACCCTTCCCGATCCAGGCGGCGACGCTGCCGAACGCGCTGGCCGGCCGTGACGTCCTCGGCCGCGCGCGGACCGGGTCGGGCAAGACGCTGGCGTTCGGACTCGCGCTGCTCGTCCGCACGGCGGGCCGACGGGCGGAGTCGAAGCGTCCGCTCGCCCTGGTCCTGGTGCCGACCCGGGAACTCGCACAGCAGGTGACCGACGCGCTGACGCCGTACGCGGGAACGCTGGGGGTGCGGCTGACGACGGTGGTCGGCGGGCTGTCGATCAACAAGCAGCAGGCCGCGCTGCGGGCCGGCGCCGAGGTGGTCGTGGCGACGCCGGGGCGGCTCGCCGACCTGGTGTCGCGCCGGGACTGCCTGCTGAACCAGGTGCGCATCACGGTGCTGGACGAGGCGGACCAGATGTGCGACCTGGGCTTCCTGCCGCAGGTCTCGGAGATCCTGGAGCAGGTCCCCGCCGACGGGCAGCGGCTGCTGTTCTCCGCCACCCTCGACCGGGATGTCGACCAGCTGGTGCGGACCCATCTGCACGACCCGGTGCTCGCCTCGGTCGACCGGGTCGCCGGCTCGGTCACCACGATGGAACACCATGTGCTGAACATCCACGGCGCCGACAAGTACGCGACCGCCACCGAGATCGCCGCACGGGACGGCCGGGTGCTGATGTTCCTGGACACCAAGGCCGGCGTCGACCAGTTCACCCGCCATCTGCGGGCCAGCGGCGTACGGGCCGGCGCCCTGCACAGCGGGAAGTCGCAGCCGCAGCGCACGCACACGCTCGGCCAGTTCAAGGACGGCGGGATCACCGTGCTGGTGGCGACCAACGTCGCGGCGCGGGGCATCCACATCGACGCGCTCGACCTCGTCGTCAACGTCGACCCGCCCGCGGACGCCAAGGACTATCTGCACCGGGGCGGGCGCACGGCGCGCGCCGGTGAGTCCGGGAAGGTGGTCACGCTGGTCACGCCCAATCAGCGGCGCGACGTGAACCGGATGATGTCCGACGCCGGGATCCGTCCGACGGTCACCCAAGTGCGGTCCGGTGAGGCACAGTTGACCGCCATCACCGGGGCGAAGCGCCCGCCGGCCCCACCGAAGGCCGGTGGCGGCAACGCGCCCTTCCGCGGCATGGGCACCCGTCCCGGCCGTGCCGCGAAGGAGTCCCGCAAGGCCGCCGAGGCGCGCAAGGCGGCGGAGGCCCGCGCGGCGGCCCGGGTGCGCAAGGGCCGCTGACCCGGGCGGTCCACGCTGAGGAGCCGGGCGGTCCACGCTCAGGAGCCGGGCGCGAGGCCGAGGCGGGCGAGTGCCGTCGTGCCGGCGGCGGTGTGGCCGTCTCCGGCGAGCAGAAGCGTACGGGCCGACTGGTAGGGGCAGCCCGCCGCGTCGAACGCCTTCGCGGTGGCGAGGCGGTGGGGCAGATCGCCGTCAAGGAGGGCCTGCGCGCGGTCCAGTTGGGCCGTCACGACGGGGTTCCCGGCGACCAGGGTCCGGCCCTCGGCGACCCGTTCGCGGGCCTCCGGGTGGCCGGTGAGGACCGACGCCTCCGCCCGCAGGCCCACGTACCAGTGCAGCCAGATCCAGGAGACCCACTTCCACACCGCGTCCGGGGCCGGTGCGAGCCGTTCCAGGGCCGCCTCCGCGTCGCCGTGGTGGAGCAGGACCATGGCGTCGAAGACCGCGCCGTAGCCGTGGTGGTGCTCCGCCGCGGTGCCCGCCTCGGTGACGACGCCCAGCCAGGTCTCCCGTGCGTCGTGGTCGCCGCGCAGGCCGTGGATCAGGGCGACCGACGCGGCGGCCGGGCCGAGCGAGAAGGAGCGCTTCCGGTCGCTCCGCCGCCAGGCGTCGATGAAGGCTTCGCTGCCGGTGATCACGTCGCCGGCGTTGCCCGCGAAGGCGTCCACGACCAGCAGCCAGGACGTGGCGTGGTGTTGCACCTCGGCGAACAGGTGCTGGTCGGCGAGCTGCCGGGCCCAGTCGCGGGCCTGCGGCAGCCGGCCCACGCCGAGAGCGGTCCCGGCGGCCATGGCGAGGGCGTCCATCCGCTCGTGCGTGCGGGCGGGGGTGGGCGGCACCGGGGCGAGGACCTCGATCCGGCGCCGGGCGGCGTCCGCCGCGCCGAAGGAGTCACCGGCCCAGGTCCGGGCACCGGAGAGCGCGTCGCGGGCGGCGGACTCGGCCACCGGGTCCCCCGCCCGGCGGGCGAGATCGACGGCGCGTTCCGCGTGACCGACCGTCTCCTGCGCGGTGTTGTCCACGTCCCCCTGCACCGCGCCGAAGGCATCCGCGTCGACCGCGGCCTCGGCGAGGGCGAGGGCGGCCGCCGCGGCGGCCGCCGAGACGAACCCCGGGGCCACGCGCGACGGATCGGTGGCCCCGCGAACCGTGCCGGAGGCATCCGCGACAGCCGCCGACGGACCGCGCGGCGCCCCCGGCGGCGCTTCGGCCGGGGCCACGGCCGGCAGGTCGGACTCGGCGTCCGACGGCACGTATGCCTTCGCGTCCGGCGGCAGCTGGGCGGTGGCGGACAACTGGCGGCGGGCCCGGGTGAGCAGGTCGGCCACCTCGTCGACGGCCGGGAGCCGGGCGAACTCGCTGGAGAAGCGGTACGCGACGGTGGCCGCGGCCGCCAGGTCGCACGCCGCACCGGCGGTGTCACCGGCCCGCCGGGCGGCCTCGACCGCGGCGCGGTGGAGGCGGAACATGTCGTCGCCGAGCCTGCGGCAACCGGCTACCGCGGCGGCCTGCCGCAGCGCCTCGGCAGCGGCGGCGTCACCGGCCGAGCCCACCGCGCCTTCGGCGCCGGTCTCGCTCGCGAGCGCCGCCGCCTGCTCGTACCGCTGCTGGGACTCACCCGGCAGGTTGCGGGTGAAGGTCAGCCCGGCCAGGGCGAGGGCCAGGCGGTGGGCCTCCGGGCGGCGCTCCGGGCGGTCGGCGGCCCAGGCGAGGGCGGCGCGCAGGTCGTCGGCCAGGGCGTCGAAGCGGGCGCGCCAGTCCGCGTCCCCGGTGCCGGTGAGCGCGGCCGCCCCGGCCAGGCACCAGTCCAGGTGACGGGACCGGGCGTCCGTCAGCTCGGCGGCCTCGGCGAGCCGCTCGGTGCCGTACTGGCGGATGGTCTCCAGTGCCTGGTAGCGGGTGCCGGTCGCGGTCGGTGTCGCGGTGAGCAGGCTCTGTTCGGCGAGCCGGCCCAGCCCGTCGGTGATCTCGGCCGCGTCCAGCGGGGCGAACCCGGCCACGGCCGCCGCCGCCTCGGCGGTGAACGGTACGACGAACACCGAGATCCGGCGCAGCAGCGCCCGGTCCGGCGGCTCCAGCAGGTCGTGGCTCCAGTCCAGGGCCGCCCGCACCGACCGGTGCCGGTCCTCCGCGCGGGGCCCGCCGGAGAGGATCCGCAGCTGGTCGGAGAGGCCGGCGGTGAGGCCGTCCAGGCCGAGGGTGGGCCACCGCGCGGCCGCGAGTTCGATGGCGAGCGCCATACCGTCGAGCCGTTCGCAGACGGCCGCGATCCGGTCGCGTACGGCCGGTTCCGGTGGCCGGCCGACCGCCGCGGCCCGCTCCAGGAACAGGGTCACGGCGTCGGACTCCGCGCCGCCGTCCGAGGACAGCGGCGGAACCGGGAACACCCACTCGAACGGCACCAGCATCCGGGCCCGGCTGGTCGCGAGGACCCGTAGTCCCGGACAGGCGACCAGCAGCCGTTCCAGGAACGGCACGACCCCGTCGCGTATCTGCTCGCAGTTGTCCAGCACCAAAAGGGCCTGACGGTCCGCCAGGGCGGTCAGCACCGACGCGTCGACACCGCGCCCGGGCTGTTCGCCCACGCCCACGGCCGCCGCGATCGCGGCCCCCACCCGCGCCGGGTCGGTGACCGGGGCCAGGTCGACGAACCACACCCCGTCGGCGAAGTCACCCGCCGCGTCGGCCGCCACCGCCAGCGCAAGACGGGTCTTGCCCACTCCGCCGGGGCCGACCGCGGTCACCTGACGGCGGGTCTTCACCGCCTCCGCCAGCTCGGCGCGCTCGCGGGCCCGGCCGATGAACGCGGTCAGCGGCGCCGGGAGGGCGGGAGCCGGGCGGGGCCGCCCGGCACGGGCGATGTCGGCCGCGCGACGGGAGAGCGCCCGCCGGTCCGGCTCGTCGAGCTTGCGCAGCAGGGCGGAGACGTGCGACTCGACCGTGCGCACGGAGATGAACAGCCGCGCGGAGATCTCCGCGTTGCTGAGGTGTTCCCCGAGCAACGCGAGCACTTCGGCTTCCCGGGCCGAGACCGCTGGACTGGACATCGCACCATTATCCGCTGCTCCGTGGCGTCTGCGTGGTGGATTCCGTGCTCACCACGGAGGCGGGCCGTGGGCCCCCCGGGACAAGCTGTGACCACGGCGATCGCACCCGGCGGACACATCCGGGAGGGTCGCGGCCCGCCCCACCCAACCGAGGAGCAGACATGACGAGGACCGGTTCGTCCACCGCCCCCCGCCCCCGTACGCGTCGGCGCCGGGACACCGAGCACCGGCTGGCCCATGACGTCGACGTCTGGGTGGCCAGTGCCTCGGTGGACGGGATGCCCTGTCTGGTGCCGCTGTCCTTCGACTGGGACGGCGAGACGCTGCTGCTGGCCACCCCGGCCGACAGCCCGACCGGCCGGAACCTGGCCGCGAACCGGACCACGCGGCTGGGACTGGGCGTGACCCGGGACGTGTCCATGATCGAGGGCCGGGTCGAGGTGCTCCCGATCGGTGCGTTGCCGCGGGAGCGCGGGGACCGGTTCGCCGCGCGCACCGGCTTCGACCCCCGGGAGTCGTCCACGTCGTACCACTGGTTCCGTATCACCCCGCGCCGCGTCCAGGCGTGGCGCGAGGCGGACGAGTTGACGGGGCGTGAGCTGATGCGCGACGGCCGCTGGCTCGACTGAACCACGGTGCCGGGCGCGTCCCCGGCCTGCCCCGCAGAGCGAAACAGACTTTCAGACGATCAGACAGTGCGAGGAAGGAATCCATCATGACCACCACACAGAAGAACGCCAGGAGCGCCGGCACGGCCGAGGCGAAGTTCGAGGGGTTCACCGCCGAGGAGCGCGAGGCGATGAAGGAGCACGCCCGGGAGCTGAGGACGTCCGCGCGGCGGGGCCCGCGCAGGGCAGCCGCGGACGGGGCGGGCGACGTGCTCGCGAAGATAGCCGCGATGGCGGACGCGGACCGCGTTCTCGCCGAACGGGTGCACGAGATCGTACGGACCGTCGCGCCGGATCTCGCGCCGAAGCTCTGGTACGGCATGCCCGCGTACGCCAGGGACGGCAAGGTCGTCTGCTTCTTCCAGAGCGCGCAGAAGTTCAAGTCGAGGTACGCCACGCTCGGCTTCAGCGACCAGGCGCGGCTCGACGAGGGCACGCTGTGGCCCACCGCCTACGCCCTCACGGAACCGACTGCCGAGACGGAGGCACGGATCGCAGAACTGGTCAGGAGGGCCGCCGAGTGAGGTCGACTCTTCTTCGCGCAAGCCCTCTTGACCAGTAATCGTGGCACTGGTTCCGTGGGGAGACCGCTCATGGGAACGCTCCCACGCCGGTGAGAAAGGATCCCCATGCAGACCTCCCCCCACAGGTTTGCCGGGCGCGGTACGGCGGCCCTCCTCGCGGCCGCCCTCGTCGCCTGTCTGCTGTCGCTGGCCGGCATCGCCCCCGCCCACGCCGCACCGGGCGGCGACACGGCGGCTCCCTCCGCGCGGGCGGCCGCGCCCGGCCAGCCCGGCGACCCGAACATCAAGTTCGTCGGGCGCTGGGACACCGGTTCCAGTACCGCGTACACGCCGTACTGGGCCGGCGCCTACTACCGTGTCGGCTTCACCGGGCGGACCGTCCAACTGAAGCAGCGCGGCACGATCGACTTCTGGGCGCGGATAGACGACGGGCCCGTGAAGTTCTACGACGACGTGAAGGGGACGGTGAACCTGACCCCGGCCGCACTGTCGTCGGGCCGCCACACACTGCAGGTCAACTACCAGGTGGTGGCGGGCTCCTATCGCGGTGACGCCGTCTTCCAGGGGCTGGTCCTGGACTCCGGCGCGACCACCTTCGCCGCGCCCGCGCCGGCCCGGCTGGTCGAGTTCGTCGGCGACTCGATCACCGTGGGCACGACGACCTCGCAGAACGCCCGTACCGCGTACGGCTGGCTGATCGGGGAGCGGCTCGGCACCGAGCACACGCAGATCGCCCAGGGCGGCGCCTGTCTGGTCGCCGCGGCGGACGGGTGCGTGGGGCTGGAACGGCAGTACACCAGGCTCAACCCCAACGCGGCGACGCCGGACTGGGACCCCTCCCGGTACCGGGCCGACGCCGTCGTCATCAACCTGGGCACCAACGACGTGGGCCACGGGGTGACTTCCGCGCAGTTCCAGGCGGGCTACAGCAGTCTGCTGCGCAAGGTGCGCGCCGCGCATCCACGGGCCTGGATCTTCGCGCTGGAGACCTTCCGGGGACGGTTCGTCCCGCAGACCCAGGCCGCCGTCCAGGGGGCGATCGCGGGCGGGGACTCCCCGGTGTCCTTCGTCGCCACCACGGGCTGGCTGGGCTCCGGCGACCTCACCGACTCCGTCCACCCCAACGACCGGGGGCACCGCGTCGTCGCCGACCGGCTCGCCCCGGTCATCGCCGCCAGGATCGGCGCCTGACGCCGTCGCCGGACCTACGATGGGGTCATGCCCGTCGTCCTCTTCGCAGGTATCCCGGTGAACGACTACACCTCGGCGCTCTCCTGGTACGAGCGGCTGTTCGGTTCGCCGCCGACGTTCTTCCCGAACGACGAGGAAGCCGTCTGGGAGCTGGCCGAACACCGCTATGTGTACATCGAGCACCGCCCGGGGCGCGGCGGCCACGCGCTGCAGACCGTCTTCGTCGAGGACCTGGACGCGCGCGTCGCCGGGATCTCGGGCCGGGGTCTGGAGCCCCGGACCCTCGAGACGTACGCGAACGGCGTACGCAAGGTCACGTACGAGGATCCGGACGGGAACGAGATCGGCTTCGGTGGCGGCCCGGACTGACCGGTCCGGGAGACGGGAGGGGCGAAGGGGCACGGAGAGTGTCCCGCCTCCGCCCCTCGGGTTCATCCGGCCGGGGCGGTGATCTCCCGCTTCAGGATCTTGCCGCTGGGGCCGGTCGGCAGGGAGTCGACGATCCACACCTCGCGCGGGTACTTGTACGCGGCGACCCGGTCCTTGACGAACTCCCGCAGTTCGTCGGGGCCGGTGCGCGCGGCCGGCCGGAGGACGACAGCAGCCGCGATCTCCTCGCCCAGATGGGTGTGCGGCACACCGACCACCGCGGCCAGGGCGACGGCCGGGTGCTCGTGCAGGATCTCCTCGATCTCACGCGGGTACACGTTGTAGCCACCGCGGATGATCATGTCCTTCTTGCGGTCGACGATGTAGAGGTAGCCGTCCTCGTCCCGCCGCGCGAGGTCGCCGCTGCGCAGCCAGCCGTCGGGGATCGCGGCAGCCGTCTCCTCGGGCCGGTTCCAGTACCCCTTCATCACGTTCGGCCCCCGTACGGCCAGTTCGCCGACCTCGCCGGGCGCGACGTCCTGGCCCTTGTCGTCCAGCAGCCGCACCTCCACGTCCTGGATCGGGGTGCCGATGGAGCCGGCCTTGCGCGGCCGGTCGGGGTGGTTGAACGTGACCACCGGGCTGGTCTCGGACATCCCGAAGCCCTCCAGCACCGCGCAGCCGAAGCGCCGCTCGAAGCCGTGCAGGATCTCCACCGGCAGCGACGCCCCGCCGGAAACGCACATGCGCAGGGTGGAGACGTCCGCCTCGGACGGGTGCTGCAGCAGCGCCGCGTACATCGTCGGCACGCCTTCGAAGACCGTGGCCCGGTCGCGGGCCACGGCGTCCAGCACGGCCTGCGGCTCGAAGCGGGGTATCAGGGTGAGCGAGGCGCCGGCACGCACGGCCACGCTCATCGTGCAGATCTGGCCGAAGATGTGGAACAGCGGCAGGCAGCCCACCACCACGTCCTCGGGTGTCATCCGCTGCACGTGGACCGTGTTGACCTCGGTGTTGTGCCGCAGTCCGCCGTGGGTGAGCGTGGCGCCCTTGGGGCGGCCGGTGGTGCCGGACGTGTACAGGAGGACGGCCACGTCGTCGTCCGCCGTCTCCGCCACACCGGGCAGCGGTTCGTGTCCGGCCAGCCGTGCCGCGAAGTCCCCGGGTTCGACGGCTAGGTGCCGCACCCCGGCGGCGGCCGCGCCCTGCGTGCCCTCGCCCGGTGCCTGATGCCATTCGAGGAGCAGCACGGCCCCGGAGTCGCTCAGGTGGTACGCGGTCTCCCGTGTCTTGAGCAGCGGGTTCATGGGGACGACGACGGCGCCGGCGCGCAGCACGCCGTAGTAGAGGACGACGAACTCGGGGACGTTGGGCAGCATCAGGGCGACCCGGTCTCCGGGGCGTACGCCCTCGGCGCGCAGCAGGGTGGCGGCGCGCGCACTGCGCTCGTCCAGTTCCGTGTAGCCGATGACCTGATCTCCCAGCCGCAGCGCGGGACGCCCCCGCTCCCGCTGTGCCGTCTCCACCAGGAACTGCGCCAGATTGGCCATGAGCCGCCTCCACGAAAGTCGCCGTCGAAATCCGCCGTTCACGTCGACGACATCGTGCTGCCGCACACGGTGGCGGCCTATGGGCCGCACGACAGGACCGGCCCCCCGAGGCTGTTCCGGGGGACAAAACGGTGGCATTAAGCTGCGCCGATGGACATCTCGGTCGTGGCCGCGGCACTCCATTCCAGGCTGCCGGAACTGGGTGAGCGGATCGCGCGGCGCATCCGTACGGACGTCGACGCCTACGAGGACGAGTCGCTGCTCCCGTTCGACTCGCTGCGCCGCTCGTGCACGGCCAACGCGGACCTGATCCTGAGCCACCTCGGCGCGGGTGCCGCCCCGGATCCCAGCCCGGCCCGTGAGACCGGCCGCATCCGTGCCGAGCAGGGCGTGCCACTCGCGGACACCCTGCACGCGTACCGGGTCGGCTTCGAACTCCTGTGGACGGAGATCCTCATGGAGGCCCGCACCCACCCGGAGGTCTCCGACGACCGGCTGGTGACCGAGTCGGCCGCGATCTGGGCGCTGTTCGGTCTGTACGCGGAGGCGGTCGCGGCGGCCTACCGGGAGACGGCCGCCGAGCTGACCGCGCGGGGGCAGGCCCGGCGCTCGGCATTGGTGGAGGCCCTGTTCACCGGGGTCATCGCCGACCGGACCACGCTGTGGGAGGCCGCTCGCGAACTGGGCCTGCCCGAGCGCGGTCGCTTCGCGGTCGTCGCGGCGGCGGCCGGCGCCCCCGGTGAGGAGCCGCTGGCGGGGGTCGAGGCCGCGCTGCGTCAGGAGCAGCTCCCCTCGGCGTGGCGGTTGCTGCCCGACCAGCAGATCGGTCTGATCGCCCTGCCCACGGGGGCGGCGGAGGGAGTGCTGCTCCGCGTTCTGCGGCGGGACCGGGCCCGTGTGGGGGTCAGCCCGTGCTTCGCCTCATTGCGGGACACTCCGCAGGCGCTGCGGTTCGCCCGGCTGGCGCTGGCCGGGCTGCGAGGCACCGGTCCGGGCGTGGCGCGGTGCGACGACGACCCGCTGGCCATGGTGGTCGCCGCCGCCCCGGCCGAGGCGGCGCACCTGGTGGGGGTGGTGCTCCGGCCCGTGGTCGAACTCCCGGTCGTGGAGCGCGCCCGTCTGCTGCAGACCCTGGAGCACTGGTTCGCCGCCGCGGGCTCAGCCACCGAGGCGGGCCGGAGCCTCTTCGTCCACCCCAACACCGTCCGCTACCGGCTGCGCCGCGTCGAGGAGCTGACCGGCCGGTCCCTCTCCGATCCGCGGGCGGTGGCGCACATCGGCGCGGCGCTGCTGGCCGTCCGGGGGCCGGGCACCGGGCAGGACGGGCAACCCCCCGTCGGGCCGGTCTGACCGCCCGGACGGCGGCCACCACGCGCAAACCCACAGCCCCACCCGGTGCCGGGCCAGGGCCGCGCGGGCCCCGTCCGACCGCCTGCCCGGCTCGTGGAAGCCCCGGGCGTCGACATCGACGAGGCGGTCGACGGCCTCGCCCGCGCACTCGCCCGCGCCGATCCGGCCGGGCCCCGCTCCATGGACGCCGTCGCCGGCACCCTCGTCCAGCACGCCCGCCGCTCCGCGCCGCGCAGCGACGACATCGCGCTGCTGCTCATCCACCCGACGTGAGAGGAGGCGGCGGTCGCCGTACAACCCGTAAGGCGTCCGACTCGTCTTCCTCACCGAACGGCACAAACCGACCCTTTGTCCCGACTCGTTCCGACGGGGGAACACATGAACGCGAACCGCACCCGCCGCGGCATCACCACCGCCCTCACCGTCCTGCTGGCGGCCGCACTCGGCGCCGCCGGAACCGGCGCGTCGAACGCGGACACCGCCGCGCGGCAGCAGACCCTCCAGATCGCCTCGTCCACCCTGGGCTCCGACTACCGGATCACGCTGACCGCACTGCGCTCGACGCAGGACGAGTACGCCGCCTCCGTGCGCCTCCAGGTCTTCACCCGGTCCGGCGGCGCCTGGAAGGAGTCGGACCGCGCGACCGTCGGCGCCGCCGACGGCTGGTTCTGGTACCCCCTCACCGGCAAGGGAGCGGTCTGCGAGTTCTCCACGGCGAGCACGGAGCCCGCCCCGCTGACGGTGAGCCTGCTGCTCACCCCGTCACTGGGCTGCTCGGACCCCACCCATTACCTGGTGGAGCAGGGCAAGATCCAGACGGCCTGAGGCGCCGCACGGCAGGCGTGACCGCCCGTCACAGGCGCGTGGCGTGGACATGGACGAGCGGGCCCGTACGGAGACCGCCTGGCGTTCGAAGGGGAGGCCGATCTTCTCCGCCACGCGTGGGGAGGGGCGGTTGGCGGGACGGATGATCGCGACGAGCCGCTCGGCGTGGAGAACGTCACGGGCGTGATCACGGCAGGCCGCCGCGGCCTCGGCGGCGTAGCCCCGCCCCTGGAGGGCGGCCCGGGCCCGGTAGCCGACCTCCAGTCCGGTGACACCCTTGATCTCCTGCGGTGTCAGCCCGCAGTCGCCGACGAACTCGCCGGTGGCGCGCAGGGTGACCAGCCGGAGTCCGTGGCTTCGTGCGGATCGTCCGGCTCGCTCATCTCACCCCGCGCGCCCGTCTCTTCAGTCGTGGTACACGGTCGAAGACCGCGGCGAGGCGGGCCGCCTGGGTGAAGAGGGTGGCCGGGCGGGAGCGGTCGCCGTCGAGGTGCGTGAGGGTCTCCATACCGAGGTAGAGGGCGACCGCCGCGCCGGCGAGTACGCGGACCCGGACGGCCGACCCGAGGGGTTTGCCCCGCAGAAGGACCCTGAGCTGCCCTTCGGCCAGGTCTTCCCACTTCCTTGTTTCGAGGGCCAGTTGGGCGGCCAGCCGTGTTCCGGGGCGCGCGCCCGCGTACAGCTCCTGCACGGCGGCGACGTGCCCGGTCGAGGTGTCCTCGTCGTACAGCTCACGCAGGCACGCGATCGCGGGCACCGCGCGGTCGATGCCCGACAGCTCGGCCCGGTACCGGTCGATCCGGGCTCCGCTGGTCCGTGCCAGCGCCGCCACCAGAACGTCGTCCAGGTCCACGAAGTGGTAGTAGATCACTCCGGGCGCGAAGCCGCCCGCCTGGGCTATCGCCCGCGCGGTGGTCCCGCCGTGGCCGTTGCGGACGAGACAGTCGAGGGCGGCCTCCAGGACACGGTCGCGGGTCTGACGGGAGGCGCGGGCGCCGGGAGCGCCGGAGGCGTGGGGGACGTCAGACACCGTACGCCGGCCGGTCGAGCAGGTCCCGGTAGGGACGGTGCCACTCGCTGCCGCCGAGCGCGCAAGGCCGTTCGGCGTCCCGCGCCTCCAGCCCCGGGACCCCGCCGGTGCCGTCCTCGCCCCAACTGCGCGCGCCACAAACCTCGTTCTGAACATCCGTTCTGAACATCCGTTCAGACTGGGACAGTCGGCCTTCCGCGTCAATGCCCAAGGCGTGTGCGAAGAGACTCCCCGGAACCGCTCCCGCCGGGATTGCGTACCTCTGTACGATCACCGGTCACACGCGGGGATTTGGGGTGGAGGGGGCGGCGATGGACGACAAGTCTGCTGGGCGAAGAGGTGGTTGGCGGTCGAGGGCCGTCGCCTCGGGGGCCGCGGCGGCGGTGCTGCTGGGCGGCTGCAGCGCGGGGACGACGGACCGGGCGGCCGGGCCCGGAGGCAAGGCGTCCGGGTCTCCGGCACCTTCCGCTTCCGCGTCCGGAAAGGGGTCGGCGGCTAGTGGGGAGCCCTCGTCGGCACCGTCGGTGACGCCGTTCACGGCGGACCCGGACCGCGTGCCGCGTTCGAGACGGGAGGGCGCCGCGCTGGCGTCGAAGGTCGCGATGCAGCCGAAGGACTGGGGCGCGGGCTTCCGGGCACAACCCCTCGCCCGCAGCGCCGCGGGCACCGTGGCCGTCCTGGACGAGGAGTGCCGGTGGCAGCGCCGGGCCCAGCCCGAGGGCGTGCTCGGCTCCCTGTCCCTGTACAGCGAACTGCCGGGGGACGCAAAGCGCGGCACGGTCAAGGTGACGGCGACGGTGACGGTGCACACCACCGTGCTCGGTGCCGACGACCAGCTGTCGGAGATGCTGGAGGAGGCGCTGCGCTGCCCGGAGCAGCAGGTACGCGCCGACGAGCGGATCGCGAAACTGATGTCCGTGGGCACCCCCCGCGGCCTGCGCGGCAACAACTACGCCGACGACTCGATCGTGGAGACGGGCGTCTATCTGACCGGGAGCAGCGAAGCCCTGTACCGGTGGATGGTCACACGGCTCGGCCCGGTGACCCTGACGGTGTCGTTCAAGGGCGCCGAGGGCTACACCGTCGACGACCTGGAGCAGTACGTGACGCGCGGCACGGTCACCATGCTCGACCGAGCGGCGTACGAGCTGGGCGGGGGCGAGAGCTGATGGAGCGGCTGCGTTCTTCCGATCCGGCGCGGATCGCCGGCCACCGTCTGCTGGGCCGCCTCGGCGCCGGCGGCATGGGCGTGGTGTACCTCGCGCGTACGGGCACCGGTTCGCTGGTGGCCCTGAAGGTGCTGGCGGCGGAGTACGCCGAGGACGCCGGTTTCCGGGAACGGTTCCGGCGTGAGGTCGAGGTCGCCCGGCGTGTCAGCAGCCCCTGGGCGGTGCCGCTGGTGGGCGCCGACCCGGACGCGGAGGCACCGTGGCTGGCGACGGCGTACGTGCCCGGTCCGTCCCTGGCCGAGGCGGTGACCGCGTACGGGCCCCTCGGCGAACACGGGCTGCGGATCCTCGGAGGCCGGCTGGCGCTGGCGCTGGGTGAGGTCCACCGGGCGGGGCTGGTCCACCGGGACCTCAAGCCGGGCAACGTGCTCCTCGCACCGGACGGGCCCCGGCTCATCGACTTCGGTATCGCCCGGGCGCCCGAGGACCACTCGCTGACCGCGACGGGGTTCGTGGTCGGCACGCCCGGCTATCTCGCGCCGGAGCAGGCCGACGGGCGGGGCGACGCCGTCGGCGGGCCGAGCGACGTGTTCTCCCTCGGCTGTGTGCTGGCGTTCGCGGCGACGGGCCGCCCGCCGTTCGGCACGGGCGCGCTCGACGCGCTGCTGTACCGGGCCGTGCACGACCCGGCCGACCTCGACGGCGTACCTGCCGCACTGGCCGACCTGCTGTCCCGGTGCCTGGCGAAAGACCCGGCACTGCGGCCCGAACTGGCGGAGATCGTACGGGAGTTGCTGCCCGACGAGTCGACGGACGACGCGGCCGGCGAAGCCGCGGGGACCGAGGCCGGTGACGCCGAGGGCCCCGCCGACACCCCCGCCTCCTGGCTCCCCGAAGAGGTCGTCGGGCTGATCGCCCGGCGTTCCACCGAGGCGCTCGCGCTGCCGGACATCGAGCACACGGAGATAGTCGCCGGCGCCTCGCCCGCGGGCACGGCCCCGGACGGAGGGTCCCCCATCGGGACCGGCCCGCGGCGCACCGCCTCCGCCGACGACACCGCGTCCCCGGTCTCCGGCACCGACGACACCCGGTCCATGGCCTCCGCCGACGCTCCCGGCGCACCCGCGCGGCGCCGCGCCCTCCTCCTCGGCGGGGGTGCGCTCCTCGCCGCGGGGGGTGCCACGGCCTGGTGGGCCGCCGGCCGGAACGACGGGTCGGGCGGCGGGAAACCGGCCGCCGCCGCCCGGCGCCCCGCGTACACCGTCGCCCTGCACGGTGACCTCAGCGGGGACCAGCGCGCCACGGGCACGGCCCAGGAGCGCGGACTGCGGCTGGCCGTCGAGCAGTTCAACGCCCGCCGCGACGCCCCCTTCCAGGTGGGTGTGCGGGCGGAGGACGACGGCGGCGACCCCGCCGAGGCGGCCCGGCTCGCGAAGCGGCTCGCGGACGACCCCACCGTGCTCGCCGTGGTCGGCCCGACCACGGACGCGACCGCCCTGTCCGCGCTGGCGGCCTACGATGCCGCCCTCGTCCCCGTGCTGGCGGTGTCACCCGGCGCCATCGCGCTGTCGGTGCAGGGTTTCCGCTCGTTCCTGCACACGCGGCTGCCCGACTCGCTGCTGCCGTTCTTCATCGACCCGTTCCTGCGGAGCACGCGCCCGCGCAAGGTCGGCGTCGTCATGGACCGGGCGGCCGACAACTACGGCTGGGAGATCATCAGCAATCTGACCAAGCAACTGACGTCGGCAGGGCAGCCGTTCGTGCCCCGCGTGGTCGGCACCCTGCGGTCGGACTTCGAGAACACGGTGGACGACCTCCTGGCCGCCGACATCGACTCGTTCGCCTTCGCCGGACTGCCCGACCGGGCCGCCTCGTTCGCCCGGACCCTGCGCGAGCACGGTTACTCCGGCGCCCGCGCCTCCGGACCGGCCCTGCTCGACCCGCGTTTCCTCGCGGAGGCCGAGGAGGCCGCCGACGGCTGGACGATCGTCGCACCGGTCGTCGACCCGGCGAACGTCCCCGAGGCCGAGGCGTTCGTGAGCGCCTACCGGAAACGGTTCGACAAGGCGCCGCCCCGGTACGCCGCCGAGGCGTACGACGTGACCTCGCTGGTGCTCACGTCGCTCGGGGACCTGCCGTCCAGGAGCCGTACCCGCGAGAAACTGCTCGCCGCGCTGCGGGCCGCCAAGTACAAGGGTGTCACCAGGACGTACGCGTTCCAGAAGAACGGCCTGCCGGTCATCGACGGCACCGGCGGCTACCTCTGGCGTGTCGAGGACGGGGCGTTCGTGTACGGCGGCCCGGCGCCGCTGACCGCCTGATGGAGCCGCTGCGGGCCGCCGATCCGTCGCGGCTGGGCGACTACCGGCTGCTGCGGCGGCTGGGCGCCGGCGGCATGGGCGTGGTGTTCCTCGCCCGCGCGCCGGGCGGGGCGTTCGCCGCGGTCAAGGTGGTCCGGGCGTCCTATGCGGACGACGCCGGGTTCCGGGCCCGGTTCCGCCGGGAGATCGAGGCGGCCCGGCAGGTGGACAGTCCCTGGGTGGTCCCGTTGCTGGACGCGGACGCCGACGCGGAGGATCCGTGGCTGGCGACCGCGTTCGTACCGGGCCCCTCGCTGGCGGAGGCGCTGGAGGGCCACGGGCCGTGGTCCCCCGCGTCCGTGAGCGTGCTGGGGCTGCGGCTCGCGGAGGCGCTGGACGCGGTCCACCGGGCGGGTCTGGTGCACCGCGACGTCAAGCCGGGCAACCTGTTGCTGGCCCCGGACGGTCCGCGCCTGATCGACTTCGGCATCGCGCGCACGCCGGAGGGTACGGCGCTCACGTCCACCGGCGTCGTCGTGGGCTCGCCCGGTTTCCTGTCGCCCGAACAGGCCCGCGCGGGCGCCGCCGGCATCGGTCCCCCCAGCGATGTCTTCTCGCTGGGCTGCGTGCTGGCCTTCGCCGCGACCGGGGTACGGCCGTTCGGCAGCGGCGCGGCCGCCGGGATGCTGTTGCGCACGGTCTACGACGAGCCCGAACTCCCGCTGATCCCGGCGGCGTTGGAGCCGATCGTCCGGGCGTGCCTGGACAAGGACCCGGTGCGCCGGCCGACCGCCGCGCAGGTGGGTGCGGCGCTCGAAGCAGCCGTACCCGCCGACCGCGAGCGGTGGCTGCCGGAGCCGGTGACCCGGCTGATCGCGGACCGGTCCGCCGTGGTGCTCGCCATGGGAGCGATCGAGCCGACCCGGGTGTCCGCACCGGCCCCCGCCGCCCGGGGCGACGAAGTCCCGGCCGACTCGGACGTGTTGACGGTGACCTCCCTGAAGAAGCCGGAGGCCGCACCCGCGGGCCCGACCCGCCGCGGGTTCCTGGCCCTCGGCTCCGCGGGGGCGGCCGGCGTCCTGGCGGCCGGCGGCGGGCTCTGGTGGTGGAACGGCCGTGACGGACGGCCGGCCGGCGCGGGCGCCTCGCCGTCGTCCGCCCCCCGCACCGAACTGACCGTGGCCTTCCAGGGCGACCTCTCCGGCGCGAGCGGCGAGGCCGGGCGCGCCCAGCTCGACGGCGCCCGGCTGGCCGTCGCCCGTGTCAACGCCGACTCGGGCCGGCCGCTGCGGCTGAGGCTGCGGGCCTACGACGACGGGGGCGAGCCCGGCCGGACCCGGGACCGGGCCCGGCGGCTGGTGGCGGACGAGCGGGTCGTCGCGGTGCTGGGACCGACCACGGACGACTGTTTTCTCGCCGCGGAGAGCACGTACACGAAGGCCGTGCTGCCCGTCGTCTCCGTCTCGGTGGGACTGCCGACGCAGTCAGGGGGGACCGAGGAATCCATTCTCGTCCCGCACGCTCAGCTGTCGCCCGGCGAGGAGTTGCTCGCCGCTCCCTGCGACGTCTACCTCATGGGCAAGGCCGACGCCCGCCGGGTGTTCCTGGTCGACGACCGGGCCGAGGGCGACTTCGCCTGGTCCCTCTGCAACTTCATGGAGCGCGCCCTGGGCCGCTCGGGGAGGGACACGAGCGTCACGAGTGTCGCGGCCGGAACGTTCGACGCCGCCGCGCTCGCCCGTGAGGTCGTCGCGGACCGCGCGGACGCGGTGGTGTTCAGCGGCGGCCAGGAACGTGCGGGGGCCTTCGCGGCGGCCCTGCGCGGGGCCGGGTTCTCGGGGTCCCGGGTCGCCACTCAACGGGCCCTCGGCGACCGGTTCCTGAAGAGGGCGGGCCGGGCCGCCGACGGCTGGGTGTTCGCCACCACGTTCGTCGACCCGGCGGCCACCCCGGCGGCCCGCGGGTTCACCAGGGCGTACGAGGCCCGGTACGGGAAGGCGCCCGGCTGGTACGCGGCGGAGGCCTACGACGCGATGCTGTTCCTCGCCGAGGTGTGCGCGGACGGGGACTCGCCGGTGACCGACCGCGGCGCGATCGTACGCCGTCTGCGCGAGGTCACCCACAAGGGCATCAGCCGCAACGCCGCGTTCGACCCGGGCTACGGGTACAACCACGACGCGCTGTTCCTGTTCCGCGTGGTCGGCCGGAAGTTCGACTTTCTCGGGCAGTACCAGCGGGCGGACGTGTAGGGCCGGACGTCCGGGCCGGTCGTCGGGGGTGCGGGCACGGGCAGGGGCGGGACTGGGGTCGGGACTGGGGTCGAGGATGGTCAACGGCGCCGGGTCCGAGGGGCTATCGTGCCTTCATGTCGCAGGACCTGATTCGTATCGTTTCCCGAGACTCGCCCATGGCCCTGGCCCAGGTGGAGCGTGTACGCGCCGAACTCGCCGTGCTGCACCCGGCGCTGCGCACCGAAGTGGTTCCCGTGAAGACGACCGGGGACAAGTGGATGGGTGATCTCTCCCAGGTCGAGGGCAAGGGGGCGTTCACCAAGGAGGTCGACGCCGCGCTCGTCGCGGGCGAGGCGGATCTCGCCGTGCACTGCGTGAAGGACATCCCCGCCGACCGGCCCCTCCCGGCGGGCACCATGTTCGCCGCGTTCCTGAAGCGGGACGACATCCGCGACGCGCTCGTGGACCCCGCCGGCCGCACCCTGGACGAGCTGCCCGCGGGCACCCGTATCGGGACCTCCTCCGTACGGCGCAGCGCTCAACTCGCCGCGTCGCACCCGCACCTGGAGTGCGTGCCGTTCCGCGGCAACGCCAACCGTCGGCTGGAGAAGCTCGCCGCCGGTGAGGCGGACGCGCTGCTGCTGGCCGTGTCCGGGCTGGAGCGGATCGGCCGGGCGGACGTGATCAGCGAGATCCTGTCCGTGGAGACGATGATGCCGCCGATCGGCGCGGGTGTCCTGGCACTGCAGTGCCGGGAGGGCGACGCCCTCACCATCGACACCGTCAGCGGTCTCGGCGACCCGGACACCCATCGCGAGACCCTCGCCGAGCGGATGTTCCTGCACGTCCTCCAGGGCCACTGCAACAGCCCCATCGCCGGTTTCGCCCGCACGGACCGCGGCGGCGAACTCTCGCTGCGCGCCTCCGTGTTCACCCCCGACGGCAAGACGGTCATCAACGCCCACGAGTGGGCCGGGCGCCTCGACCCCGCCACCCTGGGCACCTCGGTCGCCGTCTCCCTGCTCCGCCAGGGTGCCCGCGACCTCATCGACGGCATCGCGCACTGACCCTCGCGGACGCGGGGTCGGTGCGTGCGCCACGTCAGTCGATGCGCCGGGTCAGTACCTGGCCCGGCCAGGTGCCGGAGCGGAAGGAGTCGGTGGCGGTGAAGCCGTTGCGTTCGTAGAACCTGACGAGCCGGCCGCCGCCGCCCGCCCAGCAGTCGACCCGGAGGAGCCGGACGCCGGCCCGGCGGGTCTCCTCGGCGGCATGGGCCAGCAGGGCCGCGCCGACACCCCGGCCGGCCTGCCGCCGGTCGGAGACCAGCAGGCGGACGTACCGCTCGGGTTCCCCCGCCGGAGCGATCGGCAGCTGCGGGCTGGGACCGGTGTCCAGGATCAGCGCTCCGACGGGTGTCCCGTCCAGCTCCGCCATGTACGGGGTGTTCTCGGTGGTGTACCGCTCGACCCGTGCCGGGCCGTCGGGTCGCCGCGAGTACGGGATCGTGCCCCACTGCTCGGTGTTGCCGCGCTCGTTCATCCAGGCCACCGCGCCGTCGAGCATGGTGAGGACGGCCGGGGCGTCGTCGGGGCCGCCGGGGCGGATGCGTATGCCGTGGGGGGTGCCGGTCACGGTGGAAGCCTAGCGGGGGGCGCGGTGGGGCGTGGTGTCCGGTGTGCGGTCGGCTCGCCTCGGCCGGGCGGTGTCCTACGGGCGGAGGCCGAGTTCGCGGTCGCCGAGCGGCTGGAAGTAGCGTTCCACGGCGGCGTCGGTGACCTCGGCGAGGGTGGCCGGGGACCAGCGCGGAGCGCGGTCCTTGTCGATGACCTGGGCACGGATGCCCTCGACCAGGTCGGCGGTGGCCAGGGCCGCGCAGGAGACGCGGTACTCCTGCTCCAGCACGCGTTCCAGGGAGTCCAGCCGCCGGGCGCGGCGCACGGCGGTGAGGGTGACCTTGACGGCGGTGGGTGACTTGGCGAGCAGTGTCTCGGCGGTCTCCTTGGCCGCCGGGTCGCCATGGGCGAGGAGCCGGCCGACGATCTCCTCGGCCGTGTCGGCGGCGAAGCAGGAGTCGATCCACTCCCGGCGGGCGGCCAGCTCGCCGGGCGGTGGCCGCCGCACCTGCCGGGCGACCGCTTCCCCTGCGGGCAGTTCGGCCAGGTCGTCGAGGAGGTGCCCGAGCGACGCGGAGGGCACGTAATGGTCGGCGAGGCCGCACAGCAGGGCGTCGGCGGCGCCGACGGCCGTGCCCGTCAGGGCGAGGAGGGTGCCGAGTTCGCCCGGTGCGAGGGCCAGCAGGCGGGTGCCGCCGACGTCAGGGACGAAGCCGATGCCGGTCTCCGGCATGGCGATCCGGGACCGTTCGGTGACGACACGGACGCTGCCGTGCGCCGAGACACCGACACCGCCGCCCATCACGATCCCGTCCATGACGGCGACGTAGGGCTTGGGGTAGCGGGCGATGCGGGCGTCGAGGCGGTACTCGTCGCGCCAGAAGGCGGCGGAGGCGGTGCCGTCCCCGTCGCGGGCGTCGTCGTGGACGACCCGGATGTCGCCGCCCGCGCACAGGCCCCGCTCCCCCGCGCCGGTGATGACGACGGTGTCCACGGCCGGGTCGTGCTCCCAGGCGGTCAGCGCCTCGTCGATGCGCCGCACCATGGTGTGGTCGAGGGCGTTGAGGGCCCTCGGGCGGTTGAGGACGATGTGGGCGGCCCGGCCGACGGTGCGCAGCAGGACGGGCTCCTCCTCGCCGCCGGTCACCGGCGTGCCCCCGCCGTCGCACGTCGGGCCACGCTGCCGCGCATGATCTCGCCGGTTCCTCTCCGTCGTCGCCGCCCTGGGGCCGCCGAGCGTACCCGACCCCCTTCCCGGGCACCCCTGCCGGGCCGCTCGCGGCTAGGGGTCCGCAGGGCTCCGGGCCCCCGGATCGGCGGGGCGGGGGCGATAGGGGTTGGCGCGGCGGCGGGGGCGGAGCAGCCTTGCCGGGGACGGGCCGTCGCCTCCTCGTCCGCAGAACGGAAGGATTCCGTCCCATGCGCGTGCTCTTCGCCACCCACGCCGAGAGAACTCACTTCTACAGCATGATCCCGCTCGCCTGGGCACTGCGGACCGCGGGGCACGAGGTGTACGTGGCGTCGCAGCCGGCCCTCACCGAGGACATCACCCAGGCGGGGCTCACCGCCGTACCGGTCGGTGAGGACCACACGTTCCTGCAGCAGTTGGAGCAGGCCGGCGGGTCGGCCGACTACTCGGGCGGGTTCGGGCAGGACGGCAGCGTCGAGTCACCGGAGACCTGGGAGGGACAGGGGCTGCTGTACCGCGCGTTCATCGACTTCTACATGCGGGGCGTCAACAACGACACTTTCGTGGAGGGGCTGGTCGACTTCGCCCGCCACTTCCGGCCGGACCTGGTCGTCTGGGAGCCGTACACCTTCGCCGGTCCGGTCGCCGCGCGTGCCGTCGGCGCCGCGCACGCACGGCTGGTGTTCAGCCCGGACCTGCTGCAGCAGATGCGGCGGACCTTCCTGCGGCTGCGCGACGGCGCGCCGGAGGACCAGCGCACCGACCCGCTGGAGCCCTGGCTCGGAGCGCTGTCGGAGCGGTTCGGCGGGGGCCCGTTCGCGCAGGACATGGCGGTGGGCCAGTGGACCGTCGACACGGTCCCGGACGGCGCGCGCTTCCCCCTGGACGTGCGCCGGGTTCCTATGCGGTACGTGCCCTACAACGGGCCCGCCACGGTGCCCGGCTGGCTGCACCGGCCGCCGGTCAGGCCCCGGGTGTGCCTGACCGGTGGGACGACCCTGCGCGACCAGGCCGGGCACGACGCCTTCCCCATCGGCGACCTGGAGATCTTCGACGGCCTGGACATCGAGCTGATCGCCACCCTGAAGCAGGTGCCGGGCGAGGAACGGTCGGTGCCGGCCAACACCCGGCTGGTGGACTTCGTACCGCTGCTGGCGCTCCTGCCGAGCTGCTCGGCGGTGATCCACTACGGCGGCGGCGGAACGTGGAACACGGCCCTGGGAGCGGGAGTTCCGCAGGCGCTGATCGCCAACACCTGGTTCGCCCTGCACAAAGGCCGGCATCTGCGGAGCGTCGGCGCGGGGCTGTACGTGTCCGAGCGGGCCGAGCTGCGAGCGGCCCTGGAACGGCTGCTGGACGAACCGTCCTTCGGTGCGGCGGCACGCCGGCTGCGGGACGAGCGGATCCTGTCGCAGCCCACGCCGGGCGAGCTGGTGCCGGTGCTGGAGAAGCTGACGGCGGAGCATCGCGCGTAGCCGGTCGCGGTCGTACGCGCGTCGTACATGTGCGGCCCTGGGGGGGGGGGGGGGACCCGGAGAGCGGGGGACAAACGGTTAAGGGGAAGCAGGGGGAGGAATAGCGAATAAAAGGGAACGCAAGCAAAGGGACCCAGATATGGATGGTGGTTC
>NZ_JBVIYK010000021.1:0-18413 GCF_055592645.1 Streptomyces sp. NPDC041108 | reverse complement strand
CGCGCCGGTTCACCCGGCGCGCGCAGGGCCGCACGGTCGAGGGCCGCACGGTCGAGGGCCGCACGGTCGAGGGCCGCACGGTCGAGGGCCGCACGGGTCAGGTGTGGCTCGCCACGAACTCCCGCACCGAGGCGACCGCGTAGGCGAGCATCTCCTCGGTCAGTGCCGGGTACACCCCGATCCAGAAGGTCTGCTCCGTGACGATGTCGCTGTTGGTCAGGTCCCCGACCACGCGGTGCGGCTGGTCGACGTAGGCCGGCTGGCGGGTCAGGTTCCCGCCGAACAGCCGCCGGGTACCGATCCGCCGGGACTCCAGGAAATCCACCAGCTCCGCCCGGCTGAACGGCGCCTCGGGATCCACGGTGAGCGCGAAGCCGAACCAGCTCGGGTCGCTGTGCTCGGTCGCCTCGGGCAGGATCAGATGCGGTACGCCCTCCAGACCCGTGCGCAGCAGGTTCCAGTTGCGGCGGCGGGCCGCGCAGAACGCGTCGAGCTTGTCCAGCTGGGTCAGGCCGAGGGCGGCCTGGATGTCGGTCGCCTTCAGGTTGTAGCCGACGTGCGAGAAGATGTACTTGTGGTCGTAGCCCTGGGGGAGGGTGCCCATCTGGTAGTCGAACCGCTTGAGGCACTTGTTCGTCTCGCCCGGTTCGCACCAGCAGTCGCGCCCCCAGTCGCGCAGCGACTCCACGATCCGTGCCAGCGCGAGGTTCGAGGTCAGCACACAGCCTCCCTCCCCCATCGTCAGATGGTGCGCCGGGTAGAAGCTGACGGTCGCCATGTCGCCGAAGGTTCCGGTCAGCTGCCCGTCGTAGGTCGAACCGACGGCGTCGCAGTTGTCCTCGATCAGGAACAGGTCGTGATCCGCGGCCAGTCGGGCGATCTCCGCCACCTCGAAGGGGTTGCCGAGAGCGTGGGCGATCATGATGGCGCGGGTGCGCGGGCCGATCGCCTCGGCCACGCGGGCGGGCGTCGTGTTGTAGGTGCC
The DNA here is from genome assembly GCF_055592645.1 of Streptomyces sp. NPDC041108. NCBI lineage: Bacteria > Bacillati > Actinomycetota > Actinomycetes > Kitasatosporales > Streptomycetaceae > Streptomyces > Streptomyces sp. NPDC041108. The sequence goes on along the minus strand of NZ_JBVIYK010000021.1, from coordinate 17,428 downwards.
CAGTTCGATGTCGACGAAGACGGGCAGCAGCCCGTTCTGGATGATCGGGTTGACCGTGGTGGGGAATCCCGCGGCGACCGTGATCACCTCGTCGCCCGGCCGCAGTCGGCGGTCCTCCAGCAGATGCGAGGTGAACGCGGTCATGGCCAGGAGGTTCGCCGAGGATCCGGAGTTGGTCAGGTGCGCCTTGCGGCGCCCCATCCTGCGGGCGAACCGGGATTCGAACTTGCGCGCGCTGGGCCCGGCGGCGATACGCATCTCCAGGGCCGCTTCGACCAGCGCGGCCCGGTCCCTGTCGTCGAGGACCGCGCCCGCGGGCCATATCTCGGTGGAGCCCGGGACGAAGGGGCCCTGGTCCCGGGTCTCCATGTGGAACTTGGCCGTCTCGTCGAGGATCAGTTCCTTGTGGGCGTTCCTGCCGTGGGTGTTCATGACGCGGTCCCTCCCCGGCGGGCGTCCATGATCTTGCGCAGGGCCGAGGTCACCGCCCGTACGTCCGAGTCGTCCAGCCCCGGGTGGATCGGCAGGCACAGGGTGCGCTCCGCGGCCTCCTCGGAGCGCGGGAGCCGCTGTGCTCCGGCCCCGTAGACGGGGACCTTGTGGAGCGGGGGGTAGCGGAAGGTCGTGTAGACGCCCGCCGCGTAGAGCTCGCTCGCGACCTCGTCGCGGATGCCGGGGTCCACCTGCACCCAGTAGAAGTAGTGGGTGGAGTGGTGGCCCTCGGGCAGCGGCGGGGGTGTCAGCAGGCCGGGGACGTCCGCCAGTTCACGGTCGTAGAGGGCGGCGATCTCGCGGCGGCGGGCCACGAAGCCGGGCAGGCGCCGCAGTTGTACGGTGCCGATGGCCGCGGTCATGTCGTTGCCGACGATGCGCCGGCCGACCTCGGGGACGTCCAGCTCCCACCAGCGGGCCGACGCCGCACCGGCCTGGCCGAAGCCGCTGGGGCGGGCGAGGCCGTGGTAGGCGAGCCGTCGGGCGCGCGCGGCCTGTTCGGCGTCGCGGACGTAGAGCATGCCGCCGTCGCCGCAGACGAGGACCTTCATGGCGTCGAAGCTCCACACGGCGAGGTCGCCGAAGGTACCGACGGCCCTGCCGTCGACGTGGGAGGCCACGGCGCAGGCGGCGTCCTCGATGAGGGGGATGCCCCGCTCGCGGCAGCGGTCGGCGATCGCCGCGAGGTCGCCGGGGCAGCCGCCGTAGTGGAGCACCATGACGGCCTTCGTGCGCGGGGTGAGGGCGCGGTCGATGTCGTCGACGGTGGGGTTGAGGGTGCGGGGGTCGACCTCGCAGAAGACCGGGCGGGCACCGCGGGCCGCGACGGCGTTGGCGGCGGCGACGAAGCTGAGGGACGGCAGGACGACCTCGTCGCCCTCGCCGAGCCCGAGCAGTTCCGTGGCGAGGAACAGTCCTGCCGTCGCACAGTTGACGAAGACCAGCCGGTCCGCCTCCACTCCCAGGTGTTCGGCGAACTCCGCCTCGAACGCCTTGGTCCGGGGTCCGTGTCCGATCCAGTTGCTCTCGAACACCTCGGCGACGGCGGCCAGTTCCTCCTGGCCCAGGGTGGGCTGGAACACCTGGATCACGACGCCTCCCCGGGTCGGACACCGACGAAGAGTCCGCGGCCGTTCGGGCCGCCTTCGAGGTACTCCACGGTGAGTCCTGCGCTGCGGAACGCGGCCTCGTAGTCGTCGCGGCCGAAGAGCGAGAGGATCTCGTACGTGGTGAACTCGCTGATCCCCGCCACGCTGTCGGCCACGGTGTAGCGCACGGTCATGCGGGTGGCGTCGCCGTCGCGGACGGAGTGCGAGAGCCGGCTGACGGCCCGGCCCTCCTCCTGGGCCGCGGCCGCCGCCACGAAGCCGTCCAGGAACTTCTCGGGGAACCACCAGGGTTCGAGGACGAGCACGCCCGCGGGTTCGAGGTGGGCCGCCATGCGCTGCACGGCCCGGCGCAGTTCCTCGGGGGTGGTCATGTAGGCCGCCGAGAAGCACAGACAGGTGATCGCGGAGTAGGCGCGGCCGAGGTCGAACGTGCGCATGTCGCCGTGGTGGACCGTGGTGCGGGGCAGCCGGTGCCGGGCGATCCGGCGCATTCCGTCGGAGAGTTCCACTCCCGCGACGTGGCGGAAGCGGCGGGCGAAGCTCTCCAGGTGTTTGCCGGTGCCGCAGGCGACGTCGAGGAGCGAGGTGGCCTGCGGGTGGCGCGCGGTGACGAGGCCGGTGATCGCCTCCGCCTCCGCAGCCCAGTCCCTGCTGCGGGCGGCATGGATGAGGTCGTAGACGGCGGCGTGCTCGTCGCTGTAGGCCGTGGCCGGTAGGGGGGTGGCGGAGGTCAAGGGGAGTGCCTTCCTTCGTGAGGGGCGCGCCGGGCGCACGGGGCGGTCGATCACCGGAGGGGGGCCGGGTGCCGGAAGCCCTTCTCGATCTCGACGCAGGTTTCGTAGGCGGGCAGCAGGCCGAGGGCGCGGGCCTCGGCGACGGTGGGGGCCTCGCGGTCGCGGGCGGAGACGACGGTGCCGCTCCCCTCGCCGAGGGGCAGTCCCAGGGCCGGGTCCAGCGCGGACACGGCGAGTTCGTGGTCGCCCACGTACTCGCCGGAGTGGAGGTAGGCCATGACGGTGTCGTCGCGCAGGGCGAGGAAGGCGTGGCCCACGCCGACGGGGAGGTGGACGGCGCTCGGCCGCGCGGCGTCGATCGTCACCATGTCCCAGGCCATGAAGGTGGGGGAACCCACGCGCAGGTCCACCACCAGGTCCAGCACCCTGCCGTGGGCGCAGTACACGTACTTGGCCGTGCCGGGCGGGGTGAGGGTGTAATGCACTCCCCTGAGCACCTTCCGTCGTGAGGTGCTGCAGCTGACCTGCCGTACCGGGGGCAGGGGGTGGCCGACCGCCGCGGTGAAGACGGAGTCGAGGAAGGGGGCGGTGAACCTGCCGCGCTCGTCCGGGAACGTGTCGGCGGTGAACTCGAAGGCGCCCAGCACCTTCAGCTCGCGAGCGTCCATGATCAGACCTCCGGGGGTACGGGCCGGTCCCACCAGGTCCGGTGCCTGCGGTACCACTCCACGGTCCGCGCGAGACCGGCGTCGAAGTCGGTGCGCGGCCGGTAGCCGCATTCCGCGCGCACCTTGGCGTCGTGGATCGCGTAGCGCAGGTCGTGGCCCTTGCGGTCGGGGACGTGCCGCACGGCGCTCCAGTCGCGTCCGCAGGCCGTCAGCAGCCGGCCGGTGAGTTCGCGGTTGGTCAGGCCGGTGCCGCCGCCGATGTTGTAGACCTCGCCCGCCCGTCCCCTGAGCCGGACGGCCTCCACCCCTCGGCAGTGGTCCTCGACATGCAGCCAGTCGCGTACGTGGCGTCCGTCGCCGTACAGGGGAACCGTCCCGCCGGTGAGCAGTCGGGAGACGAACAGCGGGATGATCTTCTCCGCGTACTGCCGGGGGCCGTAGTTGTTGCTGCAGCGGGTGACACGGACGTCGAGGCCGTGGGTGCGGTGGAAGGACAGGGCGAGGAGGTCGGAGGCGGCTTTGGACGCGGCGTAGGGCGAGTTGGGGGCGAGGGGGTCGCTCTCCGATCGCGCGCCGGTCTCCACGGAGCCGTACACCTCGTCGGTGGAGACGTGCACGAAGCGGTCCACTCCCTGGCGCAGCGCCTGGTCCAGCAGGGTGTGGGTGCCGACGGCGTTGGTGCGGACGAACGCGTGGGAGTCGGCGATGGAGCGGTCCACGTGGGACTCGGCCGCGAAGTGCACCACCTGGTCCGCGCCGGCCATCGCCGCGGCGACGGCGTCGGGGTCGCAGATGTCGCCGCGCACGAACGTCAGCCGGGGGTCGGCCAGGTCGAGGTTCTCCAGCCGGCCGGCGTAGGTGAGGCTGTCCAGCACCGTCACCCTGGTGACGTCGGGAGTGCCGGTCGTGCCGTTCAGCAGCATGCGGGTGTAGGTGGAGCCGATGAAGCCGGCGCCACCGGTGACGAGGAGGTTCACAGCCCCTCCGGGATGGTCGGCGGCCAGGCGTCGGGGGAGTGGGCGCGGGCGCGCTCCATCACGTACCGGCCGTAGGGGGACTGCCGCATCGCCGCACCCAGCCGATGGCAGTCGTCCGCGCCGATGAAGCCCAGGTACAGGGCGATCTCCTCCACGCAGCCGATCCGCACGCCTTGGCGGCGCTGTACGTCACGGACGAACTGGGCGGCCTCCAGGAGGGTTTCGTGGGTGCCGGTGTCCAGCCAGGTGACCCCGCGCCCGAGCCAGACGAGGTCGGCCCGGTCCCGTTCCATGTAGGCGCGCAGGACGTCGGTGATCTCCAGTTCGCCCCGGGCGGAGGGGGTCAGGCCCTTGGCGATGTCCACCACCTCGTCGTCGAAGAAGTACAGGCCCGGGACGGCCAGCCGGGAGCGGGGACGGGCCGGCTTCTCCTCGATGGAGACGAGGCGGCCCCGTGCGTCGACCTCGGCGACGCCGTACCGCTCGGGGTCGGCGACCTGGTGACCGAAGAGGACGCAGCCGCGCAGCCGCTGGACGCTGCGGCGCAGCAGGGACGTCAGGTTCGCGCCGTGGAAGAGGTTGTCGCCCAGGACGAGGGCGCACTCCTCGCCGGTGATGTGGTCGGCGCCGACGAGCAGGGCGTCGGCGATGCCGCGGGGCTCGTCCTGGGCGGCGTAGTCGATGGTCATGCCCAGGTGGCTGCCGTCGCCCAGCAGGGTGCGGAACAGTTCGAGTTCCGCGGGGCGGGTGACGACGAGGACGTCCCTGATTCCGGTGAGCATGAGGACGGAGAGCGGGTAATAGATCATCGGTTTGTCGTAGACGGGCACCAGCTGTTTGGATCCGACGGCCGTCAGGGGCAATAGCCGAGTTCCGTTCCCGCCCGCGAGGACTATCCCTTTCATGGCACTGAGTACATCGTTCGGGAAATCACATCTCTCACTCCCTCGTCGACAACGGGCAGGCAGGGAAATGGTCTCCATTCGGAGGCGGGCAAGGGAAGAGGCAACGGAGTCCACCGACCCTTAAAAATGCGCAAGTCCCCTTACCCGCACCCCTAATTCATCGCATCCGCCGACCTCGGCACCCCTACAAATTCACCGTTGCCGCTCCGGGCGCCCGGGCTCCCTATAACCTCGCAGCGCATTCACTGTGCCCTCTCGGCACCCTTTCGCGCCCGCTTTCCCCTTCTTCGCACGGATTCTTCGCACAGACAGGGAGTCAGACAATGGACGTCGCCGAGAATATTCACCGGTTTCCGATGGCCGAACCCGTGGGATTCACCTATCCTCCCTGCTATCGCGAGATCCAGGAGAAGGAGCCGCTGGCCCGTATACGTATGCCGTACGGCATGGAGGCGCGGCTGATCACCCGGCACGCGGACGTCAGGACCGTGCTGTCCGATCCCCGCTTCAGCAGGGCCGCCACGGTGGGTGCGGACGTGCCCCGGCCGACACCGGTGCTCCTGCACGACACGTCGATCCTGAGTCTGGACCCGCCGGAGCACTCCCGGCTGCGGAAGCTGGTCGCGCAGGCGTTCACCATGCGCAGCGTCGAGGCGATGCGGCCGCGGGTGGAGAAGGCCGTGGCCGCGCTGCTCGACGCCGTGGAGGAGCAGGGGCCGCCCGCCGATCTGGTGACCGCGCTGGCCCGGCCGCTCCCCCTCACCGTCATCTGCGACATGCTCGGGGTGCCGGAGGACCGGAGCGACACCTTCCGCGGGCTGGCGCACACCATGTTCACCGGCACCGAGCAGGGCGAGGTGGAGTCGGCGGTCGGCGAGATGGTGGCCCTGGTCGCCTCCCTGGTCGCCGAGCGGCGCCGCGCCCCCTCCGACGATCTGCTGGGCCGGCTGGTCCTGGCCCGCGACAACGACGACCGCCTCGGCGAGGAGGAACTCGTCAGCCTCGCCCTCGCCCTGCTGGTGGGCGGGTTCGAGAACACCGCCCACGAGATCGCCAACTTCGCCGCGCTCGTGCTGCGCAGCCCCGCCCACCTCGCCCAGCTGCGCGCCTCGCCCGAGCTGGTGCCCTCGGCCGTCGAGGAGATGCTGCGCGTCGCGCCCCTGTCGGTGACCGGAGGGTTCGTCCGCATCGCCATCGACGACGTCCCGCTGAGCACCGGGACCATCCGCAAGGGAGAGGCCGTGGTGATCGACACACAGGCCGCCAACCTCGACCCGGCCGTCTTCGACGATCCGGCCGAGATGGACTTCCACCGCTCCCCGAACCCGCACCTCATCTTCGGCCACGGCGCCCACCGCTGCATCGGGGCCGAACTCGCGCGCGTGGAACTCCAGGTCGCCCTCGGGATGCTGCTCCAGCGCTTCCCCCGGCTGGCGCTCGCGATCCCGCCGGAGGACATCGCGTTCGCCGGGGGTGTCCTGCGCGGGCCCGCCTGCCTGCCCGTCACATGGTGACCCGAGCGCGGACCGAGACGGACCTCGCCGGCTGGATCGCCGAACGCGCCCGGGTCAACCGGCAGCGGGTGGAGCCGATCCCCTTCTCCGCCCTGTCCGGCTGGGACTTCGACGCGGACACGGGCGATCTGCGGCACCACACCGGCCGGTTCTTCAGCGTGCGGGGCCTTCGGGTCCGTCCCGGCGGACCCGAAGGCCCGGCCGAGTGGTCCCAGCCCATCATCGACCAGCCGGAGATCGGCGTTCTCGGCATCCTCGCGAAGACCTTCGACGGTGAACGGCACTTCCTGCTGCAGGCGAAGGCGGAGCCCGGCAACGTCAACGGGGTCCAGCTCTCCCCGACCGTGCAGGCGACCCGCAGCAACTACACGCGGGTGCACCGGGGCGGGTCGGTCAGACATCTGGAGTACTTCACCGACCGCCGGGGCCGGGTCCTGGTCGATGTCCTGCAGTCCGAACAGGGCGCCTGGTTCCTGCGCAAACGGAACCGCAACATGATCGTCGAGGTCGACGAGGAGGTACCGGCCCACGACGACTTCCGCTGGCTCACGCTCCCCGAGATCAGGGCGCTGCTCCACCACGACAACCTGATCAACATGGACGCCCGTACGGTCCTGTCCTGTCTCCCCCCTGAGCGCCCGGCCGGCGAGCAGCGCGCGCTGCACTCGACGACGGAGCTGTCCAGCTGGTTCACCGAGGCCAAGACCCGGTGCGAGCTGACGGCCGACGTCATCCCGCTCACCGGGGTCACCGGCTGGCGCCGGACCCCGACGGAGATCGCGTCCGACGGGGACGGACGCTTCCGCATCATCGCCGTGGACGTCACCGCGCCGCACCGCGAGGTGCCGTCGTGGACCCAGCCGATGCTGGCACCCTGCGCCCGTGGGCTCGCCGCCCTGCTGTACCGCACGATCGACGGCGTCCCGCACTTCCTGGCGCAGGCACAGCCCCAGGAGGGCTGTCTCGACAGACTGGAGATCGGCCCCACCGTGCACGTACCGGACGAGCGGGCGGCACCGCCGCCGGACGGACGGCCGCCGTATCTCGACGTGCTGGGTGCCCTCTCCCCCGACCGGATCCGCTACGACCGGGTCCAGTCGGAGGAGGGCGGCCGGTTCTTCGCGGCCGAGAACCGGTATGTGATCGCGGAGCTGGACGAGGACTTCCCGACCGAGGTGCCGCCCCGGTTCTGCTGGATGACGCTGGGCCAGCTGAAGGAACTGCTGCGCCACAGCCACTACGTCAACATCGAGGCACGCACCCTCGTCGCCTGCGCGGAGGCCATCGGATGAACACTCCGGACGACAGGGCGGAGCGCTCAGGCGACGTCCCGGAGCGGGTGCTCCGGATCGGTGTCCTCGGCTGTGCGGACATCGCCTGGCGGCGGGTGCTGCCAGCGATCGACGCGGACCCGAGGACCCGTCTGGTCGCGGTGGCCGGCCGGGACGCCGCGAAGGCCCGCCGGTTCACCGCCCGCTTCGGCGGTGAACCGGTCGAGGGGTACGAGCGGCTGCTCGACCGCACCGACCTCGACGCCGTGTACGTCCCCCTGCCCACCGGCCTGCACGCCCGGTGGGCCGTGGCCGCGCTGCGCCGCGGACTGCATGTCCTGGTGGAGAAGCCGCTGGCGACCGGCCGGGACGAGGCGGCCGGGATGCTCCGGACCGCGCGCGCGGCCGGGCTGTGCGTGATGGAGAACCTCATGTTCCTCCACCACGGCCAGCACAAGGAGGTACGGCGGCTCGTCGCGGCCGGCGAGATCGGCGAACCGCGCAGCCTCAGTGCCTCGTTCGGCATCCCCGCGCTGCCCGCCGGCGACGTCCGTCACCGCGCCGACCTCGGCGGGGGCGCCCTGCTCGACGTCGGCGTGTACCCGCTGCGCACGGCGCGGCTGCTGCTCGGCCCCGAACTCGACCCGGTCGGCGCGGTGCTGCGCGTCGACCCGGCACTCGGCGTGGACGTGGCGGGGCATGTGCTGCTGACCACCCCGGCCGGAGTCACCGCCGAGCTGTCCTTCGGGTTCGAGCACGCCTACCGCTGCGCGTACGCGTTGTGGGGCAGCGCCGGCCGGATCGTCCTCGACCGTGCCTTCACCCCGCCGCCGACGCTGCGCCCGGTGCTCAGGCTGGAGCGGCAGGACCTCGTACAGGAGTTCACGCTGCCGGCCGACGACCAGTACGCGGCCGTGGTGCGGAGCTTCGCCGCGGCCGTGCTCGACGGCGCCGCACCGCTCGACGGGGAGGAGGATCTGCTCGCCATGGCCGACCTGGTCGACCGGGTCCGGGCGTGCGCCAGGGAGATCCGCTAGAGGCTGCCGACAGCAGGCAGAGGCCGGGGCCCGGGGAGATTCTCCCCGGGCCCCGGCCGTCGTCCGGCCGTCGTCGCGCCGTTCTTCAGCCGCCGTGGGCGGCCAGCCAGTCGTGCACGGTCCTGGCGGTGCCGTCCCCGTGCTCCTCGATCATGGAGTGGTGGTCTCCGGGGACGTCCACCACGTCCAGCGGGACGGGCCAGACCGACTGCCACTCCTCGGGCCGCTCCCTCGGGTGGTCGGGGTCGACGGCGATCGGTTCACTGGCACGGACCAGGAGCGCGGGCGTGGCGATGGGGCGCGGCTGCCAGGTCTCGAACAGGGCGAAGTACGACGCCATGGCGGTGAGCCGCAGGCCGGTCATCCGGCCGAACTCCGCCTCGCGTTCGAGGGAACGCGACTCCATGGCGTGGACGATGTAGTCGGTCTGCGGGGTGCCCGCCACATAGGTGTCCAGCATGACCACACCGGTGGCGGGTGTGCCGAGTTCTTCGAGCCGCGTGGCCACCGCGTACGCGAGGGAGCCGCCGGAGGAGCGGCCGGCGAGGGCGAACGGGGCGCCGTCCAGGGCGCGGACGAGAGTGCGGGCCACATGGTCCACGGCCGCCTCGACGCTGCCCGCGACCAGTTCGTCGGCGACGAAGCCCGGCATCATCAGCGAGTGGGTGTCGCGCAGCCCGCGCAGGGGCCGGGCCAGCGCCACGAACTCCTGGTCGCTGGCCCACACGGAGGTGGACGGCAGGCCGACGAGGGCGGGGTGCCGGCCGCCGTCGCCGAGCCTGACCGGCGCCGGTGCCTTCCCGACGGTGTCGGCCGAGGCGAAGGAGGGGCGCAGCCCGGCGGAGTTCATCAGGACCTTTCCGGCCTGGTCGTAGCGGCCGGCGGTGACGGCGTGCCGGTAGAGGGACTCGACGGCCTGCGCGACGGCCGCGGTCGGGTCGGCCGGGGCGGGCTGGGCCGCGGTCGCCGCGGGGTGCGCCGGCGGGGCGGTGAACTGCCGGTTCAGGGCCTCGGCGAGGTCGCCGGGGGTGGGGTGGTCGAAGACCAGGGTGGGCTGCAGCCGCAGACCGGTGGCGGTGGCGAGGCGATTGCGCAGCTCGACGGAGGTGAGCGAGTCGAAGCCCAGCTCTCCGAAGGCCCGGTCGGGGGCGAAGCCGTCGGTGCCGCCGTGGCCCAGGACCCGTGCCGCCTCCGCGCACACCAGCTCCAGCAGTGCGCCGGCGCGCGCGGCCGGGTCGAGTGCGGCCAGCGCGCCGGCCCCCGTCCGCTCGGCGCGTCGCCCGGCGGACGGGCGGGGGACGGTGCCGCGCACCAGGGCGCGGAGCACGGCCGGGATCCGGTCGGCGGGGTAGGGGGCGGTACCGGTGGTGAGACGCAGCGGTACGAGCAGGGCGTCGTCCTCTGCCGCCAGGGCGCGGTCGAACGCCGCCGGGCCGGAGTCGGCGGTGAAGGGCCGCAGGCCGCCCGCCTCCGGCCGGGCCCGGTGGGCGGTGTCGAGTGCGTCGGCCATGCCTCCGACTCCCTGCCAGGGGCCCCAGGCGAGCGACAGGCCGGGCAGACCGAGCGAGCGGCGGTGCTGGGCCAAGGCGTCGAGGAAGGCGTTGGCGGCGGCGTAGTTGGCCTGGCCCGGACTGCCGAGCACACCGGCGGCGGACGAGAACAGGACGAAGGCGGTGAGGCCGAGGTCCGCCGTCAGCTCGTGCAGATGCCAGGCCGCGTCCGCCTTGGGCCGCAGCACCGCGCCGAGCCGCTCGGCGGTCATTCCGCCGACCAGACCGTCGTCGACGACGCCGGCGAGATGGACGACGCCGCTCAGGGGGTGCTCGGCGGGGATGTCGGCCAGCAGCCGGGCGAGGGCGTCGCGGTCGGCGACGTCGCAGGCGGCGAAGGTGACTCGGGCGCCGGCCGCGGTGAGTTCGGCGGCCAGTGCGTCCGCGCCGGGCGCCGCGGGCCCGCGCCGGCCGACGAGCAGCAGACGGCGTACGCCGTGCCGGTTCACGAGGTGCCGGGCCAGCAGGGCGCCCAGGGCCCCGGTGGCACCGGTGACGAGGACGGTCCCGTCCGGGGTGAAGGGGGTGGGGGCGTCCCGGTGTGCCTCCGTCTCGCCGGACGGCGACGGCATGAGCCGGGGTACGTGGGCGGTGCCCCGGCGCAGGGCGAGTTGGGGCTCGCCCGTGGCCAGGGCGCCCGGCAGGGCGGCCAGGGAGGCGGCCTCGTCGTCGGGACCGTCGGGGCCGTCGAGGTCGACGAGGACCACGCGGTCCGGGTGTTCCGCCTGCGCGGCGCGGACGAGGCCCCACACGGCGGCCGCGCCGGGAAGCGGTGCCCTGTCCTGCGGGGCGACCGTGACGGCGCGGTGGGTCACGAGGACCAGCCGGACGGGGGCCAGCCGCTCGTCGGCGAGCCAGCCGCGCAGGACGTCGAGGGCCCGCCCGGTCGCCGCGTGGGCGTCGGCGCCCGCGCCGTCGTCGCCGGGCGGGTCGCAGAAGACGACCACGGCGGCGGGCGCGGGGACCCCGCTGTCGATCGTCTCGGTGAGGGCGCCCCGGTCGAGGTACGGGACGACCTCCCGGCCGATCGCGCCGGCCAGCGCGGGGCGCAGTTCGCGCGGATCGAGGCCGAGCATGCCCCAGCCGCCCGGCGTCGACCCGGCGGTGGGGAGGGGCACGGTCGGCCACTCCAGCCGGTACAGGCACTCGGTGCCCGCCTTGTCGGCGGCGGGCGGGGCGGCCGAAGGGGCGCGCAGGGTGAGGGTGTCGATGTCGAGGACGGGCAGGCCGTCGGGGGTGGTGGCCCGTACACGGACCGCGCCGTCGTGCGTGGGCGTCAGCCTGACGTGGAGTTCGCTCGCTCCGGTCGCGTGCAGCCGGACGCCCGACCAGGCGAAGGGCAGCCCCGCGGGAACGGCTGTGCCACCGGCCCGGCCGACGCCCAGGATGCCGAGGGCGAGGGGCTGGAGGGCGGCGTCGAGGAGCGCGGGGTGCAGGGCGTGGCCGGCGCCGCTCCCGGCGGGGGGCGCGTCGGGCTCGGGATCGTCGGGCAGGACGACCTTGGCGTGGAGTTCGCCGTCCGCCTGCCAGAGTTCGGTGAGGCCCTGGAAGGTGGGGCCGTAGTCGAGGCCCGCCGCGGCGGTCGTGGCGTAGAAGTCGTCCAGCGGGACGAGCCGGGCTCCGGGCGGCGGCCAGACGGCCGGGCCGGGGGCCGCGGCCGTGAGCGGGGCCGGGGCGAGCACGCCGGTGGCGTGGTGGGTCCAGGGGCTCTCGGGGTTCTCGTCGGGCCGGGCGTGGATCGTGAAGGCCCTGTTCCCGTCGGCGTCCTCGGCGTCGACGCACAGCTGGAGGGCGACACCGCCCTGGTCCGGCAGGGGCAGGGGTGCGTGGATGACGAGTTCGTCGAGCCGGTCGCGGCCGGTGTGCCCGCCGGCGTGCAGGGCCAGGTCCACGAGGGCCGCGCCCGGCAGGACCGGCGCGCCACCCAGCGAGTGCTCCGCCAGCCAGGGGTGGTCGCCGGTGTCGAGGCGGCCGGTGAGGAGGAGCCCGCCGGAGCCGGGCAGCGCGGTGACGGCACCGAGCAGCGGATGGCCGGCCGTGGTCAGGCCGACGGACGACGCCTCCCGGCCGCCGCCCGCACCCGCGCCGAGGACGCGCAGCCAGTAACGGTGGTGCTGGAACGCGTACGTGGGCAGCGGGACCGTGCGGGCGCCGGTGCCCGCGAAGTACGCCCGCCAGTCGACGGGCGTGCCCTGGACGGCGAGCCGGGTGAGGGCGGTGACCAGCGCGTCGGCCTCGCCGCGGTCGCCGGCGCGCAGGGCGGCGAGGCAGGTCACGGGGTCCTCGGTGTGGTCGGCCGCGGTTCCGGCCGTCATGGCGGTCAGGGCGCCGCCGGGGCCCACCTCCAGGAACGTGCGCACGCCCCGGCCCAGCAGGGTGCGTACGCCGTCCGCGAACCGGACGGTGTCCCGGACGTGGCGTACCCAGTAGCCGGGGGCGCGGAGATCGCGGGCGACGGCGGGGGCGCCGGTGACGTTGGAGATGACGGGCAGGGCCGGCTCGTGGAACTCGACCTGGGCCAGCACGGCGGCGAAGTCCGCGAGCATCGGCTCCATCAACGGCGAGTGGAAGGCATGGCTCACCGCCAGCATCCGGGTGCGGTGGCCGCGGCCGACGAACTCCGCCGCGGCGTCGAGGACGGCGCTCTCCGGACCGGAGACGACCACCGAGGTGGGGCCGTTGACGGCGGCGATGCCGGCGCGGCGGTCCGTGTGGGCGGCGAGCACGGCCACGACCTCGGTCTCGTCGGCCTCGACCGCCAGCATGGTGCCGCCGGACGGCAGTGCCCCCATGAGCCGGCCGCGGGCGGCGACCACACGGCACGCGTCGGGCAGTGACCAGACGCCCGCGAGGTGGGCGGCCACGAGTTCGCCGACGGAGTGGCCGATCAGGACGTCGGGGCGGACGCCCCAGCTCTCCAGCAGCCGGTACAGCGCCGTCTCCACGGCGAACAGGGCGGGTTGTGTGAACTCGGTCCGGTCCAGTTCCGCCGCCCGCTCCGGGTCCGTCGCGAACACGAGGTCGCGCAGGGAGCGGCCGAGCAGGGGGTCGAAGGCGGCGCAGACCTCGTCGAAGGCCGCGGCGAACACGGGGTGCCGCTCGTACAGGTCGCGTCCCATGCCGGGGCGTTGGGAGCCCTGGCCGGGGAGGACCAGTGCGAGCGGGCCCTCCCGTACGACGCCCCGGACGACGTCGGCGGCCGACGGCGTGCCCTCCGCGAGCGACCGCAGGCCGGTGAGCAGGTCGGGCAGGGTATCGGCGACGACGGCGGCGCGGTGGGTGAGGGCGCTGCGGGTGGTGGCCAGCGAGCACGCGATGTCGGCGGGTGCGGCGTCGGGCCGGTCGCGCAGGTCGGCGAGGAGACGTGCGGCCTGGTCGCGCAGCGCGGCTTCGGTGTGGCCCGAGACGATCCAGGGGACGGCGGGCGGGGCCGGGGGCGCCGTGTCCGGGGGTGCTTCGGTGGACGAGGGCGCCCCGGGGGTGGCTTCGTCCGTGGCCGCCGGTGCGGCGGTGGCCTGGCTCTCGGGCGCCGGGCCGGCGGGGTCCGAGGGTGTCTCGTCCGGGGCCTGTTCGAGGATGAGGTGGGCGTTGGTGCCGCTGATGCCGAAGGAGGACACGGCGGCGCGGCGGGGGCGGCCGGTGTCCGGCCAGGGCCGGTTGTCGGTCAGGAGGCGTACCGTGCCGGCGGACCAGTCGACCTGGCGGGTGGGCTCGTCCACGTGCAGGGTGCGGGGCAGGACGCCCTCCCGCAGGGCCAGGACGGTCTTGATGACACCGGCGACGCCCGCGGCGTACTGGGTGTGCCCGATGTTCGACTTGACGGAGCCCAGCCACAGGGGCCGGTCGGTGTCCCGGTCCCTGCCGTAGGCCGCGAGGAGGGCCTGGGCCTCGATCGGGTCGCCGAGCCGGGTGCCGGTGCCGTGGGCCTCCACCGCGTCCACGTCGGACGGCGACAGCCCGGCGCCGGCCAGGGCCGCCTGGATCACCCGCTGCTGGGACGGGCCGTTGGGGGCGGTCAGTCCGTTGGAGGCGCCGTCCTGGTTGACCGCCGAACCGCGGACGAGGCCGAGGACGCGGTGGCCGTTGCGCCGGGCGTCGGACAGGCGCTCCAGGACGACGATGCCGACGCCCTCGCCCCAGCCGGTGCCGTCGGCGGCGTCCGCGAAGGCCTTGCAACGGCCGTCGGAGGCGAGACCGCCCTGGTTGGCGAACTCGGCGAAGGCCCCCGGGGTGGCCATCACGGTGACGCCGCCCGCGAGGGCGAGGTCGCACTCCCCCGCCCGCAGCGCCTGGCCCGCGAGGTGCAGGGCGACCAGGGAGGAGGAGCAGGCCGTGTCGACGGTGACCGCCGGGCCCTCCAGACCGAGGACGTAGGACACCCGGCCCGACATGACGCTGCCGGACGAGCTGGTCAGCGCGTATCCGCTCGCCAGGGAGGCGGAGTTCATCAGCAGGGCGCCGTACTCCTGGGGGGTGCCGCCGACGAACACGCCGGTGCGGCTGCCGCGCAGGGACAGCGGGTCGACACCGGTCCGCTCCACGGCCTCCCAGGCGGTCTCCAGCAGCAGTCGCTGCTGCGGGTCCATGGAGAGTGCCTCGCGCGGGGAGATCCCGAAGAAGGCGGCGTCGAAGTCGCCCGCCTCGTAGAGGAAGGCCCCCTGGCCGGCGAGGGCGGTCTGCCGTCCGGGGTCGTACAGGGACAGGGTCTCCCAGCCGCGGTCGGTGGGGAAGTCCGCCATCTCGTCGCGGCCCTCGGTGACCAGCCGCCACAGGTCCTCGGGGCCGCGGACGCCGCCGGGGTAGCGGCAGGCCATGCCGACGACGGCCAGCGGGTCGTCGTCCGCCACCGGTTGCCGTACGGCGGGTGCGGCGGCCGTCGCCTCGGTGCCGCCGAGGAGTTCCTCGCGCAGGAGGCCGGCGAGGGCGGTGGGGGTGGGGTGGTCGAAGACGAGGGTGGCGGGCAGCCGCAGACCGGTGGCCGTGTTGAGACGGTTGCGGAGTTCGGTGGCCGTGAGCGAGTCGAAGCCGAGGTCCTTGAACGGGCGGTGGGCGGCGACCTCGGCGGCGTCGGAGTGGCCCAGCACCGCCGCCGCCCGCGAGCGCACCAACTCCAGCAGGGTGGCGCGCTGTTCGGGCTCGCTGAGGGCGGCGAGGGTGTCACGCAGCCGGCCGGCGGCCGTGCCGTCGCCGCCGGTACGGTCGGTGTCGGAGTGCTCGCCGCGCAGCGCGCGGGCCGCCTCGGGAATCTCCTCGATCAGCGGGCGGCGGCGGGCGAGCGCGTACACGGGGGCGAACCGTCCCCAGTCCATGTCGCTGACCGTCAGTGTGGTCTCGCCCTGTTCGACCGCCTCCCACAGGACGTCGAGGGCCGACTCCGGCCGCATCTGCCGGACGCCCATACGCTCCAACTGGTCGGCGAGCGCGGGGAAGCCCTCCAGCATGCCGCCGTCGGCCCAGCCGCCCCAGGCGAGGGAGGTCGCGGTCAGGCCGCGTGCCCGCCGCTCATGGGCGAGACCGTCCAGGTAGGCGTTGGCCGCCGCGTACGTACCGTTGCCCGCGCTGCCCCACACGGCCGCACCGGAGGAGAACAGCACGAACGCGTCCAGATCCAGGCCGGCGGTCAGTTCGTCCAGGTTCCGCGCTCCCCGCGCCTTGGCCGCCGTACCGTCGGCGAACTCCTGCGGCTCGGTGCCGGTCACCGGCCCGTAGGCGGTGGAGCTGGCGGTGTGCAGGACGGCGGTGAGGGGCCACTGGTGCGGCACCTCGGCCAGTACGGCGGCCAGGGCGTCGCGGTCGCTGACGTCGCACGCCGCGAACGTCACCTCCGCGCCCAGGGCCCGCAGTTCCTCCGCGAGTGCCTCGGTGCCCGGGGCCGCCGCGCCGCGCCGGCTGAGCAGCAGCAGGTGCTCCGCGCCCTCGGCCGCCAGCCGACGGGCGAGGTGCGCGGCGATCCCGCCGCTGCCGCCCGTGACGAGCACGGTGCCGCGGGGCTTCCACGGCCGGACCGGGCCCCGGTCGGTGAGCGGGGCGCGCACCAGCCGCCGCGCGTAGACGGCGGACCCGCGCACCGCGAGCTGGTCCTCGCCCTCGGCCGATCCCGAGAGCAGGGCGGTCAGCAGGGCGGCGGTGCTCTCGCTCCAGGTCCCCGGCAGGTCGACGAGACCGCCCCACCGGTCCGGATGCTCCAGGCCCACCACCTGGCCGAGTCCCCACAGCTGCGCGGCGTCGGCGCGCACGGAGTCGCTCGTGGCGACCGCCGCACCGCCCCGCGTCAGCCACCACAGGGGCGCGCGGACGCCGGCGGCGTCCAGGGCGCGGGTGAGGGCGAGTGCGTCGGCGGCGGAGTCCAGGAGGGACACGACACCCGTGTACTCGCCGTCGACGCCCAGGCCGGGGGCGCCTGAGGAGTCGGTGGTGCCGGGTGTGCCCGGGGTGCCGGGTGTACCCGGGGTGCCGGGGGCTTCTGTCACGACGACCTCGGCGCCGGTGGCCCGCAGCGCCTCGGCCACCTCTCCCCCGTCGCCGTCCTTGCCGGGGACGACCAGCAGCCATCGGCCCGACGGCGGGGTGACAGCGGCCGGGGTGACAGCGGCCGGGGTGATCCGCCGCCAAGCCACCCGGTAGCGCCAGGCGTCGACGGGGCGGCCGCCGGTGGTCCCGGTGGGGGCCGGCATCTCGGTCCAGTAGCGCTGGTGCTGGAAGGCGTACGTGGGCAGGTCCACGGCCCGGGCACCCGTACCCTCGAAACACGCCCGCCAGTCCACCGAGGCACCACGCACATACGCCTCACCCAGCGACAACAGCATGCGGCGCGGACCGCCCTCACCACGCCTGAGCGTGCCCGTGACGGCCACCTCACGCCCGGCCGCCTCAGCAGTGTCCTGCACCGCACCCGTCAGCACCGCATGCGGACTCACCTCCACGAACAACGTGTGCCCCTGCTCCAGCAACACCCGCGTGGTCTCCTCGAACCGCACCGACTGCCGCAGATTCCGGAACCAGTACCCCCCGTCCAGCCCCGCCCCGTCCACACGCCCACCACTCACACACGAATAGAACGCCACCCGCGAGGCAACCGGGACCACAGGAGCCAACAGCCCGGCCAACTCCTCCCGGACCTCCTCCACATGAACCGAATGCGAGGCATAGTCCACCTCCACACGCCGGGCGC